>CAZUBE010000053.1:0-1610 GCA_964618495.1 uncultured Allobrachymonas sp. | reverse complement strand
CGACGAAATCCGCGCCTTCAAGCGCGTCATTGAGCGCGGCTTTGTGTACCGTGGCCTAAAGCCCGTGTACTGGTGCTTTGACTGTGGCTCGAGCCTTGCCGAGTTTGAAATCGAATACGCTGACAAAAAAAGCGACGCGCTGGACGTGGCATTCGAGACCGACGATGCCAAGGCGCTCGCCACCGCCTTTGGTCTGCCCACCTTGCTCGACGCTGGCAAGTCAGCGTTTGCGGTTATCTGGACGACGACTGCCTGGACGCTACCCGCCAACCAGGCCTTAAACGCCCACCCCGAGCTGGATTACGCGCTGGTCGATACCCCGCGCGGCTATTTGGTGCTGGCCGAGTCGCTGGTAGAAAAATGTCTGGAACGCTACCAGTTGCAAGGCAGCGTTATTGCCACCGCCAAGGGCGAAAAATTGGGCGGCCTTAACTTCCGCCACCCGCTCTACAGTGTGGATGCGGGCTACAGACGCTTTGCACCCGTGTATCTGGCAGACTATGTGAGCGCCGAAGACGGCACAGGCATGGTGCATTCATCACCAGCTTACGGTGTGGACGACTTTAACTCTTGCGTGGCGCACGGCATGCGCTATGAAGACATCATCAACCCCGTGCAGGGCAACGGGCGCTATGAAGATTCACTGCCCCTGTTTGGTGGCTTGAACATCTGGAAAGCCTGCCCGCAAATCATCGAAACACTGGCGCAAAACAACCGCCTGCTGGCGACCCAGCCCATCACGCACAGCTACCCGCACTGCTGGCGGCACAAAACGCCCGTTATCTACCGTGCTGCCGCCCAGTGGTTTATCCGCATGGACGAGGGCGAAGGCGTATTTACCAAAGACAAAGCCCCGCAAACCCTGCGCCAAACCGCACTGCAAGCCATTGAAGCCACGCGCTTTTACCCCGAAAGCGGAAAAACCCGTCTGCGCGACATGATTGCCAACCGACCCGACTGGTGCATCAGCCGCCAGCGCAGCTGGGGCGTGCCTGTGCCGTTTTTCTTGCACAAAGACACGGGCGAGCTGCACCCGCGCACCATGGAAATTTTGGACAAAGCCGCCGACATTGTGGAGCAGGGCGGCATTGAAGCCTGGAGCCGCGTAAGCGTGCAAGACATGCTGGGCGAGCAAGACGCGCCGTACTACACCAAAAGCACCGATATTCTGGAAGTCTGGTTTGACTCTGGCAGCACCTTCTGGCATGTGCTGCACGGCAGCCACCCCGAAAGCTGCCACGTCAATGCCGACCTTCACACTGGCGCGAAGGGCTGCGAAGCCGACCTGTATCTGGAAGGCCACGACCAGCACCGAGGCTGGTTTCACAGCTCGCTGCTGCTAGGCTGCGCCCTGTTTGACCGCGCGCCCTACTATGGCTTGCTCACCCACGGCTTTACCGTTGATGGCCAAGGGCGCAAAATGAGTAAAAGCGTAGGCAATATCGTTGCCCCGCAAAGCGTCAGTAGCAAAATGGGCGCAGAAATTATCCGCCTGTGGTGCGCCGCCACCGACTACACGGGCGACCTGAGCATTGACGACAAAATTTTGGCGCGTGTGGTAGATGCCTACCGCCGCATTCGCAACACCCTGCGCTTTTTAATGGCCAATC
>CAZUBE010000052.1:0-1769 GCA_964618495.1 uncultured Allobrachymonas sp. | reverse complement strand
ATTGGGATTGCCGCTGCTCGATTCCTGAAAATAGCGGTCGGCACTGCCCTGCTGCATAGCGCCAATGCTGCCCATGCCACGGTAGCTTTTGTAGCTGCGCCCTTGGTACAGAATGACATCGCCAGGCGCTTCTTCAGTGCCTGCAAATATGCTGCCCATCATAACCGTATTGGCACCAGCCGCTATGGCTTTGGCAATATCGCCACTAAAGCGAATGCCGCCATCGGCAATCAAAGGCACACCTGTGCCCTTGAGCGCAGTGGCAACTGCATGAATCGCCATAACTTGTGGCACGCCCACGCCCGCCACAATGCGGGTTGTGCAAATAGAGCCTGGCCCAATGCCCACTTTCACACCGTCTGCACCTGCCTCAACCAGCGCAAGCGCAGCCGCAGCAGTGGCAATATTGCCGCCGATAACTTGCACTTGCGGGTAGTTTTGTTTCACCCAGCGCACGCGATCAATCACGCCTTTGCTGTGGCCGTGGGCCGTATCCACCACCAGCGCATCAACGCCTGCCTTCACAAGCAGCTCTACGCGCTCTTCGGTGCCAGCACCAACGCCAACGGCTGCGCCCACGCGCAAGCGCCCAGCATCGTCGCGTGCGGCATTGGGGAAACTGGTTTGCTTGGTAATGTCTTTAACGGTGATTAAGCCTTTGAGCTCAAAAGCGTCGTTTACCACCAGCAAGCGTTCAATCTTGTGTTGGTTCAGCAGTGCTTTGGCTTCTTGCAGCGACGTGCCTTCGGGCACGGTAACCAGTTTTTCGCGCTGCGTCATGATGTCGCGCACGGGAACATCGAGCCGTGTTTCAAAACGGATATCGCGGCCAGTAACAATGCCTGCAACCTTGCCACCGTCAATGACGGGAAAGCCAGAAATACCAAGCTCTTCAGCAAGCTGCTTGACTTGCAAGACCGTGGTTTCGGGAGTGATAACCACAGGGTCGCGCACCACGCCAGATTCGTAACGCTTTACGCGGGCAACATGCGCGGCCTGATCTTGTGCGCTGAGGTTTTTATGGATGATGCCAATGCCGCCTTCTTGCGCCATGGCTATGGCCAGACGTGCTTCTGTCACCGTATCCATGGCGGCAGAAACCAATGGCAGATTCAGAGCAATATTGCGGCTAAATTGTGTTTTCAATACAGTGTCTTTAGGCAACACCTCAGAGTAGGCTGGTACCAGAAGAACGTCGTCAAATGTGAGTGCTTTGCCAAGCAGGCGCATAGTAATTCTCCAAAAACAGGATTGTAGCCGCTATACTTTGAAACACAATTCAGAATTGGGGCAAAATATACTGTGGACATCAATGGTAATGTAAGACACTTTTTTATACAGTTTCACACAGTCATATTCTCCGCTTTGCTTTACCATAACCAAGTGTATCTTCTCTGGCCATACGGCAACAAAAGGAAAAAGCATGAAATCACGCTGTAAATCTTCAACAGCCATACGTACCAGCATCGCCACAGCATTGTTCTTGTGCGCCACAGCCAGTATGGCGCAGTGGCAGTGGCTTGATGACAGTGGCCGCAAGGTTTACAGCGATCGTCCACCGCCAGCCAGCGTGCCAGCCAAAAACATCATCAAGCGTCCTGGCCACAATCCTGCTCCTGTCATCATCATGCCAATTGACAGTAAAGAATCTGCTCCAGCAGCCAGTCAGCCAGCCGTGCCCGCATCTGCAGCAACTCCAAAACCTTCTGCCAGCGAGCAAAAAGCAGCGGCAGAACAAAAGAAAAAAGAAGCTGAAGAAGCCCGTCTAA
>CAZUBE010000051.1:0-1855 GCA_964618495.1 uncultured Allobrachymonas sp. | reverse complement strand
AGGCGCAGGATTTGCTTAACCGCCTGTTTAACCGCATGACGGCCATTGTGGCGGCCAACCATGGCACGATAGACAAATACATTGGCGACTGTCTGATGGTGTTTTGGGGTGCACCTGCTGCCGTGCCTGATCACGCGCCTTTGGCTGTAAAAACTGCTGGCGAAATTACCCTGATGCTGGATGATTTCAACCTTGAGCAAGCCGCACTGGGGCTGCCGGCGATTCAGCTAAGCATTGGCATCAATACCGGCGTGGTGAGTGTGGGCGATATGGGCTCGGCAATGCGCCGCAGCTACACGGTGCTGGGCGATGCGGTAAACCTGTCGGCGCGGCTGGAGCCATTGGCCAAGAGCTATGGCGTGCTGGCTGCTGTGGGCGAGCGCACTGTTGCGCTGGCTGATCAATTCCACTGGCAATGGGTGGATACGATTCGTGTTGCCGGCAAACAAAAGGCGGTAGATGTGTATACACCACTCAACGCCCCATGCGCCACCCGCGAGCAGCCACTATCTGTAGCGCAGGAGCATGAACTGTTGTTGTGGCAGAAATTTTGCACCGCATACCGCGCCCGCAACTGGAGCGAGGGCTTGCGCCTGCTTGGATCACTGCAAGTCATGCAGCCAGACAAAAAACTTTACGCTATCTACCAGCAACGCCTGCTAGCGTTTTGCAGCGAGCCGCCGCCCGATAATTGGGATGGTGCGGTGGATGCCGCAAAATAAACCCCGCCCTCTTTCACCTTAACTATTATCAAGGCCAGCCATGCTGCATTACCACACGATTGCCGTTACCGCCTTTGCCCAGAATGCCTCGGTTCTCTGGTGCGACCAAACCATGCAGGGTGCTGTGATTGACCCGGGCGGCGACTTGCCGCGTATTATGGAATTTGTGCGCCAGCAAGGCATCGCACTGCAACAGATTTTGATTACCCACGGCCACGTAGATCACTGCGCCGCTGCTGCCGACTTGGCCAAACAGGAGCAGATTGCCATTGTGGGTCCGCATGCAGCCGACCAGTTCTGGATTGATGCCCTGCCGCAAGTGGCCGCTGGCTACGGCTTTGCACCAGCGCAGCCCTTTACACCCAGCCGCTGGCTTGAGGATGGCGACATGGTGCAGATCGGGCACGAAACCCTGCAAGTGCGCCATTGCCCGGGGCACACGCCCGGACATGTGGTGTTTTATGCGCAGTCTATTGCGCGAGCATTTGTGGGTGATGTGCTGTTTGCTGGCTCGATCGGGCGCACGGATTTTCCGCAAGGCAACCACGCGCAACTGATTGCCAGCATTACCGAGCGGCTTTGGCCAATGGGAGATGAAACGGTGTTTATTCCGGGCCACGGGCCTGAGAGCACTTTTGGCCGCGAGCGGCAAAGCAATCCGTTTTTGTGTGGGATGTGATATTTCGTGATATTCCTTTTGCGCCCCTTCTTCCTTCTGCATGCTTAAAGCATAATCGGCTACGCTTTTCAAACTATCATCCAAACCACTGTGGAACAAACATCCAGCACACCCACCCGCACTTGGGCGCAAACCTTGCGCGTGTATCTTGAGCCTGCCAGTTTGCGAATGCTTTTTCTGGGCTTTTCGGCTGGCTTGCCACTGCTGCTGGTAGTTGGCACATTGAGTTTTCGCTTGCGTGAAGCAGGTATTAACCGTGCCACGATCAGCTTTTTGGGCTGGGTTGGGCTGGCATACGGCTTCAAGTGGATCTGGTCGCCTCTGGTAGATAGGCTGCCTATACCCTTACTTACACGCCTGCTTGGGCAGCGCCGCAGTTGGCTGCTGGCTTCGCAGTTACTGGTGATGGTGGGCTTGGCTGGCATGGCGCTGTACGATCCGCAGCAAGAGCTTG
>CAZUBE010000050.1:0-1961 GCA_964618495.1 uncultured Allobrachymonas sp. | reverse complement strand
ATTCTTTTTTGATTTCGCCCAGTATGCGCACGCCCAAGCCTGGCCCCGGGAAGGGGTGGCGGTAGACCATTTCAGGTGGCAGGCCAAGCGCCACGCCCAGCTCGCGCACTTCGTCTTTGAACAGGTCGCGCAGGGGCTCTAGCAGCTTTAAGCCCAGTTGCTCGGGCAAGCCGCCTACGTTGTGGTGGCTTTTGATGACTACGGCTTTTTTGCCCGATTTGGCAGCGTGCTTGGCTCCGCCTGATTCGATGATGTCGGGGTAAATCGTGCCTTGCGCCAACCATTTAGCGCCTTTATGCCCTGCGCTGCCTGCCTTGAGTTTTTCGGCTTCGGCTTTGAATACTTCAACAAATTCGCGGCCGATGATTTTGCGCTTGGCTTCGGGGTCGCTTACGCCTTTGAGGTGACCTAAAAACTGCTCTGAAGCATCAACGCGGATGACTTTGGCGTGCAGTTTGCCAGCAAACATATCCATCACCATGTCGCCTTCGTTCAAGCGCAGCAAGCCGTGGTCTACAAATACGCAGGTAAGCTGCTCGCCAATGGCGCGGTGGATAAGGGCAGCGGCTACAGATGAATCTACGCCGCCAGACAAGCCCAAAATCACTTCTTCATCCCCCACTTGCTCGCGTATGGCCTGCACGGCTTCTTCAATGTGGCTGTGCATGACCCAATCAGGGCGCGCGCCACAGATATCAATCACAAACCTTGCCAGTAGCGCCTTGCCCTGCACGGTGTGGGTAACTTCGGGGTGAAACTGCACGCCATAAAAGCGCCGCGCTTCATCCGCCATGCCTGCAATGGGGCAACTGGGGGTGCTGGCCATAACGGCAAAGCCTGTTGGCATGGCAGCCACCTTGTCGCCATGGCTCATCCACACTTTAAGCATGCCGTGGCCTTCGGGGGTGTGGAAGTCGGCAATGTCTTTAAGCAATGCACTGTGGCCATGGGCGCGCACTTCGGCGTAGCCAAATTCGCAATGCGCCATGCCATCCACCAATTGCGCTGCTTCTACCTTGCCGCCAAGCTGCTGTGCCATGGCTTGCATGCCGTAGCAAATACCCAGCACGGGTATACCCAATTCAAACACGGCTTGCGGCGCTTTGTCGGTGCTGGCATCGTAGATGCTGGCGTGGCTGCCTGAAAGGATGATGCCTTTCAAGCCGCCTTGCTGCGCATAGTCGCGTATCCACTCATCGCTTACGTCGCAAGGGTGTACTTCGCAGTAGACGTGTGCTTCGCGGATGCGGCGTGCAATGAGTTGGGTAACCTGTGAACCAAAATCAAGAATGAGGATTTTGTCGTGCTGCATGGTGTTTGCAATGGGGGGTTGGGTTAGGCCTGCTTGCGCGGGCGCTGGTTGATGAAAAAGAGTGGCTGTTTAGCGATGGAACTCGCCCATGGCTTCGGGCTGGCGCAGTACTTTGAGTACGCGCAAATTCAGCTCTCTGCCGCCTGGAATCTGCCAAACGATAGATTGCCCTACCGACAGCCCCAGCAAGGCGCTGCCAACAGGGGCAAAGATAGAAACGGTTTCGTGGCCTGTTACCGCATCGGGGTAAACAAGCGTCATCTGAAAAGTTTGCCCTGTTTTGTCGTCGATAAATTCAACGGTGGAATTCATGGTGACAACTTCAGGCGGCACTTCGGTAGGCTCAACCACGTTGGCGCGGTTCATTTCTTCTTCAAGTGCTTCTACCCCAGGCAAGCGGCTGTATGTTTCGAGATTAACCAGGCGATCGAGCCGCTCCCAGTCGAGGCTGGACATGGTGATGGATGGTTTTTTTACAGTCATGGAACTTCCTTTTCAGACAAATAAAACCAAAGGCGGCAATGGTGCCGCCTTGGTTTACCTGCACAAATAAAACAACTTTAATTGGCGCGGTAGTTAGGCGCTTCTTTGGTGATATGCACGTCGTGCACATGGCTTTCGCGCATACCCGCAGACGTGATTTCTACAA
>CAZUBE010000049.1:0-2018 GCA_964618495.1 uncultured Allobrachymonas sp. | reverse complement strand
CGCCAAAACGCGCCAAAAAATGCCGCGCCATGGTGAGCAGCACGGGGTCGGTATCTACGGCAATGGCTGTGGCTTGCGGGAAGGCGTCCAGTATGCGCTGCGTAAGCGAGCCCGGGCCGCAGCCCAAGTCTACAAAGGTAAAGCGCTCGCCGAGATGGTCTGCCAGCGCTTGAATCATCAAAGAAAAACGCTCTTCGCGAAACTCGATGTAGGCGGTTTGCTGCTTGTCCCACGATGCGAGCAAGGCGTTCCAGTTGGTGGTGGTTGCCGTCATGTGCTCTCCTTATTTGTTGCAGGCACTGCGCTCGGGCGCATAGCCGCGCACCACGTACAGGCAGTCTTGGGCGTGGCGCTCTGCGCCTTTGTATTGGTGGTAAATGGCGTTGGCGTGGCCCATAAGCTCAAACGTCACATTGACATAGCCAGCACGCTCCAGCATGGCTGCCACTTTTTCGGGCGGGTTTTCGCGCATCAGCGGCAATTGCAATTGCAGCTCATCGGTGTATGCGTCTGCCCACAATTTGTCGCGCTCGTTAGCAGGGGTGTGTTTGGCTGCGTCGTCTTTTGTGTGGCTTTTGCCTTTGAACCATTGCCCGTCAAACACGGCGAGCATGCCGCCTGGGCGCAGTAAATTCAAAGCGTTGCGGGCAGCGGCTTCAGGGTCGGGCAGCGTCCAATACACCCAGCGCGAAAGCACCACATCAAAACTGCCAGCAGGCAGCAGCGGGTGCATGGCATCGCCCTGCACAAAGCGTATATCAGCCTTGCGCTGCGCGGCTTTTTCGCGTGCGCTGGCAAGCATGGTTTCAGCCTGGTCCAGCCCTGTAACGGTATAGCCCAACTCAGCTAATAACAAACTGGCAAAGCCCGTGCCGCAACCAATATCTGCCACAGCAGCAGGCGCGGGCGGCAGGTAGCGTTTAAATTCTTCGCGCCAGACCGCATCATCGCGCTCTGCGCCAATGCACTCGGCATGGTTCTTGTCATATTCAGCCATGCAAAGTGGCGAGTTCCAATAGCTGTTGACCTTCTGCGCTGCAATTTCG
The DNA here is from genome assembly GCA_964618495.1 of uncultured Allobrachymonas sp. Classification (GTDB taxonomy): domain Bacteria; phylum Pseudomonadota; class Gammaproteobacteria; order Burkholderiales; family Burkholderiaceae_C; genus Brachymonas. The sequence goes on along the minus strand of CAZUBE010000049.1, from coordinate 972 downwards.
CTCATTTCAGTTCCTTGAATCGATGTAATCGACGTAAATGTTGTGGCATTGGCAAGCCAGCAAACCAGTAAGACGCAAGCACCAATTGCTCTTGTGAGTGTATCACAATCAATTAACGATTATTAAGAAATAAAACGTTTTTTTCCAAAGTGGCGCACTACGGCAGCGCAACGAAACCGTGCAACAAAGCAGCGCAACAAAGCCGCAAAGCGAAGGCAGGCACAGCAGTTACGGCAGTTGGCAAAGCACAGCGGCAAGCCCGAGCTGACCAGGTTTCAGCGGGCAAGATGCAAGGGGAAAGATGAAGCAGGAAAGATAAAGCGAGCCATGCCAGACAAGCGCACCCGCAAAGCGCATGCGGCAAATGCAGCACAAAAAGGGGCGGGCTGCTGCAAGCCCTGCGCGCGCCTTTTAAGGCAGTATTAAAACTTCTTCGCGCGTTCCACCATCTCTTGCGCAAACGCAACAAAAGCCACGCTTCCACGCGCTGAAGGGTCAAACACCACGCCAGGCAGCGCATAACTGGGCGCTTCGGCCAGCCGCACATTGCGCGGAATAACGGTATTGAAAACCTTATCGCCAAAATGCTCTTTTAGCTGCTCGCTTACCTGCTGCTGCAAGGTAATGCGCGGGTCAAACATCACCCGCAGCAAACCAATCACCTTGAGTTGCGGATTCAGGTTGGCATGCACTTGCTTGATGGTATTGACCAAATCAGTCAAACCCTCCAGCGCAAAATACTCGCACTGCATCGGCACAATCACACCGTGGGCAGCGCACAAGCCATTGAGCGTAAGCAGTGACAAAGCAGGCGGGCAGTCAATCAGCACAAAATCGTACTCGCTATCCACCGCAGCCAGCGCCGCTTTGAGCCGCTTCTCGCGCCTGTCTACATCAACCAGCTCCACCTCGGCACCAGCCAACTCGCGGTTTGCGCCCAGCACGTCATAGCCGCACTTCTCGCCAAGCGCA
>CAZUBE010000048.1:0-2116 GCA_964618495.1 uncultured Allobrachymonas sp. | reverse complement strand
ATTCCGATGCAGTTCGGCGCTTTTCTGAAGCGACATTTTCAGACAAACTCAAAGGTTCTATGGTCAAAGAGCCATCTCCTGCAGAAAAACCCAGCATGATTAGCCGTATTTTCCGTGCAGACAATGCATCGTAACCCACCATGAAATTCAATGTATTCCAGTTGAGCCGCAAAGGTGGCCGCAAAAACAACGAAGACCGCATGGGCTATTGCTACACCCGCGATGCAGCTCTATTTGTGCTGGCCGACGGCATGGGCGGCCATACCGAAGGTGAAGTTGCCGCCCAGCTTGCCCTGCAAACCATGGCCTCCCTGTTTCAACGTCAAGCCAAACCTACCATCAAGAAACCTTCAGATTTTCTTTCTGATGGTTTGCTGGCCGCGCACCACCAGATTCTGCGCTATGCCGGTGAAAAAGGCCTGTCTGACACACCACGCACCACACTGGTAGCCCTGCTGCTACAAAATGGCCATGCTGTCTGGGTGCATTGTGGAGATTCACGCCTGTATGCCGTACGCGATGGCAACCTGTTGCTGCGCACACGCGACCACAGCTACCTCGAGCAAGGTGAGCGTTTTGTCACCGACTCAGATACTGTCAACCGCAATGTGCTGTTTACCTGTCTTGGCTCTCCTACACGCCCGATATTTGATGTATCGCTGCCCATGCCTCTGAAACAGAAAGATCGGCTGATACTCTGCTCCGATGGCTTGTGGTCGCATATGAGCGACGATGAAATTGTTCGCTACACGTCTGATCCTGCTAAATCTCTGGATCAGATGTTGCCTGTATTGGTAGAAGAAGCTCTGCGCCGTGGTGGCGAGACATGCGACAACACCACCGTACTTGGCGTGTCGTGGGACATGCCATCTGTTAACGCTGCATCCGACGTCGTGACTGACAGCATTCTTGAAGGCGTTTTTGCTTCTACTATTCAGGCTCCTCCAGCCCACGCACTTGACGACTCGGATTTTATGGATGACGACGAAATAGAGCGTTCTATTGCTGAAATCAACGCTGCGATCAGCCGTCTGCCTATAAAAAAATAATCCAATCAATCTGTAAAAAAACGGCTCTACACTCAGAGCCGTTTTGTTTTACCCATTTACCCTTGTAACCCTATTCTTACCATGACTACCTTTACCCGCAGCGCCCAACGCGCTCCCAACCAGTTGCGCTCCGTGCGCATCACCCGCAATTTCACCATGCACGCCGAAGGCTCGGTGCTGATTGAATTTGGCAACACGCGCGTACTGTGCACAGCATCGGCAGAAGAAAAAGTGCCCTCTTTTCGCAAAGGCAGTGGCGCAGGCTGGGTAACGGCAGAATACGGCATGCTGCCGCGCTCCACACACACCCGCAGCGACCGCGAAGCCGCCAAAGGCAAACAGTCTGGGCGCACGCAAGAAATCCAGCGCCTAATCGGGCGCTCACTACGTGCAGTGTTTGATTTGCAAGCACTCGGTGAGCGCACCATTACGCTCGATTGCGACGTGCTGCAAGCCGATGGCGGCACGCGCACCGCTGCCATTACAGGCGCTTATGTTGCCGCGCAAGATGCCGTTGCTGGCCTGATAGCAGCAGGCAAGCTAGTCGCCAACCCCATCCGCGAAGCCGTAGCCGCCATATCTGTTGGCGTAATTCAAGGTCAGGTGCTGCTGGATTTGGAGTATGTTGAAGACTCCAACTGCTCCACCGATATGAACGTAGTTATGGCCAGCAACGGGCGCTTTATTGAAGTGCAAGGCACGGCCGAAGATGCGCCCTACACCCGCCAAGAGCTTGATGCCATGCTTGCCTTAGCCGAGCAAGGCATTGCCCAGCTCCAACACATGCAGCAGCAAGCCCTGGCCGCTGCCTAAGCCGCACTGCACCGCCATGAAAATCGTTTTAGCAAGCAACAACGCGGGCAAACTGGCCGAGCTTCAAGAGCTGTTTGGCACGCTGGGCGTTACCCTCATCACCCAAGGCACGCTCGGCATTCCCGAAGCGCCCGAGCCGCACCACACCTTCTTGGAAAACGCCCTTGCCAAAGCGCGCCACGCCAGCGCCCACAGCGGCCTGCCCGCTATTGCCGATGATGCTGGCTTATGCGTTGATGCTTTTGGCGGCCAGC
>CAZUBE010000047.1:0-2510 GCA_964618495.1 uncultured Allobrachymonas sp. | reverse complement strand
TGCGCTGGCAGCATGTACCTCCAGCGTGCGCGCTCCCGTAGAAAGCCGTTCGCTAGGCGGTGCGCCCACTGCCCGCTATATTGACCCTGCCACCCTTGCTGGGGCTGAATTTGCTGGCAAACCTGGTTACTACACCGTGCAGCAAGGCGACACCATACGCAGCATTTCGCGTGCCTACAACCTTGACTGGCGCGATTTGGTGCAGTGGAACAATACTTGGGTGCCCAACCCCGACGTGATTGAAATTGGCCAGGTACTGCGCGTAGTAGCCCCCGCAGGCCAAACGGCCAGCGCCGCCACAAGCGCCACAGTTGCCGCAGCCCCAACCACCAGCACGCCCGCAACCACGAAACCACGCCCCGCTGCAGAAAGCAGCAGCTCTGGCACGGCAGCCGAAGATTTACGCGCATCCACCAATACCGACCTAATCTGGCCAACTAAAAACACCACCATCGTTACCCCTTTTGATGATGCGAAAAACAAAGGCATTGGCATTGGTGGCAAAGAAGGCGACCCCATTATGGCCAGCGCCGATGGCAAGGTCATGTACGCAGGCTCTGGCTTGCGTGGCTACGGCAACCTGATTATTCTCAAACACAACAGCACCTTGCTCACCGTCTATGCCCACAACAGCAAACTGCTGGTAAAAGAAGGCCAATCTGTCAGCAAAGGGCAAACCATTGCCCATATGGGCAAAACCGATGCCGACCGCGTAAAACTCCACTTTGAAGTGCGCCGCAACGGCAAAACTGTTAATCCCTTAAGCTACCTGCCGCCGCGCTAATGGCCTGGCAAGTTGCGCCTGCCCTGAAGTGCGGGCACAGGCGCAACCCCAGTAGCCAGCAAAAAAACAGCCAAGCAACGCTGCAACGGCACACCGCAGCGCACTCTTTGCCAGACAGCAGAGCAAACCGCCTGCCGCCCAGTTACCTCTTTAACCCCAGCTCCCGTGAACAACTCCACCGCGCACCCCAACGCCGAGCCTGCCAGCTCTCTGCCTGATGCCCAACTGCATTTTGCCCCCCGCCCCGCGCACGCCCAAGATGACTGGCTCTTGGTGCAGTCTCTCGACCTTGAAGCCAAAGGCGTAGCCCACAAAGCAGACGGCAAAGTCGTATTCATCGAAGGCGCTTTACCTGGCGAATGGGTCAGCGCCCAATCACACCGCAAGAAAAACAACTGGGAAGCAGCCACCATCACCGCCCTGCACCACGAATCGTCGCAGCGCGTGCGCCCAGGCTGCCCCCACTTTGGCCTGCACGCAGGAGCCTGTGGCGGCTGCAAAATGCAGCACCTTGATGCTGCCGCACAAGTGGCCACCAAGCAGCGCGTGCTTGAAGACGACCTGTGGCATCTGGGCAAATGCCGTGCAGCCAACATCTTGCGCCCCATCCACGGCCCCGCTTGGGGCTACCGTTGGCGGGCGCGGCTATCGGTGCGTTATGTGGCTAAAAAAGGCGCGGTACTCATCGGCTTTCATGAGCGCAAAAGCCGCTACATCGCCGACATGCAAAGCTGCGCCATCTTGCCAGCCCACGTCAGCGCCATGCTCCTGCCCTTGCGCGCGCTTATTGGCAGCCTGCAAGCGCGTGAAACTTGCCCCCAAATCGAACTGGCCTGTGGCGACGGCGTAACCGCCCTCGTGCTGCGCCACCTTGAGCCTCTATCTGATAGCGACATCGCCAAGCTTCACGCCTTTGCCGCACAACACCCCAGCGTGCAATGGTGGCTACAACCCAAAGGGCCAGATACTGCCCACTGCATCACCCCTGCTTCTGCGCAACTGGCTTACTCGCTGCCCACCTTTGGCATCACCATGCCATTCAAACCCGCAGACTTCACCCAAGTAAATCCGCACATCAACCGCGCCCTTATCAACCAAGCGCTGCAACTGCTTGATGTGCAAAAAAACGAGCGCGTTATCGACTGGTTTTGCGGACTAGGCAACTTCACCCTGCCATTGGCCACGCAAGCGGGCAGCGTACTAGGCATTGAAGGCAGCCAAACACTGGTAGAACGTGCCCAAGCCAACTACCACGCCAACCGCACCACCACACACGGCCAGACACTTGCACCCACCCAATTCGTAGCCCGCAACCTGTTCGAGATGACCGCGCCCATGCTCGCTGCCGACGGTACTGCCGACAAGTGGCTGGTAGACCCGCCCCGCGAAGGCGCATTTGCTCTGGTCAAAGCTCTGGCAGACATCCACCAGCAACGCCTTGCGGCAACGGCTACCGACCCCAGCACAAAACCCGATACTGCCACCAGTGCAGATGACAACGCCGTAGCTACGCCCGATTTCTCTATCCCTGCCGACTGGCAGCCACCCCAGCGCATCGTCTATGTCAGTTGCAACCCCGCCACTTTGGCGCGTGATGCTGGGCTACTCGTGCATCAGGCGGGCTACCGCATCAGCGCAGCAGGCGTTATCAATATGTTCCCCCACACTGCGCATGTTGAAACCGTCGCGGTGATGACAAAAGGAAAATAGTGAATATGTGTATAAA
>CAZUBE010000046.1:0-2594 GCA_964618495.1 uncultured Allobrachymonas sp. | reverse complement strand
GGCGTTGCGCATGGCTTGCAGGGTGATGATGTGGTTGCCGCTGGGGTGGATGATTTCTAACCTGTCGCCCACGGCAAAGCGGTTTTTTACTTCGACTTGCAGCCAGCCATCTTGCGGCTGATTGGGGTTGGGCTGGGTGCTGGTGGCTAGCTCTTTGCTGACTTCGCCTACAAACTGGCTGCGCTGGGTTTGCGAGCTGCCTGTTTCGTAGTTTTGGTACTCTTGCGCGGGGCGGCGCTCTAAAAAGCCTGTGGTGTAGCCTCGGTTGCTTAGGCCTTCCAGCTCGGTGAGTAGTTGCGGGTTGAAGGGGCGGCCTGCTACGGCATCGTCAATGGCGCGGCGGTAGATTTGCGCTGCACGGCTGACGTAGTACAGGCTTTTGGTGCGCCCTTCGATTTTGAGTGAATCAACGCCGATTTTGGTGAGGCGCTCTACATACTCTACCGCGCGCAAGTCTTTGCTGTTCATGATGTAGGTGCCGTGCTCGTCTTCCATGATGGGCATGAGTTCACCGGGGCGGCCTGCTTCTTCTATCAGGTAAACCTTGTTGGCTGCGGGGTGGCGCTGGCCGTTGCCTGTGGCTGATTGGGCGCGGCTGCTGGCGGCAAAGGTTTGTTCGGCTTGTTCGCGTTCGGCATCGAGCGTAAAGCCTTGCTCCATGCGCGTGCCTAGTGCGTCGCCCGTGTTGGGGTCAAGCTCGGCATCGTAGGTGTTGTAGTTCCAGCGGCAGGCGTTGGTGCAGGTGCCTTGGTTTGAGTCGCGCCGATTGAAGTAGCCACTGAGCAGGCAGCGCCCGCTGTAGGCTATGCATAGTGCGCCGTGTACGAATACTTCCAGCTCTATATCGGGGCATTCCTGGCGGATTTTTTCTACTTCGTCCAGACTCAATTCGCGCGACAAGATGATGCGCTCAACGCCCATTTTTTGCCAGAACTTCACTGCCGCATAGTTCACCGTGTTGGCTTGTACCGATAGGTGTATGGGCATGTCGGGCCATTGCTCGCGCACCATCATGATTAAGCCGGGGTCGGCCATTATCAGCGCATCAGGCCGCATGGCTATGACTGGCTCAATGTCGCGCATGTAGGTGCGTACCTTGTCGTTGTGCGGCAAGATGTTGCTGGTGACAAACAGTTTTTTGCCCCGCGCATGTGCCTCGGCAATGCCTTGCTCCAGTTGCTCAAGCCTGAATTCGTTGTTACGCGCGCGCAGGCTGTAGCGCGGCTGCCCTGCGTAGACTGCATCTGCGCCATAGTCGTAAGCGGCACGCATTTTCTCAAGCGAACCAGCGGGTAAAAGGAGTTCAGGAGCTTTCATGGCAACAATCGTTCAGTGGCAGAGTAGTTCAGAGGAAAAAAACGCCCAAGGCGTACCAAGGCGTAAATAGCAAGGGTGTATTGTCGTGGTTTTTTGCAAGCTGCGCAGCCGTGCCAGCATATCTACATACCACTTCTAAACCACATCCCACCACGCTCACAATGCATCAAGCGGGCTTGCCACCCCGCGCCCGCCTTTGTTGAGCACATGGGTATAAATCATTGTGGTGCTCACATCGCTATGCCCTAGCAGCTCTTGCACTGTGCGAATGTCATAGCCCGATTCGAGCAAATGCGTGGCAAAACTGTGCCGCAACACATGCGGGCTTACTGGCTTGCTCAAGCCCGCCTGCACCGCTGCCGCCTTGATGCGGCGCTGCATCAGCTTCTCATCCAAATGGTGCCTGCGGATTTCGCCCGTGCGCGGGTCAGCAGACAGCCGCGCCGCCACAAATACATACTGCCAACCCCACTCGCGCGGCGCATTGGGGTACTTTACCGCCAGCGCATCGGGCAAATACACATCGGCACGCCCGGCCTGCACGTCTGCATCAAACAAAACACGCCGCGCCTGCAAATGCCTGTGCAAATCATCTACCAGCGTTTGCGGCAACATCGTTACGCGGTCTTTACCGCCCTTGCCATCGCGCACCACAATTTCATTGCGCACAAAATCAATATCTTTCACGCGCAAGCGCAGCCCCTCAAGCAAACGCATGCCCGTGCCATACAACAACCGCGCCACAAGCGCAGGCACAGCATCATCCAGACAAGCCAACAACTGCTGCACCTCAAGCCGATTGAGCACCACAGGCAAGCGCTGCGACTTTTTGGCGCGGGTAATGCTCTCCATCCACGGCAACTTCATGCCCAACACCTGCTGGTACAAAAACAACACCGCCGCCAAAGCCTGATTTTGCGTATTGGCCGAAACATGGCGCTCCACCGCCAAATGCGACAAAAACGCCTCCACCTCAGCCGCCCCCATCTCCTTCGGGTGGCGCTTGCCATGAAACAAAATAAACCGCCGCGCCCAATCGGTATAAGCATCTTCGGTGCGAATGCTGTAATGCAAAGTGCGGCAACGAATCCGCACCTGATCCAACAACTTGGGGCTATTGCCAGAGCCCGCAGACTGCGGTAAAATCTGCACGCCTGCGACATACGGTGGTTTAGAATTCTGCATGTCGCACTTTATAAGCCTTGTGCCGTGTAAGGGCAAGATTATTCGACAAAACTGTCAGGTTATTGGACAGGTTTGTCGTCCATTTAACGTTA
>CAZUBE010000045.1:0-2607 GCA_964618495.1 uncultured Allobrachymonas sp. | reverse complement strand
AATAATTCCAGCATACCCTGTTTGTTTAACGTGAAGGAGATGAAAATGCGAAAATTCATTATTGACACAGATACAGGAAGCGATGATACATCTGGCATCATCATGGCGTTGCTTGATGAAAATGTTGATGTGCTTGGAATTACTACGCTGGGCGGCAATATATCGCTTGAGCAGGCTACAGATAATGCCTTGATGACTGTCGAAATTTGTGGAAAGAATACCCCTGTTTATCCGGGTTCCAGAAAACCACTGTTCAGGCCACTTGAAAAAGCCGATGCAGTTCATGGCAAAGATGGCATGGGTGATATGGGTTTAATCCATCCCAAATCAAAAGCCGAAGACAAACACGCCATAGATTTCATTATCGAAACCGTTAAAAAGCATCCAGGCGAAATCGAGCTGATTGCACTCGGCCCCGCAACCAATATTGCGCTTGCCATACTCAAAGACCACGACACCATGAAAAAGGTAAAACATATTTACTCCATGGGAACAGGCGGTTTTGGTCTTGGTAATGCCACCCCCGTTGCTGAATTCAATGTGTTTGTTGACGCAGAGAGCTACAAGATAATGCTCGAAAGCGAGATTCCCATCACGATAATAGGTTTTGACCTTTGTCTGGGCCCGGCAGCCTTTGCGGGTAGTGAAGTAGACGAAATAGCAAAAAAAGGTCCCATAGCCAATTTCGCCATGTCCTGCACTGCGGCGCTTAGAAAATTCAATATCAAACGCAGGGGATTTGATTCAATTGATTTGCCCGATGCAGTGGCAATGGGCGTTGCGCTTTGGGATGATATGGTAATAGAGGATGTTTCGTGTTACGCATTTTGCTGCACGCAGGAAAAACAGGCTTATGGTCAGGTAATACTTTATTTGTCCAGTGCTTATTCGGTTGATTTTGATATTCCAGCAGACAACTGCAAGGTTGTAAAAACCATTGATCCAGAGCTATTCAAGCAAAGGCTGGTTCAAATACTGGCCACCCGGCCAAAAGCAGTTACATGATTGCTGCTATCTGGCGAGTCGCGTATCAAGCGCTGTGGGTGAGCATGCTTAGGGCAGTAAGGTAAAAAACCAGTTCACATACCTGTTGCGTGGCTCCCAGACAATCGCCTGTAAACCCGCCTATGCGTTGCTGGAACCAGCGCCCCAAGCAGGCAGTGGCAACGGCGCAAGTCACGCTGCCAGCGCCAGCCAGTGCCAGCAGCCACGTGCCGTTTGGCAAGCAGTAAAAAGCCAGCAAGGGCAGGCAGCACAGTGCTCCGGGCCACAGTGGCATGGCGCTAATCGTGCCTGCCATCTGGCGCGTTTTAGACTGATCGGCAAGCGCCACGTGCGGCAACCAGCGTGCCAGCGCCAGCGGGAAAAAGCGTGACAGCACATGTGCTGCCAGCAGCAGCCAGCCAAGAAGTTGCGCGTCCAGCAGCATGCCAAGCAACGCTATCAGGCAGACTTTCAGCAGTAAAGCCATGGACAGCGTAAGCACGGCATACCCGCCTAGTTGCGAATCTTTCATGATTTGCAGCGCGCGTTCGGGGCTGTTTTGCCCGCCTAAAGCATCGGCGACATCGGCCAATCCGTCTTCGTGTAGCCCGCCTGTTAGCCACAAACCTGCCGCCGTGCTTAGAGTTGCCGCCAGTAGCATGAGTAATGGTGCGGCAGTGACAATTGTGGTTGGCACTGCCCATAGCGCCAGTGACAAGTTAAATACCAAAGCCGCTGCCAATCCTGTAATCCAGCCCGCAGCGGGCATGCAGGCCATGGCGCGCTGCATCAGAGCTGGCGAAAAATCCACCCGCCTTGCCAGCGGTGCTGGTAGTGGAATGCGCGTAAAAAACTGCAAGGCCAGCAGCAGGGTTTGAAAAAATCGGGGCATCTGCTAGAGGTTGGGTTTGTGTTGTTTGTCGGATTGTTGTTGAATACAGGCAATCCAGTAGCCATTACCAGCAAGCATAGCGCTTAAACAGTACTCGCAGCACTTACGGTTTGTCCAAATGTGATGACACGGGTCAGTAGCAAGGCAACCAAAGCACGCAGCATCTCATCATTGGAAAACAAGGGTTGCTGTAGCAGGTTATGAATACTTTCGGGCGCTTTGCCAAGGCGCCGTACAACGTAACGCGCAGCATGGCCAACATCATTTTTTGGCAGATGCATGTGGTGGTGCAAGCGCACAAAATCATGCAGATGGCGTTCGATGAGTGTGGAATGCATCCGTGATGTGCGTCCGCGTTGTGCATGGTTCCACAAAGCCTGCTGCAGCGTCAAGCTATGGTAGCTGGTTGAATCGAAATCCAGCCTTTCTTCATAAGGAATGCAATGCGTTTGTGCTTGCTTGATTTGCTGTAGCGTTGCTTGCGGGTGCCACCAGATTGTGTGCTTGCGTGGAGAGGCTACTGCCAAATAGCTTTGTGAGTCAGTATCAGTCCATACCAGATGGCTATTTTTCCATGTATCGCGCATGCGTATCAGCTGTTGGGTCAGGATAAATTCGATACAGGTTGTGTGCAGCTCATTGCCAACCGTCTGTTGCAGCATCTGCTGCAGCGCCTGTGCTTTCTCTGGTTGACCGTCAAAGCGCCAAATAAAATGGTCTTCGTCGTCTTC
>CAZUBE010000044.1:0-3477 GCA_964618495.1 uncultured Allobrachymonas sp. | reverse complement strand
AAGAAATTGAAGCCGTGCGCGAGCAAGGGCAAGTGGGCTCATCGCTGCAAGCCAATTTGCACATCGCTGCGCCTGCAGAAGATATGGTGCTGCTGCAAAGTCTGGGCGAAGATTTGAAATTTGTATTTATCACATCAACTGTAACGTTGGCTGCGGGAGAATCTTTGCTCTTTACCGTACAACCCGCCACAGCACCAAAATGCGAACGCTGCTGGCACTATCGCGATGACGTAGGCAGCGATGCCGCACACCCAACTATCTGTGCAAGGTGCAGCAGCAACCTGTTTGGCGCGGGTGAAACGCGGAGCATGGCGTAATGGCGGGCGCACGCAAATCCAGCGGCTACAGCAGCCGCCCCAATAGTTCCAGCAGCCGCAACAGCCGTGCCATGTGGGTATGGCTGGGGCTGGCTGCGTTTTGGCTGGTGCTTGACCAGTTCAGCAAATACCTGATTGTTGCCAACTACCCGCTGTACCACAGCACAACCGTTACTTCGTTTTTTAACGTGGTGCGGGTGCATAACTATGGTGCTGCGTTTTCGTTTCTGGCCAATGCAGGCGGCTGGCAGCGCTGGTTTTTTACCGCTTTGGGCGTGGTTTCTATTATTGGCATAGTCTGGTTCATACGCACCCGCCCCACACAAAAGCTGTTTTGCTTTGCCATGGCCTGCATACTGGGCGGCGCCATCGGCAACGTGATAGACCGCGTGCTGTATGGCTACGTGGTTGATATGCTGGACTTTCACTGGCGCTGGCTTGAGCCCTTGTTTGTAGGCGGACATTTTCCTGCTTTTAACATAGCCGACAGTGCCATCACCATCGGGGCAGGCTGCCTGATACTGGATGAGATTTTGCGCGTTAAACGCGAAAAAGCCTGAGTCTGGAAAATGCCGCTTCTGAGCCGCAGACGCAACAGATGCTTTCCAACATGGCAACAACTTTTTCTGAATGGGTTTCCCATCATGAACACACCAATCGACATCGTCATCATGGCCGCAGGCAAAGGCACGCGCATGAAAAGCGCCACGCCCAAAGTGCTGCAAAAACTCGCGCATCAGGGGCTGGTGCAGCATGTGCTTGATACGGCAGCGCAGTTGCAGGCGCGGCAAGTGGTGGTTATTACAGGCCACGAGGCCGAGCTGGTAGAAGCAGCACTGGCACAAACACCAGAGCAAGCCTCTGATTTGGCGGCTGGGCAGATACAGCAGCCGCGCCGCCAGTTTGTGCGCCAGATGCCTCAACTAGGCACTGGCCACGCCGTGCAGCAAGCAGTACCCGTGCTGGCTGATGATGGCATTGTGGTGGTTTTATCGGGCGATGTGCCTTTAACCCAAGCCGCCACCGTGCAAGAGCTGGTGCGCCAGTGCGCAGGCACGCAACTGGCGCTGCTTACGCTGGCCATGCCCAACCCCTTTGGTTATGGTCGCGTCATGCGTAACGCGCAAGGGCATATCACCCGCATCGTTGAGCAAAAAGACGGCACGCCGCAAGAACTCGCGGTCAATGAAATCTACAGCGGCATACTGGCTGCACCCGCGCGTTTACTCAAAAACTGGCTCGCGCGGCTCGATAACAACAACGCCCAGCAAGAGTTTTACCTCACAGACATTGTCAAACACGCGGTTCAAGATGGCGTGGCCGTAGTTGCCCACCTGATTGATGACGCGGTGCAAGTAGCTGGCGTAAACAGCCCGCAGCAGCTTGCAGCCCTTGAGCGTGAGTACCAGCGCCGACAAGCCGACAGCCTGATGGCGCAAGGCGTGCGTCTGCGCGACCCCGCGCGGCTTGATGTGCGCGGCAGCTTGCAATGCGGGCAAGATGTGGAAATTGACGCGAACTGCGTTTTTGAAGGCAAAGTGACGCTGGGCAACCGCGTGCGCATCGCTGCCAACTGCGTGTTGGCCAATTGCCAGATTGGCGATGATGTCGTGATTCACCCCTTTACCCATATCGACGGCGAAAAAGCAGGCGCAAGCGTAGGTGCAGGCAGCTTGATTGGCCCCTTTGCCCGCCTGCGCCCAGGCGCGCAACTGGCACAAGACGTGCACATTGGGAACTTTGTTGAAGTCAAAAACTCCACGCTGGCAGCAGGCGCAAAAGCCAACCATCTGGCGTATTTGGGTGATGCCGACGTGGGCGAGCGCGTGAACTATGGCGCTGGCTCCATCACCGCCAATTACGACGGTGCCAACAAGCACCGCACCGTGATAGAAGCCGACGTACACATCGGCAGCAACAGCGTGCTGATTGCCCCCGTTACCATAGGCGCGGGCGGCACAGTGGGCGCGGGCAGCGCCATTAGCCACAACACCCCCGCTGGCGCACTCACCGTTACGCGGGGTGAAATGCGCCAAAAAACCAACTACCGCCGCCCCGTAAAACAACCCAAAGGCTAAACCACCCCATGACCCCATCTACCCGCCTGCGCCTGTGGCTCCAATACCACTTCAGTGGCGATAACCTCGCACCCAGCATCATCATCGCCATCAATGTGCTGGTGTGGCTGGCAAGCATTACTGTAGGCGGCTTAAACCCCTTCTCGCCCAGCCCAGCGCAGTTGGGCGAATGGGGTGGCAACTTTGCGCTCGCCACCTTTGCTGGCGAAGGCTGGCGGCTGCTTACCAGCATGTTTATGCACGCAGGCATCTTGCATTTGTTTATGAATATGCTGCTGCTGCAATCCATAGGCGCATTGACTGTGCAGCGCTTTGGGCGCTGGGGCTTTGTGCAGCTATACCTGCTGGGCGGCTTGCTGGCCAGTGCGGCAAGCGCATGGTGGCAGTCGCACACCCTGATAAGCATACGCACAGGCGCGAACGTAGGCGCATTAGGGCTGGCACAACCCGCGCTTAACCTGATTGTGAGCGTAGGCGCTTCAGGCGCCATCTTTGCCGTGTGTGGCGCATTGCTGGCGGTGATTGTGCGGGCAAAAATCACGGGCAACTGGATGTACGGCTTTGACGTTGCCACCAAAAACGCATTGTTGCGCGTAGTAGGAATCAACATTGCCATTGGCTTCATGATTAAAGGCATTGACCAATCAGCGCACGTTGGCGGCTTGCTCGCTGGCTTGCTGCTCGGGCTGGTGCTGCCTATCGTGGCTATGCGGCAAACACGCGCCCGCAAACTGGCTGGCTATGCCTTGGCGTGCCTGCTGGCAGCAGGGCTGCTGGGGTTGGCATTTGCCACGGCAGACCAGACTCAACTGCTGCAAGCCTTGGAAATGCTCAAAGCCTCGTAGCCAGGCAGGCGTAAGCGGCAGCTCCGCAACAACCTTCATAAAAATTTTGCAGATATCGCTTGAGCTGTAACCTGGCAGACTTTGTATTCTTGTATCATTCCCAAAAGCGCATTGTTATGATTGCATGCATTTAGAGGATAAGCAGCGCAGCGCCTGATTATGTGCCTGCAGCCTGTCAAGTAAATAATTCCAGCATACCCTGTTTGTTTAACGTGAAGGAGATGAAAATGCGAAAAT
>CAZUBE010000043.1:0-3623 GCA_964618495.1 uncultured Allobrachymonas sp. | reverse complement strand
GACGATTTCCGCGATTACATGCTGGCTTTTCTGTTTCTGCGCTATTTGTCAGACAACTACGAGGCTGCCGCACAAAAGGAGCTGGGCGCAGATTACCCGCAGAAAATTGATGCCTCGGTCTGTACGCCGTTGCAGCTTTGGTACGAATGCAATCTGGAGGATGTGCCCGAGTTTGAAAAGCTGATGCGTCGCAAAATGCATTATGTGATTGAGCCGCAATTTTTGTGGGGCAGCATTGCCGAGCTGGCACGCACGCAAGATGCAACGCTGCTGCATACGCTGCAAGCGGGGCTGAAATATATTGAGGAGGAGTCTTTCGATAGCACGTTTCGCGGGCTGTTTTCGGAGATTAATCTGGTTTCTGACAAGCTGGGCAAGTCTTACACCGAGCGCAATGCGCAACTGTGCAAAATCATTGCCGAGATTGCCAAGGGGCTGGGGCAGTTTTCTACCGATAGCGATACGCTGGGCGATGCCTATGAGTATTTGATTGGGCAGTTTGCCGCTGGCTCGGGCAAGAAGGCGGGCGAGTTTTATACGCCGCAGCCTATTTCGAGTATTTTGTCGGCCATTGTTACGCTCGACGGCCAAGAGCCTGCCACGGGCAAGCGCGTGCATTTGGATAGCGTGATGGATTTTGCCTGCGGCTCTGGCTCGCTGCTGCTTAATGTGCGCCGCTTGATGGGTGCGCATGGCATTGGCAAGATTTACGGGCAAGAGAAAAACATTACCACCTATAACCTGGCGCGCATGAATATGCTGCTACATGGGGTGAAAGATTCAGAGTTTGAAATCTTTCACGGCGACACGCTCATTAACGAGTGGGAGATGCTGCGCGAAACCAACCCCGCCAAGGTGCCGCAGTTTGATGCGGTGGTGGCCAACCCGCCTTTTAGCTACCGCTGGGAGCCGAGCGAGGCGCTGGGCGATGATGTGCGTTTTAAAAATTACGGGCTGGCGCCCAAGTCGGCGGCAGATTTTGCCTTTTTGCTGCACGGCTTTCACTTTTTGAAGCAAGACGGCGTTATGGTCATTATCTTGCCGCACGGTGTGCTGTTTCGCGGAGGTGCCGAGGCGCGTATTCGCACCAAGCTGCTGAAAGACGGGCATATTGATACGGTGATTGGGCTGCCCGCCAATCTGTTTTTCTCTACAGGCATACCCGTTTGCGTTTTGGTGCTGAAAAAGTGCAAAAAGCCAGATGATGTGCTGTTTATCAACGCTGCCGAGCATTTTGAAAAAGGCAAACGCCAAAACCAGCTTTTGCCCGAGCATATCGACAAAATCATCAGCACCTACCAGCACCGCAAAGAAGAGCCGCGCTACGCGCGCAGGGTGGGCATGGATGAAATCGAGAAAAACGACTTTAACCTGAATATTTCGCGCTATGTAAGCACGGCACAAGCCGAGGAAGAAATCGACCTTGCGGCAGTACATGCCGAGTTGCTGGCCGCCGAGAAGAAGATTGCCGAGGCCAAGCAATGGCACAATAAATACTTGGCGGAACTGGGATTGCCTTTGTTGCCTTGAGGCAAAATGATTAATGTTTTTGTAACGGAGTTTTTTGATGCAATTTACAGCCACCGTTCTTTTCAACCAGCAAGTGGCGCCTGGTTATTGGCGTATTCGCCTGACTGCGCCTGCAGCTTTTGCTGATGCCGAGCCTGGTCAATTCGTTATGGTGCGTGTTGGTAACGCTATTGATCCCCTGTTGCGCCGTCCGTTTGCCGTGTTTGATGCGGGTTTGCTTCAAGAGCAGGGCGCATCTTCAGAGCAGCCAGCCTATTTTGAAATGCTCTACCATGTTGTGGGTAAAGGTACAGCCAAACTGGCAGATATGAAGGCTGGGCAGCCTGTGGATATTTTGGGGCCACTGGGCAAGGGCTTTGTTACTGGAGCCGCCGATGAAGATAAATTGCTGGTAGGTGGTGGCATTGGTTTGGCACCGTTGTATCTGCTGGCAAAAAGCCTGTTGGCGCAAAAAGCAAAAGTACACCTGTTTGCAGGTGGGCGCAGCAGTGAAGATGTGCTGTGCTTCGATGAGTTCGCTCAGTTGGGAGCGAGCTGCCATGCTGCGACTAACGACGGCTCTTTTGGCGAGGCTGGTTTTGTTACTGCACCGCTGACGCGCTATCTGGATCAGTTGCAGGGCAGGGCAAGTATTTACGCTTGTGGGCCAACACCCATGTTACGCGCGGTGGCGCAACTGGCTCAAGCACGCAACGTACCGTGCCAGGTTTCGCTGGAGGGCTACATGGCCTGCGGTGTGGGTGCTTGTCTGGGTTGTGTGGCTGAAGGCCACAACCATAGTCAGCAAACGCCAGACTTCCGCTGTGTTTGCACAGAAGGCCCTGTATTTGATTCCAGAGAACTGAAATGGGAGCAACACGCATGAAACCCAATCTGTCTGTTCAGGTGGCTGGCATGGCCCTGCGTAATCCGGTGATGACGGCATCGGGCACGTTTGGTTATGGTGAAGAATTTTCTGAATATGTCAATCTCAATATGTTGGGTGGCATTGTTACCAAAGGCTTGTCATTGCGTCCTCGCGCGGGTAACCCTACGCCGCGCATTGTTGAAACGCCAGGCGGCATGCTCAATGCCATTGGTCTGCAAAATGTGGGCATTGATGCATTTATCGAAAAAAAGCTGCCGTTTCTGCGCAGTGTCGATACGGTGTGTGTTGCCAACTTTTTTGGCGATACGGTAGATGAATACGCCGAAATGGCACGCCGGCTCAACGAGTTGCCTGAAGTGGCTGCGCTGGAGATGAATATCTCTTGCCCCAACGTCAAACAAGGTGGAATTGTTTTTGGCAGCGACCCTGTGTGCGCTGCTGGTGTCGTGGCAGCATGTCGTGCAGCTACCAGCAAACCACTGATCGTCAAGCTCTCGCCCAACGTAACCGATGTGGTAACTATGGCCAAAGCATGCGCCGACGCAGGGGCTGATGCGCTGTCACTAATCAACACGCTGATTGGCATGGCCATTGACATTAACACCCGCCGCCCTGTTTTGGCCAATATCACTGGCGGCTTGTCTGGGCCAGCTATCAAACCTGTGGCTTTGCGTATGGTTTGGCAGGTTGCTCGTGCAGTCAAATTGCCTATTATTGGTATTGGCGGCATTATGAGTGCGACCGATGTCATTGAATTTTTGTTGGCAGGAGCCAGTGCGGTACAGATTGGTACTGCCAGCTTTATTACACCAGGCATTGCCCAGCAGATTGTGCAGGATATTGAGGAATGGATGGTTGCCAACAAGGTTGAAAACATCAGTAGCCTGATTGGCGCATTGGAGGTGTAATTGCGCTTTGCGCATATGTCTGCCAGATAGCATATCCATGCAGGCATTGCGCAACCAAGCTGCTCAAACACCCTACAGCTGGCGCGGTAGCTTGTAGTGAGAGCAGACTTTTTTTGCTGCTTGCAGTATTCTTGTAGATACAGTTTAGTTTCTTGCCATAACTATAGCCACTCATGACCATGTGTAGCTGCAGATTGGCAAGACATATCGCACAAGGATAACGTTATGGCAGCAGAAACAGGCATTACTCCCACGACCGATCAACGCCCACAGGCAGCGCCTGATGCTGATCCCCAAGAAACCCGCGAATGGGCAGA
>CAZUBE010000042.1:0-3691 GCA_964618495.1 uncultured Allobrachymonas sp. | reverse complement strand
AAAACCAAAACCAAAACCAAAACCAAAACCAAAACCAAAACCAAAACCAAAACCAAAACCATTTCTGGTATTTTTCTGCGCTCTCTGCGTACCCTCTGCGCCCTCTGCGTTCTGCCCCCGCATTCCAGCCCAGCAAAACCCATTTCTGGTATTTTTTGCGACTTCTGCGTAGTTTTTGCGCCTTTTGCGTTCGGCTCCCGCGCCCGTATCCGCACCCGTGTTTAAAGGGGTGTGGCTGCTGCTGTGCCCAAGGTGATGACTACTGGGGTGTGGTCGCTGGGGCGGTCGTTTTTGCGGGGGGTTTTGTCGATGTGGCAGGCGGTGATGTGGGGGAGCAGGGCGGTGCTGGAGAGGATGTGGTCGATGCGCATGCCGAGGTTGCGGCGGAAGGCGAAGTTGCGGTAGTCCCACCAGGTGTAGCTTTTTTCGGGTTGGGGGAAGAGGCGCAAGCTGTCGTGCAGGCCAAGGGCGATGAGTTGTTGCAGGTGGGCGCGTTCGGCGCTGGTGCAGTGGATGGTTTCGTGCAGGGCGGCGGGGTCCCAGACGTCGGCGTCGTCAAAGGTGATGTTGTAGTCGCCCATGAGGAGGAGGTGCGGGTGGCTTTGGAGCTGGGTTTGTAGCCATTGGTGCAGGGCGGTAAGCCAGCGCATTTTGTAGGTGAATTTGTCGCTGTCGGGGGCTTGGCCGTTGGGGAAGTAGGCGTTGATGATGCGTAGGGGGTACTGGGTGGGTGATGTGGCGGATGTGGCAGATGATGTGGCGGGGAGGGTGGCGGCGATGACGCGTGCCATGTCGCAGTCCATGCCGGGGATGTTGCGTTGCACATCTTGCAGGGGTTGGCGGCTGATGAGGGCTACGCCGTTGTAGGTTTTTTGGCCAAAGTGTGCGGTGTGCCAGCCTGCGTCGGCAAAGGCTTGGGTGGGGAATTTGTCGTCGGTGAGTTTGGTTTCTTGCAGAGCCAAGAGGGTGATTTGGGGGTTGGCGGCGAGCCAGTCGAGGACTTGGGGCAGGCGGACGGTGAGGGAGTTTACGTTCCAGGTGGCGAGTTGCATGGGGTGGGGGTTTTTAGTGGTGTGTTGCTGGGTGGGTGCAGGGGTGCGCTGAGGGGTTTGGGTAACGGTGATTTATGCCAAGTTGGTATGAAAAACGCAATTGGTGCTCGTTTTAACGCAGGTGGGAATTTACGGCTGCGTGACTTGCGGCAATGGATTCCCGCCTGCGCGGGAATGACGACTTTTTTGAGTTTGCTCTTGAATGGAGGGCAAATTAGCGCCTTTTTAGCTTGGTTGGCGGGTGTAGGTGACGAAGCTGTAGGGCAGGCCGCTGGCGCTGGTGTGGCTTTGGCGGGTTGTTTCGTGCCAGTTGGTATCAAGCGTGGGGGCGTGGGCGTCGCCTGTGAAGTCGGCATCTATTTCGGTGACGACGATTTGTTGCGCCAGTGGCAGGGCTTGGGCGTAGATTTGTGCGCCGCCTATGACCCAGATGGTGGCTGCGTTAGGGCATAGGGCTATGGCTTGCTCTAGCGAGTGGGCGGTGTGTGCGCCAGGGGCTTGCCAGTTTGTTTGGCGGGTGATGACGATGTTGGTGCGGCCGGGCAGGGGGCGGTGCTGGGGGGGGAGGCTGTCCCAGGTTTTGCGCCCCATGATGACGGGTGCGCCGAGTGTGGTGCGTTTGAAGTGTGCGAGGTCTTCGGGCAGGTGCCAGGGTATTTTGCCGTCGCGCCCGATGATGCCGTTGCGGGCGCGGGCGTAGATGAGGTGGATGGCGGGTGGCGCGGGTGGGGTGGTTTTGTGCGCGGGCATGGGTGAGGCGAAACAAGCGGTTTAGTTAAGGGAGTGTTGTTTGCACATCAAGATCGGATTGCAGCAACACTTGTGCGGCCTGCACGGCGTTATCTACGCTCCAGCAGACGGTGAATATGCCATCAATGGAGGAGGTATGGGTAACGGCTTCGAGCGAAGAAGCGTCGCGTAAAACGCGGCCTGCGCGTTGCAGTGCGCGTCGGGGGCGGTCTTTGACGCGGGCCAGTAGCAGGTGTTGGCCGTGCTGATGGCGCTCCTTTTGAAACTCTTCGAGTGCTTCAAGGGTGGTGCTATCAAGATCATCGCAGGTTTCAAGGCTCAGGATGACAGCGTGCACAGGTGTGGGCGATGCTTCAAGGTGCTCGGCCATTTCGAGTAGGATGGTTTCGGCGTTGGCAAAAAATAGGGGGCTTTCGGGGCGCATGATCATGATCTCTGGCACGCTTTGCGCTTGTGGATTGCGCTTTACGTCAAGGTATTCGCGTGTTTCAGGCAGGTTGCCCAATTCGCTCCAGCGTGTTTTGGCGAAACGTCGCATTGCCAGCAGTATGGAAAGGCTGACAGCCAGCATCATGCCAAACAGTACGCCGCCCATGAATACACCAGCAGCAGTAAGCAGTGCCAGCCAGGCATCACCGCCCAGACGCAAGGAGCGAAATAGCGGGCGCGGACTGAGGTTGTGCGAAAGGATGCCTGCAACAATTGCGGCTAGAACAGGCATGGGCAGCAGTGCAAGCAAGCCTCGCGCCAGCCATAGCAGCAGCACGATAACAAAAGCAGCCGACACGCCCGCTAGCCGACTGCGCCCGCCAGCATTGTAGTTGGCCGAGGAGGCAGAAAACCCGACGCCAGCAGGCAGCCCTTGGAACAGCCCGCAGGCCAAATTGATGATGCCAAGCGCGGTCATGTCGCGGCGGGCGCTGACTTTGTCTCCATAGGGCAAAGCCAGCGAGTGCACAGCACCCCACGATTCGGCAAAAACGATCAGCAGCAAGGTAGGGGCAATCTGTACCATTTCGACCCAATCACGCCAGTCCATGTCGGGCCACTGCAGTCGTATACCTTGCAGATTGATGTGCCCCAGCAGAGCAACGCCATAAGCTGGCAGCGGCAGCACGGCAGATACCAGTAAAGCCAGCAGCATGACCACCAGCGAGGGTTGCAGCCAGCGGTGGCGGCGTTTTTGTATCTGGCGCAGCACCAGCCATATGGAAAATGCACCGCCGCCCAGCAGCAGTGTGGGCAGATGGATGCGCGAGAGATGTTGCAACCAATGCAGCAACAGATAGGGTGCACGGTTTGAGGGCAGAGTGACGCCGGTCATTTGAGGCAACTGGCCAATAATAATGGTTGCTGACAGCGCCCAGCTAAAGCCCCGTAAAACAGGCCGCGAGACGAAAGCTGCCAGAAAATCTGCCCGCAACCATGCAGTAAGCAACAGCAAGGCGCCGGTGAGCAGGACCAGTGCAAAACCGGTGCCAGGGCCATAGGTAATGACCGTAGAAGCAAATACTGCCGCAGCTGAGGATGTGGGTGAAACGATGCCAAAGCGGCTGCTGCCCAGCATGGCATACAAAGTCAGCCCAAGCAGGGTTGTTACAAGCGCGTGCAGTATGGGGGTGCCAGCTATGGCTGAATAAGCTACAGCTTGCGGCAGCAAAATGGCAGCAACAGACAAGCCAGCAACTGTGTCACGCAACAGGCTGGGCGGCAGTTGTGGCCTGATGGCAGGCAGGCGCGGCAAGTTTGGTAAAAAAGGCAGTTGGTTCAAAGTGATGTAGGTGCAATAGGCGTGCTGGTAGTAAATAGATGGCAGTTAATTACCGTGCTGGAGTTAGAGCACCGTTGATTTGAGTGCTGTAGCTTGTTATGACGTAAAGCAAAACTAA
>CAZUBE010000041.1:0-5510 GCA_964618495.1 uncultured Allobrachymonas sp. | reverse complement strand
TATGCTCAATGGCACATGCTTTTACTGCATGCTTCTATTCTGAAGGAGCATATCCATGAAAATCGGCATTATTCTTGAAACCAACGACCCTGAAAAAGCATGGAACGCCATCCGCTTTGCCAATACTGCACTTACAAAACAGCATGAGGTGCGGCTGTTTTTAATGGGCGCAGGCGTAGAAGCCGAGTCCATTACCCACGCAAAATACAACGTCAAAGAGCAGCTTCATACCTTTATCGACAAAAAAGGCACTGTATTGGCCTGCGGCACCTGCATACAGGGGCGCAATCAGGCAGAGTCTGCCGCCTGCCCCATTTCCACCATGCTGGACTGCCTCAATGTCGTTGAATGGGCAGATAAAATGCTCACTTTTTAATCATGCAACCAAAAAGGAAAAGCAAGTTTTCCCTTTTTTCTCCCTCTACTCTTATCATTCCTGCCTGCTCGGAAATGACTAATAACTACACCACTCAAGCCGCAAAGAAAAGCCCTCTCTATGCCAAACCACGAGCAGCCTCCAGCAATACCCCCTACATCTAACAAACTTGCCGCGCCCGCCATCAACCCCGCACGGCTTGAACATGGCTTGTGGCTGCTGGCGGCTTTATTGCTGGGCTGTGGGCTGGTTTTTTGGGTGGCTGCCAACTGGCAAGAGCAAACGCGCCAAATGCGCTTGGCGCTGCTGTGCCTGGCGCTGACTTTGCCCGTTGCCTGCGCCATAGCCGTGCCGCGCCTGCGCTTGGCGGGGCTGCTGCTGGGCAATATGGCGCTCGGCGGGCTGCTGGCTTTTGTCGGGCAAACCTACCAAACAGGGGCAGATGCCTGGCAATTGTTTGCAGTGTGGGCGGCCTTGTCGCTTTTGTGGGCAGTGGTGGCGCGGCGCGATGTGGTGTGGGCGTTGTGGCTGCTGGTGGCAGCATTGGGCATAGCCATGTGGTCGGGGCAGTCGCTGCTCCATCCTTTGCTGCGCCTTGTTGTCATGCGCCACACACAGCACTATGTGGCTTCGCTGCTGTGGCTGCTGGTGCTGCTGTGGCCTTTTGCCTTGCAACGCTGGGGGCAGTTGCAGCCACATGGCAGCGCCAAAGTCAGCAGGCGACTGGCTGTCTTGCTGGCACAAAGCGCATGGTGCGCTTATGCGCTGGTGGGCTTGTTTGCTGTAGAAGAAAGCAGCTTCAACACCATGTTTATCTTTAATGCCGCCCTGTTGCTTGCAAGCGGCCTAGGGCTGTGGTGGCGCCACACACACCCGCGCCAAGCTCCGTATGCGCCTGCCGATATGACACTGCTTGCATTTACCGCATTGAATCTGAATGCGGTGTGGCTGGCATGGGTGGCAAAAATGCTGTTTCAGTCTACAAACTTCACAAGCACCCTGCTTCTATTCGTGTTGATTGCTGCGGTCAGCTTAGGCGCAAGTACCACATGGCTGCACCGTTTGCAGCAAAAAGGCTAAACATGCCACCCACCCAACAACACACCCCCACGCCAGCACCCACACGCACCAGCCTGATTGCGCCGCAAAGTACAGGAGCCATGTCATGGGTGCTGATGACTCTGAGCTTTCTGGGCGCACAACTGGTGATATGGCCCTTTCTTTTGTTTTTGCTGTTGTTCAACGCGAGCCTGCTGCTTCCACCTGCCTCGCTTTTTGTTGCTGCGCTACTGCTGGGTGCAGGGGTGATGTGGTTGCGCGCCAAGCCTGGCATGTTTGCTGCACAACTGTGCCTGAGCGCCATTTTGAGCGGCCTGCTGCTATCAACTGGCTCGCTGCTGTGGAATTTGCGTTCTGATGCATTGCTGTGGAGTTTTAACAGCGTCATGCTGTTGGGCGCTGCGCTGGCGCTAGCCGTTGCCCTACTGGTAGATGACGACTGGATACAGCCCCTGATGGGGCTGGCGGCAACAGGCATGGTGCTGGCGCTGCAATGGCCGCTGTGGCGCATCAGCATACCGCTGGATGACGATGTTTCGCGTTACACCAATTTCACACACCCCATGGCTGCTGGCAACGCTGCATGCCTGAGCCTGCTTTGGGCATGGTGGCAACTCAAAGGGCAGCACGCGCTCCAGCGCCGCCTACCCCAGTCTGCCTTGCCAGGGCGTTTGGCTGGCATATTTAGCGGCATGGCAGCTGGCTTGCTGCTGATGCCCGCAGTTAAGCTAGCCATGCAGCATGGTGCGCTCGGCTCGGCTGATGCGCCTTGGGCGGGTACGGCAGCACTGTTTAACTTTGCTCTGCCAACGCTGCTGCAATGGGCAGCTATTGCGCTGGCTGCGCTGCTGATGCGCAAAAGACTTCCACTCTTGCAGCCGCACTCTGGGCGCTATGCCCATGCCCAGCACGCCACATCACAGCCACAAGCACAAGCACAAGCACCCCACAGCATGGCGCAAAGCAAAAATCACCTTGCCGCACTGCTCGCGCTGGTTTACCTGCTGCTGGCCATTGCCGCCCCTTGGCTAAGCGGTGCAGGCGCTATTGCCCTGATAGGCACAATAGCTTGCCTGCGCGGGCAGCGCCGTTTGCTGGGCTTGGCTGGGCTGGTGCTTTTGCTGGATTTATCGGGCTTTTACTACGCGCTGCAATGGCCGCTAACCAACAAGGCGCTGCTGCTGGCAGGCATGGGTAGCGGCATAGCCATAGCACTTACCGCACTGCGCCATTGGCACAATCGCCAGCAAGCCACCAACCATAAAACAAGCGCCCATGCAGCCTGCAGCGGCAAACAAAGTTCAGCACCCGACATGGCAGCCAACACCACCGCGCCCAATACATCAGCAGCGCCAGCCGCCACGCCAGCCATACACCGCTGGAGCTCTGCCCTGCTGCTAGCAGGCTTGCTTATGGCGCTAGGCAGCGTGCTATGGGATGTGCGCGGCAAAGAGCAAGTCATGGCACAAGGGCAAAAAATCTACATCCCCCTTATGCCTGTTGACCCGCGCTCACTCATGCAGGGCGACTACATGGCTTTGCGCTTTGCCATACCGCCCCAGCTACAGCAGCAACTTGGCGAAAGCGCCACGGGCTGGTCGCTGCAAAGCACACGCCTTGCCATAGCCAGCATCAATGCCCAAGGCATAGCCCAACTGCAACGCTTGGCGCAAATTGGGCAAGCAGCTAATCAAACGCCAAACCAAAACGAAATAACCGTGCCACTCAAGCTGCTCAAAGGACAATGGGTAGTCGTTACCGATGCCTTTTTCTTCCCCGAAGGGCAAGGCACGCCTTTTCAAAATGCCCGCTTTGGCGAATTTCGCACCCTGCCCGATGGCCGCATGTTGCTCGTTGGCATGGCAGATGAAAAACTCCAGCCCATTGCACCTGCGCCACCCTCCAAAAATCAAACAACAACCCTACCTATAGATAGTGCCGATACACCACAGGTGCCCGCCAGTGCTGCCAGCGATCCAACGTCACCACGCAACAGCCAGTGATCGCCAAATCGCGTTAATCATCAGCTTGTAGCCCATATTGGCATCCTTCCATAGTAGTGCTCAGGGTTCCGATGAAAGCGCTATCTGCCATGAAAGCCCAACGTTTTGAGGCATAGACCGGATACACTGCTATTCGCTTACCTTCTGCTGCCCACAAAGACAAGAAACACCCGGATGTTTATCTTCTCAAAATTGCTGTCTGCCATCACCCAACCCATGTTCTGGCTGGCTTTGTACTGGGGGGTGGCCTTGCTGATCCTGACGCGCTGGCGCAAGCTGGCGGTCATTATGCTGTGGAGTGGGCTGGCAATGTTGGGTCTGCTGGGCTTTCGCGCCATCCCCGATGCTTTACTGCGCCCCTTGGAAAACCGCTACCCAGTGCCGGCAACAGCAGCCATCAATCATCATGCTGGCATCATCGTACTGGGCGGCGCGGTTGGCCACCCCGACAGCTTCGTTGCCCATGGCCAAGTGCCTCTGGGCGATGCGGCCGAACGCATGACGGTGCCAGTGGGCTTGATGCGCCAGCATGCCAACTTGGAACTGGTGTTTTCTGGCGGAGAGGGGCGGCTACTTACTACCGGCGTGACCGAATCCGAACTGGCCCGAGCCTTCTACCAGCAGCAGGGCATGGATATGTCCAGAATACGTCTGGAAGACGGCTCACGCACCACCCGAGAAAACGCACAGCAAGTAGCCAAGCTGCTGGGCAACCGCTGCCTGCAGCCCTGGCTGCTGGTGACATCAGCCTGGCACATGCCGCGTAGCATAGCCGAATTCAAAGCTGTAGGCTGCAAGGTCACACCATACCCGGTGGACTTTCGCACAGGTAAATCAACCCCATTAACCGAATACTCACTAGCTCACAGCCTGCTACGCTGGCAGACCGCTTTGCACGAGTGGCTAGGACTGCTGGTTTACGGCTTGACCCGATAAAGATGGGCTTGGCTTTGCGGCAGCGGTATCGTTAACATTGGCAACTTTCCAAGTCCAGCATTTCATCAACTCACTCACCAAAACCCTACCCGCTTCCCGATGCGGTATGTATGAAATGCCAAAGCCGCTGGCTGGGCTACGGCAGGATATAAACAGCAAACATAAACCGCAAAACTACTGGTGCTTTAAAGCACAAAAGTACTGCAACCATTCCTGCTTTGCGATAATCAAACACCTGTTAATTACAAAATACACACCATGAACGAAACACAACAACACATCGACAACCTTGTTAAAAACCACCCTATCGTCCTATTCATGAAAGGCAGTGCGAGTTTTCCCATGTGTGGTTTTTCTGGTCGTGCCGTACAACTGCTCAAAGCCTGTGGCATTAGCACCAAAGAGATCCACACCGTCAATGTGCTTGAAGACGATGCCATCCGCCAAGGCATCAAAGAATACAGCAACTGGCCCACTATTCCCCAGCTCTATATCAACGGCGAATTTATCGGCGGCTCTGACATCATGGCCAATATGCACGAAAGCGGCGAACTGCAGCAACTGCTCAAGCCAGAATAATAAGCACGCAACTGAATATATTTGCACCATCTCCTGACAGGAGCCATTGATTTGTCTATCGCAACCGGTTTGATGTTCCTGTTTACCAGCGTGATATGCAGCGTTTCAGTTGGCGTTTTGCTCAAGGCTGGACGCACGCGCGGACTGGATGCAAGGCAAGCCATCTTTGCCAATTACATCATCGCATCAGGGCTTTGTTATTTCCTTTTGCGCCCAGATATTGCCAAATTAAGCAGCCCGGGCCAGCCCCTTGGCATATTTCTGGCGCTTGGCGTGCTGTTACCCAGCGTCTTTGTCGTACTGGCACGTTCAGTACAAACCGCAGGCATCGTACGCACCGATGCCGCTCAGCGGCTCTCGCTCATCATCCCGCTACTGGCAGCTTTCTTGCTTTTTGGCGAACAGGGCAGCTTGCGCAAACTGCTCGGCATGGCTCTGGCCTTTGCCGCCCTACTCTGCCTGCTACGCAAACCCCATGCAAGCAACAATCGGGGGCAAGGCAGATACGACTGGATTTGGCCCCTTATCGTGCTGTTTGGCTTTGGCATCATTGACGT
>CAZUBE010000040.1:0-5525 GCA_964618495.1 uncultured Allobrachymonas sp. | reverse complement strand
ATTTTCGCATTTTCATCTCCTTCACGTTAAACAAACAGGGTATGCTGGAATTATTAACTTTACAGGTCGCAAGTACAAGGTCAGGCGCTGCATTGCTTATCCTCTAAATGCATGCAATCACAACAATGCGCTTTGAGGAATGATACAAGAATACAAAGTCTGCCGAGTTACAGCTCAAGCGATATCTGCAAAATTTTCATGAAAATTATTGCGGAGTTACCGCTTATGCCTGCGTGGCTACGAGGCTTTGAGCAGTTCCAAGGCTTGCAGCAATTGCGTCTGGTTGGCTGTAGCAAATGCCAACCCCAGCAGCCCCGCTGCCAGCAGGCAGGCCAAGGCATAGCCAGCCAGTTTGCGCGCGCGTGCTTGCCGCATGGCCACGATGGGCAGCACCAGCCCCAGCAGCAAGCCAGCGAGCAAGCCGCCAACGTGCGCCGATTGGTCTATGCCTTTAATCATGAAGCCAATGGCAATGTTGATGCCCACTACGCGCAACAATGCGTTTTTGGTGGCAACGTCAAAGCCGTACATCCAGTTGCCCGTGATTTTTGCCCGCACAATCACCGCCAGCAATGCGCCACACACGGCAAAGATGGCGCCTGAAGCGCCTACGCTCACAATCAGGTTAAGCGCGGGTTGTGCCAGCCCTAATGCGCCTACGTTCGCGCCTGTGCGTATGCTTATCAGGGTGTGCGACTGCCACCATGCGCTTGCCGCACTGGCCAGCAAGCCGCCCAGCAGGTATAGCTGCACAAAGCCCCAGCGCCCAAAGCGCTGCACAGTCAATGCGCCTATGGATTGCAGCAGCAGCATATTCATAAACAAATGCAAGATGCCTGCGTGCATAAACATGCTGGTAAGCAGCCGCCAGCCTTCGCCAGCAAAGGTGGCGAGCGCAAAGTTGCCACCCCATTCGCCCAACTGCGCTGGGCTGGGCGAGAAGGGGTTTAAGCCGCCTACAGTAATGCTTGCCAGCCACACCAGCACATTGATGGCGATGATGATGCTGGGTGCGAGGTTATCGCCACTGAAGTGGTATTGGAGCCACAGGCGCAGGCGGGTAGATGGGGTCATGGGGTGGTTTAGCCTTTGGGTTGTTTTACGGGGCGGCGGTAGTTGGTTTTTTGGCGCATTTCACCCCGCGTAACGGTGAGTGCGCCAGCGGGGGTGTTGTGGCTAATGGCGCTGCCCGCGCCCACTGTGCCGCCCGCGCCTATGGTAACGGGGGCAATCAGCACGCTGTTGCTGCCGATGTGTACGTCGGCCTCTATCACGGTGCGGTGCTTGTTGGCACCGTCGTAATTGGCGGTGATGGAGCCTGCGCCGTAGTTCACGCGCTCGCCCACGTCGGCATCGCCCAAATACGCCAGATGGTTGGCTTTTGCGCCTGCTGCCAGTGTGGAGTTTTTGACTTCAACGAAGTTGCCGATGTGCACTTCTTGCGCCAGTTGTGCGCCTGGGCGCAGGCGGGCAAAGGGGCCAATCAGGCTGCCCGCGCCAACGCTTGCGCCTGCTTTTTCGCCGTCGATATGGGTAAAGGGGTGAATCACGGCACCATCGCCAATCTGGCAATTGGCCAGCACGCAGTTGGCAGCGATGCGCACGCGGTTGCCCAGCACCACTTTGCCTTCAAAAACGCAGTTCACGTCAATTTCCACATCTTGCCCGCATTGCAGGCTGCCGCGCACATCGAGCCGCGCGGGGTCGCGCAGGCGCACGCCTTGCGCCATGAGGCTGTCGGCTTGTCGGCGCTGGTATTCGCGCTCAAGGGCGGCAAGCTGCTGCGGGCTGTTTACGCCAGCAACTTGCACCGCGTCATCAATGGTGTGGGCAACTACTGTTACGCCGTCGCTTACGGCGTGTTTGACAATGTCTGTCAGGTAAAACTCGTGCTGGGCGTTGTTGTTATCGAGCCGCGCGAGCCAGTTTTTGAGCAGCCGCGCGGGTGCAGCCAGTATGCCGCTGTAGATTTCATTGACCGCCAGTTCTTCGGGCGTGCCGTCTTTTTGCTCAACAATGCGGGTGATATGCCCTTGCGCGTTGCGCATGACGCGGCCATAGCCAAAGGGGTTGGGCATGGCCAGTGTGAGCAAGGCGAGCTGCGTGCCCGCGCACTGGCGCACCAGCTCTTGCACGGTGGCAGCTTGGGTTAAAGGCACATCGCCCGATAAAACCACCACAATGCCATCATCAGCCAGCACGGGCGCTGCTTGCTGCACGGCGTGGCCTGTGCCAAGCTGCGGCATTTGGCGCACAAACTGGCGACGCGGCTGCTGTGCGTCTGCCACGGCCAGCGCTGCCTCTACCTGCTCGGCTTCATGCCCTGTTATCACCACCACTTGCCGCGCCTGCAACTGCGCTGCCGTATCAAGCACATGCTGCACCAGCCCCTGATGCGCGAGTTTTTGCAGCACTTTGGGCGTGGCGCTTTTCATGCGCGTGCCTTTGCCTGCGGCCATGATGACGATGTCGATTGGTGTGTTCATGATGGGAAACCCATTCAGAAAAAGTTGTTGCCATGTTGGAAAGCATCTGTTGCGTCTGCGGCTCAGAAGCGGCATTTTCCAGACTCAGGCTTTTTCGCGTTTAACGCGCAAAATCTCATCCAGTATCAGGCAGCCTGCCCCGATGGTGATGGCACTGTCGGCTATGTTAAAAGCAGGAAAATGTCCGCCTACAAACAAGGGCTCAAGCCAGCGCCAGTGAAAGTCCAGCATATCAACCACGTAGCCATACAGCACGCGGTCTATCACGTTGCCGATGGCGCCGCCCAGTATGCAGGCCATGGCAAAGCAAAACAGCTTTTGTGTGGGGCGGGTGCGTATGAACCAGACTATGCCAATAATAGAAACCACGCCCAAAGCGGTAAAAAACCAGCGCTGCCAGCCGCCTGCATTGGCCAAAAACGAAAACGCCGCGCCATAGTTATGCACCCGCACCACGTTAAAAAACGAGGTAACGCGCGTGCTGTGGTACAGCGGATAGTTGGCAACAATCAAGTATTTGCTGAACTGATCGAGCACCAGCCAGAGCGCGGCCAGCCCCAGCCATACCCACATGGCGCGGCTGTTGCGGCTGCCAGAGCCACTGCTGCGGATGCCGTAGCCGCTGGATTTGCGTGCGCCCGCCATTACGCCATGCTCCGTGTTTCGCCCGCGCCAAACAGGTTGCTGCTGCAACGTGCGCAGATGGTAGGGTGTGCGGCATCGCTGCCCACGTCGTCGCGGTAGTGCCAGCAGCGCTCGCACTTGGGGGCGGTGGCGGCTTGCACGGTAAAGCGCAAAGCCTCTCCCGCAGCCAACGTTACAGTTGATGTGATAAACACAAATTTCAAATCTTCGCCCAGACTTTGCAGCAGCGCCATATCTGCGGCAGGTGCTGTGATGTGCAGGTTGGCTTGCAGCGATGAGCCCACTTGCCCTTGCTCGCGCACGGCTTCAATTTCTTTGTTGGCAGCGGCGCGAATATCAAGCAGGCGCTGCCACTTTTGCATGAGCGCCTGCTCGGGTGCGGGCAAATCGCTGTAGGTTTCGAAGAAGATGCTTTGTGCGCTGCCAAAGGGCTTGCCCGTGGCGTTGGGCGTGGCCCAGGCTTCTTCGGCGGTAAAGCTCAAAAACGGCGCCATCCAGCGCAGCATGGCGTGGGTGATGTGGTGCAGCGCGGTTTGGGCACTGCGGCGAGCCACGCTTTTCTCTGCCGTGGTGTAGAGGCGGTCTTTGAGCACATCCAGATAGAAACCGCCCAAGTCTTCGCTGCAATATTGCTGCAGCTTGCTCACCACGGGGTGAAATTCGTACACCGCATAGTGGCGCAGTATGTCAGCCTGCAATTGTGCGGCGCGGCTAAGGGCGTAGCGGTCTACTTCAAAAAGCTGATTCAGCGGCAGCGCATCGGTGGCCACATCAAAGTCGTGCAGATTGGCCATTAAAAAGCGCAGGGTGTTGCGAATGCGGCGGTAGGCATCTACCACGCGCGCCAAGATTTTGTCGTCAATGCTCAGGTCGCCCGAATAGTCGGTTGAAGCGCACCACAAGCGGATGATTTCTGCGCCCATTTTGCTGCTGACGCTTTGCGGAGCCACGATATTGCCCACGCTTTTGCTCATTTTGCGCCCCTGCCCATCCACAGTAAAGCCGTGGGTGAGCAAGCCGTAGTAAGGGGCGCGGTCAAACAAGGCGCAGCCTAGCAGCAGCGAGCTGTGAAACCAGCCGCGGTGCTGGTCGTGGCCTTCCAGATACAGGTCGGCTTCGCATCCCTTCGCGCCAGTGTGAAGGTCGGCATTGACGTGGCAGCTTTCGGGGTGGCTGCCGTGCAGCACATGCCAGAAGGTGCTGCCCGAGTCAAACCACACTTCCAGAATATCGGTGCTTTTGGTGTAATGCGGCGCGTCTTGCTCGCCCAGCATGTCTTGCACGCTGACGCGGCTCCAGGCTTCAATGCCGCCTTGCTCCACAATGTCGGCGGCTTTGTCCAGAATTTCCATGGTGCGTGGGTGCAACTCGCCTGTGTCTTTGTGCAAGAAGAAAGGCACAGGCACGCCCCAACTGCGCTGGCGGCTGATGCACCAGTCGGGGCGGTTGGCAATCATGTCGCGCAGGCGGGTTTTGCCGCTTTCGGGGTAAAAGCGCGTGGCTTCAATGGCTTGCAGCGCGGTTTGGCGCAGGGTTTGCGGGGCTTTGTCTTTGGTAAATACGCCTTCGCCCTCGTCCATGCGGATAAACCACTGGGCGGCAGCACGGTAGATAACGGGCGTTTTGTGCCGCCAGCAGTGCGGGTAGCTGTGCGTGATGGGCTGGGTCGCCAGCAGGCGGTTGTTTTGCGCCAGTGTTTCGATGATTTGCGGGCAGGCTTTCCAGATGTTCAAGCCACCAAACAGGGGCAGTGAATCTTCATAGCGCCCGTTGCCCTGCACGGGGTTGATGATGTCTTCATAGCGCATGCCGTGCGCCACGCAAGAGTTAAAGTCGTCCACACCGTAAGCTGGTGATGAATGCACCATGCCTGTGCCGTCTTCGGCGCTCACATAGTCTGCCAGATACACGGGTGCAAAGCGTCTGTAGCCCGCATCCACACTGTAGAGCGGGTGGCGGAAGTTAAGGCCGCCCAATTTTTCGCCCTTGGCGGTGGCAATAACGCTGCCTTGCAACTGGTAGCGTTCCAGACATTTTTCTACCAGCGACTCGGCCAGCACCAAGTAGCCGCGCGGGGTATCGACCAGCGCGTAACCCAGATCGGGGTGGGCGTTTAAGGCCTGGTTGGCGGGCAGCGTCCATGCCGTCGTCGTCCAGATGACGGCAAACGCTGACTTGGCAGCGTCGGGCAAGGCGGGCAGGCCAAAGGCGGTGGCAAGCGCCTTGGCATCGTCGGCTTCAAACGCCACATCCAGCGTGTCGCTTTTTTTGTCGGCGTATTCGATTTCAAACTCGGCAAGGCTTGAGCCACAGTCAAAGCACCAGTACACGGGCTTTAAGCCACGGTACACAAAGCCGCGCTCAATGACGCGCTTGAAGGCGCGGATTTCGTCG
>CAZUBE010000039.1:0-5549 GCA_964618495.1 uncultured Allobrachymonas sp. | reverse complement strand
CTGGTGATGGTGGGCTTGGCTGGCATGGCGCTGTACGATCCGCAGCAAGAGCTTGAAACCGTAGTGCGAATGGCGCTGCTGGCGGCGTTTGCATCAGCTACGCAAGATATTGCGCTGGATGCCTTTCGCATTGAATCGGCTGCTGCCAATCGCCAAGCGGTGCTAGCCGCCAACTACCAAATGGGCTACCGCGTAGCCATGATTTGTGCAGGCGCTGGCGTGCTGAAAGTAGCGGCTTTTGTTGAGCGTAGCCATGCGGTGGCAGCAGGTAGTTACTCCAACGCAGGCTGGCGCACGGCTTATTTGACGATGGCCGCTGCCATGCTGGTGGGTGTGGTAACGGTGCTTTTTTCGCGCGAACCTGCACAGCGCAACACGCCTGACGCTGCTGGCCGCAATGCCGATCCCGTGTATCTGCAAGCACTGCGCGATGTAAGCACGCGCGGCGTTGCAGTTGCGGGTATGGGGGCGTTTGCGCTGTGGGTTGGTGCAGTCGTCTGCACCGTAGCGCAAGCGGCCAAAGCTGCGTGGCTGGTAGCTTTGCAGCAGGCAACAGGTGGCTTGTTTATCTGGCTACTGGTGGCACTGGCGGCAATGCTTACAGCGCTGACGCTTACCGGCAAAAGCCCACGCCTGCGGCCTGCTGCTGGCAGCCTGCAATTGCGGGTACTGGCGCGGCTGCAAGCCTCTTTTGTTGCGCCTTTTGCCGATTTCTTTCAACGCTACCGCTGGCATGCGGCGCTGATTTTGGGGCTGATTAGTATTTACCGTATCAGCGATGTGGTAATGGGCAATATGGCCAACCAGTTTTATGTGGATATGCATTTCAGCAAAGACCAGGTGGCACTCGTTAGCGGCATACTGGGTATTGCCTTTACGCTTCTGGGTACGTTTATTGGCGGCCTGATGTGTATGCGCTGGGGCGTGATGCGGGTGCTGATGCTGGGCGCGGTGCTGGCATCGGGCAGCAATTTGCTGTTTGTCTGGCTCAGTGGCTGCAGCAACGCCGCGCTAGATTTGTGGCAGTTTGATCTGTTCGGGCAAAGCTGGAGCATGCCACGCGCATTAACACTGGTAATTGCTGCCGACAATATCTCAAGCGGCATTGCTTCGGCGGCGTTTATTGCTTATTTATCTGGGCTGACCAGCGTTAGCTATTCAGCCACACAATACGCGCTGTTTAGCTCCATCATGCTGCTGCTGCCCAAATACCTAGGTGGCTTTGGCGGCACGGTGGTAAACAGCTATGGCTATGGCACATTCTTTACTGGCACAGCCATGCTGGGCGTGCCCGTGCTGGTGCTGGTGTGGCTGGCGGGGCGGGTGCTGGTTGTGGGTGAGAAAGACACCAAGTAAGCTGGTTGGGGGTATTCGCTGGTGCCTCCTGAAGCTGTATTGTGCAGACAAGAGCTCCACCAACATTCACAGCGCACGAATTTATGCCTGCCTAGTCTTAATCGCCCCAAGGCAGATTACGGGCATCGCCTTGAATAAAGGGCTGGCGCTGGTGCAAGGTTTCACCATCCAGAATGCGTTGATACACCTGCAGGTAGTTACGCGCCATGATGTCGGCATGAAAATGTTGCACTGCGTGCTGGTGGCAGGCGCGGCGGTCGAAATTGGCAGTTTTAACCGCATGCGCCAACTCCAGCGCATGCGCTGATAGCACGCCGCATTCGGCCGGTACCAATTCAGGCAAAGCACCATAAGGCGTGGCAAAAACGGGGCAGCCAAAATACAGGCTTTCAATCACGGCCAAGCCGAACGGCTCGTGCCAGCGCACCGGAAAAATCATGCCGCGTGAACTGTTGAGTAGCATCGCTTTCTCGCTGCCACCCACCATGCCATGAAAGTGAATGCTGCGCGAAAGCGTCCAGCGAAAGCCACGGCGAAAATTGATGCGGTTGCCGCCCAGCACATCAAGCTCAACGCCTGCTTTTTTGGCTACACGGATAGCGCCGCTGACGTTTTTTACACTCCACTCGGCTTTGCCCAGAAAGTGAAAACGTGTGCGGATGTTATTTAAATCTACTGCACCGTAACTATCCCAATCCAGCCCATTAAGAACGTATTGGTCAGAACCGTATCGGCTGGCATGGTTTTGCGAGACAAAAACGGTATTGAGCGACAAGGGCTTGGTTTTACACGCGTTGCCATGTTCGGTAACCAGATACGGCACATCTGGTGGCACATGGGGATTGAACTGGAAATGGGTGACGTCAATGTCCGCAGGTATCTGCTCTTGCCAGGAACGCTTGGTATCAATGGGCAGGACGCGCCCAAAATCACAGTGCGAACCAACTGGTACCAGATAGCTGACCTTGTGACCCATTTTGACCAGTGACTTGCCTAGGTCCCATATCACACGCTCGGTGCCGCCGTAGGCATAGACTGGGATGGTGGAGTTGTTGACCAGTAAGACGTGCATAAATATATCTAAAATTGTCTTGGGTAATTAATGGCCATTAAACCTTTAAACTGGCAACTGATTCTTTAAATTTTTCGCAATTGTATTTTCTGCTTCAACAGACAAACATGCACCCCAAATCAAAATAAGCATAAAAAAGTAAATAACAGCAGGGCTATTGTGAGGCAAAAGCGCTTCTGTTAAACCCGCCCCAAAATACGCAACAGGCACAAGCATGCCTGCACTGCTTAAAGCACGTAAACGCGCATTACCAATACCGCGCCTGAACCAGCGTGCAAATACCAAAAAGGGGCAAATATATACCAGCAGCAAAGCTAGCAGACCAACGCTGCCCGTTTTGGCTGCGGCGTTGAGAAGTTCGTTGTGCGGGTGGTCAAACCCAGCTTGATCAAGCATTGGATCGAGCTTTTTATCAGCAATGCGCCGTGTCTGCTCCAATCTGTACCCTTTGTACGACCAGCCAAATACAGGCTTGATTTTATACAAATCCCACGCAAAGCCCCACATTTGCAAACGCGCCCCTACCGATGTATTGGCTGTGCCGTTTTGGTAAAACCAGACTACTTCATCGCGTGCTTCTTTTACCCGCGCTTCAATGCGAATCTGGGGCATGCTGCACAAGCCATAACCAATAAGCAAAATACCCAATATGCCAGCCAGCATATATTTAAGCCCGATTTTTCGTGAACAAATTGAATAAGCAAGGTACACGCCTAGCAGCAGTAAAAAAACCAGCCACGCCCCGCGCGTGCCAGAAAAAACACTCGCGAGCAATCCTAAAAAGGCAACTGCCACTAATCCTGCACGCCACCAAAGAACGCGCTGCACAGGCCAGTTCCACGCGCACAAAGCCATGCAGCCAAACATGAGCACAATATCTGCAAAATGGATGGGAAACATAGCGGCCGATGCACGCGTGTTGCCTTGCCAGAAAAACTGGTACGCCGAATAGGCAAAGGCTGCCACTACGCCAAAACACACCCCGCGCCATAACCACTCTGCCCTTGGCCTGCGAACCAGCAAATACCACATGCACGGCAGAGTAACGAGAATCTTCAGTGGTTTTTCAAAGCTCCTGCCGCCGCGCGCACTGAGCCAGTCATCAAGCAACCAGACCAAAGCCAGCCCTACAAAGCTGGCATACAGCCACCAGCCATGTGCTGGCATGTGGCGCGACTCACGCCATGCCTTGGCGTGAAACAGTGCAGCAAGCAATAACAAGCCCACACCATAGCCGTAACCACTTGGCAAGACCATGCACAGTGCAGGCAACAGAAATAAAGCAGCACTGCTATAAACGCCATAGGTTCGAGGCATAAAAATCAACCAAAAAATAAAAAAATTAGCTTGTTACCTGTAAAACTCATCAACACAACAGATACTCATCTTAATCAGTTTCTGGCTCAAGTACCCTTTGGTTGAATTCCAGCAACTTGGCCTCCCCCAGAAAACCATAAGCCGCCTGCAGGCTGGCATAAATCAAGCCAGGCAAGCCCTCTTTCCAATAGTGGCGAATAAACAAATAACGTAAAAAATAACCCAGCGGCGAGATGAGCATTTTTGCAATAGAGCCCCGCTTTCCTGCCTGATGCTTTTGCTGTGCCTTCAGGCTGGAATAGCGGTTGATTTTGCCCAGTGCTTTCTCGATTGTGTCGTTGCCGTAATGAATCATGTGCGGCGCTATGCGGCTGGTAGTGCCCTGCACTTCCACATGCTCATGCACAAGACGCACCAAATCCCATTCGGCCTTGTCCTTACGGTACAGGCGCATCATCTGGTCGGGGCGGCTGCGCGTCATGGCTTGCCCCATAAACACTTCGTGGCGCGGTATGGTAAAGCCGTTGCAGGGGGTGTTTGCAATCAAAGCGCGGATATGGGCAATTGCGCCTTCCTGCAAGACTTCATCGCCATCCATGGAAAGTACCCATTCACCCTGACACAGGCTCATGGCGTAGGCTTTCTGGCGCGAAAAGCCTAGCCAATCTTGATGCACTACGCGCGCACCAAAACTACGGGCTATATCTTGAGTACCGTCTGTTGAACCAGAATCAACTACAACGATCTCATCCACCCCTTGCAAACGTTCCAGCACCTGTGCCAGTCGTTGCGATTCGTTAAAAGTAATCAGATACGCTGACAGCAGCATGGATACAGACTCAGTAAAAGTTCAGTAGCGAGACAACACACCGTTTGATGCGACTTACACCAACGTGAGCCAATGGGCGTATTTTGGATTACGACCATTGACGATGTCAAAGAAGGCTTGCTGGATGCGTTGCGTTACAGGGCCGCGGCTTCCTTCGCCGATGGGCAGACGGTCGAGCTCGCGGATGGGGGTGATTTCGGCTGCTGTGCCGCTGAAGAAGGCTTCGTCGGCGATATAGACTTCATCGCGGGTGATGCGTTTTTGTACTACTTCAATGCCCAAATCGGCGCAGATGTGCAGGACTGTATTGCGGGTGATGCCGTTCAATGCACCAGCTGACAGATCGGGGGTGTAGACCACGCCGTCTTTGATAATAAAGAGGTTTTCGCCAGCGCCTTCGCTGACAAAGCCTGCTGCATCAAGCAATAGTGCTTCATCGTAGCCGTCGTCAGTGGCTTCCATATTGGCCAGGATGGAATTGGTGTAGTTGCTGACGGTTTTTGCCTGCGTCATGGTGATGTTGACGTGGTGGCGGGTGTAGCTGCTGGTTTTGATGCGGATGCCGCGTTCCATGCCTTCGGCGCCCAGATATGCGCCCCATGTCCATGCAGCTACCATCAGGTGCACTTTGTTGCCTTTGGGGCTGACGCCGAGCTTTTCAGACCCCAACCATGCCAACGGGCGGATGTACCCGCTTTCAAGCTGGTTGCTGCGCACCACTTCGCGCTGCGCCGCATTGACCTGCTCTTTGCTGAACGGAATGGTCATGCGCAGAATTTTGGCGCTGTTAAACAGACGATCAGTGTGCTCCTGCAGGCGGAAAATGGCTGTGCCTTTGTCGGTTTTGTAGGCGCGCAGCCCTTCGAATGTGCCACAGCCGTAATGCATGGTGTGGGTGAGAACATGCACTTTGGCATCACGCCAATCGACCAGTTGGCCATCCATCCAGATTTTGCCGTCGCGGTCGTGCAGGGG
>CAZUBE010000038.1:0-6117 GCA_964618495.1 uncultured Allobrachymonas sp. | reverse complement strand
TTTGTTACGGTCAATACCGACGCGGTGTGCGCGGCAATCAAAGATATTTTTGTCGATACCCGCAGCATTGTGGAGCCAGCGGGCGCTTTGGCTGTGGCGGCGATTAAGCAGTATGTAGCCGAGCACGGCTGCCAAGGCAAAACCTTTGCCGCGATTTTGTGCGGCGCCAATATGAACTTTGACCGCCTGCGTTTCGTAGCCGAGCGCGCCGACGTGGGCGAAGAGCGCGAAGGGCTGTTTGCCATCACCATCCCCGAGGAGCGTGGCAGCTTTCGCCGCCTGTGCTCACTCATTGGCTCGCTGGGCGGTGTGCCGCGCAGCGTAACCGAGTTCAGCTACCGCTTTAGCAGCAGCGAGCAAGCGCACGTTTTTGTGGGCTTAAGCACGCAAGGCAAGGGCGAAAGTGCCACCATCACCAGCCAGCTCAATGCGCAAGGCTTTGCCGCTATCGACCTCACGCACGACGATTTGGCCAAAGACCACATCCGCTACATGATTGGCGGCACCAGCGCATTAGCCGATAACGAGCGCTTGTTGAGCTTTGTTTTCCCCGAGCGCCCAGGCGCATTGCTCAAATTCTTGAGCCTGATGAACCCCGAATGGAACATCAGCCTGTTCCATTACCGCAACCAAGGTGCAGACTACGGCCGCGTGCTGGTGGGCATACAAGTGCCGCCCGAGCAGGGCCAAGCGTTTGACGAGTTTGCCGCCAAAACAGGCTACCCTTATGTAGAGGCAACCAATAGCGCTGCCTACACCATGTTCCTGAAAGGCGGCAAGTAATACCAGCAAGCCACGTCAAGCCCAGCCAAGCAGCGCACGCACCACAACCCAAGCAAAGCGACGTAAATATGCCAACACCAACAAGCGGCTTGCACACAAAATGGTGCTGGCGCAAACGCCTGCTTGCATTGGCATTGCCACTGCTTGC
Organism: uncultured Allobrachymonas sp.; assembly: GCA_964618495.1. Lineage (GTDB taxonomy): Bacteria > Pseudomonadota > Gammaproteobacteria > Burkholderiales > Burkholderiaceae_C > Brachymonas. Next base: position 5,186 of record CAZUBE010000038.1, on the reverse strand, counting down.
TGCCTGTGTGGGCGCAGTTGGTGTAATTGTTCCAGGCAATGCCTATGCCGACAAGGGCAGCGCAGCCCAGCCATCTTGCCAAACGCTAGCCGCCAATGCGGCAGATAGCAGCCGTTGCAACGCCAAAACGGGCGACTTGCCAACAGTAACATTAGCCGAGTTGCACCCGACTCAAGCAGCGTTGGGCTATGACGCAGTGCGCTATCGGCTGGGGCGCTACCATGCCGCCATCAGCAAAGACCGCATCAACCAGCGCTTTAACGACTGGTGTCAGGCCAACGGGCAGGGCGACGCAGCCAGCGCCCAGCCCCATGCCAGCTTGCAAAACCCAGAGAGCTTCACCTGCAAGCTAGCCTTGGGGCAAGAAACCCGCGCCAGCCTTGCAGACATGAAAACAGCCGTAGTAGGGCCCGCTGGCAAGCTGTATTTAACCGACGGCCACCACACCATGAGCGCGTTTTACGAAAGCGAAGGCGCCCAAATGCGTGTGCGCGTGCGTATCGTAGGCAACTTTTCGCACATGCATGAGGATGCGTTTTGGCGCAGCATGCAGCGCTTGCAATGGGCTTGGCTGCGCGATGCCAACGACCAAGCCATTGCACCTGAGCAGTTGCCGCAAAGCATGGCGCTCAAGCAATTTGGCAACGACCCATACCGCGCCGCGCTGTACTTTGCCCGTGGCATAGGCTACGACAAAAGCGCCACCAGCCCGCCGTTTCAGGAGTTTTACTGGGGGCGCTGGTTGCGAGCGCAGCCGCAGTTGGGTGCGCAAATGCAAGCCTGCCAGAGCAACGACGTGTCATCGTGTCTGGTGCTGATTGAGCAAATAGCACGTGCGCAAGTCGCTTTGCCCGATACAGCCTTGGTAGCTAGCAACAAAACCGCCGCCGAGCTGGGCAAACTGCCCGCATGGAACAAAGGCAAAGACGCCGACGCAGGCACATTTGGCAAACTGCGCCAGCCCTACGACGCAGCCAAGCCTGGAAAACTGGCGTATTTGATGCAGTACAGGCAGAGTCTGGCAATGGGGCTACTTTAATGCGAATTATCCAGCGCCAGCCCCGCATGTTCGCGCAGGGGGTGGAAGTGGATTTTCGGGAAGCGCTCTTGCGCCAGGCGCACGTCGTAGGGGCTGGTGCAGAGGTAGGCCAGGGCGTTGGCTGCGTCGTGCGCCATGCGTTGCGGGTAGGCATCGCAGAATTGGCGCAGTTCTTCAGGCGTGTCGGCGCTAATCCAGCGCGCGCCTGTGTATTGGCAGCCTTCTAGCCGTACATCGCAGTCGTATTCGGTGCGCAGGCGGTGTTGCACTACTTCAAACTGCAACTGGCCTACTGCGCCCAAGAGCATGTTGCCGCCCATGTCGGGCTTAAAGACTTGAATCGCGCCTTCTTCGCCCAGTTGCGCCAGACCTTGCTGCAATTGCTTGGTGCGGAGCGGGTTTTTCAGCACCACGGTCATAAACATTTCGGGCGCGAAAAAGGGCAGCCCTGTGAATTGCAGGCTGGCGCCGTCGGTGATGGTGTCGCCCAGTTGCACGCCGCCGTGGGTGGTAAAGCCGATGATGTCGCCCGCGTAGGCTTCATCTACTGCTTCGCGCCGCTGGCTCAAGAAGGTGACTACGCTGGTGGGGCGCAGTTCTTTGGCGGTGCGTTGTACTTTGAGCTTCATGCCTGCGGTGTATTTGCCACTGGCTACGCGCACAAAGGCAATGCGGTCGCGGTGGTTGGCATCCATATTGGCTTGCACTTTGAAGACTACGCCTGCAAAGTTGCGGTCTTCGGGTTGCACGGTGCTTTGCTGGGGCTGGCGGTTTACCAGCACGGTGCTGGTGCGCGGCTGGGGTGGCGGGGCTAAATCAACCAGTGCGTCAAGCACTTCCATCACGCCAAAGTTGTTTACGCCCGAGCCGAAGAAAACGGGGGTTTGCTTGCCTGCCAAAAACGCCTCGTGGCTCCAGGTGGGTGATGCGCCTGTGGCTAGCTCCATGCTTTCCATTGCCGTGTCAAAGTCTGCGCCAAAGCGTGCTTGCAGGGTGGCGGCCTCGCTTAAAGGGATATTTTCAAACTCTTGCGGGCGGCGCTCTTTGCCTGCTTCAAACACCGTCATGGTTTGCGTGCGCAGATTGATGATGCCGCGAAAGGTTTTGCCTTGCCCCACGGGCCAGGTCATGGGCACGCAGGGCATGCCCAGCTCGCGTTCAACTTCATCCAGAATATCCAGCGGCTCGCGTACTTCGCGGTCCATCTTGTTCACAAAAGTGATGATGGGCGTATCGCGCTGGCGGCAGACTTCAATCAGGCGGCGGGTTTGGGTTTCTACGCCGTTGGCAGCATCAATTACCATCAGGGCGCTATCCACCGCCGTGAGCACGCGGTAGGTGTCTTCACTGAAGTCTTTGTGGCCAGGCGTATCAAGCAGGTTAATCACATGCTCGCGGTAGAGCATTTGCATCACGCTCGAAGCCACCGAGATGCCGCGCTGCTTTTCAATCTCCATCCAGTCGCTGGTGGCGTGGCGGCTGGCTTTGCGCCCTTTGACTGCGCCTGCAATCTGAATTGCGCCCGAAAACAGCAGCAGTTTTTCAGTCAGCGTGGTTTTACCCGCGTCGGGGTGGCTGATGATGGCAAAGGTACGGCGGCGGCGGGTTTCTGAAGCGTAGGACACGGGTTTTTCCAATGTGGCAACAAAGCCTGATGCAATATGAGCGCATACAGGCTGCAAAACTTGACATTATCGCCGTTGCAACACAGAGCTGTTATTTTTTGCCGTGATTTTGTGCTCTGGCTGCGCACGGGTAAATGCAAACTGGTTTCAGATAAAGCGGGAAAAGGCTAGTTGCCTGCCACTTTCATCCGCTTAATCAGCACCGAGCCTATTGTTTTTGCGCCCATGGTGTAGGCATCAGCACCAATCGCAGCGATGTTTTTAAACATATCGCGCATATTGCCTGCAATGGTGATTTCTTGCACGGGGTAGGCGATTTGGCCGTTTTCTACCCAAAAGCCACTCGCTCCGCGTGAATAGTCGCCAGTAACGTAATTTACGCCTTGGCCCATCAACTCAATCACAAAAAGTCCTGTGCCCAGCTTTTGCAGCATGGCTTCCAGGTCATCAGCCGCGCGGGTTTGGCTGCTTGAGAGCACCAGATTGTGGCTGCCGCCCGAGTTGCCCGTGGTGGGCATGCCCAGTTTGCGTGCGGTATATGAGCTTAGGAAATAACCTTGCACCTTGCCATTTTGCACAACTTGGCGGGGGCGCACTTGCACGCCTTCGGCATCAAACGGGCTACTGCCTTTGCCGCGCAGCACAAAGGGGTCTTCGCTGATTTGAATGTGTTTGGGGAAAACCTGCTTGCCCAAACTATTGAGCAAAAAGCTGCTTTTGCGATACAGTGCGCCGCCGCTGGTAGCTTGCACAAACGCGCCCAGCAACCCAGCCGCCAGTGGCGCTTCAAAAAGTACGGGGCATTCGGTAGTGGGGATTTTGCGCGCGCCCAAGCGGCTTAAAGCGCGGTCGGCGGCATATTGCCCAATGCGCACAGGGTCGGCCAAATCTTGCGCGGCGCGCATGGAGCTATACCAGTAATCGCGCTGCATATTTTCGCCTGTGCCAGCAATGGGCGCAACGCCTATGGAATGGCGCGAGCTGGCATAGCCGCCCCGAAAACCGTGCGTGTGGGCGCTAAAAAAATGGCTTTGCTGCGCCGATACACTTGCGCCATCGCTATTGCTGATGCGGCTGTTGCGCTGCAAGGCAGCAGCCTCGCATTGCAGCGCAAGTTTGGATGCTTGGGCGCTATCAATGCTCCAGGGGTGGAAAAGGTCTAGCGCATGCATTGCGCCTGTGTATATATCGGCTTCGTCGGGCAGCGCAGCAAAGGGGTCTTGTGCGGTAAAGCGGGCAATATCGTAAGCGGCTTGCACCGTGCGCTCAATGGCGGCTTGCGAAAAGTCAGACGTGCTGGCATTGCCGCGCTGGTTGCCAATGTAAACAGTCACTCCCAGCGATTTGTCGCGGTTGCGCTCTACATTTTCAAGCTCGCCCATGCGTACCGATACCGATAAGCCGCAGCCTTCAGAGGCTTCAGCGCCAGCATCGCTTGCGCCGAGTTTTTTGGCGTGGGCAATGGCGCTATCTACCAACCCTTCAAAAAAAGCGCGGCTATAGCTAAAACCCTCTTGTGGCGTGGTTTGTGGCGCAGAAGTTGCAGAAGGCTTGGCTGGCGTAGCGCAAGCAGATTTGCGTGCAGACTTGCCGCATGATTTTGCAGATGTTTTTTTCATGGCAGGTATGATACTTGTCTTCACAGCAGGCGGTGTGGCTGTAATATGCAGCACCACCCGTTATCGGCTTTTATTTTTACCCTTTTTAAACTGAAATTTGCATGTCACGCAAACCAAAACGCGGTTATTTTGTACGCGGCCAATTCGTAGCTGAAGGCAGCGAGCTTGATTTGGAGCTTAAACGCCAAAGCAAAGGCGATACAGAAACCAGCAAAACCGATTTGAAACGCGAAAGCGCCGCCCTGCAAGACTTGGGCGAGCAACTACTTACTTTGCGTGCCGACTTGATGCAGCCCCTGCAACTGTCAGACAAACTACGCGATGCCTTGCAAGAAGCCAAACGTATCAGCAACTTCGAAGGCCGCCGCCGCCAGATGCAGTTCATCGGTAAACTCATGCGCAAACTCGATGACGAAGTAATCGCAAACATCCGCGCCGCCTTGCAACAGCAAAAAGACGGCAGCGCCAGTGAGCTAGCCGTACTGCACCTTGCCGAACAATGGCGCGAGCAGATGCTGCAAGACTCAGGCCATGAGCAGGCACTAACCAACTGGCTGCAACAACACCCCGCAACCGATGCCCAACACCTACGCGCACTGGTGCGCCAGGCACGCAAAGATGCGCAAAAAGCGGCAAAAGAGCCAGCCTCCGATGCCAGCGACACCGCCCCGCGCCACGGCAAGGCATATCGTGATTTGTTTCAACTCATCAAGCAGTCGCTGCTGCAAGGGGTTGTTTCAGTGAGTGCAGCCCCTGAAGCAGAGCAAGCCAGTAGTGACTAGGCTGAGACTGATGTGAGATGCGCGGGGCTGAGGTAGTTCTAAATGCGCTCAAATACTGCCATGCTTTCCACATGGAACGAGTGCATCAGGTTGATTTCTTGAATATAATTTTACACTTATC
>CAZUBE010000037.1:2612-6820 GCA_964618495.1 uncultured Allobrachymonas sp. | reverse complement strand
GCGCCCTGTATGCCGTAGCTGCCCGCTTTGCCAAATGGCTCGCCAGTTGCAATGTAGGTAGCTATGCGACTGGCATCAAGCACATCAAAAAATACTTGCGACACATTGCAGCAGGTTTGCCGAGCGCCGCTTTGCGGGTCAAGCAAAACCACGGCCGTGAGCACCTGATGTTGCTGCCCCGAAAGCATCTGCAGCATGGCAGCTGCCTCAGCCGCATCAGCAGGTTTGCCCAAAATGTGCGTACCCAGCGCAACCGTGGTATCAGCGCACAAAATCGGTGCTGGCGGCAGACCTTGCAAGCGCCAACGCTGCCATGCTGCATCGCTTTTGCTGCGGGTTACGCGCTGCACATAGTCGGCTGGGGCTTCGTTGGGCAAAATGGCTTCAAGCGCTTCGGCATCTTCATGTGCAGCAGGCAGCAACAACTGGTGCGCCACGGCGATTTGGTCAAGCAGCTGGCTGCGGCGTGGGCTTTGCGAGGCGAGGTAGATAAAGTCTGACATGGCGCATTTCATGGCGCGATTTATTCGCGGTGGTAGGGGTGGCCGCTGTTGAGTGACCAGGCACGGTAGAGCTGCTCAACCAATAGCACCCGCGCCAGCGCATGGGGCAAGGTCAGGTCTGACAGGCGGATGCGCTCGTGTGCGCTGTTGCGCAATTCTGGCAAAAGCCCATCCGGGCCGCCAATCAAGAGCGCCACATCATCGCCATCGTGCTGCCATTGTCTGAGTTTTTCTGCCAGTGTGCGTGTGCTTACTGTCGTGCCTCGCTCGTCAAGGGCTACCAGACGGTAGTTTTTGCCACAACTGGCATTGACCGCTGCCGACAGGCGCTGCGCCTCGGCCTGCATCAACTGCGTTGTGGTTTTGCCGCCTGTACGCGGCTCGGCTTTCACTGTTTGGCACAGCAAACGCAGCTCGTGCGGAAAACGTTTAGCGTAATCGTCAAATGCTGTTTGTGCCCAATCAGGCATTTTCTGGCCAACGGCAACAATGGCTAGTTTCATGGGGCAAGCAGCTACAAACAGCAGCGCAAGCCACCTTACTGGCAGCTTGCACAAAAGGCGCCTTCAGGCTTCAGGTTTCAGGGCGGCTGTGCACATGCCCGTGATCGTGGCTGTGGTCATGATCGTGGTGATCGTCAATTTCTACCGGCACGATATTGATCTGGCCGTGGCGCACACCGCGCTCGGTAATCACGGCATCAGAAAATTTTCGCACCTGCGCTGTAGAGCCGCGCAACAGCACGGTTTCCAGACAGTTGTCGTGATCCAGATGCACATGGGTGCTTACCACCACCACATCATGAAATTCGTGCTGAATCTGCATCAGGCGCTCTGCCAGATCGCGGCGATGGTGGTTGTACACATAAGACAGGCTGGCTACGCAATTAGGCGCCGTATCTTCCTGCAGATTAACTTCTGTCAGCTTCTTGCGCAACAAGTCGCGCACGGCTTCTGAGCGGTTTTGGTAGCCGCACTGCACTACCAGTTCGTCAAACTGTTTGGCTAAAGTGTCTTCAAGAGAAATGGTAAAGCGTTCCATCAAAACATCCTGTAGAGCTAGTAATACCTCTTATCATACGACGATATGGCTTTTATGCCAAATTTTTCATACTTTTTTAAAGTCTGAAAACCTCAAACCCCAGCGCCGCTGCCGCATGGCGATCGTACAGGCTTTTCACATCAGCCAGCACAGGGCGCTCGCCTCGGCACAGCGGGCGCAAATCAACTGCCTGCATGGCTCGGTACTGGCTATGGCCAACCGCCACCACCAGCACATCTACCGGGTGCGCGGTATCAATACGGCCCAGAGAAATGCCGTATGCGCGTTGCACTTCGGCAGGGTCGGCAACGGGGTCAGCCACTACCACCTGCATGCCCCAGTGTTCAAACTCGCGCACCATATCCACCACTTTGCTGTTGCGTATATCGGGGCAGTTTTCTTTAAACGTAATACCCATAATGCCCACCGTGCAGCGCGGCGCATCCATACCCAGTTGCAGCATGCGCTGGATGGTGCTGCGCGCCACATAACGCGCCATGTTGTCGTTAATACGCCTACCAGCCAGAATCACCTGCGGGTTGTAACCTACGGCTTGCGCCTTGTGTGTGAGGTAGTATGGGTCTACCCCAATACAGTGCCCACCTACCAGACCCGGGCGAAATGGCAAGAAATTCCACTTGCTGCCTGCCGCCTCAAGCACTTCGAGCGTATCAATGCCTAGCCGCGCAAACAGCACTGACAACTCATTGACAAAGGCAATATTCAAATCGCGCTGCGTGTTTTCAATGACCTTGGCGGCCTCAGCCACCTTGATAGAGCTGGCAGGGTAGGTACCGGCCTCAATAATGCTGGCATACAGCGCATCCACTTGCTGCGCCACCTTGGCCGTGCTACCGCTGGTAATCTTTTTGATTTTTGTCAGTGTATTAACCTTGTCGCCCGGGTTAATGCGCTCGGGGCTGTAGCCGCAATAAAAACCCTGCGCTTGCGGCACATCGGCCTCGTTGCCGCTATGGATATAGCGCAAGCCCGAATACTGCTCCAGCACAGGCACGCACACCTCCTCGGTAGCTCCTGGGTACACGGTAGATTCGTAAATCACCACATCGCCCGCCTTCAGCACTTGCCCCACCGTTTGGCTGGCTTTAATCAGCGGCGTTAAATCGGGGTTATTGGCAGCATCTACAGGCGTAGGCACGGTGATGATAAACACCGTTGCATCGCGCAAATCAGCCGCATCGCTACTAAAACGCAAACGCGTAGCCGCCTGCAACTGCGCGGGCGAAATCTCCAGCGTAGGGTCCTGCCCCTGACGCAACTCGGCAATACGCGCAGTGTTAATGTCAAACCCCAACACCTCATAATCGCGCCCAAACGCCACCGCCAGCGGCAAACCCACATAACCCAAGCCAACCACACACACACGAGGTAAAGAATCAGTCACGATAAAGCCCTGAGAGAAAAAACAAATGATACCCGCTGGCCACTGCAGCGCCCAAACGCACAACAGGCTTTTTAGCAAAAATATGTACCCAAACCGCACCCGCAACCACCCGCCATAGCCATGCAGCGCCAGCCCATCGTGGATGTGGGCGCTGAATGTGGGACGTAGGGCGCTGGACGTGGTTCGTAAATGCAGGCGCTACGCTTGCGCTATTGGCTGGCGTTAAAAAAATGCCGTCATTCCCGCGCAGGCGGGAATCCAGTGCTTTGTTTGGCGCTGCTGTGGATTCCCGCCTGCGCGGGAATGACGCATTTAAGAGTTGGCGCTCATGGCGAGTGAGGCTGAAGGCTAGTGGTAGGGTGGGTTAGGCTGCCAAGCCGTAACCCACGCGGGGTAGTGCGTTGGCGTAGCCGCGTGGGTGAACAAGTCACCCACCCTACGACTGCGTGGAGGCTGGTTTGGGGCGCGTGGGGGTGTTGATGGTTTTCTGCGTGGCGGGTTTGGCGGTGTTTTGTGCTGCGTGGGGCGTTATGTGGTGCGCTGTGTGGTTTTCTGTGTGGTGCGCTGTCTGGCGGGCTATGTGGCGGGTTTTTGTTGCAATAAAAAAGCCCCTCTCTTGCGAGAAGGGCTTTTGGGGTTCTTTATTAACCAGACTGATTTGTTGCCAAATCAGCCAAGGTTATTAGAACTTGTGGCGCAGACCAACAGTGTACTCTTGGGTGCTAGATTTGTCGTTCGTGGTTTTGTCTTTCCAGTTAGCTACTTGGGCAGCACGGGCAACCAAGCTGGTGCGTTTGCTGAATGCGTATTCAGCTTGCACTGCAAACACATTGCCTTTGAACTTGGTAACAGTGCCAGTAGTTGCAGCAGTTTCTTTGGCTTTGTTGTAGCCGTATTCAGCAGACAGGGTAGTCGCGCCAAATGGTGCGCTTACGCCAATTGCAAACTGGTCGTAGCTGTATTTGCCGCCTGCTGACAATTTGTTTTTGTACTGACCGCCTTTGTATTGGCCGTACAGTTTAGCAACAGTGAAGTCGTAAGAAGCGCCAACACCGTAGTTGGTCACTTTATCGTTGTATGCTGGCGTGGTCAGAGTAATGCTGCCAGTAGGCGGAGTACCCGGAGTAACCGGAGTAGCCCCCGTGATCACAACAGGAATAGTAGCAGTAATAGCAGGGCCTTTTTTTGTTTCGTGCTGGAATGCTGCGCCAACAGCCCATGCGCCGCCGTTGTAGCCCAGACCCAAGCCGTAAACAGCA
>CAZUBE010000037.1:0-2512 GCA_964618495.1 uncultured Allobrachymonas sp. | reverse complement strand
CATTGGAGTGCCGTCTTTACCAACGCGCACTTCGCCGAAAGCACCTTTCAGACCGACGGTGGCTTTGCGATTGAAAGCGTTTTCAGCAAAACTACCATCAGCAGAGTTAAAACCCATTTCCAGAGCGAAAGTTGCGCTCAAGCCGTTGCCCAGAGCTTCTTGGCCTTTAAAGCCCAGACGTGAAGTGTTTACACGGTCGTTTTGGAAACCAGTTGTTTTTGTGGTGGTTTTTGCGCCGCTAATAGTAATGTCTTTTTTGCTGTACTCGTAGCCAGTGTTCACTTGGCCGTACATAGTTACAGAAGATTGGGCAGCGGCGGCGCCAGCAGCAGCGAGGGCGGCGATAGCGATAAGAGATTTTTTCATTGCAAGTTTCTCCAAGGTTAAACATAGGGCGCCGGTACACGGGTTTGCTGCACTATGCAGGCAAGCCCCCGGTTCCCCGGGCCAACCTCCGTTTCGGAAGTTGTGTGTATTTCACCAGAGTTTTGCCCGTTGTGCAAAGAAAATCACTTTTTTAGCGCTTTTTTGTTGCCTGCCTGCAACAAAAACGGGTTTTATGGCACAAATGGCGGCTTCAGGGCATTGCTTGGCGCATATACAGCTTGAGCATAGGACGCTAAATTGTGGCTGTTGCTGGAGAAGTTTTCTTTAGGATGTGCTGGGCGGCTCTTTGTTCAAGAGAAAACTCAGATGGCTGTCATTCCCGCGTAGGCGGGAATCCACAGCAGCGCCTCATGCAGACATGGATTCCCGCCTGCGCGGGAATGACGGAAATAAGTGCGGTGTTGGGTAGATGTGCTATGTACTGAATGTGTGGGCTAGGCATTGTTCTTTGGGTATCATGCTCTATGGGCTGGTTTTTTCGTTTTTTTTCCAGATGGCGGCGCTCTGTAGCAGCACCTGCCACCACACTCGCTGCAGGCAGGCAGGCAGGCCGATCTGTGCTGGCACGCTTGCTTGATGCGCGGCAGTGGCAGCTTGTTTCTGTGCTGCATGCATTGGTGCTGCTGGCTCCATTGGCGCTGATGCTGCCCTATACGCTGGGCTGGCATGATTATGAAACCATTACCCGCATTGACCAGCGCATTTACAACCAACGGCTGCTGTGGTTTGATACGCGCAGTGAGCGCGATGACCGGGTGGTGATTGTTGATATTGACGAGGATAGCCTCAGGCAGTATGGCCGCTGGCCTTGGCACCGCGATGTGGTCGGGCGGCTGGCAGCCGAGTTGCTGCAGCGCCAGAAGGTGGCGGTGCTGGGGTTTGATATTTTGTTTGCCGAGCCAGACATTAAAGAGGGCGAGGCACATGCACCAGCATCAAAACGCGATATGCAACTGGCTGCACAGTTGCGCGGGCAGCCAGTGGTGCTGGGGCACTGGTTTTCGTCAAGCCCTAATGCCAATCGTACGGGCATGTTGCCCAGAGCGCTGTCTACGGGCGGCTCGGGAGAGGTGGCTTTTACGGGGTTGCCGCAGATTGTTGGTTATACGGCCAGTTTGCCGTATTTGGTGCAGGCAGCACCTGCTGGCGGTTTCATCAATGCATTGACTGATATTGATGGTGAGTTGCGCAGCATTCCGCTGGTGGCACAAAAGGGCACGGGAGCACAAACACAGTATTACCCGGCCTTGTCTTTGGCGATGGTGATGCAGGCGCTAAATATTAAACAGCTGCGGCTGGTGCCGCTTGATGCTACGCCGCGCAGGCCGCAATACAACCCGATTGTTGGTGTGGAGCTGCTGCAAGATGGCAGTGCATTGCATATTCCTACCGATGTGCATGGAGCGATGCTGGTGCCTTTTTCTGCGCATGGTGGCAAGGAAAATGGCCGTTTTCGTTATGTTTCTGCGGCTGATGTGCTCAACGGCAAGCTGGCTGCCAAAGAGCTGGCTGGGCGCATGGTGCTAACTGGCACTACGGCGGTAGGGCTAGGTGATTTGCACTCTACGCCTGCGGGGCATCGATTTGCTGGGGTGGAGGTGCATGCGATTGTTATTTCTGCCATGCTTGATGGTGCGTTTATTCAGGTGCCCGATTACGCGCATGGGTTTTCTTCATGCATGGTGCTGCTGGTGGTGCTGGTGCTGATATTGGCACTGCCACGCGCTGGTGCTGTGGGTGCTGTGCTGTGGTGCTCTGGGCTGGTGGCTGCTCTTGTAGGCGTTAATTTCTGGGCGTATTTTTATGGCAGCGTTGCCCTGCCTTTGGCGGCCAGCGTGATTACTGTGCTGATTGCCTATGTGCTGCATATCAGCTATGGCTTTTTCTTTGAAAAACGCGCCCGCAAGCAGCTTGCCATGCTGTTTGGCTACTATGTGCCGCGCGAGCTGGTGGGCGAGATGATGCGCGAGCTGGGGCGCTATGACATGAAAGCGCAATCGCGCGAGCTGACGATCATGTTTTGCGATGTGCAGAACTTTACCCACATAGCAGAAAACATGGAGCCGCTGCAGGCGCAGGATTTGCTTAACCGCCTGTTTAACCGCATGACGGCCATTGTGGCGGC
>CAZUBE010000036.1:2392-7251 GCA_964618495.1 uncultured Allobrachymonas sp. | reverse complement strand
TCCAATCGCGATAACCCTTTGATTCGTCAAGGGGTTTTTCGTTTCTGCGCGTAGAAATTCCATGCTTTTTGCTCAAAAAAGATCAAATTGGTCTGGGTTTTTGTTGGCTGCTTGTTTGGTTTTGCCGTGGTAGGTGATGATGCGTTCGTACTGTTTGTCTGTGAGTTGCAGTATGTGAACCTTGCCGCCTTGGGGCAGGACTGATTCTACGCGTTTGGCGTATGTTTCGGCTTGTGCGGGGCTGCTGCAAAAGCGCATGTAGACGCTGTATTGGCTCATTTCAAAGCCCATGTCCAGCAGTGCTTTTCTAAAGCTTGCAGCGGCTTTGCTTTCTTCTTTTTCTACCACTGGCAGGTCAAACATGACGAGTATCCACATAAGGCGGTAGGCACTTAGCATGAGTGCTGGTTTTAGTCGCTGCTTAGGCTGCTGGCCAGTGCAATGGGTAGCCCTGGCAGGGGGAGGTCTAGCTGTTTGCGCTCCCCTGTGTAGACTTGCGCTAATGATGTTGCCAGTTTTTGTATGCAGACGGCGACAGGCGTAGTGCCAGCGTTGGTTTGCATGTCGTCGTAGAGGGTGCGCACAAGGGTGCGCTTGGTTTGCGGGGTGATTTCGGTTTCTTTTTGCTGCTGTAGTTGCCAGATTTTCAGGTCGATGATGGGGCGAAAGGGTTCGATGAGGTCGTCAACCAGGCGCAGTGGGTTGCTGTCGTTGCTGTGATGCAGACCAATGCTGGGGTGCAGGCCTGCGGCTATTACGGCGCGTGCTGTGGTTGAGCGGATTATTGTGTAGCCGTAGTTGAGCATGGCGTTGATGCCGCCGCTGTTTTGGTCGCGCCGAAAGGTGCTGCCAAAGAGCAGGTTCCAGTAGCGGCGGGCGGCTTGGGCTTCGATGTTGTCTGGGTCACCACTTTTGACTTTGCTGATGAGTGCTGTGAGTGGGGCGGTGGGTGCGCCTGTGGCTTGGAGTGCTGCGGCTTGCTGTTCTATTTTGGATTTGACGATGGCTGCCCAGAGGCGTTTGTGGGTGGGTTGTGTGGCAGTGATTTGGGCTTCGATGCGTTTGGCTTGTATGTGGTGGCCGTCGGTGGTGAGTAACATGCCTGCGATGTTGTGGTTGGCAGCGCAGAGCACGAAGGGCGCTCCGCGTTCTGCCAAGGCAACCAGCAAGTTGTTGGTGTAGCTGATGCCGTGCGCGTTGGCGATGACGGCTGTGATGTCGTCTAGCGGCACTTGGCCGAGTTCTTTGCGCTCGCCTTCGGTGTCGCGCACGACCATAAAGCCGCGATTGGCGAACAGGTGCCGCCTGTCGTCGGAGATTTCAACGATGCGCCCGATCATGGCTGCTAGCCCTGAAAACCCGGGTCGCGCAGTTCACCTATGGGGGAGATGGTGACGCTGCGGGCTTTGGCTTTTTGCAGCCCGCCTGCTGCTGGCGAGCTTACTCCTGCCTTTTTGCCGCGCTCGGCAACGTTTGACTCATGAATAGGCGCAATGGTTATTTGCCCATTGCCGCTAATTTTCGTTACGCGCATTACTTTTGATGTGGAATCATCTTCAATCATGAAAGTATCGTTAATAACCAATCGCATTATCAGAATTTTGCCTGACTGAGATAACGTTCGGTGGCGCAATCGATTTTCTCCGTTCATCTGAGCAAAACGGTAGGCGGCAAAGGTAGATATGACTTCTCCTTCCCACTTTCCCTTGCTGTTGCACACAATCTCAATGCAATAGTTGCTCCCTCCAACATAGCCCTTATAGGGAAGCGGTTGCCCGTCATTAGATACGCCGTGACGCGTGGCCTGCGTGGGCTCGGTGATGCGAATTAAGTTGCTAATTTCGCGCCCAGCACTGCCATCCGCTTTACGGCGCTGCTTAATTGAGCCATCTTTGCGGATGCCGTAGGAAGTTTCCTCCATCATGGCGCCTTCATGCCCATGATTGGGTTTATGGCTCACCCATATATGCTGCACGGCACGCTCTACATGGGCGCGATAGGTTGGCCAAGGGTCGGGCATAGTTTCTACCAAGCGATTTAGTCCCTTGTTTCGCGCATCTGCACTGGCTTGGGCGAAGCGTTGCAGCAGGCCTTGGTCGGTTACGCCGATAACGCAGGCATCTACCGCATGGTGGCGGTGATCGTTGCGGTTTTTTTCGCCGTTTAAGCCCAGCACGCTATTGAGGCCAAATTTGCCGCGCAATAGCGCAGTCATTTGCCCTGGTATGACGCGCACGCCGCTGCCTGGGCAGATAAGGGTTAAATACTCTTTGGCTATGCGTGAAAGATAGCGGGTGTCGTTTAATGCGCGGGCAAGGAAGCCTTTGTCATCGCGTAACCATTGCTCGTAGCCGTCAGGGGCGAAGCGGTAACGCTTGGCGCGTGGCATGCGTTCGGCGCGTTGCAGTATGCCTTCGTAGCCCCAACCTTGTGCTGCAAAGTCGGCGTGTGCTTGCCAAGGGCTGCGGTTGCCTTTGACACGGTTGGCCTGCCGCATGGAGACTGTGCGGTTGTTCAGGCTGTCATCCAGCGTCTGGCTAAAGGGCAAGATGTGTTCAATTTCGACTTCGGGGCCAAGCAACATGCTGGCGCTGATATGCACGCCGCTGTAAGGGCAGCGGCGATCGGCCACGTCAAAGCTGAGTTCTTCCCACAAAATCCATTTCTGAATATCACTGTCTTTGACGTTGTGCGGCTCTACGCCGCGCAAATCGGCAATTTCTTGCCGAACGCGCTGTCTGCGTTTTTGGTTTTCTGCTTGCTTTTTCTGTGCTTCCAGCTTTTGTTCTCTGCTTTGTTTTAGCTCGCGCGCCAGCTCTACTACGATTTCTGTCGGGCGGCCATAGCGTTTAATCAGCGCATTGACAACCACGCGCACCTGATTTAAGCCGATATGCACGGTGGGGTTGGCAATTTTTCCATAGCGTTCTTCTTCGTTTTTGGGGTTGTCCTTGGCAAAAGCAACGTGGCGCTTTAAGGCTCTGCCGTAGTAGGGCAGTTGTTTAAAAATATATGTTGGCTTGATTTCGCCCGTAGATTGCACAATGCGCTCACCTATGCGCTCTATTTCTTCGTCGGCGTACTCAAAATCAAAGGCCAAATCGCTGTGATGGGCATAGCCAGCGGCTTGCACGGCTTTGTCATAGGTGCGTGGTTGCGGCACACCATCCACAAGCTCGCCATCGCGCAGTTGCGGCAAAATGCGATTGAGCGCCTTGCGGCTCAAGCTGCCGTAGCCTTCGGGCAGACCCGCATTGGCTATGCGTGCAGCGCGTTCGGCATCTATGCCAGTGTGCTGTTGCAGCCACTCAATCAGTTTGGCTTCGCTTTCTTCGCTCACCAGTTGCCAAACGATTTCATCTTGCTGCGCCTCTGCAAACGTATGCCACGCGTTGCCGAACAAGTCGGGCTTGCTCAAAATGGCTGTGGTGACATTGCCTTTGAGCTCTTTGCGCTTCTCATCTTCCAGGTTAAATTGCACTGCGCCATCTGCTTTGAGTAACTTTCGGATAGCGACAAAAGTGATTTTCGACTTGCTTTCAAGCGCCGCCACAATCAGGTCGCGCTGTGCCAATGTCAAAGGCGTTTGCTGCAATCTGCTATCAAGCAAGCGTAAATTATTAACCTCTTGCAACATGCGAAAACGTTGCTGACTGGGCAGCGCCAGCGGTGCGCGTGGCTCATCGGGCTCAAGCGTGCAGCGCCCTGGCAGCACGGGGCGCAGCTTGCGCTGGTGCAGCAAGGTGTCGCGCAAATCTGCCCGCGCCGCCTCGGTAAACAGGGCGGGGGTGAGTGAAGCCTGCTTTGCCCACAATGCATCAAACTCGTCGGCAATCATTTGGCGGTCGATATACAGGTCGTAGCTTTTTTCTATTTTGCTTTTGCCGTCTTCGCGCAACACCTTATTTTCGCGGTAGCGGGCGCGCACTGGCTGGCCTTGCGCCATGCGTTGTGCCAACAACTCGCCTACTGTACGGGGTTGGTCGTTTTGGGTGTTTTCGTGCTTGCGATTCACCCATGCCAGCAGGTCAAAAGCGTCTGGCTCCAGGCGTTTTTTCTTGTCCGCATCCAGCGGATATGCAGCTAACTCGGCGCGCAGGCTGTTGATGGCGCTTTTTAACGCGCCAGCATCGTTTTCGCCTTTGTCGGTCTTGCGGTTGCTTTTAAATCCGCGCCGCTGATTGATGTGGAACAAAGCGCGGCCAAATTCGCTGGGTGTGAGTGCCTGCTCAAGCCCTTTTGCGCGTAAATCATAAGGATTTATCTGCTCAAGTGTTTTACGCGCTGCTTCATCTTGCGGGAAAAAACCGTAAGCAATTAACTTGTCTTGCATGCGTTGCTTACGTTTGAGCAGCCTATCGCGACGGCGGCGCATGGCACGCGCGGCGCGGCGGGTTACGGCAAGTGAAGAGCCGTCTTTCGGGTTGCGCCCATCGCTAAAGATGCGCACGCCCGCTTTGATGATGGCGCTGGGTGTGTTTTGTTCATCAAGCCTGAAAAGCGCCCAGCCAAGTGAAGTGCTGCCAAGATCAAGTGCCATGCGGTAGCGCAGCGGTGCGGAAGATGACATGCTAAAAACTCCTGCAATGAAATTTGCCACATAAAAAACACACTTAACGCTTTTACTGCCTAAGTGCTGAAAATTACCTCTCACGAAGTGTACGCGTTTATTTGGGCTTCAGATGAGCCTTGCAGCTAAGCACGCGCGCGTACGCCATTGTTTTGAGAGTTTATGAATGCTCTGTATTTTTGCTGCTAGAATCCCTCTAAATCAATCGATTGGAAAATGCGCTCTGGACGCTAACAAGCTGAAAGATGCACCAAATGGAAAGCCCGGCATGCCGGGCTTTCGCTTTTTC
>CAZUBE010000036.1:0-2292 GCA_964618495.1 uncultured Allobrachymonas sp. | reverse complement strand
GCTGCGCCTCGGTGCGTTTGGCTAAAGCTGTGCGCGGCTTGCTGCATGGCGGGTAGGGTGGGTGTCGGGTTTGTTTGCGGCTTGGGGCTTTCAGGGTTTTCTGCGCTGGCTGGCTGGTTGGTACTAGGCATGGGCGGCAGTAGCAGGTCTGCCGCTTGGACTACCGCTTGTGCCACGTCGGCGCAGCGCAGTGCCGCGCCTGCTGCTATGGCTTGCTCGCTGGCTTGGGCAAAGTTAAAGGTGTGCGGCCCCAGCAGCACGGGGCAGCCGCAGGCGCAGGCTTCTATCAGGTTTTGCCCGCCCAGCGGGGCGAAGCTGCCGCCCATCAAGACGATATCTGCCATGCCGTAGTACAGGGGCATTTCGCCCATGCTGTTGCCTAGCCATAGTACGGGAGCAGAGGTGTTGTTATCGCTGCCCAATGGCACTGGGTGCGGTATGTTTGGTGCTTCTGGCGCTTTAGGCAAGTTGGGCTGGTTTGCATGCTGTGGGCTGGCGTTTGCTTCGGTGCGGCGGCGTACTTGCCAGCCAGCGGCGGTAAACAAGGCGGCTACGGCTTCGAAACGCTGCGGGTGGCGTGGCACGATGAGCCATTGCAGGCTATGCAGCAGGTGTTGCTGGCTTGCGGGCAGGGCTTGCAGGGCGGCTAGCAGCAGTTGCTCTTCACCGTCGCGGCTGCTGGCGAGCATGGCTACGGGGCGGGGAGATGCATCGGCTTGCTGCCACAACCCGCGCAGGTGGCGGCCTTGTTGCAGCAGGGTGGGGTCGGGGGTGGCATCGAATTTGAGGTTGCCTGTGACTTGCACGGCGCGGGCTTGTAAGGTGCGTAGCCGCTGTGCGTCGGCTTCGCTTTGCGCGTAGGTAGCGCTTAGGCTGCCGTAGATTTGTGCGGCAAGGCGCTTAAAGCGCAGGCTTTGGCGCAGGGTTTTGGCGCTCATGCGGGCGTTTGCAAGTGCAACGGGTGTGTTGTGCTGCTGGCAGGCGAGCAGCAGTTGCGGCCAGATTTCGGTTTCCATAATCAGGCCCAAACGCGGGCGAAAGGTGCGTATGAAGCGCCGCGCGTTACGGCGCTCATCCCAGGGTAGCCAAACTTGCATATCGCCCGCGTGCAGCAGTTTTTGCCCTTCTTGCCAGCCCGTAGCTGTGCCGTGTGTGAGCAGCAGGCGCATTTCGGGGCAGGCTTGGCGCAAGGCTTGCAGCAGTATGGCGGCGGCGCGGGTTTCGCCCAGAGACACGGCATGTATCCACACCCATTGCCCTGCGTGCGTGCCAGCTTGTGCCAGCTCTTGCGCGGTGTAGTTGGCAAACCGCTGGTGGGTGGCGTGCAGATACAGCGGCTCAAGCGCACCACGGCGGCGCAGTTTGCGGCGCAGCAGCGGGCGAGCTAGCCAGAGCAAAAGGTTGTAGGCGCTTAGCAGCATGGGTGAAACAAGGTAAATGGCGAAGGCTTGCCCTTCGTGAAAACAGGCAAAGTGCGGCTGTGCCCTTCAGCATAGCCCAAAGCAGCCATGCGCCAAAGCAGCACATAAAGCGTTCGTATTGCAGCGAACCTTACAATGAAGCGCATAAGCCCCTTTAATACATGCTTGATGGGCGCTGGCCGCCGCCACGTTGCACAGCCATGCAAGCCGCACAAGCTATGCAAACCCCCAAGCAAAAGAACCCATTTTATTTGCAGGAGCCGCACATGAACCCCACCCGAGCCGATATTGCCTCTATCCGCCGCAGCTACGAACGCGCCGAACTGAATGAAGATGCCTCGCACGCCGATCCGCTGCAACAATTTGGGCAATGGTTTGATGAAGCACTCAAAGCCGAAGTGCTCGAGCCCAACGCCATGACCGTATGCACCGTAGGCAGCGACCTGCGCCCAAGCTCGCGCCTAGTGCTGATTAAAGATTTTGACGCGCGTGGCATTGTCTGGTACACCAACTACCACAGCCGCAAAGGGCAGCAATTGGCTGGCAACCCCTTTGCAGCATTGCAGTTTTTCTGGCCTGAGCTTGAGCGCGTGGTGCGCATTGAAGGCCGCGTAGAGCAAATCAGCGGCGAAGAAAGCGACGCTTATTTCAACAGCCGCCCGCTAGACTCGCGCATTGGCGCATGGGCATCGCCCCAAAGCCAAGTGATTGAAAGCCGCGCTACGCTGGTAATGAATGCTGCCAAGTTTGGCGCCAAGTTCTTGCTGCAACCCCCGCGCCCGCCACATTGGGGCGGCTACCGCCTTGTGCCCGACACATGGGAATTTTGGCAAGGCCGCAAAAGCCGCCTGCACGACCGCTTGCGTTACCG
>CAZUBE010000035.1:0-7348 GCA_964618495.1 uncultured Allobrachymonas sp. | reverse complement strand
ATTCCTATCGACAGTTCGAACATGCAAAATGATCCGCACATGGATGCCATATTAAGCAATTACCAGAACAAGGTAACTGACAAATACAGCAGAATTCTGGGAAGAATGAAACGCAGCCTCACCCATCCAGACCGTTTCATGGAAACCGAAGTTGGAAATCTGCTGGCCGATGAACTGGCTGAAAGATTTGGCGTGGATTTGTTTTTATTGGGTTCTGGATCAATCAGAAAACCCATGCTCAATGAAATTGTGACTCTTGGCGAACTGAAAGAAATATGTCCATTTCAAGAGCCGGCATATAGCTATTTCATTGATGGCAGAACATTGAAATCCATGATTGAAAATTTATACAGCAGCTTTACCGCATCCAAGCATCGTGAGTTTTATCAATACAACAAAGGTACCCAGGTTGTATACCACGAGCTTACCGGCCAGGTGCTTGAACTAAAAATAGCCGGAAGCGATATTGACGCGAACAGGATTTATGCCATTGGCCTGCAGGAATACCACGCCAAAAATGCAGCATCAATATTTGGCATTGATTTGCCGAACATTCCACATACCAAAGCGCCCAGATTACTGGCCAGCAATCTGTTTGAGATCTATGAAGATTGCTTCACGCAAAATGGGCTCGATAGCAGCGTGCAGGGCAGAATCGTCAAAATCAACGGCTGACTCTGCCAGTTTTATAAAGCCAGACAAGGTTTGCACTTTTTCCGGTGCTGCCTGTCTGGCTTTTCCATTTCGCACAGCCTTGTTTACGCCTGTTTTGCTGCAACACCTTGTGCGCAACCACCCTTGACCACGTGCCCGCGCATGGAAGGGCGATCATAGTAGTCTGTACCAGACAAATCCGCTACCGTGCCTATATCCTTGTCGCCACGGCCTGACAGACACACCAGAATACTCTGATCTGGTCGCATGGTTTTGGCCAGTTTCATGGCATAGGCTACTGCGTGGCTGGATTCAAGTGCAGGAATGATGCCTTCGGTACGGCACAGGTAATGGAATGCCTCTAGCGCCTCTTTGTCGGTAATGCCCACATATTCGGCACGCCCCGTGTCTTTGAGCCAAGCATGCTCCGGGCCAACGCCAGGGTAGTCCAAGCCAGCGCTGATGCTGTGTGCCTCGGTAATCTGCCCCTGTGCGTTTTGCAAAATATAGGTGCGGTTGCCATGCAGCACGCCCGGGCTGCCTTTTTGCAGGGATGCGGCGTGTTTAGCAGTGTCTAGCCCTTCGCCTGCGGCCTCTACGCCAATCAAGCGTGTTTTCTCGTGCGTAATGTAGGGGTAGAAAATGCCCATGGCGTTGCTGCCGCCGCCCACACAAGCCACCACTGCATCAGGCTGCTGGCCGTTGTTTTGCTCGGGCATTTGTTGCAGGCATTCTTCGCCAATCACGCTTTGAAAATCGCGCACCATCATGGGGTATGGGTGCGGGCCAGCCACCGTGCCGATGATGTAGAAGGTGTTATCTACATTGGTGACCCAGTCGCGCATGGCTTCGTTGAGCGCGTCTTTCAGTGTTTTGCTGCCACTGTGCACGGGCACTACTTCAGCACCCAGCAGGTGCATGCGGTACACGTTGGGGCTTTGACGCTTGACGTCTTCCGCGCCCATATAGACCACACACTGCAAGCCATAGCGGGCGCAAATGGTGGCAGTGGCTACACCGTGCTGCCCAGCCCCTGTCTCGGCAATGATGCGCGGCTTGCCCATGCGCTTGGCAAGTAGCGCCTGGCCTATGGTGTTGTTGATTTTGTGTGCGCCAGTGTGATTCAAGTCTTCGCGTTTTAAAAATATCTGCGCTCCGCCCATTTCACGGCTCATGCGCTTGGCGTGATACACGGGCGAGGGGCGGCCTACATAGTGCGCCAGTTCGTGTTTGAACTCGGCGATAAATTCGGGGTCGTGCTGGTATTTAGCGTAGGCGGCTTTTAGCTCGTCAATGGCGCAGTTAAGGGTTTCAGAGATAAATGCGCCGCCATACTGGCCGAAGTGGCCTTGGGCATCGGGCTGGTTGTAATTGGACATGGTGGGGGATTCTTTCAATCAATACGGGTTCAGGACGCAGAGGACGCAGAAAAAATGCATTTTGAAAATGTCTTTTTTGCGTCTTTTGCGTATTTTTAGCGACTTCTGCGTTCGGATGTTCGGTATCAAACGCCATCAGCCGCACGCACAGCGGCGATAAAGGCGTGGATTTTCTCGGCATCTTTAATGCCTTTGGCAGACTCCACGCCCGAGCTGACATCTACCGCGAGCGTTTTACAGCGCGGGCGCAGCAGGCGCACACCATCGCCCACGTTTGCAGGTGTAAGTCCACCACTCAAGACGATATGAGCGGCTACGTTTGTTGGAAGCTGTGACCAATTAAATGCCTTGCCGCCTCCGCCATAGCCTTCGACAGCAGCGTCGAGCAATATGGCGCGGGCGTGTTGATAGAGATGGACAAATTCTAGCAAATCAAATTTTTCGCCAGATTCTGCACCAGTTTCCAAGCCCACTGCATCTGGCAAGACCACATCCTGCAAAGGAATGCGGGCAGCGCGGATATAAGCCTGCTGCCCGTTATTGCTTACCAGATTACAGCGCTCGGGGCTTTCGTCGCCGTGAAACTGCCACAGTGCATGCGGCAAGGCAACGCGTGCGGCTTGCAGCAAGGCATCATCGGCATTGACAAACAGCAGCACGGGCGTAACAAACGCGGGCAAGCGTCGCGCCAGCTCTACTGCACGCGCTAACGATACCGCGCGTGGGCTGGGCGGGTAAAGCACAAAGCCCAGCGCATCAGCGCCAGCGGCAACGGCGCAATCTGCATCTTGCTCGCGGGTAATGCCACAGATTTTGATTCGGGTGCGCTTGTTTGTATCCATAGCCAGTAATTGTCGCAGACATTAGAATGTTGCCAATAAAAGTTCTTTTTTCTGCGTGTGCTTGCGCTGCATTGCGTATGTATTTTCACCATAACGGCCAGCGCTTTGTGCTGGCTCGACTGACAAGGCTTGCAAACAGTGGCATCTCCTTTCCTGATTCGTAATGCATCCTCATCTACCAAGGTTGAAGACACTCCTGCACCGCCCAGCCTGTTTAAACGTTTCGGGCAAGAGGTATCAACCACCACTGCGCTGATTTTTCTGCTCTTGTGGGCAGCTGCGCTCATCAGCTACAGCCCCACCGATGCTGCCTGGAGCACCACTGGCACAGGCTTGCCTACAGCCAACTGGCTAGGCTGGTTCGGCGCATGGGTAGCAGATATCAGCTATTTCATGCTGGGGCGCAGCGTCTGGGTGTTATTTGCTGCACTGCTTCTGGCATGGTTACGCCTGTTACGCAACTGGATCAGGGCGCGCCAGATAGCGCCACGCACCACAGACACACCCGCTGCGCACACCAGCCTTTGGCAACGCGTATACGACTGCCGCTTGCTGTGGTACTGTGCGCTGGCACTGTTGCTGCTGGGCTGCTGCACTTTGGAATGGAGCCGCCTGTATGCCCATGCCCAAAACCTGCCCAGTGGCGCAGGCGGGGTATTGGGTACGCTGGCAGGAAAAGCTGCCATGCTGCACTTGGGCTTTACCGGCTCAGGTGTAGCGGGAATTGTGCTGGTACTGTGTATGCTGGCATGGGTGTTTCGTTTTTCCTGGCTTGATGTGGCTCAAAACTTGGGGGCTATGGTCGATGGCTGGTTTATGGCAGCACGCACACGCCGCGAAGAAGCACAAGACTTTGCTGCTGGGCAGGAGGCCGCACGCCAACGCGAAGCTGTTGTGCAACAAGAACTCGAGCAGATTCAGGAAAAGCCCTCTATCCCCGTAGTGGTTGAACCTCCTGCACGCGCCGCAGCGCCCAGCGCCCGCGTAGTGCGCGAAAGCCAGCACAACCTGTTTGCCGACTTTGCCGACAACCAGTTACCCCCCATTCGCCTGCTTGATGCCGCACCAGCCAAACAAGACAGCATCGACCACGAAACACTGGAAATGACCAGCCGCCTGATTGAGAAAAAACTCAAAGACTTTGGCGTAGAAGTGCGCGTAGTAGCTGCCATGCCCGGCCCCGTAGTCACCCGCTACGAAATTGAGCCAGCTACAGGCGTTAAAGGCTCACAAATCGTCAATCTGGCGCGTGACTTGGCGCGCTCACTCAGTCTGGTATCTATCCGCGTGATTGAAACCATTCCGGGCAAAAACCTCATGGCGCTTGAGCTGCCCAACGCCCGCCGCCAAACCATACGCTTGAGCGAAATTCTCGGCTCCACCGCCTACCACGAAGGCAAATCGCTGCTCACCATGGGACTGGGCAAAGACATCGTCGGCCAACCCGTTGTGGTCGATTTGGCCAAAATGCCGCACGTGCTGGTTGCCGGCACAACGGGCTCGGGCAAATCGGTCGGCATCAACGCCATGATTTTGAGCCTGCTCTACAAAGCCACGGCCGACGAAGTGCGCCTGCTCATGATCGACCCAAAAATGCTCGAAATGTCAGTCTACGAAGGCATACCGCATCTTATCGCTCCTGTAGTTACCGACATGCGCCAAGCAGCGCACGGCCTGAACTGGTGCGTCATGGAAATGGAGCGCCGCTACAAACTCATGAGCAAACTCAGCGTGCGCAACCTGGCTGGCTACAACGCCCGCATTGCAGATGCACAGGCACGAGGCGAACACATCGCCAACCCCTTTAGCCTCACGCCCGATGCACCCGAGCCGCTTGAGCGCCTGCCCCATCTGGTCATCGTCATTGATGAGCTTGCCGACTTGATGATGGTTGTTGGCAAAAAAATCGAAGAACTCATCGCACGTCTGGCACAAAAAGCGCGCGCCGCTGGCATACACCTCATACTGGCCACCCAGCGCCCCAGTGTTGACGTAATCACGGGCCTTATCAAGGCCAACATACCCACCCGCATTGCCTTTCAGGTATCGAGCAAAATCGACAGCCGCACCATCCTCGACCAAATGGGTGCAGAGAGCTTGCTAGGCATGGGCGACATGCTCTACCTGCCCGCAGGCAGCGGCCTGCCCACCCGCATCCACGGCGCATTCGTCAGCGACGAAGAAGTCATCCGTGTAGTTGCCGAACTGAAAAAACACGGCGAGCCCAACTACATCGAAGGCGTACTCGAAGGCGGCACCGTCGATGGCGAAGACGGCGACCTTGGCAGCAGCACAGGCGGCGGCAGTAGTGGCGATAAAGACCCCATGTACGACCAAGCCGTAGAAGTCGTACTCAAAAACCGCAAAGCCAGCATCTCGCTAGTACAGCGCCACCTGCGCATCGGCTTCCAACGCTCGGCGCGGCTGGTGGAAGAAATGGAAAAAGCCGGCCTCGTCAGCCCCATGGGGCACAACGGCCAACGCGAAATACTCGTGCCAACGCGAGACGAATAAAACACAACACACCAAGGAACACCGCCATGCACACCGCACTACACAAAACATACCAAGCAGCCAAATCGACGCTGGCAGCCACCCTTGGCGCCATAGCCCTAGTCGCCGCCAGCTCTGCCCATGCAGACGCGCTGCAAACCCTCAACACCTACCTGCAAACCACCAAATCGGGCGCAGCCAGCTTCACCCAAACCGTCACCAACACCACCAAAGCAGGCGCAGCGGGCAAGCAAAGCAGCGGCCAGTTTGCCTTCAAGCGCCCCAAGCAATTCCGCTTCGACTACCAAAAACCCTTTGTGCAAACCATCGTGGCCGACGGCAAAACGCTCTGGATGTACGATGCCGACCTCAACCAAGTCACCCAAAGCAAACAAAGCCAAATGCTCGATGCCACCCCTGCCGCACTGGTTGCATCAGCCAACAACATCGCCGCCCTGCAAGCCCACTTCAAACTAGAAAACGCCCCCGCCAAAGACAAACTCGAATGGGTCAAAGCCACCCCGCTCAGTGCCGATGCGCAACTGCAAAGCGTGCTCATAGGCTTTGAAGGCTCGCAACTGCGCCGCCTTGATATTCTTGACAGCTTCGGCCAACGCTCACTCATCGAATTTGGCAACTTCACGCCACTGCCTGCCAAAACCAGCTTCCAATACAGGCCACCAGCAGGGGCAGACATCATCAAACAATAAACAGGGCTTTGCTGCGGGTGCGGGTTCGGGGGCAGAACGCAGAGGGCGCTGAGGATGCGCAGAAGTCGCAAAAAAGAACGAAAATGGGTTGGGTTTGTGCTTGGCGCTTCTACGCTTTACAGCCTTACCCCGTCATTCCCGCGCAGGCGGGAATCCATGTCTTGGTTTAAAAGCCGCACTGGATTCCCGCCTGCGCGGGAATGACGGGCAATGGCGTTTTCATGCGAAGCTGGAATAAATCAACGCTTCCTATCTTGATAATTTAAGAAACACCATGACCAACCAAACCAGCCCATCAGCATCGCCCCACAAAAGCTTCAAACGCAAATTCGGTTTAGGTGATCTGTACCGTGCTTTTGTTTTTATTCCTGCTGCTGCGGCAAAATTAATTGATAACAACAAAAGCCAATTGGTCAGCAGCCAGTTTATAAAACGCTTGCAGCTGGCTGTCACCGAAGTAAATGGTTGCGCGATTTGCTCGTACCAACACACAAAAATGGCATTGAAACAGGGCATGAGCAATGAAGAAATAAGCAGCTTTCTTAACGGAGGCAATACTTTCATCAAGCCTGAAGAGGCAAAAGCCATCATCTTTGCACAGCACTTCGCCGACGCTACAGGCATACCCAAACAATATGCCTATGATGCCATCGTCAAAGAATATGGCGACAAAAGTGCTGACATCATTATTTCTGCCACACAGCTAATCCTTGCTGGAAATATGTATGGCATACCATACAGCGCATTTTTATCAAGAATGCATGGCAAGCCCTACAAAAACAGTACATTGTTTTACGAACTATCCATGCTGCTCGCTGGCTTATTGTTCTTGCCCATTGCAAGCATTCATGGAGCAATGCGGGTTTTAATGGGCTTGCCCAACAAAAAATTCGACAACAGCGCGGCAGTTGAATAATGCTGCTGCTTTAAAAAATCACCGCTGCAAGCAAAACAGATGCAGCGGGGGCAGAACGCAGAGGGCGCAGAAAAATACCAAACCAATTCCCCTCTATGGAGGGGTACGCCGCAGGCGGGGGGTGGTTGGTGGCGGTGGAGCAAAGCAACCACGCACCACCCGCTGGCTTGCGCTGGCGCTAACCCCATTTTCCAGCCTTGCTGTAGCGCAACAACAACGGGCACCAAAAAAACAAAAAACACCCCGCTCTTGCACTATCTGTATTATGATGAAACCTGTGTTTTTCTGTTTCTTTCCTCCATGAAAGGTTTTTTTATGAAGCAATCCGTTACGCACAGCACAGCACAGCACAGC
>CAZUBE010000034.1:0-9445 GCA_964618495.1 uncultured Allobrachymonas sp. | reverse complement strand
CCATGTTGTCGCGCAGGTAGTCGAAGCCGAACTCGTTGTTGGTGCCGTAGGTGATGTCGGCGTTGTAGGCGGCTTGTTTTTCCTGGCGCTCCATGTTGGGCAGGTTGATGCCTACGGTTAGCCCTAAAAAGTTGTAGAGCTGACCCATCCATTGCGCGTCGCGGCTGGCCAAGTAATCGTTTACGGTGACGACGTGTACGCCTTGGCCGGGCAGGGCGTTGAGGTATACGGCCAGTGTGGCGGTGAGCGTTTTGCCTTCGCCAGTGCGCATTTCGGCGATTTTGCCTTCGTGCAGGGCTTGTGCGCCTATCATCTGCACATCGAAATGGCGCATTTTCATGTGGCGGCGGCTGGCTTCGCGTACCAGCGCAAAGGCTTCGGGCAGCAAGCTGTCGAGCGTTTCGCCTTTGGCCAGACGTTGGCGGAATGCTTCGGTGCGCGCTGGAAAGTCAGCGTCGGCGAGTTGTTCGAAGTCTTTTTCCATCGCGTTGATGCGGGCGACGGTTTTACGGTATTTGGAAAGCAGTCGTTCGTTGCGGCTACCGAAAATTTTTGTCAGCAAAGAGGCCATGCGTGCAAATCATGCCCGCTTGCCAGTGTTTGGGCGCAGGGTTGAGCAGCCAAAACGCCGGGGCGGGGGTATGTCCTGTAAGAGGAAAGAAAGAATTGTGGCTATTTTAGGGCGCTAGCAGGCAAATCAAGTCCACACAAGCAGACAAAGTGCAGCATGCCGCGCTTTTTATGTAACCAGAATAACGGCACATTCTACTCTGCTCATGTGGCACTCTGGCACCTCATATTGCATTTGCAGGCGGCTTTTGTGCCAAGAGCAGCCGATAATGTTTCATATGTCATCGAATATGCAACAGATTCAACGCCGCAATCATGCTATACCGCTAGAGCAGGCTGCACGCGAAGCGCCCGTGCTTGGGCAGCTTATGCAGCAAGCACAGCTTTCGCAGGCTTGCGCCAAGAGTATTGTGCGGCTTGTGCCTGCTGCGATGCGGGCGCAGTTGTCGTATGGGGCGCTGGTAGATGGCGAGTGGTGCATTTTTGTGCGCAGCAATGCGGCGGCGGCCAAGTTGCGGCAGTTGTTGCCTTTGTTTTTAGGGCATTTGCAGCAGCAGGGTTTTGCGGTGCAGCGCATCAAGTTGCGGCTGGTTGATGCCAGCGGGCAGGCTTTGCGTTAGTCGTTAATGTCACTGCCAGTTTTGGCAGGGTTGGTGTTGGATGTGTCTTGGTGGGCGGCTTGCGCTTGATGCTGCCAGTAACGGCGGTGCGTGTGGCGCTCGCAGTGGGCGATGTTGGTGCTGGAGTGCCACCAGATGGCGCCGCATTGGTCGCTTTGCAAAGTGGTGCTGCCGTGTTGCGCCAGACGTTGCAGCACGGTGGGGTGCGGGTGCTGGTAGCGGTTGCGGTAGCCTTGCTGTATCAGCGCCCATTGTGGCTGCACGGCTTGCAGCCAGTCGTGGCTGCTTGAGCTTTTGCTGCCGTGATGTGCCACCAAAAGCACGTCGGCTTGCAGGTTTTGGTTGAGCGCAGTTTGGCGGGCGATGATGGCGCGTTCTTGCGGCGCGGGGATGTCGCCTGGCAGCAGGGCGGTGCGCTGGCCGTTGCTGATGCGCAGTACGCAGCTCATGCTGTTGGTTTTGGTGCGCCCGCTGTAGGCATCATCAAGCGGGTGCAAGAAGCTGAATTCAACGCCATCCCACTGCCAGCTTTGCCCTGCCAGGCATGGCGTGATGGTGTGCTGCTGGTGCAGGGGGTGCGTGCTGGCAATTGCGCCTATCAAATGCGCTTGCGGGTGCTGGCTTGCTACAGAGGTTGCGCCGCCGATGTGGTCGGTATCGCTGTGGCTCAAGATGATGTGGTTGGGGCGTTCATCAAGTGCTGCCAGCAGGGGCAGCAGCACGCGCTGGCCTGCGTCGCTGTTGGCGCTGTATTGCGGGCCCGTGTCAAACAGCAGGCTGTGGCGCTGGGTGCGCACCAGTATGGCGCTGCCTTGGCCAATGTCTGCGGCGAGTAAATCAAACTGCCCCGCCGCAGGGCGCGGAGCCTGCCACAGCAGCAGCGGCAGCAGCCACAATGCGCCTTGCAGCCGCAAGCCCCAAGGCAGCCGCAGGCACAGCAGTAGCCCGCCAGCTATGCCAGCCAAGCCCGCCCACCATGGCGCTATGGCTGCCTGATAGTGCGCCAGCGGCAGGGCTGCAAACCATTGCAGGCCAGCCATCAGCCATTGCAGCAGCCAGTCTGCACCGCGCCACAAGGCAGGGTGCAACACGCCCAGCATGGCCAGTGGCGTAATGCCAAATGTGACTAGCGGCACAGCCAGCATATTAGCTAGCAGCCCAATGAGCGAAATTTGCCCAAACAGCAGCAAAGACAGGGGTGACAAAGCCAGAAATACAACGCGCTGCTGCTTGATAAAGCCCACCGTGCCTTGGCGCAGGCGCTGCCACAAGCTGCTGGCAAGCGCTTGCCGTGCGCCGCTGGTGGCAAACAGCACAGCTACAGCCACAAAACTCAGCCAAAAACCCGCTTGCAGCAGCGCCCAAGGGTCTAGCGCCAGCACCACGGCAGCGGCCACAGCCAGCACCGCATG
The DNA here is from genome assembly GCA_964618495.1 of uncultured Allobrachymonas sp. Classification (GTDB taxonomy): domain Bacteria; phylum Pseudomonadota; class Gammaproteobacteria; order Burkholderiales; family Burkholderiaceae_C; genus Brachymonas. The sequence goes on along the minus strand of CAZUBE010000034.1, from coordinate 6,843 downwards.
CCAAGGCCAATGCCTGCCGCCACTGCGTAGCCAAGCCACGGCAGCGAGCATGCAGACTGTGCGCTGTGCGGGCACGCCCCAGCCGCTAAAAAGCGCATAAGCGCCAGCCAAGAGCACGCCGCCCCACAGCGCCACAAGCGGCGCAGGGCACCACAGGCACAGCGGCATGCCCCAACGTGCGCCCCAGCGCGAGCCTTGCCGCCACAGCCAGCCCAGCACGCCGTTGGCAAGCAACGCAAACAGGGTGATGTGCAGCCCAGAGATGCTCATCAAATGCGCCACGCCAGTGATGCGAAACACGTCCCAGTCTTGGCGCTCAATGGCAGACTGGTCGCCCATAACCAGCGCGGCAATCACACCCGCACGGCGCTGGGCAAGCGCAGAGAGTGATGCGGGGGTGGGTGCTGCCGTACTGTTGGCAATGTGGGCAATGCTTGCGCTGTCTGTGTCGCTGGTATCGTTGCTAGCGTTGACGTTGCCATCGTTTATATCGTTTGAATTGATTGCAGCAGCAGATGCATTCAATGCCAGATGCTGGTAAATGCTCTCACGCACTTGCAAGCGCAGGCGGTGCAACCATGCCAATGAGCTATACCAAGGCGCTGCTTGCAGTGGCTGCGGCGGCGTATCGTTGCGGCCATTGCGCACATAGCCTGTAGTGCCAATGCCTTGCCCCCACAGCCACAATTCATAGTCAAAACCAAACGGGTTGCGGTTGCCGTGCGGTTGCTTCAGGCGCACCGTCATGCGCCAGCGTTGCCCTGGGGTGGGGCAGATGCGGCATGTTGCAGGCGTGCCTTGGGCATTGCCAAGGGCAGCTTTGTTTGCTGAATCATCGGCAGACGCATCAGCAGCATCAGCCGCTGTTTTACGCCACTGGCGCGGCACATACCAACCCAAAGCCAGCTTGTGCGGCAGGGCTACAGGCTCGCCGTTTAGCGTGGCTTGCTCTACTGCAAAGGTAAAACGCGCCCCATCGTCAAACCATTGCGGCAGGCCAATAACGCTGCCCTCAACCAGCACATCACGCCCCTCAAGAGCAGGGGCAAGCTGTTGCCGCGCAAAATGCGCAGCCCGCCAGCCAGTAGAGCCAAAGCCCAGCAGCAACATAGCCAGACACAAACACCATGCCCGTTTATTGCGCCGCAGCCACACCCCCCATAGCAGTACCGCCACGCCACACGCAGCCACATACACCGCTTGCTGCCACAAGGCAGGTTGCGCCAATTGCAGCGCCACACCAGCAATAGCAGCCAGCGAAGCCAGCGTTACAGGCGGGTAGGCCGTTGCGCTACTGCTGGGTTGCATGCGGGTGCGAAAAAAATCAAAAAAACGCGGCATGGGGCGATGGTAGCGGTTTTGTCTGCCAGTAGACTATTGCCTGAATTTGTTTTAACCACAACTGGAGCAACACCATGAGCGACATTTACGCCAAGCTGCAAGCCCTTGACATCACTCTGCCAGCCTTTGCCACACCTGCGGCAGCCTATGTGCCTTATGCCCAAACAGGCAAGCTGATATTTCTAAGCGGCCATCTGTCTAAAAAAGACGGCAAGCCTTGGGTTGGCAAACTGGGCAAAGACATGGACACCGCCACAGGCCAGCAAGCCGCCCGCGCAGCCGCCATTGAGCTGCTCGCCACCCTGCACGCCGCAACGGGCGACTTAAACAAAGTGCGCCGCATCGTTAAAGTAATGAGCCTGGTTAATTCCACACCAGAATTTACCGAGCACCACTTGGTAACCAACGGCTGCAGCGAGCTGCTGGCGCAAGTGTTTGGCGCAGAAGTAGGCAGCCACGCCCGCAGCGCCTTTGGCGTAGCGCAAATTCCGATGGGCGTTTGCGTGGAAATTGAAATGATTGTGGAAGTGGCCTGAAAACTGGCTCTGTGAAAGGGCGGGAATACGGGGCCGAACGCAAAAGGCGCAAAAGGTGCGCAAAAGACGCAAAAAATACCAAAAATGGTTTTTTTGCAGCTAAGGCGGCGCTTGCCCATTACGCTGGCGGTAGCGTAGCTACCCACGCGCCTCCGTGCCCACACCCACTTTGTCATCACCCGCAGAGCCTGCCGCAAGTTACCGTCATTCCCGCGTAGGCGGGAATCCACAGCAGCGAACAACCAAAGGCATGGATTCCCGCCTACGCGGGAATGACGGGGTAAGGCTGTGAAGCGCCAAGCACAAACCCAAACCAACCTAAACCAAACCAAACCAAAACCATTTCTGGTATTTTTTGCGTCTTTTGCGTAATCTCTGCGTCCTCTGCGTTCTGCCCCCGTATTCCACCGTATTCCCGCACGTGCTTTACGTATTGGCGGGGCTGCTTGCGCGGGTTAGCTGGTGCGCGGGTGCAGGGTATCGGCGGGCAACTGGTCTATTTCTGCCAGCAGTTGCGCCAGTGCTTGCCCTGTAGCTGCCAGCAGCGCTTGCCCTTTTGCGGCGGTGGCGGCGGCGGCGTTGCCTGTGGCGCCTTGGGGGTTGTAGTCTTGCATTTGCCAGGCCAGTTTGGCGCTGCGGCCATTGCCCAGCGTGGCAAAGTGCGCGGCGCGGTGTTGTGCGGTGCTGGTGAAGTTTTGCAGAGCGTGCTCGCGCACGGCTGCGGGCTGTAGCGCGAGCATGAGGCTGGTTTCGATGTCGCCCGCGTGTATGCCAAAGCGCTGCTCTTGGGCGCTAAAGGCGGCGTAAGCCTCGCCCAAAGGCAGGTTAAACCAACTGCTGCTGTAAACCAGCATACCCAAACGCGCACGCAAGTCGCGGGCAACCACATCAAGCAAGCCTACGTTGCCACCGTGGGTGTTAAAAATGAGCAGTTTGCGCACGCCTGCAGCGGCTACGCATTGCGCCAGTTCCGTCCATAGCTGTATGACGGTGGGCGCTTGGAGGGTAAGCGTGCCTGCAAAGGCGGTGTGTTCGGGGCTGTAGCCTACGGCTTGGGTGGGTAAAAACAAGATGGGCGCGTGCGCTGGCAGGTGTGGCAGGCAGGCGGCAATCATGCCGTTGGCAAGAGCTGTGTCTACACTTAATGGTAGGTGCGGGCCGTGTTGCTCTATGGCGGCCACGGGTAGCACGGCTATGGCGCGGGTTTTGTCGAGCGCGGCAAGCTCGGCGCTGGTGTAGTCTGCCCAATAGTGCGATTGGCAAGGGTGCGATTGGCAGGGGGCAGCGGTGGTGGTGGGTAAGGCGTGCGGCATGGGTTGGCTTGGGTTGCGGCTAAATTGCTGGTAAAGCGCCATGATAACGATGTGGTGGACAATGGCGGATATTTTTCTGTCTGACTATTTTCCCCCGATATGCTTGTGCCGTGCAGGTGTGTGGCTGTTGTGGGGTTGCCCAATAACTGTGGCTTGATGGAGCACGATGTTTTTTTGCACTTCTTTTTTTCGCCGTTGTTTAAACGCCTTGCTGTGCGCCGCTGCTGTGCTGGCGGGGCTGGGCAGCTTTGGGGCGGCATGGGCGCAGGGCGGGGGCTTGTCGGCGGGCAGTTTGTCTGTGGGCGATTTGGCGGCATGGGGTGCGGCAAGCAATGAGGTGCGTACGCCGCAAACTACCGCACGCCTTGTAGCTTGGGCGCCGCAAGGCATTGCCGCAGGCCAGCCGCTATGGTTAGGTTTGCAGTTTGCGCATGCCCCGCACTGGCACAGTTATTGGAAAAACCCTGGCGACGCAGGCATGGCAGCTACGTTTGATTGGAAGCTGCCCTCGGGTATGCATGCGGGCGAGGTGCTTTGGCCAGCGCCCGCAAAAATCACAGTGGGTAATATGGCCAACTATGGCTATGACGGCAACGTGCTGCTGGCTGTGCCAGTTACGGTAAGCCAGCCTGTTGCGGGCAGTGTGTCTGTGGCGCTGGATGCAAGCTGGCTGGTTTGCCGCAAAGAGTGTGTGCTCGAACAAGGGCATTTTCGTTTGCAGCTACCAGTAGGCAAAGCACTATTAGCTGATGCGGCTGCTTTTGCCAATAGCCGCGCGGCTGTACCGCAAACGCTGGCAGGTGCAACCGTGGCGGCGGTGGCAGCAAAAGACGGGCAAAGCCTCACCTTTACCAGCAATACCTTGCCTGCAAGCTGGCGCGGAAAAACGCTCAACCTTTACCCCGAAGCGCCCGATCTGATTCCACCTGCTGCACAAGGGCAGCAACATTGGCAAGGTAGCCGGTGGCAAGTCACGCTGCCGCTGCAAGCCGCCACCAGTGTTTTGCCAGCGGGCTTGCCGCTGGTGCTGGCTTTGCAGGGCAAAGTAGAGCAACAAGCTAGCGGGCAGGCAATCATCCGCAACGCGGCACACCAGCCTGCTTACCGCGTGCATGCGTCGTTTGCGGACATGCCTGCCAGCACAGCAACAAGCGCAACGTTAGGCAGCCAAACACCTGAAAATCCAACGCAGGCAAGTCAGGCATTAAGCAGCCCCGTCTTAACCAGTCAAACCCAGCTAACGCAAGCAGCGGCAAACTTGCCAGATGCGGCAGGGCAGGGCAGTTGGTGGCTGGCGCTGGGGGCAGCATTTTTTGGGGGGCTGGTGCTCAATTTGATGCCGTGCGTATTTCCTGTACTGGCCATCAAGCTGCTGGGCTTTGCACGGCATGCCCAGCACTCGCGTAGCTTGCGCTTGAGTGGCTTGGCCTATAGTGCAGGCGTGCTTGTTAGCATGCTGCTTTTGGCAGGCTTGCTGCTACTGGTGCGTGCAGGTGGCGAGCAATTGGGCTGGGGCTTTCAGTTGCAAAACCCCTATGTGGTTGCGGTGCTGGCAGTGTTGTTTACCACGCTGGCGCTGAATCTGGCAGGCGTGTTTGACGTGGGGCAAGTGCTGCCCGCGCGTTGGTTGCAGGCATCTGCCCAGCATCCCGTGGCAGACGCTTTGCTCTCGGGCGTGTTGGCGGTGCTAGTGGCTTCGCCTTGCTCTGCGCCCTTTATGGGGGCCAGCTTGGGTTTTGCGCTGGCGCTTCCCGCTGGGCAAGCACTGGTGCTGTTTGCCGCAATAGGTTTAGGGCTGGCGTTACCAGTACTGGTAGCCAGCTTTTTTCCGCGCTGTGTGGCATGGTTGCCTAAGCCTGGCCGCTGGATGGAGCTATTCAAACAAAGCATGGCCTTGCCCATGCTGGCCGCCGCCCTTTGGCTGGTGTGGGTGCTGGGCAGGCAAAGCGGGGCAGAAGGCATGGCAACCCTGCTGGCACTGCTGCTGGCTTGGTGCGGGCTGCTGTGGGCGTTGCAACGGCGCGCAGGGCGCAGTCGCGTGGTGCTGGGGGCGGTGTTTGCGGCGCTGCTTGTGGGTATAGGCGGTGTTTGCGGCAAAAATCTGGCTGCCGTGCAGCCAAACGGCTTGGTTGCGCAGCAAGATACTGGCGAACAAGAGCAAGCACGGGGGCAAGCACAAGGGCAAATCTGGCAGGCATGGTCGCAGCGGCGGGTGCAGCAGGCTTTGGCTAAGGGGCAGCCCGTATTTGTAGATTACACCGCCGCATGGTGTGTAACTTGCCAGTTCAACAAACAAACCGTGCTGGGCAAAGCCGAGTTTGCCGCCTTGATGCGGCACAACAATGTGCTGCTGCTACGCGCCGACTGGACGCGCAAAGACCCCGCCATTGCCGCATCATTGCGCAGCCTGGGGCGCGCCGCTGTGCCTGTGTATGCCTTGTATTTACCCTCGGCACCAGATAAGCCCCACATACTTTCCGAGATTTTGTCGCTACAAGCCATACGGCAGATATTGCAGTCCCAATAAAAGCGTCACAAGCCTTACACATTTATCCATAAATGCCCATAAATGCATCATTCAAACCACATTCGGGAAAATACTGAAAAAATTTATTTCAAAAACACACCAAACTACCATGCCGCTAGCACATAATGCGTGACATACGACAAGCCGTCTGGCTGTAATGGGCTGCTGGCGTATAAGTTCGCGGTGATTTATTTGAGTGAGTGCATTTTGATTTTTGCGTTTTCAACCCAAACGGACATCGCTTGTAATTTGATTATCTGGAGAGAGTCCGTTCATGGGCAATAAACTGTACGTAGGCAACCTGCCATATTCTGTACGTGACAACGATCTGCAACAGCAGTTCGGCGAATACGGCAATGTCACCAGCGCCAAGGTGATGATGGAGCGCGACACTGGTCGTTCCAAAGGTTTCGGCTTTGTCGAAATGGGCAGCGATGCCGAAGCACAAGCGGCCATTGAAGGCTTGCATGGTAAAGACATGGGTGGTCGTGCCCTCGTTGTAAACGAAGCACGTCCCATGGAGCCACGCCCCCCCCGTAGCGGTGGCTTCGGTGGCGGCGGTTACGGCGGTGGTCGCCGTGAAGGTGGCTTCGGTGGTGGTAACGGTGGCGATGGCTTCCGTAGCCCCTACGGTGGCGCAGCACGTCGCGATAGCGGCAGCCGCAGACACGACGACGACAGCTATTGATGGCTTGCTCTGTTAAAAGAGCGTAAACCCAGCAATACGCAAAAAGCCCCGCTGATTTATATCAAGCGGGGTTTTTTGTTGCCTGGTTGTTTTGTAGTTTTGTGCTTTTGCAGCCTGCCGCATGTTGCAGCCCACTTTTGAAGTTTTTACACCCTCTGCAACCGTTCCTGCATTCATTCCAGCCCAAGCCAAGCACAGCCGCAAAACCCACAAAACACCGACAACCAGCCCCCATGCGCCTTCCCAGCCATTTATGCCCTGCAACCCGCATAAATACTGGTTCTAGCCATTTCCAAATAGTTTTGGTATTCCTTTTGCGGCTTTTGCGTAACCTTTGCGTTCGCTCCCGTATTCATCCAAACCAAGCAAACCCGCAAAATGCCGACAACCAGACCCCATGCGCCTTCCCAGCCATTTATGCCCTGCAACCCGCATAAA
>CAZUBE010000033.1:0-10816 GCA_964618495.1 uncultured Allobrachymonas sp. | reverse complement strand
ACACGGCGCAAATTCTCGAGTTCGCTTTTGCTCAGACGGCGCGGCGCCAAATGCACACCGTGTTCCATATTCCGGTGTGCAATAACACTATTGCGCAAATCTTGACAAGCAGGCTGCTCGGAAGGTGGTGGTTGGGTTGCATCAGTATTTGCATCAAGAGGGGTTGAATGCTCCAAAGTCTCTGCACCAACTGTACCGGGTGCGCTTAGAAAAAAAGTGCACAAAGCACATATCCCAAACAGCAACTGGAGCGTGATCCTGATGCGTTTAGTATTACATGCGGGGTGAGAGTCAGCGTTGCAGCCAGATAGTTTTTGCAAAGCTTTTGATATCATACTGTTGCGATCCGTTGAGTACTGAACTGTGATTTTGTCCACGAATTAACCGATTTAATCGATTCATTGTGGGCGAGAATACAAGAGCTATGCAGAAACGGTAGCAAGGCAAGCGCAATATATGTAACATTGTGAAATGTCCAGCGAGAAAAATAGCTAAACAGGTTGTTTGCGGCCTAATATCAGGCTGTGTTACAAATTACGGAGGGTATCCATGAACCAGACCAGCACAACACGTCCCGATAAAGTAGTGGTTGTTGATGATGATGCACGCATTCGCGATTTGCTGCGCCGTTATTTGAGCCAGGAAGGGTTTGAGGTGATGGTTGCTGAAGATGGCAAAAATCTCAACCGTATTCTGCAGCGTGAAGCGGTTGATTTGATCGTGCTTGACTTGATGTTGCCTGGTGAGGATGGCCTGTCTATTTGCCGCCGCCTGCGTGCAGCTAACGACCGCACACCCATCATCATGCTGACTGCCAAGGGTGAAGACGTGGATCGCATCGTTGGCCTTGAAATCGGCGCTGATGACTATCTGGGCAAACCCTTTAATCCGCGCGAGTTGCTGGCGCGTGTACATGCAGTATTGCGTCGTCGGCCCGCGATTGAGGCTCCAGGTGCACCGTCGGCCGAAAACGAAACGGTTTATTTTGGCAGCTTTGTATTTGATTTGAGTGCACGCACGCTCAAAAAAGATGGCGTGGATTTACCGCTGACTACGGGTGAGTTTGCCATGCTCAAGGCGCTGGTACGCCACCCCCGCCAGCCGCTGTCGCGCGAGAAGCTGGCGCAATTGGCGCGTGGTCGTGAGTTTGAGCCGTTTGACCGCAGTCTGGATGTACAGGTTTCACGTTTGCGCAAGCTTGTTGAAAACGATCCAGCTTCTCCTCGCTATATTCAAACAGTCTGGGGTGTGGGCTATGTATTTGTTCCGGATGGTGGTGGCAATAGCTGAGACTGGATGCAAGTCGTAGCAGATGCCGCATGATTAGCGTGATGGCACTATGGCTCAACTGGAAAAACCCCCTTCTCCGCCGGTGTCAGCTACCAGATTGGTTGCGCAGCAGCATGCACGCCTTGGTCTGAATCTGTTTTGGCGGACCTTCATCATGATCGGCATGCTGCTGACAACCAGTGCTGTTGGTTGGCTGATGACTGTGCGCTCGGTTGATCTGGAGCCGCGTGCGACACAAACAGCGCAGCAAATTGCGTCACTGGTTAACCTCAGTCGTGCTGCGCTGGTTTATTCAGATTCCATTACCCGTTACGCGCTGATCAAAACTCTGGCTGAGGAGGAGGGTGTGCGCATTTTGCCGCGTGAGCGTAGCGACGTTGTGGTTGATATGCCGCGCGGACAGCTGGCTGATCGTGTGACCAAAGAGCTGCGCGCCCGTCTTGGCTCGCAAACCATTGTGGCCAGCAGCGTCAATGGCGAGCAGGGCTTATGGATTTGCTTTGACATTGATAACGACGAATATTGGCTACTGACCAACCAGTCACGTCTTAAGCAGGTTGATGGCACGACCTGGTTGGTTTGGGTGCTGATGGCCAGCTTGCTTTCATTGGCTGGTGCGGCTGCCATGGCGGGGTTGGTCAATTTGCCGCTCAAGCAGCTTTTGGCCGCAATTGGCAAAGTGCACAAAGGGGATTTCAAAGCGGGGCAGCTTGATGAGAGCGTTACTACCAAAGAGATACGCGAAGTAAATATTGGTTTTAACCGCATGGCCGAGCAGATGGCCAAGGTTGAGCAGGAGCGTGCTGTGATGTTGGCGGGTCTTTCGCATGACTTGCGTACACCGTTGGCGCGGCTGAGGCTCGAAGTGGAAATGAGCGTGCCCGATGCTGAGGCGCAAAAATTCATGGCTGCTGACATCGAGCAGCTTGATGGCATTATCAATAAGTTTATGGATTATGCACGGCCAGATTCAGCGCATCCCACTGTTGTGCAATTGGCAGATGTGGTGCAAACCTGTGCCTATCCGTACCTCAACAGCAATGAAATGATGATGTGTATTGATGTGCCACAGGCATTGCGTGTGATGGCTGACGAAGTGGAGCTGGCTCGCGTCATATCCAACCTGATAGAAAATGCCCGCCGTTACGGCAAGAGCCCCAATAGCAACACCACCGACTTGACTATCACAGCCAAGGCTGAAGGTGTTTGGGTGCATTTGCAGATTTTTGACAGGGGCAGCGGCGTACCTGAAGCCATATTGTCCCGTTTGACGCAGCCCTTTTTCCGTGCTGATGAAGCTCGTACTTCGGCAGCGGGCAGTGGCTTGGGGTTGGCTATTGTGAAAAAAGTCGTCGAGCACATGGGTGGAAAGCTTACTTTGGGCAATCACGAGCAAGGTGGGCTGGTGGCCGATGTGATGCTTCCGCTCGTGAAATAAACCTGTGCTGTATGTTTTCAGGCAGGATAGATGCAGCCCAAAATGCGCGCGCCTTTTGCGCCTGTAATGGCGGCTAAATCCAGCGGTTTGCCTAATAACGTTTTGCAGCCCAACCAGGCAAAAGCCGCCGCTTCAATGGCTTGCGGCTCAAGCCCCAGCGCTTGTGAAGACAAAACTTCTACCCCCTGCAAAGCAGCAGCCAGCCCTTGCATGATTTGCCCGTTGCGCACGCCGCCACCGCACACCACAAGGCGCTGCGTGGCGGGGGCATGGCGTTGCAGGTGCAAAGCAGCGGCTTGCACCGTCAATTGCGTAAGCGTGGCTTGCACATCTGCGGGCTTGAGGGGGGCAGGCTGGGTGCGGGCGAAGGTTTGCAACTGCTGCTCTAGCCAAGCGGGGTTAAAGTCATCGCGCCCAGTGCTTTTTGGGGGTGGCAGTTGCAGCCAGGCGCAATCAAGCATTTGTTGCAGCAGGGCAGGGAGCACTTGCCCCTGTGCTGCCCATGCGCCGTTGGCATCGTAAGGCTGGCCCGTGTGCAGGGCGCACCAGTAGTCAAGCAGGGCGTTGGCTGGGCCGCAATCAAAGCCCTGTGCTGCTTGCCCCGTTTGCAAAATCGACAAATTGGCAATGCCGCCCAGATTAAGCACAGCCAAGTTTTGGGCGCTTTGCCCGTTGCGCGTTGAGAACAAGGCTTGATGAAACGCGGGCACCAGCGGCGCACCTTGCCCGCCAGCGGCCACATCGCGCGTGCGAAAATCACACGCCACGGCTATGCCCGTAAGCTCGGCCAGCAAAGCGCCATTGCACAGTTGCAAGGTGTAGCCCGTACCATCAAACAACTGCGGGCGGTGGCGCACCGTTTGGCCGTGTGCGCCAATAATGCCAATGTGTGCAGGCGCAATGCCGCTTTGCTGGCACAGCGCCAGAGCGACTTGGGCATACAGGCGCATGAGCGCATTGCTGGCAAGGGCGGCGCGGTGCAATTCGTCATGGCCAGCGGCGTTAAGCGCCAGCAGCTCGGCGCGTAGTGCTTCTGGCATAGGCAAGCTGGCAAAGGCGAGCTGCTGCATGTGCTGGCTTGGGCTGCTTTGGGCGGTGTTAATGGCTAGCAGCACGCCATCTACCCCATCCAGCGAAGTGCCAGACATCAGCCCAATGCAGTACAGCGGCGCAGCATGTGTAGAGGTTGTAGAAGCAGCTTGGCTGGCATTAGGCATGGCAGATGGTGGCGTAAGTGATGAAATAGGCATAGCTTGTAAACAACGAAAAAACTTTAGCGCCGATTCTCTACCAAAGCAGAGCGCAAAACCAGCATACACTTGGCAGATTGTTTTTATAAGGATTGACATGAGCTTGAAATGTGGCATCGTTGGCCTGCCCAACGTCGGAAAATCTACCCTCTTTAACGCACTCACCAAGGCAGGCATAGCCGCCGAAAACTACCCCTTTTGCACCATCGAGCCCAATGTGGGCGTAGTTGAAGTGCCCGACCCCCGACTCGATGAGCTAGCCCAAATCGTAAAACCCGAGCGCGTACTGCCCGCCATTGTTGAATTTGTAGACATTGCAGGCTTGGTAGCAGGCGCCAGCAAAGGCGAAGGCTTGGGCAACCAGTTTTTGGCGCACATCCGCGAAACAGACGCCATCGTCAATGTAGTGCGCTGCTTTGAAGACCCCAACGTGATACACGTTGCAGGCAAAATCGACCCCATCGCTGATATTGAAGTCATTCAAACCGAGCTATGCCTGGCCGACTTGGGCACCGTAGAAAAAGCCCTGCAACGCACAGCCAAAGCAGCCAAAAGCGGCAACGACAAAGAAGCCACCGCACTACTCAAACTGCTCGAAGTAGTGCAAGCCGCCTTGCTCGAAGGCCGCCCCGTGCGTGTGCTTGAACTCACGCCCGAGCAAAAAATCCTGCTCAAGCCCCTGTGCCTCATCACCGCCAAACCCGCCATGTTTGTAGGCAACGTAGCTGAAGACGGCTTCGAAAATAATCCCCTGCTAGACCGCCTGCACGACTTCGCCCAGAAAAACGGCAATGCGCCCGTAGTAGCTATCTGCGCCAAAATTGAATCAGAACTCGCCGAAATGGACGAAGCCGACCGCGCCGAATTTCTGCAAGAGCTTGGCCAAAGCGAACCTGGTTTGAATCGCCTGATTCGCGGTGCATACACCCTGCTCGGGCTGCAAACCTACTTCACCGCAGGCGTAAAAGAAGTACGCGCCTGGACCATCCGCATAGGCGACACCGCCCCCCAAGCCGCAGGCGTAATCCACGGCGACTTTGAACGCGGCTTCATCCGCGCCCAAACCATCGCCTTTGAAGACTTTATACAGTTCAAAGGAGAACAAGGTGCCAAAGAAGCAGGAAAAATGCGCGCTGAAGGCAAGGAGTACATCGTCAAAGATGGCGACGTGTTGAACTTTTTGTTTAACGTCTGAGTGTTTCTCTCGCAGAAGGGCTGGCATGTCAATGCTCTTAAGTGTTTTAATGTTATCTGAAAAGCGTGCCAAACATCTCTGGAGTATTGATGAAGAATATGCAACGTGCTTTACGCTGCCACCATACTGCACGCCTGAAAGCGGTGCGTGCAGACAGGCACTGGGGGCGCAGCCTCAAAGGCGATGCAAAGGCATTGGGCAAGGCGGTGAATACGCCTTGCACCTGTAGCTGCTGGCTGTGCGGCAACCCCAGACGGCATTTGAAAGAGCGCACTCTGGCAGAGCGAAGCGCGGCAATCTGCTTCAAACTTGAATCCCAAAGTACGAAGCCTGAACTTTAAAGGTGTTGCTATAGCAAGCCTGCGTGCCAGATTTTGGAGTTGCATGATTATTTTTTGCGACCGCTCTTGATCAGGTCGATGCGGCACATGCGATTTGGCAATTAGCATCAGAAACCATATTCATTTCATGGTTTAACATAATGTAGAAAGACATCGCCTGGCAAGAAGAACATAATTTCCTTGTAACTATTCATGGGTTTTTACGCTCTGCATAGCATTGGCAGAGCTTTGCCTCTAACAAGCAGCCACTTTTGGCGCAAAGGCGAGTTTATAAAAAGGAAATCAAAGATGTGGAAATTGCTGATGTGGGCGCAGAAGAATCTGGTTTGGAGTATTCCTGCCGCCATGCTATTAGGGTTGCTGTTTGGCTGGGTAGCAGAGCCAGGCTTTTTACGTTTTGGAATTTTGCCGCTCACTTTTTTGATGGTCTACCCGATGATGGTAGCGGTCAATGTTAAAGAACTGTTCAAGTCAGGCGGCATCAAGCTGCAAGGCGCAGCGTTGTTGATTAATTTTGTGTTGGTGCCGCTGCTAGGCTATGGATTGGGGCTGGTGTTTTTTGCTGATCAGCCCTTGGCGCGGCTGGGCTTGCTCTTGACTGCGCTGCTGCCCACTTCGGGCATGACGATTTCATGGACGGGTTTTGCCAAAGGCAATGTGCCTGCTGCCGTGCAGATGACGGTGGTAGGGCTGATTGTGGGCTCTTTGTTAGCACCACTGTATCTGCGCTTTTTGCTGGGCACAGTCATTGAGATTCCTCTCGGGCAAGTGTTTACGCAGATTTTGATTATTGTGTTTTTGCCTCTGGTACTGGGCAATATCACCCAGCGGCTGCTGGTGGCACGGCATGGTGCTGACAAGTTCAATACGCAAATCAAACCCAAATTTGCGCCTTTTTCAACTTTGGGCGTGCTGGGTATTGTGTTTGTGTCGATGGCGCTCAAATCACGCTCAATTATGAGCCAGCCAGCCGTGCTGCTGGCGTATTTGCTGCCTTTGGTGGTGATGTATGTGGTGAATTTTGCCTTGAGCACGGCGCTGGGCAAAATGGCTTTTGCGCGAGGCGATGCTATTGCGCTGGTCTATGGCACGGTGATGCGTAACTTGTCTATTGCTTTGGCGATTGCGATGGGCGTGTTTGGTGCCAAAGGCGCAGAAGTGGCGCTGCTGATTGCTTTGGCCTATGTGGTGCAAGTGCAGGCAGCAGCTTGGTACGTTAAGCTGACGCCTAAAATATTTGGCGCAGATACTGCTAGCCGCTAAAGCGCGCACCGCGCATGGATGGTGCGCGTTGCCTCTTTGTTGGCGGGTGCTTGCTGTGCACCTGCCTGTGTTTTTCGTTTATAGGCGCAAGCCGAGCTACTAAACGTACTAACTTAAATCAGGATGCATGTATGAAACAAAGCCTTTTACAAGACAAATATCCCATATTCAGCGCCGAAATACCAAAGTCTGCATCGCGTTATCAAACGATACCCGAGTTGATGGCGCACTTTCGACGCTGCATTGACGCCGATGAGCGTGTGCAATTTATCAGCGTGTTTGACCATTACGCACATACCCAGAGCATAGGCGGCTGCATTGCTCCTGAAATTAAAGCGGCTCAAAATATTGTGTTTTGCTTTGGCTTGAAGCTGCCCAATCCGCTGGTGTTGGCAGTGCGCCCACGCTCAATTGGCGTGGCCGACATGGGTGATTACTTCGTTATCAGCTTTATGGAGCCACCTATGGATGTTGCGACACAAGCCATGCAGGCATGGGTGCAAGCGGTACGCCAATAAACGTTTTGGCAACAGTTGCATGAAGAGAGACTGCAATAAATTATATATTTATATATAATGACAAGGTGGCAAACAAATGCGTTCATATAGGGCGCTTGGCTTGTCTGGTAGACAGTCCTGTTACGGGGCTGGTTTTGATAGAGCTTGTAGCCTGAAACACAAAGGATTTTTTATGTTGCGCTTTGATATTCCTCCTGTTTTCTCAAACGTTATACGTTGGGAGGCTTTTTTGGTCTTTTGCATTTGCCTGATTGCGCTGTTTGTTTCGCCTTGGGTCCTGCTGATTTTGCCTGTGCAGGGTTTTATCAAAGGCTTTTTTGGTCACCACAAATGTCCTTCACATTTGCTCTGGAATGCTCTTTTTGTCAAGCAAGGTTGGCAAGGGCATAAGGAAAATGCGGGTGCCAAAATGTTTGCGTCCAAAATTTTGTTTATTGCGGGGTCGGTTGCCAGCGCCTTATTCTTGATGGGTAGCACACGTTGGCAAATTCCATGCACTGCAGTGCTGATTTTTTCGTTTATGGAATGGGCGTTTTCTTTTTGTGCTGCCTGCTATGTATATGGTGCGTGGTACAGGTTCTTTCCGAGCAAGGGCTAAATATACGGGCTTAATGCTCTGATGTAGCGGCGTAGGCAAACTTTTGCCTCTGTTGGCGCAATAGCGGTAAAGCGCTGCAGTGGACTGATGCGCCTGTTTGTCCACTGGATTTTGTGCCAGTCGGTTATTGCACTGCACTTATATGCTGGTGCTTCAAAGTGGGTGAGAAGCAGCTTATTTACAGCGTGTGAAATAAAACCGTGTATCTTTGCCAATGGTGTGAACCAAGGTGTTGGCAGAGCGTTTCAGGCGAAAGTCGGTTTGCCGCATGGGTGGCGTGTCAGCGACGCCCTCTTCCCATTCTTCGATATTGCCAATGCCTTGTATTTCATCAGGGCTGCTGGCGGTGATTTGTAAGACGCGTATTTTGTAGCCTGCCACAAAAGAAGCAAAGGTAATGTTTGAAGCTGAAACTTCAAGCGGATAGATGTCAGTGTCCACATCCCGGAATGGGTCTTTGCTGCGACATTGCAGGGCTTGCTCTTTCGCCGAATAGGCTTTGCCCAGCGCATTTTTGGTGGGCGACCACCTGCCACGAAACTCGGCCGGTATGACCGGCACAGCGGGCGACAAGGCAAAGGCATTTGCCGAGAACAAAATGAGAGCCAAAAATCGCTGGATGAATCGCATATTTTCCCCTTTTGTAACGGTTTTGCTGCGGCAACAAACTGTCGGCTGCTGTGCTGATAGCTCTTTTGTGCGGATGCTGCTTCGCAGCCAGTATATTTTATGCGCCTAACTCCTCCCAGCGCTCCAGCGCAGCCAGCAGTGCTTCTTCAATTTCGCCATCGCGTTGTTGCAGGGCAATGGCGCGCTGCAAGTCTTGCGCATACAGCGTGCCATCAGCCAGCTCTGCGCGAATGCTGCTTTGCTCAAGTTCCAGCGTTTCAATCAGTTGCGGCAAAGCATCAAGCTCACGCTGCTCTTTGTAGCTGAGCTTGCGCTTGTTGGCTGGTGGCGGGTTATTGCCAGCAGCACCAGCAGTTGCTGCATTGCTTGCTGGCGCTGCCTCGGCTGCAGTGTTGTCAGCGGTGTTATTGGGGCTGGGCACAGCATTGGCATTGGCTTTGTTGGCTTTTTGCAATTGGGCACTGCGCTGCGACTGAACCAGCCAATCTTGCACGCCACCTTCGTACTCGCGCCATAGCCCATCGCCCTCGTGCACGATGGTGCTGGTTACAACGTTATCGAGAAACGTGCGGTCGTGGCTCACCAGAAAAACCGTGCCAGCATAGCTTTGCAGCAAGTCTTCCAGCAGCTCCAGCGTATCTATATCCAAATCGTTGGTAGGCTCATCAAGCACCAGCACATTGGCTGGCCGCGCAAACAGACGCGCCAGCAGCAGGCGGTTGCGCTCACCGCCCGAGAGTGAGCGCACGGGCGAGGCTGCACGCGCGGGGCTGAATAGAAAGTCGCCCAGATAGCTTTTCACATGCTGCTTGCGCTCGCCAATCTCAATCCATTCGCTACCCGGGCTGATAAAGTCCTCAAGCGTAGCGTTCAAGTCCAGCGCATTACGCATCTGGTCAAAATAGGCAATTTGCAGATTGGCACCTTGGCGAACGTTGCCACTATCAGGCGCAAGCTCGCCTAAAATCAGCTTGAGCAACGTAGTCTTGCCCGCACCATTAGCGCCAATCAAGCCCACCTTATCGCCACGCAAAATAGTCGCGCTAAAGTCACGCACCACCTGCTTGCCCGCAAAAGATTTGCACACATCGCTCAGTTCAGCCACGATTTTTCCGCTAGGCACACCGTGCGCCACATCCAGCCGCACTTGCCCAAGCGCCTCACGCCGCGCCTCGCGCTGCGAACGCAAAGCATGCAAACGGTTAATCCGCCCTTGCGCCCGCGTGCGCCGCGCCTCTACACCCTTGCGAATCCATACCTCCTCTTGCGCCAGCAGCTTATCCGCGCGCGCATTAATCACCGCCTCTTGCGCCAACTGCTCTTGCTTTTGCTGCTGGTACAAAGCAAAGTTGCCAGGGAAACTCAAGAGCTTGCCACGGTCAAGCTCCACAATGCGCGTAGCCACAGCATCCAAAAAAGCGCGGTCGTGGCTAATCGTCACCACGCTGCCCTTAAACGCCTTGAGCAAATCCTCCAGCCAAACAATCGCATCCATATCCAAATGGTTAGTCGGCTCATCCAGCAGCAGCACATCAGGCTGCGTGACTAGCGCCTGCGCCAGCGCCACCCGCTTGCGCGTGCCACCCGAAAGAGCGCCAATCAGCGCATCAGCAGGCAAGCGCAAGCGTTGCAACGTCTCAGACACGCGCTGTTCCCAATTCCAGCCATCCAGCGCTTCAATCTGGCTTTGCAAAGTATCAAGCGCATGGTGGTCAGCCGTTTGCTCATACTGCTCACGCAAAGCAATCACAGCAGCCAAACCAGCACTCACCGTAGCAAACACCGTAGCCGCCTCATCCAGCACAGGCTCTTGCGCCACATAGGTAATACGCACCCCTTGCTGCACTTGCAACACACCATCATCGGCCTGTTCAAGTACACCCAAAATACGCAACAAAGAAGACTTGCCCGTACCATTGCGGCCAATCAAGCCCACACGTTCAGCCAAATCAAGAGAAAAATCCGCACCGTCCAGCAAAGGAACATGGCCAAAAGCCAGATGCGCGTTCAGTAAAGTAATTAGTGCCATTGCAGCATTATCTATGCAGAGTGCAAAGACCTTGCAAATACGAGGCTACGTCATGCGCGTGAAACAAAAAAGAAGAAAACTATAAAATTTTTCGATCAATAGATGCAAGCTGCCCAAAACCTTGCTACAATTCGCCTTCGCTAGTTCGATGTGCTTTGAAGCAGATTCAAAGAGAAATCAGAAAATAAAATATTTTTTTGCCAGAATCGAAAAAAGCGTGCTACAATGCAAGGCTTCGCTGATCGCAGTGAAGTTTGTAGAAGG
>CAZUBE010000032.1:0-12242 GCA_964618495.1 uncultured Allobrachymonas sp. | reverse complement strand
CCGCGAAGGTGGCCGTACCGTTGGTGCTGGCGTTGTTGCGAAAATCATGGAGTAATAATCCATGTCAAAACAGAAAATCCGCATCCGCCTCAAGGCCTTCGACTACAAACTGATTGACCAGTCTGCAGCCGAAATTGTTGACACAGCCAAACGTACAGGCGCAATTGTCAAAGGTCCCGTACCTCTGCCAACACGCATGAAACGCTTTGACATTCTGCGCTCGCCGCACGTCAACAAAACCAGCCGCGACCAGTTTGAAATCCGTACCCATCAGCGCCTGATGGATATTGTCGACCCTACCGACAAAACCGTTGACGCACTGATGAAGTTGGATCTTCCCGCTGGCGTTGATGTGGAAATCAAACTCCAGTAAGCCCAGGACTTAAAGCCTAGCTTCAAGCCCAAAGCTGTACGGTCAGAACTTTTTTGTTCTGGCCGTATTTTTTTGCACAACGCACAAAATACAAAAAAGCCAGTGCCAATCCTCTAACTGTATTCCCCACCCAATCAAATGCTGCCCCAATGCAGCATCTTTTCCACAATCAAGCCAGTTTTCAAAAAAATAGCGCATGCATCTTGTCTTGCTGCGACTAATCAAGGTATACTGCCAAGCTCTGCACTTTTTGCCAGTTTCGGGAAAGTGTGGATTTTATTAACAGTCTTTCACACACAAACGCGAGCGGCCAATTGCAGTCGCTTGTGGTGAAAGTTACGGAGAAAATAATGAGTCTTAGCAAACACTTGGGTTTGCTGGGTCGCAAGGTGGGCATGATGCGTCTGTTCACTGATGAAGGGGATGCTATTCCCGTCACAGTGGTTGATGTTTCTAACAACCGTGTTACCCAGGTCAAGACCGAAACCCACGACGGCTATGTCGCCTTGCAGGTGACTTTTGGTAAGCGCCGTGCTTCACGCGTTACCAAGCCACAAGCTGGCCATCTGGCGAAAGCTGGAGTTGAGGCTGGTGAAATTACCCGCGAATTCCGCGTTACTGAAGATATCGCTGGCAAATATGCTGCTGGCGCTGCTCTGCCTGTAACTGAAATTTTCAGCGTTGGCCAAAAGGTCGATGTGCAGGGTACATCCATCGGTAAAGGCTATGCTGGCACTATCAAGCGCCACAATTTCCGCTCACAACGTGCATCTCACGGTAACAGCCGTTCGCACAATGTGCCTGGCTCTATTGGTATGTGCCAAGACCCAGGTCGCGTGTTCCCAGGCAAGAAAATGACTGGTCACATGGGCGATGAAACCGTTACCACACAAAATCTTGATGTGATTCGCATTGACGAAGCACGTCAGTTGCTGTTGATCAAAGGTGCCATTCCTGGTGCCAAGGGCGGTTTTGTTTCCGTTCGTCCAGCAATCAAAGCAAAAGCAAAGGAGTAACAGATGCAGATCGAACTCCTCAACGAACAAGGTCAATCATCGGCAACAGTAGATGCACCTGATGCAGTATTTGCCCGTGACTACAACGAAAATCTGGTTCACCAGATTGTTGTGGCTTACCAAGCCAATGCCCGTCAAGGCACGCGTGCGCAAAAAGACCGTCAACAGGTCAAGCACTCCACCAGAAAGCCGTTCAAGCAAAAAGGCACAGGCAACGCCCGTGCTGGTATGACATCTTCCCCGCTGTGGCGTGGGGGCGGTCGTATATTCCCGAACAGCCCTGAAGAAAACTTCAGCCAAAAAATCAACAAAAAGATGTACCGTGCAGGTATGTCTGTCATCCTGTCGCAACTGGTGCGCGATGGCCGTTTGGCAGTGGTTGATTCCATGCAAGTGGACAGCCCCAAGACCAAAGAGCTGGCAGCACGCTTCAAGGCTATGAATCTGCAATCCGTTATGGTGATTGCTGAAGAAGTGGATGACAATCTTTATCTGGCCTCACGCAATCTGGCACACGTGCTGGTTGTTGAGCCACGTTATGTCGACCCGCTGTCGCTGGTGCATTACCGCAAGGTTCTGGTTACCAAAGGCGCTCTCGGCAAACTGCAGGAGATGTTTGCATGAGCTCCAAAAAATTTGACGAAGGCCGTTTGATGGCCGTATTGGTAGCTCCAATAGTGTCTGAAAAAGCCACTATGGTTGCTGAGAAATCCAATGCTGTAACGTTCAAGGTTATGCAAGATGCAACCAAACCTGAAATCAAGGCCGCTGTGGAATTGATGTTCAAGGTTGAGGTTACTGGCGTATCCGTGGTTAATATCAAAGGTAAAGCCAAACGTTTTGGTCGTGGTATGGGTCGCCGCAGCAATGTGCGCAAAGCCTATGTCATGCTCAAAGATGGCTCTGAACTGAACCTATCCGGGGAGGTTGCATAATCATGGCTGTAATCCAGATTAAACCCACATCCTCAGGCCGCCGCCACATGGTCAAGGTTACCCGCGACCAGTTGCACAAAGGCGATGCCTACGCACCACTGCTGGAGCCACAATTCCAGAAAGCTGGTCGCAATAACAACGGTCATATCACCGTGCGTCACCGTGGGGGCGGCAATCGCCACCACTATCGCATTGTGGATTTTGTACGTAACAAAGATGGCATTCCTGCCAAAGTTGAGCGTATCGAATATGACCCCAACCGCACTGCGTATATCGCACTGGTGTGCTATGTTGACGGCGAGCGCCGCTACATCATCGCCCCACGCGGTCTAGAAGTTGGTTCTACCATTCTGAGCGGTGCTGAAGCGCCTATCCGTGTTG
Organism: uncultured Allobrachymonas sp.; assembly: GCA_964618495.1. GTDB lineage: Bacteria > Pseudomonadota > Gammaproteobacteria > Burkholderiales > Burkholderiaceae_C > Brachymonas. The sequence goes on along the minus strand of CAZUBE010000032.1, from coordinate 9,537 downwards.
GTAGCACATTGCCAATCCGCAATATTCCTGTTGGTTCAACTATCCACTGTATTGAACTCAAGCCAGGCAAAGGTGCACAAATTGCACGTTCTGCTGGTACTTCGGCTACCCTGCTGGCTCGCGAAGGCATTTATGCCCAAGTGCGTATGCGTTCAGGCGAAGTGCGCAAGATTCATATCGAGTGCCGTGCAACCATTGGTGAAGTCGCCAACGGCGAACACAGCCTGCGTCAACTGGGTAAAGCCGGTGTAAAACGCTGGATGGGTATTCGTCCTACCGTTCGTGGCGTTGCCATGAACCCAGTTGATCACCCGCACGGTGGTGGTGAAGGTCGTACTGGTACTGGCATGCCGCCTGTCGATCCATGGGGCAACCTGACCAAAGGTTACCGTACTCGTAACAACAAGCGCACACAAGGCATGATTGTGTCGCGCCGCAAGAAATAAGGGGTAAACAATGGCTCGTTCTCTCAAAAAGGGTCCATTTGTTGACCATCACCTGATGGCCAAAGTTGAAAAGGCCACCAGCTCCCACGACAAAAAGCCGGTAAAAACCTGGTCACGTCGCTCTATGGTTCTGCCCGAGTTCATCGGTCTGACCATTGCTGTGCATAACGGCAAGCAGCACGTTCCCGTGTATGTTACCGATCAGATGGTTGGCCACAAGTTGGGCGAGTTTGCATTGACTCGCACCTACAAGGGTCATGCCGCCGATAAAAAAGCGAAGAAATAAGGAAAGACCATGGAAACACGTGCAATTGTTCGTGGCGTCCGTCTGTCGGTCGATAAAGGCCGACTGGTCGCCGACATGATTCGCGGCAAGAAAGTGGATCACGCTCTCAACATCTTGACGTTCACGCAGAAAAAAGCTGCTGTCATCATCAAGAAAGCGCTTGAATCTGCTATTGCCAACGCCGAGCATAACGATGGTGCTGACATCGACGAATTGAGGGTGAAAACCATCTACGTTGAGCAAGGTACCACGCTCAAGCGCTTCACCGCCCGCGCCAAAGGCCGCGGTAACCGCATCAGCAAGCCCACATGCCATGTGTATGTGACGGTTGGCAACTAAAAAGGTGTAAGCAATGGGACAAAAAATCCATCCTACCGGCTTCCGTCTGGCTGTTACCCGCAACTGGTCCAGCCGTTGGTATGCCAACAACCGCAACTTCGCCGGCATGCTGGCTGAAGACATCAAAGTGCGTGAATACCTGACCAAGAAGCTGAAAAACGCTTCTGTGGCACGCATTCTGATTGAGCGCCCCGCCAAAAGCGCCCGCATTACCATTTTCTCGGCTCGTCCTGGAGTGGTAATTGGCAAGAAAGGCGAAGACATTGAGAACTTGAAAAAAGAACTCAATGCCATGCTGGGTGTTCCAGTCGCAGTCAATATCGAAGAAGTGCGCAAGCCTGAAGTTGATGCCAAGCTGATTGCTGACAGCATCACCCAACAGCTTGAAAAACGCATCCAGTTCCGCCGTGCCATGAAGCGCGCCATGCAAAACGCTATGCGTATGGGCGCTCAAGGCATCAAGATTATGTCTGCTGGTCGCTTGAACGGTATTGAAATCGCGCGTACTGAATGGTATCGCGAAGGCCGTGTGCCTCTGCACACTCTGCGCGCTGACATTGATTACGGCGTTTCTGAAGCTGAAACCACCTACGGCATCATTGGTGTCAAAGTCTGGGTCTACAAAGGTGACAACCTTGGCCGCAGCGATGCACCAAGCCTGGACAGCACGCCACGTCCTGATGACGAGCGCCGCCCACGTGGCGCACGCCGTGACGGTCGTAACGACCGCCCACGCACACGCCGTGTTGGTGGCAATGCAGCGCCTGTTGATGGTAGCGATAAGCCAGCCGAAGCCACCTCTGGTGCTGAAGCTCAACCCGCCGTTAAGCGCGCCCGCAAGGAAAGCGCGCCTGCTGCAGCAGCAGACGGCACCGCAGCCGAATAACCCATTTGGCTGATACAGGAGAATAATCATGCTGCAACCCGCACGCAGAAAATACCGTAAAGAGCAAAAAGGCCGCAACACCGGCATTGCAACCCGTGGCAACACGGTTGCTTTCGGTGATTTCGGTCTGAAGTCTACCGACCGCGGTCGCTTGACAGCACGCCAGATTGAATCTGCGCGTCGTGCTATTTCTCGCCACGTTAAACGTGGTGGCCGCATCTGGATTCGTGTGTTTCCCGATAAGCCAATTTCCCAAAAGCCTGCTGAAGTGCGTATGGGTAATGGTAAAGGTAACCCCGAGTTTTATGTGGCTGAAATTCAGCCAGGCAAAGTGTTGTTCGAAATTGTGGGCGTACCTGAAGAATTGTCGCGCGAAGCATTCAAGCTGGCCGCTGCAAAACTGCCACTGCGTACCACCTTTGTTACTCGCCAATTGGGCGCTTGATCAGGAGGAATGAAACTATGAAAACTGCTGATCTGCGTAGCAAAGACGCCTCTGCACTCGAAACTGAAATCAAAGACCTGCAAAAGGCCCATTTCAATCTGCGTATGCAAAAAGGCACACAACAATTGAGCAACACTGCAGCATTGCGTGCTACCCGCCGCGATATTGCACGTGCCAAAACCATTCTTGCTGAAAAGCAAGCCACCAAATAAACGAGGAGTGATCTTATGACGGAAGCCAAAACCTCCATCAAGCGCACCTTGGTTGGCAAGGTGGTTAGCGATAAACGCAGCAAGACTGTAACTGTAATGATCGAGCGTCGCGTAATGCACCCGATTTACGGCAAAATCATGATTAAAACCAGCAAGTACCACGCCCATGATGAAAAAGGCGAGTACAAACTGGGTGATATTGTTGAAATCACTGCTAGCCGTCCTCTGTCAAAAACCAAGAGCTGGGTAGCTACCCGCTTGGTACAGAAAGCGGCAATGGTGTAAACCATTCGCCACTGATAAAAAGCCCCGCATATGCGGGGCTTTTTTGTGCTTGAGGCATTCTTATCGGATGTGCTTTTCAACTATCTCCGTTGTAGCCAGTGCTGCATGGTTTCATTATGCTTTTCTTGCAGCAGTAAAGTGTTTCCGGTTTGCATGGCAAACACCTGAAAATCACGCTCTGCCCCTGGGTCGGTTGTTGTGACTTTAAGCACTTGAGCACTTTCCATACTGCTTAACGCCTTCTTGGCTTTCAGAATTGGCAATGGGCAGTGCAATCCACTGGTATCAAGTTCAATATCGTGTTCCATTTTTGTATTTTGCCGCAACATTGCCTCAGTTACGGTAGCTCTATACCTATTTAGCAACAATCAAAAAAGTGCTTTAATGCACCAATAAAATAAAAGATTAGCCAAAATTGTGCCATAATTACAAGCTTAAGTTTTTCTTCTCCTGCCGGAGTGGCGAAATTGGTAGACGCAGCAGATTCAAAATCTGCCGGATTAACATCCGTGCCGGTTCGATTCCGGCTTCCGGCACCAGGACAGTCCTATGGCTTGCCGTAATTGCTACAGGTCACAGGATAAAAATAGCCCCATTATTGGGGCTATTTTTATGCCTTCACGCCATCTGTTTGAGCTTTAGCCAATCTGCTACATGCGCTGCCACCCTATGAGCGGCTTTCTGATTCTGAGCAATGCTATTGCATAGCCTTAAATAGCCTCGCCATGCCCTGACTAATGCTTGTAAACCCTCATGCCAAAGACATGCTGGGTTTACGATGGCTTTATTTTTTGCTGGCTGTTTTTTTGCTTGTAGCTTTTGAGGCCGTGCTTTTTTCAGCGGTAGTTTTTTTAGCTGTAGCCGCCTTAGCTGCAACTGTTTTAGTTGTAGCTGTTTTTTCTGCAGTTTTTCTTGCTGCGCTCGTTTTATCGCTTGTGACGCTTGCACGCTTGCTAGCGCTGGCTGTGGCTGTTTTTTTCGCTGCCACTGGGGTGCTGCCTTCACTGGATGCACCTTTAGTAGCTGTAGAGGCTTTACGTGGCTTGACAGTGCTGCTTTTGATACCTGGCTCTGCTTTGGGCTTGCTGCTGCTTGCCTCTGTTGATTTGGTGCTTGCTGCTTTTGGGCTGCTAGTGGCTTTGGCTTTCTTGGCAACCGGTTTGGATGCACCCAAGCGCAGGCGTACAGGTTTATCGCCCCATATGTCTTCCAGTGTGTAGTACTGGCGGATGGCAGGCTGCATGATGTGGACAACTGCGGCGCCGCAGTCTACGATGATCCACTCGCCGTTTTCTTCGCCTTCGATGCGCGGTTTCGGAAAACCTGCTGTGCGTACAGCATCGCAAACACTGACTGCCAGTGCCCGAGTTTGCCGATTGGATGTGCCTGATGCAACGATAACGCGCTCAAAAAGGGCGGAGAGGTGTTCTGAGTCAAATACCTGTATGTCTTGCGCCTTGACATCTTCCAGCCCATCAACAATGGCGCGTTGCAGTTTTTGGGTGGTTCTTTTTGCGGTAGTTTCAGAGCTCATCGTATGAAAAATAAAGTTGGTGGTGTTCAATATACCGCGCTACAGCGGAAGGGACAAGTGTTTGCAGCCAGGCAAGCCTGTCTTGCGTCGTTTGTTTGATACGTTCTTGCAACCCTTGACGTATCGCACTGGAGCTTATGGCACTGGGTGGCAAGTGTAGCCGCACTATCTGCCAGCCAGCATTTTTTTTTGCTGGCAGCTTTTCTGATGAGCCTTCCACCCCATCCACAGTGTTGCCATGACGTGCATGGTCTGTCTGTGGCCGATCTAACATTGCGATGGTGACTTCGCGCCGTAAATCATCGGCACGTTGCCACTGTGGCAAGGTTTGCAGTAAATCTTCTCCCATGATTAGAAACCAGCTGATGTCGCCTGTTTGCAGGTTTGTTTTTTTATCTATTCCTTCTGTTGCTGCTGGCTCAGCATAACGACTTTGAATCTCGCGCAAAGTGTCAATGGTGTAGGTGGTTCCGCTGCGCCGCAGTTCACAGTCATCTACAACGGCTTGTGGCACGCTGGCAAAGGCGGCTTGTGTCATGTGCAGCCGGTGCATGCCTGATGTGAGCTGGCGTTGCTTCATCCACGGCTGGCCTGTGGGAATGATATACAAACGCTCCAGACCCAACTGCTGTACCGCTGCTGCTGCCAAAGCCACATGCGCCCGATGTGGCGGATCAAATGCACCACCGTATAGGCCAATGCGCTGAGCTGCTGCTCGTTCGTGCTGAATGGCGGTGTTTGTGTTGGCAAGACTACTGATGATCATGCGGAAATGTGCAGTTGCTTAGTCCGTAACTGTCAAGGTTGGTATCAGGGCACGGTATCCAATGTCGCTACGATACTGCATCCCTGTTAACTCTACTTGCTGCAATGCCTCATAAGCCTGCGCCTGCGCCTGCTTGACGCTCTCGGCAAGAGCCGTAACACACAGCACACGCCCACCACTGCTGTGCAGGGTGCCATCAAGCAGTTTCGTGCCTGCGTGGAAGACCTTCATATCATCGCTATCAGGCGGCAGTTTGGTAATAGCATCACCGGTGCGTGGCGTGAGTGGATAACCATGCGCCGCTACGACTACGCCTAGTGCCACACGCCGATCCCATTGCAAATCAGTGTCTTGCAAAAGTTTGGTATTGCTGCTATCAGTGGCAGTCCAGAGCAAATCAAATAAGTCGCTTTTCAAGCGCATGAGAATGGGCTGTGTTTCAGGGTCCCCCATGCGACAGTTGAATTCAAGCGTTTTGATCTGCCCGTGACTATCAACCATCAAGCCCGCATACAAAAAGCCGGTGTAGGGAATGCCGTCTTTTTCCATACCTTTGAGCGTAGGCAAAATCACTTCGCGCATGGCACGCGCATGGACTTCCGCTGTCACGACCGGGGCTGGTGAATATGCGCCCATGCCGCCTGTATTGGGCCCCATATCTCCTGTTAGAAGGCGTTTGTGGTCTTGGCTGGTGGCAAGGGCAACCACGTCTTGTCCATTGCAGACCGCCATGAAGCTGGCCTCCTCACCTTGCAAGAATTCTTCTATCACAACGCGTGCTTCGCCATTGTGCTGTACCCCAAAGGCATTGCTTTCAAGCATATCGGCTACAGCGGCATGCGCTTCTTCTAGCGTCATGGCTACCACCACGCCTTTGCCCGCGGCCAGCCCGTCAGCCTTGATAACGATGGGCGCGCCCAGTTGATCAATGTAGGCATGTGCAGCAGCCGCATCGGTAAAGGTATCAAACGCTGCAGTGGGTATGCCGTGGCGCTGCATAAAGGCTTTGCTGAAAGCTTTGGAACTTTCAAGCTGTGCGGCTGCTTGTGTGGGGCCAAAAATACGCAAACCCGCTGCACGAAACTTATCTACCACGCCAGCTGCCAACGGCGCTTCGGGGCCAACTACAGTGAGCGCAATGGCATTATCTTGCGCCCATTGGCACAGGGTGGGCAAGTCGGTAATGGGCAGGTTTTCGAGGCGCTCCTCATCCAGCGCGGTGCCGCCGTTGCCAGGCGCTACATAGACTTGGGTAACGCGCTCGGATTGCGCCAGTTTCCATGCCAAGGCGTGTTCGCGCCCGCCAGAGCCGATGACGAGGATTTTCATAGTCAAAACTTATTAAACAGAATTAAAACGAAATTCAAACAAGACTTAAAGCGCTAGCACGCACCAATCAAGCTGAAGAAGGAGTGCAAATAGACTGCACCAGTTGCGTGAGATTATCGCTGTTTACGCGGGTGCGGTAATGCACGGGCACGCCTTGCGCTTGCAGGGCTGCAAAAAACCGCTTTGCGCTATTGATTTTGAGCATTTCCTTGGCATCAACATCGGCCATGCTGTTGTAGCCCTTGGTTTCTACCACCAGATACATGGCTTGCGGCTTGCCTGCTTGCGCTATCACAAAGCCAAAATCGGGGTTGTACTTGCCTGCTGGGGTGGGTATATCTACCTTGGGCAGCTTGGCAAACACTGTTACCTCGGGCATAGTGGTGTCATCGGTAGTTTCGCGCTCAATTTGGCTATCTACGGGCATATGTGGCTCATCAAACAGCGATTTTTCTTGCACCACGGGGTTGGTAATATCGTGCAAATCTGCGCCGCACAGCGCGGCTGATATGGTTTTGAGCAAAGCGCCTGTTTTGTCGGTGAGTGCGGTTTTTTTCAGGTGTATTTCGCGCACTTCGTAGCTGAGTTTATTCACAATCAAATCGTACACACAGCGCAAAATCAAATCTTGCAACAAGCGCAGGGCGCGGTTTTCGTTGGTTTTGATTTGGGCAAACTTGTGCGGCTCCATGCCCAGCAAAATGCTGCTAATGGTATGCAAAGACAAGCGCGTGCCATTGGCCAGCGCCTGCACAAACTCGCCTAGCGTATAGATGGGCTGGGGCTTGAGCTGGTACGTGGCAGTGCTTTCGCGCACTTGGTGCAGCGCGTCTATTTCGTGTGCGCCTTTGGCAGTAGTCACCTGCACGCCCAGCGGCTGCACGGCAAATTTATCGTTAATCATCGCCACTGCACTGGCAACAAGCGCGGCGCTGTCTATGTCGTAATGCAGCACTGCATCGCGGTTTAAATGCTCCCACAGCGCCTTAAAGTGCGCGTAATGTGCTGGGCGGGGCGTGAGCATGTGCGGTTTTCTATCGGGCTTGTGGCGCACTTGGCCGTAGCTGCCGTAGTAGCTATCAAGGTAGCGCATCATGGCAGTGCCATCTATCCCTGCTACGGCTTGCACCGCCGCTTCTATGCGGGGGCGCTGGGCGGCAAAAGTATGCCTGTCCATGGTGATGTGGGCGTTGCCTGTGGTTTCGTCCACCGCCATTACGCCCGCCTGTGCCAGTGCGGTAAGCAGGTGCGTTAAGGCAAACATATTCTGGCTAATGCCAATGTCAGCCAGCACCATGCCGTTAAACACCTGCGCTACCTTTTGCACGCTGTGTGCGGCAATTTCTCCCTGTATTGCCTTAACAAAATCGCCCTCGCTGGCGGGCACTACCACCACCAAATCGTTCACGCTGTCAAAATCGGCATCATCGGCCTGCACGCGTTGCAATTGCTGGTTTACCGCTAGCCGCAAGCCGCGCCCGATTTGCTGCAGTTTGCTGATTTTTGAATGGCTGGGCGCTAGCTTGCACAGGGTAAACACGTTGGGATTGTCCCAGCCCTCTTGCAGCGCCCACATGCTAAAGATAAAGCGCAAATCGGTATCAAACGACAGCAGTTTTTCTTTCTCCTGCAAAATCAGCTTAATGGCCTCTTCCTCGCCCTTTTCGCTAAGGCTGCGGGCAAAGTAGCCCTTATGCACCTTGTCGATAGCGTGCTGCGTGCGCTCCAGATACTTGCGGTAGCCCGCGTCCAGACTGGGCTGTGCGAGCACCTGCGCCAGTTTGGCGGCATAGAGCTGCTCAAACGTGGTTTTAATTACGGCAGGCTTGCCGCCTTCGGGCAAATACTTGGCAACCGCATCAATAAAAAACAGGCTCAACGCCTTGATGCCACGCTTAAACAGCTCCTCCTCGCGCTCAAAATGGTTATCTATAGCGCGTTGAATAATCATGCGCTGCATCTCATCGGCCAACATGCCAAAGCCCGCAGGCTCGCCCAGCGGCAGGCTAAAGCCGTTGGTAAAGAGCAGCTCTTTAGCGGTAATGTTTTCTGCCACATGCCCGCTTAAATAATCCAGCCCCGTAGCCGTACCCAAATTGCCTTTTTTCTCCAGCACGCACTGCGCCGTTTTGCCCGCAGGCGTGGTGTAGCTGATATGCGCCACCCGCGCCCCTGCCGTGCCAGTAACGGCAGTAAGCAGCAGGCTTTGCTCTGCGCCCGCGTGCGTAGCGCCCACGGTATCCACCGTAATGCCCTTAACCAGCCGCTGGGCAAACGCCGCCTGGCTATCAAGCGTGTAAATCAGGTTGCAAAAATCATCGTCTTTAAACGTAGCGCCCAGGCGCAGCACGCATTGCGGCTCAAACCGTGCCAGATACTCCTGCGTTTGCTTGCCTTCAAAGCGGTGTGGCTCATCAATAATGAGCACGGGCTTGAGCGCTGCCAGCGCCTCCATATAGCTTTTGGCACGCCCGCCAAACAGGTTGGCCTCCACCCCGCGCTGGTTGATGGTGTTTTTGTCTTTGTTAAACGACTGGTACGTTGCCACCAGCACGCTAATACTGCGGTTGGGCGCGTGTATAAACTGCTGCACCGTTTTAGGGCTGTAGTTAAACACGCTCACACGCTGGCCGCTGTACTCACGCGCAAAAAACGCTGCCGTGCTTTGCAGGCTTTTGAGCGTGCCTTGCCTAATGGCATTGCTAGGCACAAGCACAACAAACTTGCTCAACTTGTGCTGCTGGTGCAAGCGGTGCATGGCTTCGATAAAGGTAAAGGTTTTGCCCGTACCTGTTTCCATCAGCACATCTATATTTAGCGCGGGCGTGCGCGTGCTGGGTACATGCACCTTGCCAGCTTTAATATTGGCAGCCGCGCGTAATGCCTCGATGTTGCCTTTAATCAGCTTATGGCTTTCATGCGGCTTGAAATGCGGGTTATCAAAACTGCCCTCGGGCGCGTAAAAATGCACATCGGCAAACACATCGGCAATAGCCGTAACGGCAGCGT
>CAZUBE010000031.1:0-12622 GCA_964618495.1 uncultured Allobrachymonas sp. | reverse complement strand
AGCACACGCAAGGCCGCGCCATGACGCACCTGCACAGCCTGCAAGTGCAGCGTGATGACACCCTCATCCACCTGCCCTTAAGCACCCAGCGCAACCTAGAGCTTACGCAAACCCTGCGCGGGCAAAGCAGCCCTACCCTGTTTAGCCTGATTGACACCTGCCAAAGCGGCATGGGCAGCCGCGCCCTTAAAGACTGGCTACTGCACCCCACCCGCTGCCGCAATGCCGCCCAGCAGCGCCTGCAAGCCATTGCGCTACTGCGCGAGCACGGCTTGAAAGACCTGCGCCAAGCCCTGCACGGCATCAGCGACGTAGAACGCATCAGCGCCCGCCTGGCACTGCACAGCAGCCGCCCACGCGAGCTCTCTGGCCTGCTGCGCACGCTTGAGCAAGCCCAAGCCCTGCAAACCCTGCTCGCCAACTTACTGCAAACATCAAAGCACGAAACACCAGCGCACGAAGCAGCAGAACAAAAAACACAAGCACAAGAAAACACCCCCGCCGCCCCCCTATTGCACCAGCTTGCACAGCACCTGCAACCCGCGCCCAGCGCCATGCAGCGCCTGCAAACCACCCTGCACCCCACCCCCGCCGCCCACGTTCGTGATGGTGGCGTAATTGCCAGCGGCTTTGATGCCCAGCTTGATGAACTGCGCAACATCCAAACCCACAGTGCCGACTTTCTCCTAGCCCTCGAAGCCCGCGAGCGCGAGCGCACAGGCATAGCCAACCTCAAAGTGCAATACAACAAAGTACACGGCTACTACATCGAAATATCGGCTGGGCAGCTCGCAAAAGTGCCCGACGACTACCAGCGCCGCCAAACTCTCAAAAACGCCGAGCGTTTCATCACCCCCGAACTCAAAGCCTTTGAAGACAAAGCCCTATCAGCCAACGAACGCGCCTTGGCACGCGAAAAACACCTCTACGAGCAGCTCCTGCAAGCCATGCAAGCCGACGTGCCCGCGCTGCAAACTCTGGCAGGCGCACTGGCCTGCCTTGATGCCCTGTGTGCCTTGGCCGAGCGCAGCCTCACGCTAGACTGGTGCGCGCCCAGCTTTGCCAAAGAACCCTGCATCGAAATCACCGCAGGCCGCCACCCCGTAGTGCAAGCGCGGCTCATGGAAACCACAGGCAGCGCCTTTATCGCCAACGACACCCACCTTGCCGCCCCACGGCAGCGCATGCAAATCATCACCGGCCCCAATATGGGCGGCAAAAGCACCTACATGCGCCAAGTCGCCATCATTACCCTGCTCGCCAGCATGGGCAGCTATGTGCCAGCCAGCGCCTGCCGCATAGGCCCCATTGATGCCATCCACACCCGCATAGGCGCGGCAGATGATTTGGCAAATGCCCAATCCACCTTCATGCTTGAAATGAGCGAAGCCGCCCAAATCCTGCACAGCGCCACTGCCCACAGCTTGGTACTCATGGACGAAATCGGGCGCGGCACCAGCACCTTGGATGGTTTGGCTCTAGCCAGCGGCATAGCCACCCACCTGCACGACAAAACACAGGCACTCACCCTGTTTGCCACCCACTACTTTGAGCTAACCCAATTCCCCACCAGCCACCACGCCGCCGTAAACGTCCACGTCAGCGCCGCCGAATCGGGGCAAAACATCATCTTTCTGCACGCCATTGAGCCCGGCCCAGCCAGCCGCAGCTACGGCATACAGGTTGCCAAACTGGCAGGCATGCCCGCTGCCGTGCTACACCACGCCCGCCACACCCTGCAAACCCTTGAAGGCCAGCAGCAAAGCAACCAGCTCCAAATCGACCTATTCAGCGCCCCGCCCCTGCCCGAAGCCAGCACCGAGCCACACCCCATACAAACCGCACTTGAGCACATCAACCCCGATGACCTAAGCCCACGCGAAGCACTTGATGCGCTGTACCAACTTAAAAAACTGAGCCAGAGCAAATAACAGCAGCTAAAGAAGTGCTGATTTATTCCTGATACAGACCAAAATACAGCAAGTCGTCATTCCCGCGAAGGCGGGAATCCATGCCCCCACCCACCGCTGCTGTGGATTCCCGCCTTCGCGGGAATGCCGGGGGAGAGGGAATGTCGGGAAATGGCGGGCGGTAATGACGAACAATGGCGTTTTTCAGCCACGCTGCTCTACCACGCAAAAACTCGCCGCGTAATCGCTCTCGTCACTCAAAGTGATGTGGGCTTGCAGGTTTTTAGCCTCAAACCACTGGGCAAGCTCGCCATGCAGCACGATTTGGGGCTTGCCGCTGGGTGCGTTCAAAATTTCGCAGTTGCGCCATGTCATGGGCATGCGTATGCCCAAGCCTATGGCTTTGCTGAACGCTTCTTTGGCCGAGAAGCGCGTAGCCAGGTAGCGCACGCCGCGCTCGGGCCAACGCGCGCGGCGCTGCTGGTAGATGGCTAGTTCGGCCTCGCCCAGCACGGTGTGGGCAAAGCGCTCGCCACGGCGCTGCAATGCCGCTGCAATGCGGCGAATATCGCAAATGTCTGTGCCTATGCCGTAAATCATGGTGTTGTGTTGCTTGGGGGCTGGTGAGATGGTGCTGCTGGGCGGCGGGCAGCGCGTGTACGCTTTGCGGGGGGCGTTGCGGCTAGTGGGGTGGCTAGTTGTTGGTATTGGGCAAAGAGGTAGGCTACGCGGCTGGCGTCGTCTTTGGCGCCTTTGTAGGCGTAGGCGGCATCTACGGCGCGGTCTAGGGCGGTGTGGGCTTTGACTAGCTCGGCGGGCATGGTCAGCGGGTCGTACAGGTCGGCAAGAGTCGCTTGCGGGTACAGGGCGCGGGCATCGAGTACGCCTTGGGCGGCAGCTTCTACCGCTTGGCGCTGCTTGTCGCTGGGGTTTTGCGGCCAAGGGTAGTTGTTGTAAACGATATTGATGGAATAGCGGTAGCGACTTTCCAATCTGCCTGCTACGGTTCGCATCCATGCGTTGTGCATGAGGCTGGAAAGAATGCCAAAGTGATAAAACGTAGCGCATGGAGCAGCACGTAGCAGATTGCTCGCCATGATGCTTGCTGGCAAAAAACCTATGGGTATAAATTTTCTCCGTTCGGACGAAACTTCAGGTACAGCCAAATAATTGCCCTCAGTGGGTAAAAACTCCACATGAAAACGCCGTGGCGTGGCAGCGAGAGCTTGTGTGGGCTTGCTTTTGCTATTGAGTCGAAACTTTTGTACGGCATCAATGCGTTTGCGGCATTCGGGTAATTTACTCAAATCTGAAGGTAGGGCATCGCCCAACCAAAGACACCAGCGTTCAATGCCGTTTAAAAATTCATCAGCACCCAGCCAGCGCCGAAAGAATTTTTCACTGGCAGGCTCACGCGCTACAAAAGCGTCTTTTTCTGCAGGGGTGAACAAGTAGTTGCCATCATCAATTGGTTTATTGCCAATGCCCATGACAGGCACATCACACAGAGGCTTGCTGCGGCGCGTTAGCAAGGCATCAGGTGCATCTACCAGATAAGGGTTAATGCGCTGGACTACCAGCCGTTCGCCCGTTTCGGCTTTGATATTGCTGCTGTAGTCAAATATAACGGGCTGCGCAGGCGGCTGTTTGCCATAGCCTACGATGATGCAATGCACAGCGGCTACGCCTTTGCCTTCGTTGCTCCATTGAAAGGTGCGGTGTGCAAAGTGCAAGTGTAGCCCCTGCTCCAGCATGTGTGGCCAAAGCACGCCTACCTGCTCGCCCTGACAAATGCTGTTGGTAGAAACAAGCGCCGTGCAAATAGCGGCATTGGCCTGCATGTAGGCTGCTGCCTTGACGTGCCAGCAGGCTACATAGTCAAGCAGGCCGCAGTTTGGAATATTCCCCATCACGAGTGCTACATCTGCACGCTGCTCTGCGCTTTGGTACTTTGCGCCCACAAACGGCGGGTTGCCTACGATGTAGCTGCATTGCGCGGGTGGGAGTAGCTCTGCCCAGTCGGTGCGTAGGGCGTTGGCTTGCAGTATGTGGGCGCTGGCGGTGAGGGGGACGCTGGGGCGGGTGGTGCCAAAGCGCTGGGCGCAGAGCAGGTTCATTTGGTGGTCGGTTATCCAGAGCGCCACTTGGGCGATGTGGGCGGCGCTTGCGTCTATTTCTATGCCGTAGAACTGGTTTACGGTGACGCGGCTGAGGTCTGCCACATCAAGCACGCCACGGCCTTTGCCTTTGAAGTAGAGGCGCTCGATGAGCTCCATTTCGAACAGGCGCAGTTCGCGGTAGGCGATGACTAAAAAGTTGCCGCAGCCGCAGGCGGGGTCGAGCAGGCGCAGGGTGGGTAGCTGGTCGTAGAGGGTTTGGAGCTTGGCGGGGTTTTTGCCTGCTGCGGCTAGCTGGGCGCGTAGGCCGTCCATAAACAGGGGGTTGATGGCGCGCAGGATGTTGCGCTCGCTGGTGTAGTGTGCGCCTAGCTCGCGGCGGCTGGCGCGGTGGGGGGTGGCGGGGTTTTGGTCGGGTTCGTGTTTTTCGAGCACGCTTTGGAACATGCTGCCAAATATGGCGGGGCTGATGCTGGCCCAGTCGTAGCGGGCGCATTGCAGCAGCAGGGCGTGCAGGGTGCTGTTGAAGGCGGGTATGCGGGTGCGCTGCTCAAAGAGGTGGCCGTTGATGTAGGCGAAGGCTTGGAGGGTTTCGTCTAGAAGGGGGCTGCGCTGCTTGATTGGGGTGTTGAGGGTGTCGAATAGTTCGTTGAGTTTTGCGCCTGTGTTGGCTCCGTCGGGGCGCAGTTGCTCAAGCAGGCGCAGGAAGATGTTGTTGTTGCCGAAGATGGCGGTGTCGTCTGCAAAGAAGCAAAAGAGCAGGCGCACGAGGAAGGTTTCAAGGTCGCGGCCTGTGAAGTTGCTTTGCAGCAGGGCTTCGTGCAGCTCGGCTATTTGCTCGGCGGCGCGGCGGTTGGCTTCGGTTTCTTCAACGATGGTGGGCTCTTCGCCTAGCAGGAAGCGAAAGCGGTCGGCATGGGCGGGTAGCTCTGCCAAGGCGCAGGTGAGGCTGGTGTCGAGGCTTAAGTCAAACAGGGCAAAGCGGCCAAAGTCGTGCAGCAGCACATAGCGCGGGCGCTCGTGGGTGGGGCAGCCCCAACGGTAGCTTTCGGCTTGCTCGCGGGCTTTATCCAAGTTTTTACCGAGGGATTTGCCTTCGATGATGAGCAGGCCAGGAATGAAGCCATCCATGTAGCCCGTGCTGCCGTCTGCACGGGGCACGGCGTATTCGCGTTTGTATTGGTGCTTGCCTATGCCAAAGCAGGCGAGAAAGGCAGCGGTAAAGAGTTTTTCGTCAGCCTCTTCGCTGCTGGCGTGCTGCCACTGGTGGGCAAAGGCAGCCAAGCGGCTGCGGATTTCGTTGGTGGTGAGTTGGTTGGCGGTGAATTGCATAGAGGGTGATTGTGCCAGCGAAGCGGGGCATGGGCTGGCGCTTGCCTGCTTTGCGGGGGCTTGCGGTGTTTAGGCGCTTTTGCTTGCATCATTGCCGCGCAGGCGGAAATCCACGGCTGCGCTTAGCTGGGGCATGGATTCACGCCTGCTGGCTGCTGGTTCGTATGCTGCTAGCAGCTATCCTACCCCGCCGCCTGTGCCATGCAGCGCAGGTAGTCTTGCACGGTGGCGCTGTAGCCGAGCTCCAGTGCGTCTGCCACAAAGGCGTGGCCGATGGAGACTTCTGCCACGTTGGGTACGGTGCGCAGAAATTCGGTGAGGTTGTTGCGGTTGAGGTCGTGCCCTGCATTGACTTGCAGGCCGCAATCGAGCGCGGCTTGGGCGGCGGCGGCAAAGCGTTGCAGTTGTTGTGCTTGCTGCGGTGTGCCCCAAGCGGCGGCGTAGGGTTCGGTGTAGAGCTCGATGCGGTCTGCACCCAAGGCGCGGGCTTGTGGCATGGGGGCGGTTTCGGCATCCATAAACAGGCTGACGCGCACGCCTAGCGCATGGCATTCGTCAATCAGGGGGCGCAGGCGCTGGTAGGTGGCAGCATCAGACAAGTCCCAGCCGTGGTCGCTGGTGAATTGGTCTTCGCTGTCGGGCACGAAGGTGGCTTGGTGCGGGCGCACTGTGCGGATGAAGTCCATCAGGTTTTGGGTGGGGTTGCCTTCGATGTTGTATTCGCACTGCGGCCATGCCTGCATGAGCTCTGCCAGCTCGTGTACGTCGTGCGGGCGAATGTGGCGCTGGTCGGGGCGGGGGTGTACGGTGATGCCGTGTGCGCCAGCTTGCAGGCACAGGGTGGCGGCGCGTGTAACGCTGGGTATGCCGATGTGGCGTGTGTTGCGTAGCTGGGCTACTTTATTGACATTGACTGACAGGCGGGTGGCTGTGTGTGTGGATGATGTGCTTGTGTTCATAGGTTTTGCAGTTCGAGCATGAGTTGGCGGGTGCGCAGGCTGGAGACGCCACAATGGTAATACAGCAAGCCGCGCAGTTGCTGTTTGAGCTGGATGGATAGGTCGCGCTGCTGCACCAGCAGGGTGAGCAAGGCTTGCTGCGGCGTTGTGGTGGTTGTGCCGCAGTTTGTGCCGTAATTTGCGCCGTTGTTGGCATTCTGGCTCAAGGCTTGTTGCAGCAGCAGCCAGTGTGTGCCTGATAGTGCTTGGCGGTTTTCGTCGGCTTGTGCGGCACGCAGGCCGCTTTCGGGGGCAAGCAGGTAGGCGGCTTGTGGCTCTACGGCTTGGCCGCTTAGGGTTTGCATATCGAGCGCGGGCAGCAAGCCTACTTCGCGCAGTAGCAAGATTTCAAAGGCGCGCAAGGCGGCTTGCAAATGCTCGCCTTGGCCTGCATGGCTGGCGATAAAGCCTACGGTCATGCTGTAGGCATCAAACAGGGCGGGGTGTGGGTCGTCACGCGCGAGCAGGCGCAGTAGCAGTTCATTGAGGTAGTAGCCCGAGAGTAGCGCATCGCCACTGGGCATGACGTGCCCGCCCAGCCATTCGGCGTTTTTCAGGGTGCTGATTTCGCCATCGCCACCGTAGCCTATGCTCAAGGGCTGCAAGGGCAGCAAGATGGGGCGAAAGTTGGAGCTGGGGCGCTTCGCGCCTTTGGCTACCAGCGCAGTGCGCCCGTGGTGGCGGGTAAAGGCTTCAAGGATGAGGCTGCTTTCGCTCCAGTCGTAGTGGTGCAGCACATAGGCGGGTTCGTGGTGGATGCGTTTCATGGGGTTGGCATCGGCTTAATTCCAATTTCAGATAAATGTGCAGTTTTTTGTCATTTCAGCGCCAAGCCTTGCTAACTCCGATACGTCATTGCCGCTTCTTCCCAGTCAGTCATGCGCCCCTGTTTTGTCATTCCCGCGCAGGCGGAAATCCATGCCCGTTTTCGCGCAGTCGTGGATTCCCACCTGCGCGAGAATGACGATATTAGGACAGTATCGGTGCGTGAATGGCGGTATTAATGCAGGTTGCAGGCTTTACTCATACCCGAACGAGCGCACCCGCGCTTCGTCATCTGCCCAGCCTGAACGCACTTTGACCCACATTTCGATAAACACTTTGGCATCCAGCAGCTTTTCAAGCTCTTGCCGCGCTTCCATGCCTATGCGTTTGATGCGTTCGCCCTGCTCGCCTATGACCATGGCCTTGTGCCCGTCGCGCTCAACCACAATGGTGGCAGCAATGCGTACCATGCGGGCGGCGGTTTTGGCGGGCTCTTCGGTAAATTTGTCGATGATGACGGTAGAGGTATAAGGCAGCTCGTCACCTGTTAGGCGAAAGAGTTTTTCGCGCACGATTTCGCTAGCCAAAAAACGCTCGCTTTTGTCGGTTAGCTCATCAGCTTCGTACCACCATGCCTGCTGCGGCAAGTAGCGGGCAGTAACGGCAAGCAGGCGCTCAATGTCTTTGCGGTTTTTGGCCGACATGGGTATAAGCTCGGCAAACGGGTGGCGTTTTTCTATTTCTTGCAGCCAAGGGGCAAGCTCGGCACGGTATTTGATGGTGTCGAGCTTGTTGGCAACCAGCAGCAGCGGCGTATTGGCTGGCAGCAAGGTGAGCACCTGTGCATCAGCCGCATTGAATTGCCCTGCCTCAACCACCAGCAGCACCACATCCACATCGGCTACAGCACCAGTAACGGTTTTGTTGAGTGATTTATTCAGCGCACTGCCATGCCGCGTTTGAAAACCAGGCGTATCGACAAAAACAAACTGGTTTTTGTCTTGCGTGCGTATGCCAGTGATGCGGTGGCGCGTGGTTTGTGCCTTGCGCGAGGTGATGCTGATTTTTTGCCCCACCAGCGCATTAAGCAAAGTAGATTTGCCTACGTTGGGCTTGCCCACAATGGCTACCAAGCCACAATGCTGCTCGCTTTCGGGTATGGCTATCTGTTCGGGCGCTTCTGCTTGGGCGCTTCCAGCCGCATTGATACGCCCGCCCGTTTTGCCAAGAATCTTTTGCAGTTGTGCCTGCACGTCTTCAGACAAAGGGGCTGGTGCGGCAGTTGGAGCAGTTTGTGGGGGAGTTTTTTTCATCGTAATTTCTTCAAAAAGTCATGCCATTATTGTGAGGCAAATGTTGTGAGGCAAATAAGCTGGATTAATGGCGTATTGCAACGCCGCAGCTATATTCAAGCAGCATTGCCAACAAATATGGTTGAAGCTAAAACCAGTCAAACCTCTGGTTTGGCAGGCTTGGCTGTTTTAGCAGGCTTGGACAATCTGCCTTTGCCCGATTTTTCTGTTTTAACGCTTGAGTTAAATAGCAGCTGCAGAACTTTAGCTGCCGCATCCTGCTCGGCAGCGCGCCGTGAGTTGCCACTGCCCTGCCCTGATACCTGCAATGTATCTACCGCGCAAATGACCTTAAACAGCTGACGATGCGCCTGCCCCTCTATATTTTCTACTCTGTACTGCGGCACAGGCATTTTGCGTGCCTGTAACCATTCCTGCAAAGCAGTTTTGGCATCTTTGCCAACTGCCGAAGCCGTAGCACTGGTATCTACATCAGCAAACAGACGGTGTATCAATGCTTCTGCAGTCTGGTAACCAGCATCCAGATAAACCGCGCCCAAAACCGCTTCCAATGCATCTGCAAGTATAGAAGGGCGATTCAAACCGCCAGAACGCAGTTCCCCTTCGCCCAGACGGATGAATGATGCCAAATCAAGTTTCAGCGCGATCTGATAAAGACTTTCCTGCTTGACCAGATTGGCACGAATGCGTGAAAGCTCACCTTCAGAAGCCTGCTGCAAACGTGCATACAACAAGCTGGAAACGGCCAGGCTCAATACCGAATCGCCTAAAAACTCCAGCCGTTCGTTGTGATCGGCAGAAAAGCTGCGATGCGTCAATGCCTTTTGCAGCAAAGACGCATCAGTAAAAGTATGCCCTAGCCGTTTACCAAGCTGTACCAAGGCTGAATCAGCAGAAACAGTTTTAGTCTGCACAATATTGGCCAGTTAAACGCCTTTGGTGCCGCCAGAATAGTGAATCAACAAAGAAACCGGATGCACGAGAACTATCTCTTTGTCGTATGTGAAACGAATAATAATCCGGTCGTTTTCTTTGTAAATATCCAGATCTTTGCCTGAGATGGCAGTAATGTTATCAATCTCAGCCTGTTTGTTAAATGCGTTTTGAATATCTGCTACTGTTTGCTGATCTTTAGCACGTTCCACTGCTTTGACTATCGATTGATACTCCACTACGCTGGGCACCACTTTAGCCGCAGTAACCATCACCATCGCAACAATTATGCCTATAAACAAGAGGCCTAGAAAAGTAATGCCGCGCTGCCTCTGGGATGAAATAGCAAATTTTTTCCTGTTCATACCCGAATCCTTTGTTGCTAAATTAATTGATGTAATTTTCCAGCATATCCACTGCCATGTTAAGGCAACTATATCGTATCTTTTTTATTGAATACTGCCAACCCGTTTCAGATCACCAAAATTCATCCAGACGAAAACAGCTTTACCTACGATATGACTATCTGGAACAAAGCCCCAAAAACGGGAATCAGCCGAATTATCGCGGTTGTCGCCCATCACAAAATAATGCCCTGTCGGCACTTTGCAAGTGACGCCTTCTTGGCTGTAGTTGCAATTTTCATGCAACGGAAAATCAGCCACCACTGGAATATGTGCAGGGCGCTCAGGATCATTCAAAATGCGATGCTTATGCGTTCCAAGCTGTTCCTGATATTGTTTGAAGTGTGCAAATGACTTGACGACCTGCCCATTGGAGTAATCCATAGTTTCTCGTTCGCCCAGAAAATCTTCAACAGCATTTTTGTCGATTTCCTTGCCATTGATGGTTAGCTTTTTATCCAGATACGACACCGTATCGCCTGGCAGCCCTACCACGCGCTTGATGTAATCCATGCTGGGCTTGGGCGGGTAGTGAAACACCATGACATCGCCGCGCTGCACCGCACTGCCCGCAGTGATTTTGGTATTGACTACAGGCAAGCGCAAACCCCAAACCCATTTATTAACCAGTATCAAATCGCCCACCATGAGCGTAGGAATCATGGAGCCAGAGGGGATTTTGAATGGCTCAAACGCAAACGAGCGCAGCATAAACACCACAGCAATAACGGGAAAAAGCCCTGCCGTCCAGTCCAGCCACCAAGGCTGGGAGAGCAGATTTTTTTTCACGCTGTCTTCCTGTGCTGGCACAGGTGCAGGGTGCTCCAGATTGCTTTCATCTGTCTTTTGCTCGGCAAGCTGCTGCTCGTAACGTATTGCTGCAGCACGACGCTTGGGCAAAAACAGGAATTTTTCAGCCAGCCAATACGCCCCTGTTACAAGAGTTGCAACAAACAGGAATAAGGCCATATTGCCTTCGATCAGGTTGGCGTACCAGCTTCCTAAATAAGCAACAAAAAGAGCCAAAACGGCTGCGGTAAGGTATGACATATTTACTCATCCACCTGCAAAATAGCCAGAAATGCCTCTTGCGGTACTTCAACTGAACCAATCTGTTTCATGCGCTTTTTACCAGCTTTCTGTTTTTCAAGCAATTTGCGTTTACGCGATATATCGCCACCATAACATTTGGCCAATACGTTTTTGCGCAGTGCCTTGACCGTTTCACGGGCAATGATATTAGCGCCAATCGCTGCCTGTATAGCCACATCAAACTGCTGCCGGCTGATAATTTCGCGCATTTTGGCAACTACTGCACGCCCGCGGTACAAACTCTGGCTGCGGTGCACGATGATAGAAAGCGCATCAACCTTTTCGCCGTTGAGCAAAATATCAACTTTTACTACATCAGATGGGCGGTATTCCTTGAATTCGTAGTCCATGCTGGCATAACCACGGCTGACTGATTTGAGCTTGTCGAAAAAGTCCAAAACAATTTCACCCAAAGGCAGCTCGTAGGTGAGCATGACTTGGCGGCCGTGGTAAGTCATATTCATCTGCACGCCGCGCTTTTGGTTGCACAGCGTCATAACGGGGCCCACATAGTCTTGCGGCATAAACAGGTGCACGGTAACGATGGGCTCGCGCACTTCTTGAATGCGGCCTTGGTCGGGCATTTTGGAAGGGTTTTCAACCATTGCCACTTCGCCATCGCCCTTGACGACCTGATACACCACGCTGGGCGCAGTGGTAATCAAATCCTGGTCAAACTCGCGCTCAAGGCGCTCTTGCACAATTTCCATGTGCAGCAGCCCCAAAAAGCCGCAACGGAAACCAAAGCCCAGCGCCTGAGAAACTTCTGGCTCGTAGTGCAAAGATGCGTCGTTGAGCTGCAATTTTTCGAGCGAGTCGCGCAGCGCGTCGTACTGGTTGGCTTCTGTTGGGTACAAGCCCGCAAATACTTGCGGCTGCACCTCTTTAAAGCCATGCAGTGCTTCGGCGGCTGGCCCCAGGTTATTGGGCAGCTTTTTCTCAAGCGTAATGGTGTCACCCACCTTGGCGGCTTTGAGCTCTTTGATGCCTGCAATGATGTAGCCCACCTCACCCGCATAGAGCGCATCGCGCGGCTGGTTGGCAGGGGTAAATACGCCCAGGCTGCCCGCTTCATAGACGGTGCCTGAGGCCATCATTTTGATGCGCTCGTTTTTCTTCAAGCAGCCATCAACCACGCGCACCAGCATGACTACGCCAACGTAGCTGTCAAACCAGCTATCAATAATCATGGCGCGCAAGGGTGCTTCGCGCTCGCCACGGGGCGGCGGCACTTTGGCAACGACCATTTCCAGAATTTCGTCTATGCCCATGCCTGTTTTGGCCGAGCACGGTATGGCATCACTGGCATCAATGCCAATCACGTCTTCAATCTCTGCCTTGGCGTTATCGGGGTCGGCCTGCGGCAAGTCCATTTTGTTGAGCACGGGCAGCACTTCTACGCCCAAATCCAGCGCGGTGTAGCAGTTGGCTACGGTTTGCGCTTCTACGCCTTGCGAGGCATCTACCACCAGCAATGCGCCTTCGCAGGCCGAGAGGCTGCGCGAAACTTCGTAGCTGAAGTCTACGTGCCCCGGGGTATCAATCAGGTTGAGGTTATAGATATTTCCGTCTTTGGCTTTGTATTGCAGGGCAGCAGTTTGCGCCTTGATGGTGATGCCGCGCTCTTTTTCGATATCCATCGAATCAAGCACTTGCTGGCTCATTTCGCGATCAGACAAGCCGCCGCAGCGCGAAATCAGTCTATCGGCCAGTGTGGATTTGCCGATAGACTGATTTCGCGCTGCGGCGGCTTGTCTG
>CAZUBE010000030.1:15450-18258 GCA_964618495.1 uncultured Allobrachymonas sp. | reverse complement strand
TCCACAACATGGCCTTCAAACCATCTGGGGGTGTAAGGGGTTTTGAACATAATCCTTAATAATAATTTTCTTTTATTTTATGTAAATCTTTATATTGTTTATTGTTTTAAAAATAGCAAATATTTCTTTCTTGAAAACTCGCTACACTCGTATTTTATATAGATTTGTTTATTTGGTCACTACTCAATATAAATGCAGCAATTGAGATGTGTAAAAAATGAAAAAAGTTAAATTTGCATATCAGCACCCAACCTTTGGTCGTTCTGCAAAACAAAAATTACTTCAACCGTATTTAAATTCGGTCTATTACTATTGGTGGGAATATTTGCGTCTGAATGCCGAATACAGACGGTGTTGTGAGCGAGGAGGCGAAGGTAAACTTGCTTCGCTCTATAATGACTTCGGCGATGTATATTCCGTTGACTTCAAGACTTGGTGGCAGACAGGTGATAAGGGTGCTTATCTGTTTGCGGAAAAACTGCCACCGTCTTTTTCCGTTGTTCCTGTAGAAGAGATTGAGGCACAGAAAGATGTTTTGTATCTTCGTATGCCTCTGTCGCTGCCAAAAAGATTTCTATCTCAAGAATTTCAGAAGATCTTGAAGAATCACCACCCTGGTTCTCGTGGCAAGAGAACAAACGAACAATCGACTGCGCGATATCCCGTTAAGGGTCATGTGGATATCGATTCACTTGCAAAGTGTCTTCGTGTCTATACGATGAAGCAAGAATTCCCTGAACTCACTCTATGGCAAGTAGGACATCGTTGTGGACTTAAAACAAGTTTCGGTAGTGATCCAAGTTTGTTGCACACTGATGACAAATTCGTCCTTGCAAACATGGTGTCTAGACTTATCAAGAGAGCAAGACGGATGGTTGCCGGTGTTGCAGAGGGAAAATTTCCCGCCACTACATGAACAGTGACAGTACATTTTTATGTGCACTGCGTCACTGAGTCATTTGGTGTCAGGACTGATGGGCAAGTCTGACGATCAAGTGACTTTCAAAAAGGGTAGGGCAGTGCTACAGGCGGGTAGCATGTCACATCAAAGAACTGTGCTTGCAACTTGCGTGTGACCGACTAGACTTTACCGCTTCGAACGATTGTCCGATCTGATTTGACATGGATGACACTCAATAGTCGGTCATTATTTGTTCGGTGCGTTCGGATCGTGCGTTTGGATTAGAACCGAGTCGGTGAGTACCGAAAATGGTTTAAAAATACATGTTTTTTAGGTGCGACATAGTTGCGACATCTAAAAAACATCAATAAAAACAACAAGATACGGTCATAAAAATATTGAGTGGGAGTAAACAAGGCAGGCACGGCCTGCGTTTGTTTACGCTATACAAGAAAAAGCCCGCTTTAATGCGGGTTTTTTTCTTGGTTCCTTTGCTATCCGTTTATACCGCCCGTTTATCTGGGCTCCAGCAATTCGCACAGCAACTCGATATGGTCACTCAACGCTTGCTGCAAGGGGCGTTTGTTGGTTGTGTAGAAGGTCATTAAATGCGTGCCTTGATGCACCAGAGGCGACAAAATCAGCCAGGTTTTGCGGCAGACAATGCTGTCGCGGCAGATGCCTTTTTTAACTGCGGCGCTGCATAACTGCGTTAATTGCGCGCATGTGCTTTCGAATGTGTTTCTTTGCCACTCGGCGGCAGCTTCAGGCAAATGCTGGGCATTGGTTAGCAGCAGGTGCAGCACGGCCATGGTTCTGGGCTGTTGCAGCGCGGTGTACAAACTATTTACCACGCACTCGGCAAATTCCCGTGCGGTGTTGCATTGGTTGATGATGCCTTCCACATCCAAATCTTCTATGGCAACCGAGCTTGCCAGCAGAGCGCTGAAAACCTCTTCCTTGCTGGGGTAGTGCGCATAAAAACCTCCTTTGGACAAGCCCGCACGCTTGGCTATGTCATCAATGCGGGTAGCAGTAAAGCCATGCGCCGAAAACTCGGCCAGCGCCGCATCAAGAATTAATTGTTTACGCACCTCTGGCTCTAGGCGTATGCGTGTGCGCGGCAATGCGGCTGCGGTTTGTGGCTGGGTTGGGGCAATGCTCATGTGGGTTGAATACTCCTGTTTGCAGTATTGCGTGCTGCGCGGCGTTGCAAAGAAAAGTTACTCGCACAACCGACAGCAATCGGTAAGAATATAGTGTATCATGCAAGCTACCAACCAGTTGGTAGTTAAGAGGCGCAGAGATGTGCTCCAAAACAGCACCAGACTGGCGCAGCAAATCGCTGCAAAGCACATAGGCAAGGGTGCTGCCTGTTTACATACAGCGTAAAAACAGCATGTAGACATGCGTGCAGGCAACCGCCTTTAGTCAAACCGTTGGAAAGGGTATTGGTGCAATTCATGCGTAAAAACAATGGTTTTAAACGGCCGTACCAGCCAAGGCAGGCGCGAGAGTGCATGCCGTTGCGCGTAACAGTTTTAGTGGCAAATCTGGCGCTGGCTACGCTGGGCTTGAGTGCATGTGTTTCCATGGAGCCTGCTTACAAGCAGCCCGATTTGCCTGTGCCCAATCGATATGCTGAAGCCGCAGCAGCCCAATCTGGCGCACAGGCAGGCATGCTGGCTTGGGAAGATTTCAGTGCAGATGCCCAGCTTAACGCGCTGGTGCGCCAAGCGCTGGCTAACAACCGCGATTTACGTGCCGCCGTTTTGCGGGTAGAAGAAGCACGCGCCGCCTATGGCATACAGCGTGCCGATATTCTGCCCACCATCGGCACGGCGCTTGACGCAAGCCGCACCCGCCTGCCAGCCGATTTAAGCATTACGCGCAAGCCGCAAATCAGC
>CAZUBE010000030.1:0-15440 GCA_964618495.1 uncultured Allobrachymonas sp. | reverse complement strand
GGCGCATACGCGACCTCAACGAAGCAGCCCTGCAAAGCTACCTTGCCAGCGATGCGGCGCAGCAGGCTGTGCGCACCAGTCTGGTAGCGCAAGTAGCCAACAGCTATCTGGGCTTGCGCGAGCTTGACGAGCGCCTTGCGTTGGCGCAACGCACCGCGGCAAGCCGTGCCGAGTCTTTACGCATATTTCGCCGCAGGGTGGAGCTGGGCGCAACCTCTAAATTTGAGCTGACACAAGTCGAAGTGCTGTGGCGGCAGGCTACAGCACTGGTTACCCAGCTTGAGCAGGCGCGTGCTACCCAGTTGCATGGCTTGCATTTGCTGGTAGGTGGCACGGTAGATTGGCCAGCCGCAGAAAAGCAGGCAACAAAAAAACTGGCGCAAATGCCGCGCTTTCGCGATGTGCAAGCGGGCTTGCCTTCAGACTTGCTTTTGCAGCGCCCCGACATCATGGCCGCAGAGCATGCCTTGAAAGGTGCCAACGCCAACATTGGCGCGGCGCGCGCGGCTTTTTTCCCGCGCATTGCGCTTACAGGCACATTTGGCACAGCCAGCACCGAGCTTGATAACCTGTTCCAAAGCGGCAGCAGCCTGTGGAAATTTGCCCCCAGCATTTCTTTGCCCATATTTGATGGCGGCAGAAGGCGTGCCGCGCTTGATTTGGCCGAGGTTAGGCGCAATCAAGCCGTAGTGCGCTACGAGCAGGCTGTGCAATCGGCCTTCCGTGATGTGTCTGATGCGCTCTCAGCCCGCCATTGGCTGGGTGAGCAGCTTGCTGTTTTGCGCTCCATGCGTGATGTGCAGGGCGAACGTGCCCGCCTTGCCAAACTGCGTTATGACAGCGGCGCCGTGCGCTACCTCGAAGTGCTCGATGCCGAGCGCGACCTGATGACCGTTGAGCAACAACTGGTTCAGACCCAACGCGCACAGCTTGCCGCACAGGTCACGCTGTATGCGGCGCTCGGTGGCGGCAGTCTGGCCGCATCAGCCCCCGCAAATGCACCCGTAAATGCACCCGCACCAGCCGTTACAGCCGCACCTTGACAGACATGGATAGACCTTAATAGCCACCTTGCAGGAAATACGAGTATGAACATCACCCCTCAAATCAAAAAACTCGCTCCCTTTGCCATCTTGCTGGCCGCCGCCCTGATTGGCTATGGCGCATGGAAAAAGCTGCACAACAGCAACGAAATAGCAGGCTTTGCCAGCGGCAATGGCCGCATCGAAGCCACCGAAATAGACATAGCCACCAAGCTGCCGGGCCGTTTGGACGAGGTGCTGGTAGCCGAAGGCGCATTTGTCAAGGCAGGGCAGCCTTTGGCGCGCATGCAATTGCAAAGCCTGCAAGCGCAGCGCGACGAAGCATTGGCGCGCCTGCAACAGGCACAACAAACCGTAGCGGGCTACGAAGCACAGGTTGCAGTGCGCGAAACCGAAATGGACGCTGCTCAACGCCGCCTCAAACGCACCGAAACACTGGTGCAAGAAGGCGCATCATCCAGACAAGAGCTTGACGACGACCGCGCCCGCTTCCGTGGCGCACAAGCCGTTGTTACATCTACCAAGGCACAGGTTACAGCAGGCAAGGCAGCCGTAAACGCGGCGCAGGCCACCGTAGCCCGCATTGATGCCGACTTGCAAGACAGCGAACTCAAAGCCCCGCGCGATGCACGGGTGCAGTTTCTGGTAGCCCAGCCCGGCGAAGTGCTGGGCGGCGGTGGCAAGGTGCTCAATCTGGTTGATTTATCAGACGTGTACCTCACGTTTTTCCTGCCCGAAACCGTTGCTGGCCGTGTGGCGCTGGGCAGCGAGGCGCGCATAGTGCTTGATGCCAACCCCAACGCCGTCATTCCCGCCAAAATATCCTACGTTTCCAGCGTGGCGCAATTCACCCCCAAAACGGTAGAAACTGCCAGCGAGCGCCAAAAGCTCATGTTCCGCGTCAAGGCGCAAATCGACCCCAAACTGCTGCAAAAAAATCTGGAACAAGTCAAAACCGGCTTGCCCGGTGTGGCATGGGTGCAAATCGACCCCAAAGCCGCATGGCCTGAAAAACTGGCAATCAAGGCCGCGCAGTGAATATGCAGGCCAATCACAACAAGGCGGGCAACGCCTCTTTGCAGCACAGCGCCACCCCGTCTGCTTCTGCCGCCCCTGCCGCTTCAGCCGTAGTACGCCTGCAAGATGTGCAATTGCACTATGGCAAAGTCACCGCACTGGCTGGCATCACGCTCGATTTGCCCGCTGGCTGCATGATAGGCATGATTGGCCCCGATGGCGTGGGCAAATCCAGCCTGCTCTCGCTCATAGCGGGCGCGCGTGCCTTGCAGCAGGGCAGGGTAGAAGTGCTGGGCGGCAACATGGCTGAAAAGCGCCACCGCGATGCAGTTTGCCCGCGCATTGCCTATATGCCGCAAGGCTTGGGCAAAAACCTCTACCCCACCTTGTCGGTAGAAGAAAACCTGCAATTCTTTGCCCGCCTCTTTGGCCACAACGCCGCCGAGCGCCGCCGCCGCATTGATGACCTCACCCGCAGCACTGGCCTGCACCCCTTTTTAAGCCGTCCTGCTGGCAAACTCTCGGGCGGCATGAAGCAAAAGCTGGGGCTTTGTTGCGCCCTGATTCACGACCCCGACCTGCTCATACTTGATGAGCCCACCACAGGCGTAGACCCGCTGGCACGCGCCCAGTTCTGGGATTTGATTGCCCGCATTCGGCAAGACCGCCCCAGCATGAGCGTCATCGTAGCCACTGCCTACATGGACGAAGCCCAGCGTTTTGACTGGCTCATCGCCATGGACGATGGCCGCGTACTTGCCACAGGCACACCCGCCGAGTTGCTGCAGCGCACCGCCAGCACATCGCTTGAGGCCGCCTTTATCGAACTCTTGCCCGAGGAGAAAAAGCGCGGCTACCAGCCCGTAGTCATACCGCCCCTGTCACCCAATGGTCAGCAAGATGGTGCAGAAGAAATCGCCATTGAAGCTAACGGACTAACCATGCGCTTTGGCAGCTTTGTGGCTGTTGATAACGTCAGCTTTCGCATTCGACGCGGTGAAATCTTTGGCTTTTTGGGCTCCAACGGCTGCGGCAAATCCACCACCATGAAAATGCTCACGGGCCTGCTGCCCGCCAGCGAAGGCACAGCCGCACTCTTTGGGCAAGTGGTAGATTCTTCCAATATCGACACCCGCCGCCGCGTGGGCTACATGTCGCAAGCGTTTTCGCTCTATGGCGAACTCACCGTGCAACAAAATCTGGTACTGCACGCGCGCCTGTTCCATGTGCCCGAAGCCGAAATCGCCGCGCGGGTAGAAGAAATGGCAGCGCGTTTTGATCTGCGCGAAGTGCTGGGCAGCCTGCCCGAGAGCATGCCGCTGGGCATGCGCCAGCGTCTGTCACTGGCAGTAGCCATGGTGCACAAGCCCGAATTGCTCATACTCGATGAGCCCACATCTGGCGTAGACCCCATCGCCCGCGACAACTTCTGGCGGCTGCTGGTAGAGCTTTCTCGGCGCGACCGCGTCACCATCTTCATCTCCACCCACTTCATGAACGAGGCCGAGCGCTGCGACCGCATGTCCATGATGCACGCTGGCAAAGTGCTCGACAGCGACACCCCCGCCGCACTCGTAGCCAAACGCGGCGCCGCCTCGCTTGAGCAAGCCTTTATCGGCTACCTGCTTGAGGCAGAAGAAGCAAATAAGGCAAATGAGGCAACTGCAAAGGCTGATGCAAATACACATACTGCCCCCGCCACAGAAAACCTCGCCACACACCCAACCACAACATCCACCCATCCCGCCCCGCAGCAAAGCCGCTTCAGCCTGCAACGCGTCTTCAGCTATATGTGGCGCGAAGCGCTTGAGCTTCGCCGCGACCCCGTCCGCGCCACACTGGCACTGGCTGGCTCGCTGCTGATGATGTTTGTCATCGGCTTTGGCATCAGCCTCGACGTAGAAAACCTGCGCTACGCCGTGCTTGACCGCGACCAAACCACCATCAGCCAAAGCTACACCCTCAATCTTGCTGGCTCGCGCTACTTTACCGAGCGCCCACCCATCAAAGACTATGCCGATCTCGACCACCGCATGCGCACAGGCGAAATTTCCCTTGCCATAGAAATCCCCCCAGGCTTTGGCCGCGACGTGCTGCGCGGCAACACCGTCAATATCGGCGCGTGGATAGATGGCGCCATGCCCACCCGCGCCGAAACCGTGCAAGGCTATGTGCAAGGCATGCACCAGCACTGGCTGCTTGAGCAGGCACGCGCGCGCTACGGCATCAAGGCAACGGGCAATATCTCGGTTGCCACCCGCTACCGCTACAACCCCGACGTAAGAAGCCTGCCCGCCATGGTGCCAGCCGTCATACCGCTGTTGCTGCTGATAATGCCCGCCATGCTCTCGGCACTGTCTGTAGTGCGCGAAAAAGAACTCGGCTCCATCATCAACCTGTACGTCACCCCTGTCACACGCGCCGAATTTATGCTGGGCAAGCAAATGCCCTACATCGCACTGGCCATGCTCAATTTTCTCTGCATGAGCCTGCTGGCCGTTACCGTCTTTGGCGTACCCATCAAAGGCAGCTACATGGCGCTGCTGCTGGCCACCTTTATCTTCTCCATCAGCAGCACAGGCATGGGGCTGCTGGCTTCAGCCCTTACACGCAGCCAGATTGCAGCCATATTCATCACCGTCATAGCTACTCTTATTCCTGCCATACAGTACAGCGGCTTGATCGACCCCGTCCCCTCACTCAACGCAACGGGGCGCTTCGTGGGCAGCATCTATCCTGCCACCTACATGATGGTAGTCAGCCGTGGCGTATTCAGCAAAGGGCTGGGGCTGGGCGATTTGCTCGGCAGCATCTGGCCTATGCTGCTGGCCATACCCGCCATCATGGGCGCAGCCATAGCCCTGCTCAAAAAACAGGATGCCTGAAACACATGAACCACCAACCGCACACCACACAGCAGCACATACACCTGCAAACATCGGCTTTCAAGCGGCACCTCGACAACATCTACCGCTTGGGCATCAAAGAGCTATGGAGCCTCCTGCGCGACCCCGCCATGCTGCTGCTCATCGTCTACGTCTTTACCGCCTCTGTCTACACGGGCGCCACAGCCATGCCCGAGTCATTGCGCAACGCAACCATTGCCATTGTTGACGAAGACCAGTCGCAACTCTCCACCCGCATCACATCGGCCTTTTACCCGCCACAGTTCAAACCACCCGCATTCATCAGCCGCGCAGAAATGGATCCGGGCATGGACGCAGGCAAATACACCTTTGTGCTCAACATACCGCCCAACTTCCAGCGCAACGTGCTGGCAGGCAAACCAGCCGAAATCCAGCTCAACGTCGATGCCACCCGCATGAGCCAGGCCTTCACGGGCAACGGCTACATCCAGCAAATCGTCATGGGCGAAATCAGCACCTTCACCCAGCGCTACCGTGGCACCAGCGCCCCACCCGTAGGGCTGGCACTGCGTGCGCGGTTCAACCCCTCACTTGAAAAAGCATGGTTTGGCGGCCTCATGCAAATCATCAACAACGTCACCATGCTATCCATCATCCTCACGGGCGCAGCACTCATCCGCGAGCGCGAGCACGGCACCATCGAGCACCTGCTCGTCATGCCCGTTACGCCTACCGAAATCATGCTCTCCAAAGTCTGGTCTATGGGGCTGGTCGTGCTGGCAGCAGCAGGCACATCGCTCACGCTAGTTGTGCAAGGGCTACTCAAAGTGCCCGTAGAAGGCTCCATTGCACTATTTATGGCGGGCGCTGCCGTGCACCTCTTTGCCACCACATCCATGGGCATATTTCTGGCAACCATAGCCCGCAGCATGCCGCAGTTTGGCCTCTTGATGATGCTCACCCTCATGCCCCTGCAACTCCTCTCGGGCGGCAGCACCCCGCGCGAAAGCATGCCCCAAGCCGTGCAAACCATCATGCAAGCCGCACCCACCACCCACTTTGTAGAGCTAGGCCAAGCCATACTCTACCGAGGCGCGGGTATGGACATAGTCTGGAAACCATTTCTGGCATTACTCATTATCGGCAGCGTGCTCTTTGCCATGTCACTCATGCGCTTTCGCAAAACCATCAGCCAAATGGCTTGAACCTAGAAACGGCAGTTGGATGCGCCCCCGAAGGCACCCTACTGGCCGTGCCAGGCAAGGCGCGCCGACGCAGCGGGCTACTGCCCGCAAGAAGAAGCAACGCCGCATGGCGCGGCCAGTAGGGTGCATGCGGGTGCATAGCGCTCTCACCTGATGGGTGAGCGCCGTAGAAGGCAAAAAATTCAAGTCCCATAAGCAGTTGCCAAGTGTATTGAGCGGTCAACTGCCGTTTCTAGGTTGAATACAACTTAAAGCAAAGAATTTGCGCGTTATTGAATGAAGCGTTGATTTATTCTTAATGCAAGAGAAAACCCAGAAAACCGCCATTCCCGCGCAGGCGGGAATCTACAGCTGCGCCAATATGCGTATGGATTCCCGCCTGCGCGGGAATGACGCGCAATTGCGTTTTTTATCCGAAACTGCAATAAATCAGCGTTTTATTAAGCCAAATACCAATACATGTGCGCCAAAAACACTGCTTGCAACATATTATTTTTTTCGCAGACAAAGCCATATTCAAAAATAACAGCAGTTTTTTTATGAGAATTAACAAAAATTAAAAAACTGACAAAAATAGCAGAAATGATAAATATTCGGAAGCACTGTTTTATTCCAGTTTCGCATAAATAACGGCATTCTGAATGCTCTCTTATATGCAAAATAAATCAGCATTTCTGCAGCCTATATAATCAGCCACAGGCATTTATTCGCGCAACTAGCCCACGCCCCTGTAACTCGCCCGTTTCAGCAAACAGGCAGGCAAAGCCCTCGGGTATTTTTCTACTGCCTCAACCCAATAGCCAAAAGCGTGAATAATGCACAAAACTGGTATGCTTCTTGCTGCCATTTTGTTAGACAATGCACCTATCGCCAATTGTGCCCATGGTGGGCGCAATGGCTGTAACCTGCAATTGCACAGCAAGCACGCACTGCTTCTCCCCCGTAAGGAAACCCTGTTATGAACAAGACCTACCGCAGCATCTACAACGAAACCACCGGCACCTATGTAGCCGTGCAAGAAACCGCCAAGGCCAAAGGCAAGCGCAGCAGCTCCAGCGTGGCAGTTTGCGCCGCTTCGCTGCTAGTTGCTTCAACCTTGGGGCTGGGGGCTGGCGATGCTTTGGCGAATTCGGTTACGTTTAATGATCAGCAGGTATGGGGTGGTGGCATAGTTAGTGGAGTACTTTATACGAACACAACCCAACAAGGCAACCTAATCGCCAATGATACCAATTTAAACACTTCAGGCGCAGCACAAAAGTCAGGTGATCCTACAGGTAGTTCAGGTGAATACATTAAGCAAAGTATTCTTATGGGTAATGGCGCAACATTTACCACGTTGGGTGGTTCTACGGGTATTTACGATCGGTATGAGCGGGTGATTACAATCATCTAAAGGGCAATAATCCGAATACGTCAATGATCGGCGGCTTTACCGATTACAACTCATTGCGCGGCGCCACCGCAGTTGGCGGCAGTGCCAAAGCACTTTCCAGCCGCGCTACTGCGCTGGGTTATCAATCTGAAGCGAGGGGCATAGGCACTGTTGCTATTGGCAGCACTGCTATTGCAGGTATTTCGGCTATCGATGCTGCGGGTGCAAGCAACGTATCCGATTCAATAGCCATCGGCACCTCTGCCAAATCTACAGGAGATTCTTCTGTTGCTATGGGCGCCAGAACAACAGCCAGCGGAGCTTATTCCTTGGCAACAGGCTCTGAAGCACAAGCAACATATACCAAATCTATTGCACATGGCTATCAGGCTCAAGCATTGCAAAACAGCGCCATTGCGCTGGGTGCACACGCTGCTGCAAAAGGCGTATCATCTCTGGCTCTTGGTGTTTCTGCGTCTGCAGAAGCAACTGATGCCGTTGCGCTGGGCTCAAGTAGCCAGGCCATTGCCATAGAAGGCATTGCCATTGGCAAGAGCGCAAAAATTGATGGTACTGGCATCAATTCCATTGCTATTGGTTCGATGGCCGTGGCTGGTGAAAGTGGTACAAGCAATCAACTTGGCAATGCCATAGCCATAGGTTACAAGGCAGCAGCTCCAAAAAGAAATGCCATTGCTTTGGGTAATGAGGCCAGTGCAAGTGCGGTAGAGGCTATTGCGCTTGGCAACAAGGCAGAGGCATCATTAGACAATGCCATTGCTACAGGTAATCAGGCACAGGCCACAGCAGCACAGGCCATTGCTACGGGTAGCAATGCACAGGCTACTGCTGTCAATGCCATTGCCACAGGTGGCGGAGCACAGGCAACAGCAGGACAGGCCATTGCCACGGGTAATAATGCCAAGGCGACAGGAGCAAACTCTATTGCTACAGGTAGCGGTGCGCAAGCTGCAAGCATGCAAGCCATTGCCATTGGTTTAAATACCGAAGCAGGCGATGCTGCAGATTCAACTACAACAAATGCCATTGCCATTGGCAATGCGGCCAAAGCCAAGCCAGAAAGCAGTATTGCTCTGGGTGACGGTGCAAATGCTGCTGGAAAATACGCTACTGCCATAGGCATGAAGTCCAGTGCCGTAGCCCAAGATAGCCTTGCCTTTGGCCGGAATGCGCTTGCTGGCGCTGCAGGCTTGACCAATGCCATTGCCATTGGTACGGCTGCCCAAGCCACCAATGCACGCAGCCTTGCCATAGGCGATGCTGCACAGGCTTCTGGCGCCAACTCCTTTGCTATGGGTGCGTCAACTGTTGCTTCAGGAACGGGCGCTGTTGCCTTAGGTCTTTCGTCGAAGGCCTCTGGTACAAGTGCTATAGCTACGGGCGAGGGTTCTAATGCTGCAGGGGTAAGCTCTATTGCTGTAGGTTTTTCGACGGGTGCTATTGAAAAACATGCCATAGCTATAGGTCAACAAGCCCAAGCAACAAAGAGCAACACTGTTGCTGTTGGTGCTTTGTCAACTGCTTCTGGGGTAAGCTCTGTTGCCGTTGGTCTTTCATCGAAAGCCACTAATACAAATGCCGTAGCTACAGGCGTTAGTACTACTGCTTCAGGTACAAACGCTGTTGCAGTAGGTGCTTTCTCCACTGCAACCAAAAAAAGTGCCGTGGCTATTGGTCACAGCTCTTCGGCTTTGGGTGATAAATCTATTGCAATTGGTTACGGCAACGAAGTCAGAGGCACAGGCTCGGGCGCAATTGGCGACCCCAGCCGCATTGATGGCAATGCGTCTTATGCAATGGGTAATGACAACGTTGTAGGCACTGGTTCTGACAATGTGTTTATTCTGGGCAACAACGTCAATATAGGCGCTACAGATGTTCAGCGTGATACAGATGGCATAGTAACTGGCTATAAACTAGCAAACACTGCCGCTGGCGCAGTTGCACTAGGCAACAACACAGGCGTAACCGTTGCTGGCGGCGTGGCACTGGGTGAGGGCTCGCAAGCCACCATTGGCGCCAATGTCGCTGGCTACGATCCAAAAACAGGCAGTGCCTCTGCAGACACCAGCCCAACCTGGAAAGCCACCAACGCCGCCGTATCGGTAGGCAAGGCCGATGGCACACTCACCCGCCAAATCACAGGCGTAGCCGCTGGTACTGTTGCAACCGATGCCGTAAACGTAGCCCAGCTTAAAGCAGTGGCAGAAAACCCACTGGTCTTTGCTGGCGACAGCGGCGCAAACGTCAGCCGCAAACTGGGCGAAACGCTCAATATCAAGGGCGGCGCAAGCGATGTGTCAGTAGAAGACAACATCGGCGTAGTAGCCGATAGCGGCGCAAACACCCTGACAGTGAGGCTGGCCAAAGAGCTTAAAGGGTTGACCAGCGTTACCGCAAGCACCTTTAGTACTGGGGCAACTGGCCCGAGCATGACCAGCACTGGCATCAATGCAGCCAACACAAAAATCACCGGTGTGACGGCGGGTAGTGTTGCCTCTACATCAAGCGATGCCATCAATGGCAGCCAGCTGTATAACACAGCCAGCAGCGTCAAAACCATACTGGGCAGCAGCACCACGCTAAACGCAGACGGCACACTCACAGCCAGCAACATCGGCGGCACAGGCGAAAACACGGTAGATGGAGCCATTTCCGCCGTCGCGGACATGACAAAGGCGCCAATAACCTTTGTTGGCGATGATGGTGCTACTGGGGTAGAAGTACCATTGGGTAATCAGCTCAATATACTAGGTGGCGCAGATAGTAATCAATTATCTGATAACAACATTGGCGTAGTAGCAAATGACATATCACAAGCCCTGACTGTACAACTGGCCAAAGAACTGAAAGGCCTGACCAGCGTTACCACAGAAGACGCATCTGGCAATGCAACCACTCAGAGTGTCGACGGCATCACCATCACCCCTGCAAGTGGCAACGCAGTTAGCCTAACCACAGCAGGTCTGGACAACGGCGGCAATGTCATCAGAAACGTAGCCGCAGGCAAATACGCCACCGATGCAGCCAACATCAGCCAGCTTAGCCCGTTGGTGACAGCAATCAACGCAACTTTTAATGCAACAACTGGCGCAATTACCGCACCCAGCTATACGGTAGGTGCAGTAAGCGGTATTAGCACAGTGCAGGGCGCGATCAATCAGCTTAATAGCAACTTGGCAACTGCCAAAATGCATTATTACAGTGTTAACAGCAGCCAAGCAGGCCCAGGCAGCAACTACAGCAACGATGGTGCCACAGGCACTAATGCGCTGGCAGCAGGTGTTAATGCGGTGGCCAGCAATACCAATGATGTATTTATTGGCACTGGCGCTGGCGTAGGCTTTGCGCCCAAAGGTGTAAATAACGCTTATCTTGTTGAAAACTACAAAGTAGTCAATGGAAAAATTCTCAAGACAGACGGCACCGTTCCTACCGCTGAAGAAATTGCCAATTTCTATATTTTGGGTAACTCTGTTAGATATTTGCAGGATAACACTCAACTTACCCCCCTACAAACAGCGACAAGCACCAACGTTGGCATAGGTGCCAATGTTGGTAAAAATTCCACCGGTTTCAGAAATGTGGCGCTGGGTAATGAAGCATCACAAAACTTTTATGGCCAAGACAGTATCAGCATTGGTACAGAGGCGAATAAATTTGACCAGATGACCCGTGGTTTTGGTAGCGTGGCTATTGGTAAGCAGACAAAAACTTCTGCCGATAGTGCGGTGGCATTAGGGCAGGGTGCTTACGTAGGTATTGGCACCAATAAAATTAACCAACTTACTAGTACTGCGGCTGCATCAATTGCTATTGGCGCTAACTCTGCTGCATACTCGGATTCCAGCGTCGCGATGGGTTCTGGCGCCCAAAACTATGGTGCTACTTCAATTGCCATTGGCACTGGTAGTTTGGTGGCGACTGGTAGATCAAATATTGCCATTGGCACAGGTGCTACAACTTCGCTTGACATTACTGGTACTTATACTGATAGCTCTGGCAACATTGCTGTCGGTGCAGGTGCCAAAACATCAGGCAATATCAGTACAGCTGTAGGTACTGGCGCTGTTGCGCGTACATTGGGTTCGGCTTTCGGTAGCTATGCTTATGCATTGGATGATGGATCAACAGCTCTAGGTAACAGCAGCTCTGCAAAAGGGCTGGCTGCTACCGCTATTGGTTCTTATTCCAGAACTTTGGGCTGGACGGGTGTTGCCTTGGGTGAAAGTGCTGTATCCACAGCTCACGCTTCCGCAGCGCTGGGATCGGGCACTTTTGTTTCTGGAGTGAACTCTGGAGTATTTGGTACTACGGCAGCTACCAACACTTTTCATGAGAGGGATTATGCAGCTGGTGTTGCAGGCAGCACCAATTTAAGCATGGTGCTGGCATCCAATGCTTATGCCATTGGTAACGCCAACCTGATAGGCTCTACCTCCAGCGGCAGTTTTGCTTTGGGTAATAACGTGAAAATTGGCGCAGATAGCGCTACAGTTACACGAACAAGAACCCTCGTTAATGGGATATATCAGGACTCCTACGCTACTGCTGAAACAGGCAAACAAAAAATTACCGACGCGGTTGGTATTGGTAACCAGGCCGAAGTTTGGTCAACCAGCGGTATTGCCATGGGTAAAGGTGCAATCGCTGGCGATAAAAGCAATGTCCGTGCAAACGCTATTGCAATAGGTGCAAGCACCAAGGCAACCCAGAAAGATGCCTTGGCTATTGGTGCTGGCAATACGGCAGCGGGTCAAAACAGCACAGTTATTGGCTCGGCAAGCTCGCTTGATGCGTCTTCTCAAAGCTCTTCTACCTTGGGTTCGAGTAATACAGGTACGGCTGCCGTCAATGCGCTGCTGCTGGGTAACAACAACACCATTTCTGGCAGTTCTGCGGTTAGCGCTATAGGCGGCCTGAATAAAGCTACAGGGTCTGTTGCAGCCTCGCTTACAGGCATTGGCAACACCATGACCAATAGCTCTGGTAGTAGTGTTTCGGGTGTTGGCAATACGATCACACAAACCAGTGGATTAAACTCTGCCGAGCAAGCGGCGTTTGCAGAGCTAATGGCAAATATTTCATCCAATTCTGCTTATGCGATGTCTGCCGATGATCAGACGCTTATCAATAAGTTGTCATCCAATAATGTATCTGGCACCTTAAATAAACTGGTTGGTTCCCGCCAAAACAATGTGCTGGGTGACCAAAACACACTGACAGACGGCACGCAAAATCTGGTGGCTGGCTTTAAAAACACCCTGGGTGCAAACCTGCAAGGCAACCAGATACTGTCAAGCGGTGGCACGGTGCTTGCTGATGTGAAAGACGGTGTTTTGATTGGCCGTGGCAGCACACTTGGCGCAAGCAATGCCGTTGTGATTGGGCAGGGCAGTACTATTACCACTGCTGCCACTGGTGCAGTAGCACTGGGGCAGGACAGCAGCGCCACCGTTGCTGGCGGCGTAGCACTGGGGCAGGGTAGCCAAGCTACTGTTGCTGCGAACGTAGCTGGCTACGACCCTGCAACAGGTCTTGATTCTTTAACCAATTTAGCAACCTGGAAAGCAACCAATGCCGCCGTTTCGGTAGGCAAGGCAGATGGCTCCTTAACCCGCCAGATTACTGGCGTAGCTGCTGGCAAGGCAGCAACCGATGCAGTAAACGTAGCGCAGTTGAAAGCGGCCGCCAGCGCATCAAAAACCAAAGTTACAGCAGGAGACAACATTGTTGTTAGCTCGACAACTGGAGCAGATGGCAGCGAAACATACACTGTAAAAACTGCCCAGGATTTGGCCGTAAATACTATTATCACAGGCGACACCACCATCAACTCCGATGGTATGAAAATTACTGGCGGCCCCAGCGTAACCAGCAGCGGCATTGATGCAGGCAACAAGCAAATCACCAAGGTGGCATCTGCTGGCGATATCAGCGATTCAGCCAACAAGCTCAACGCAGTCAATGCAGGCGATGTGGATGCGGCTTTGACTGGCATCAAGAGCGCTGGCTTTAAAGTCAGCGGCAACAATGGTGCTGCAGACACCATTCAATTGGGCGAAACGCTCAATATTGCTGGCACTGGTACCAATATCACAACCACAGTAACAGACAACAAAATAGCTATAGCGCTTGCTCCCAACCTGTCTGTAACCAGCGTTTCAGCAGGCGGCAATGTGCTTGATGGCACACCCATGACAGTGGCAAACACTTCATTTACGAATGTTGGCGCAGCCATTAACGCGCTCGATACACAGGTAACCCGTGCCAACAGTGGCTGGAATCTGCAAGCCAATGGCAACCCAGAGGTTGCAGTACAACCCACTGACACCGTTAATTTCAAAGACGGCAAACACATCAGCATTACCCGTTTTGGCCAAGAAATAACCGTAGCCACTGTAGGCATACCGATTGAGTATGTGGATCAAGACGGCAATGTGATTTACCAGCAGGCAGACGGCAGTTTTAAAGACAATGCTGGAAATACAGTGGCCCCAACTGCTATCAACACCAAGCTGACAGGCACAACCACCACCGCCTCGCCCATATTGGGCAATGTAGGTGGAGGCAAAATCGCTGGCGGCAGTACAGATGCCATCAACGGCGCACAACTGTTCACAACCAACAAGGCAACTGCTGATGCTTTGGGCACTACACTTAATGCAGGCGACGGCACCATCATAGCGCCAAGCTATACCGTTTCTGGCACTTCATACAACAATGTGGCAAGTGCTTTGACTGCCATCAACGGCTCGCTGGCGCATTATTACAGCGTAAACGATGGCGGCACGGCAGGCGCAAACTACGCCAACGATGGCGCAACAGGGCTTAACTCCATTGCTGCAGGCGTGGGTGCAAGCGCAACCGCAGCAGGCGGCGTGGCACTGGGTTCTGGCTCGGTGGCAGACCGTGCAGTAGGCGCAACAGGTAAGTACACCAATACGGTGCTTGATGCCAATAATTCACTGGGTGCGGTTTCGGTGGGTGCTGCTGGCAAAGTGCGCCAGATTATCAATGTGGGCGATGGTAGTAACGATACCGATGCTGTCAACGTCAGGCAGTTGACAAAGGCTTTGACTACTGTAGCCACCAACATTACCGTTAATGCTGCGGCAAATTCGCCCTTTGCATTTATCGATAAAAGTGGCAATGCTGTCGAGAAAGTGGGTAATAGATTCTATATACCAGGCCCATCCTGGAATCCTCAGGATCCTACTACAGGCACACTTGTTGATGAAGGTGATATCAGAATATCTACCGTAGGCGAAAATGGTAGAACTGGCTCGCTGATGCAAATCAGAAATGTTGCCGATGCTGAAAATATCTCTGACGCAGTAAACCTGGGGCAGTTAAACGCCAAGGCGCAGGCTCTGACTGACAATGGATTGAAATTTAAAGGCAACAATACTGTTGGTGCCGCCACCCCAATCACTACCAAACTGGGCGAAGCCCTTGGCATTATTGGTGCTACCGGCACTGCTTCGGGCACAGCACTTTCACTTTCTGATGTGGTCTCCACAGCAGGCGGCTATTCATCTGCCAATATCCAGACCTTTGCCGATGTAGCCAATGGTCGCATTCAAGTTCAAATGGCTAATGCGCCTGTGTTTGAAGGTAAAGTTACTGCGCCTTCTATCCAAGTGGGCACTGTTAACGGTATCAAGATAGAAAGCACAAACAATAGTGGCGTTTTAACAAACACCATTTCAAACCTGACTCCTGTCACCCTTACGCAAAACAGCAACTACGCTGCCACAGTAGGGCAGGTGTATGAGGTGCAGCAAAGCTTGCTGGGTGCCACATTTGGTCTGAAAGCACAAACTGGCGATACTGTAACCAATACTCTCAACAATACGGTGCAAGTGGTTGGCGGTGAAGGCAATAATGCAGTGGCTGGGTATTCCCCCCA
>CAZUBE010000029.1:0-18603 GCA_964618495.1 uncultured Allobrachymonas sp. | reverse complement strand
TACAGCAGCACAGGCAATATGCCCGCAGACTGCGCTTGTGGCGCGTACAAACGTGCAGGCATGCTGCTTGCGTCACGCCGCGG
Organism: uncultured Allobrachymonas sp.; assembly: GCA_964618495.1. Classification (GTDB taxonomy): domain Bacteria; phylum Pseudomonadota; class Gammaproteobacteria; order Burkholderiales; family Burkholderiaceae_C; genus Brachymonas. Next base: position 18,520 of record CAZUBE010000029.1, on the reverse strand, counting down.
AATGCGTAGCTCTTGCACACGGGGCAAGTGCGGTGCATCACTTTCGAGCACGCCACTGCCTGCGGCATAGGCTTGGCGCGCTAAATCAAACGGCAGGCTTTGCATGGCCGGGCGTGGCTTGCAGGCAATGCGCTCGAGCAGGTAGCGCACATGGGGTTTAAGCCGCTGCCATGCCTTCGGATCAACTCCTGCTGGCACAACAACCGTATCAGCCATATGCAGCAATAATTGCCCAATACAAAAGCACCCCGCTTACAACGGCAACAGCTCCGTAGATACGAATATGCTGTTCGGGCATTCGCATGATTTTTTCAAGCATTTGCCGCCATTGCTTTGGAAGCAGCAAAGGCATTAGCCCTTCAAACATCAGCATAAAAGCGGCGGCAAGCCATAAGACTTTATTACCCATACTACCTGCCTTCTTTAACGTTTGGTAGCAACTGGTGCAGCGGCAGGCACGACAGATGCTGATGTAGCAGGCAGTGCTGGTGCCGCCACTGCCGTGCTGCCGCCTTGACGCACAGCCTTAAGCAGGGTATCGCTGGCAGGGTCTATAACCAGCACGTCAGACTTGCTGATAAAACTGCGGCGATATACCGCCAGCGCACGATAAAAGCTAGCAAATTGCGGGTCTTTGGCATAGCTTTCGGCATAAATGCGGCTGGCCTCAGCATCGCCCTGCCCTTTGATGTGCTCGGACTCGCTATAGGCTTGCGCTAATGTGCTTTGGGCTTGCTGCTCGGCCTCGGCGCGAATTTTTTCAATTTCGTCCTGCCCTGAAGTACGCAAACTTGCTGCCATTTGCTGGCTTTGTGCGCGCATCTGGCTGTAAATAGTTTCTACCGCTGCTGCATTGGTATCAATGCGGGTGATGTGTACATCCAGCACTTCCACACCCCACGGCTTGCCAGCACCCGCGCCACGCAATGCAGCCGCTTGTACTTGCGTGCGTACTTTTTGCATAACGGCTGTGCGCTGCTCGGTTAGCAGGGCTTGCAAGTCATGCTGGGCTACTTCGGCTTTCAATGCGGCTAATACGGCCTTATCAAGCAAGGCTTTACCCGCTTTTTCGGCATTGCCTGCCTGCTGCAAATACTGCTGTATATCGGTAATGCGCCAGCGTACATACCAGTCAAGCAATACAGTTTGCTTATCAAGCGTTTGCATGGGCGAGTTACCCTCGCCATCACTGGTAATCACGCGTTTGTCAATGGTTTTAATGGTCTGAAATGGCCACGGCAATCTGGCCTGAAGCCCTGCCTGTGTAATAACGCGCTGCACCTTGTCAGACGCATAGACGATAGCAAACTGCCGCTGGTCTACAACAAACAGGCAGGAACTGACCAGCGCAAACAACGCCAGCAGCACACTGGTAATAGCAAGGGTTTTCTTGTTCATCGGCGTTGGCGCAAAGAAAGGAATTCACGGCTGCGGGAATCAGGCTGTGCCGCTGGCTGTGAAGCCGCCTGCGTAGCGGCTGATGCGGACGTAGCCGCTACAATCGGGGGCAAAGCAGTTTCGCCCGAAGCGCCCAAAGCAATGCTTGCGTCGCTGGGCGCAGTCGCACCAGTGGCAGCAACCGTTGCTGGCGCTACAGTCTGTGCGGCTCTATCGGCTGACAAATACACAATCTGCCCAGGGCTGGCAACAACTTTGGTTGCATTGGCAAATACCTGCTGCATGGTTTCATGGTAAAGCTGGTCGCGTGTGGCTTGCGGTGTTTTCTGGTATTGCGGCAATATGGCAGCTATACGCGCTGCATCTGCCTGCGCTTGCAACACAATATCGGTTTTATAGGCTTGGGCAGCAGCGTGCAGTTTTACCGCTTTGGCGGCTGCCTCAGGCACAACGCGGCTGGCGTGCTCTAAAGCCTCTTTTTTCAAACGCTCGTTTTCAGCGCCAAGCGTGTTTACTTCTTCAAAACTTGCCCGCAGTGCATCAGGCACGCGCACCATTGTGGCAGCATCGCCTTTAACAGCAAGCAGCTCAATCCCCATACCAGAGGCATTCAGCAAGGCTTGCAGGTGTTTTTGCACCCGTGGTGCAATCTGCTCGCGCGCACTGCCTAACACATCAGAAAAGTCCATCTGTGCCAATACTTCACGCACGCTTGCAGAACCCATTTGCCGCAAAATCTGCTCCGCATCGCCTCCTTGGGTTTGCAGATAGTCACGCACATTGCGCAAGCGATACTGCGCTATCAGGCGCACCTCAACAATGGCTGCATCTTTCGTAAACATGGCTGCATTGGGCATACCACTGCCAGTAGCAGCATGACTTTCACCGATCTCTACCGTGCCAGTCTCGCTTTGCGTCAGTATTTCGTAGCGTTCAATCGGGTAAGGCAATATCCAGTTTACGCCAGGCCCAGCCATGTGATGAAACTCTCCCAGACGGCTTACCATCGCCTGCTGATTCTCTGGCAGAACAAAAACACCGCTCATCAACCAAGAGGAAAATACCGTCAGCAACATCAGCACTGTCACCCAACGCTTGTTAGGGTCTTGAGGCTGCGGCCTGCGCGGAGGCAATCCCCACTGGTTTTTGCCTTTTTTAGAAGAATCGTTGCCCAACCATGGCATCAACTTTTTACCCAAGTCCTTATTCAACAAGTTCTCCCGAGTAGCTGTGCTGGCAGCATCCCTGCATTGAACGTAATCATGCGCACCCTGACGCACAACCGCACAATGCTGTAACCACTTGGGAAAAAATGCAAAAAAATAATGAAAACGCATCCGATGCATAGCAAAAAACGAGAGAGCAAACACCCGTCTGTACATTTATGAGTTAGCTGGCAACTATACCAGCCGCAGCAGCCCGCCGCTGCGCTGCCTGCGCGATATGGTCACGCAATGTATCCAAGCCAGAGCCAAGCCGCGCGCTCACGTAAATGCGCGGCACTTGTACTCCGTCTATTTCATAGCTGTCTGCCACGCGCTGGTGTTGGCGCTCGGCTGGCAATGCATCCATTTTGTTAAAAACCAGCAGTTGTTCAACCTTGTCGGCACCAATCTCGGCCAGTACCCGCTGCACTTCGGCAATTTGCTCTACCCAGTTGGGGCTGGCTGCATCAACCACATGCAACAACAAATCAGCATCTACAGCTTCTTGCAAAGTGGCTTCAAAGGCATCAACCAGACCATGCGGCAAGTCACGAATAAATCCAACCGTATCCGACAAGGAAACGGTTTTGCCAAGCTGCTGCAAAAACAGTTGCCGCGTTGTGGTATCCAGCGTGGCAAACAACTGGTCAGCCGCATACGCGCCTGCTTTAACCAAGGCGTTAAACAATGTAGATTTACCCGCATTGGTGTAGCCCACTAATGACACGGCAAAAGTCGCAGTACGGTGCCGCTGGCGGCGTTGGGTAGCACGCTGGCACTTGACCTTGACCAGTTGCGCCTGTGTGCGCTTGATGGCTTGGCCAATCATACGCCGATCCAGCTCAATCTGTGTTTCTCCAGGGCCGCCCCGCATGCCAATACCACCCTGCTGGCGCTCCAGATGGCTCCAGCGGCGCACCAAGCGCGTGCTGAGATATTGCAACCGCGCCAGTTCAACCTGCAACTTGCCCTCATGGCTACGCGCGCGCTGGGCAAAAATTTGCAAAATCAGCATGGTACGGTCGTTGACTGGCATATCCAGCAAGCGCTCAAGATTACGCTGCTGGGCAGGGCTTAAAGCCTGGTCAAACAAAATTTCACTGGCTTGATGCTGCTCGGCCAAGAGCCTGATTTCTTCTGCTTTGCCACTACCAACAAACAGTGCTGGGTCGGGCACTTTGCGTTTGCATGTGATACGCGCTACAGGCTCCAGCCCACCAGTTTGCGCCAGTAGGCCAAGCTCTTCGAGTTGCGCATCAAAATGTGGCAAGCCAAAATCTACCCCTACCAGCACAACCTGTGCGGCGACTTTGGCAGAAGGAGTAGAACAAGCGGTCAAAAAATATCCTGACAATCAGACTGCCAAACACCGATGCCTGTTAACAACAGCGAAAAATTCAGGATTGTGACTCAGCAGGAGCAGCCTGTGCTCCCTCATTGTCGCCTGCAGCAAAATTCACTGCACGCCCAGGAACAATAGTCGAAATGGCATGTTTATAAACCATTTGGGTAACAGTATTACGCAAAAGCACCACATATTGATCAAACGAATCAATTTGTCCCTGCAGTTTAATGCCGTTAACCAGATAAATAGACACTGGCACATGCTCGCGTCGCAGCGCATTGAGGAAAGGGTCTTGCAGCAATTGGCCTTTGTTGCTCACGATATTCTCCGTGTTGGTAAAAGCTGTTCCAGCACACAAAGGATATGCGCGCCAGATGCAGGCTCTTGTTGTTGAAAGCTCTTACGATAACACAGCTGACATAAAAACAGCAACCCGCGCCACTGTTTTTTATATTTTTTGCAATTATCCAGCTGCATATTGCTCACCATCAATACTGCCAGGTAGCCAGCAAAAAGCTGCGCTGGAGGTAGGTAGTTCCCAATGCGCTGCATATATTGGCCCTGCAAAATACAAACCATCTGCAGCGAAGGTCGGAGCAGCCGCATCGCGACTGCACGCTGCAAGCACCCGTTCTATCCATTCAGGAGGATGCTGCCCATGCCCAACTGCCAGCAAGCACCCCATGATGTTGCGAATCATATGATGCAAGAAAGCATTGGCCTGAAATTCAAAACGCCAATACGCCCCATGCCTTGTAATCTCAATCTTCTCCATGGTCTTGATCGGGCTGAGTGCCTGACAAGCAGCCGCACGGAACGAAGAAAAATCGTGCTCTCCCAGCATGCGTGCTGCTGCCGCTCGCATGGCAGCGCCATCAAGCGGACGAAATGTCCAGCCTACACGCCCAGCCTCCAAGCTTGGGCGCACGGGGGATTCCAAAAGAATATAAACATAACGCCGCGCCTGCGCACTTGCGCGTGCATGAAACGCATCAGGCACATTTCTGGCCCACTGAACAGCGATATCTGGCGGTAAATACGCATTGGTACCACGCACCCAAGAAGTGCAGGTACGCTGCACAGCAGTATCGAAATGAACAACCTGCATCAATCCGTGCACACCCGCATCGGTTCTACCTGCGCACAAAGTATTGATCGGGGCACAAGCAAATTGCTGCAATGCATGCTCCAGCCGGTCTTGCACCGTCTGCCCCGAAGGCTGGCTTTGCCACCCTTGATACGCAGTTCCCAAATAGCTAATTCCCAATGCAATACGCATAAAAAATCCGAATGTAGAACTCTATCCAAGCACAAAGAAAAAACCGCAGCCTCTTGCGAGACTGCGGCAGTATGTAGTAAATCGACTAGCGCAAGATCAGCTTATGCTTTCTATCAAGGCTTGCGCCTGAGCCTGCAGATCACCTGTGGCATTTTGCGCTACTTCCTGAGCCATGGCTCGTGCACCTTCGTTGTCGCCAAAGCTCAAAAACTCGCGCGCAAGAGCCAATTTGGTGACCAGTTCCCCATCTGCTTCAGAGACCTGTTCCACAGGCTCTGCAGCAGGAGTCTCCAGATCCAGCGACAAACCACCCATATCAAATTTTGGCGTTACTGCCTCCACTGCTTTGGCGGCATTTTCTTCTGACAGATCAAAACTGCTGATTGCAGACAGATCCAGCGACAAATCAATAGGCTCCAAATTGTCATTCGCCTTTGAATTGTCTGTCTGAATTGTTACAGGCACAGTGGATGGCGAAAGTGTTGGCGGAGACAACTGCTCTGCCGTAATCTGCTCCTTAGGTTCTGAAGTCAGGTTTGGCTGTGCAGATGAATCAGCATCAACTTTTGCTGGCTCTACTGGTTTGGCAACAACCACCTTTTCGGAAGGTACATAAAGCGGGTTACCAGGATCCAGTTCGCTGCCCTTGGCACGAACAGCATCCCATTCAGGCCCTTCCGCCTGCGTCATGCTTTTAATCTCTGCAGCTGTTTGTGCATAAGATTTGATATCACGACGTCTTTCGTAAATCTCAAGCAGTTTGACGTAAATAGAAACGCGACCTGGATACTTGACAATCGCATCCTTGAGAATCTCTTCAGCCTGAATGTCACGCCCATAGGCCAAATACACATCAGCCTCTGAAACCGGATCAACATCTGCTTCAGCATCAAGCTGGCTGGGCGAATAAAGCATGGATGACTGGTTCAATTCCGAGCCTGCCGTCACACTTTCAGAAGTATCAACCGCTTCACCGCCTGACGCATGGAAAAAGGAATCACCTGTAGTGAGATTGCTTTCCGCAAAAGAACTGTCGTCACTCACGTCGCTTTGACGCTTCTTGCGCATACGCAGCAAGAGTATGGCAGCAAGACCCATCACTATGGCACCGCCACCAAGCATGATCGGATTTTCAAGCAAGCTATCCAAGAAACTTGGCTCTGGCACTGGTTCAGGAGCTGGCTGTGGTTTGACTGGCGGTTTAACCACTGATGCTGGCTGCTGTGGCTCAGACGCCATAGAAGCTGCCTCTTCCACTGCAGACGCAGGCTCTGTAGCCTGTGATGCTGGCTGAGAGGCAGAGTCAATGGTTTGCGAAGCCGTAGCCGAGGCAGGCAGCGCCTCAGACGATGCTCCAGCATTTGGCTGCATACCTGGAACTGGCGCAGTAATAACTATTGGGGCACTGCTAGGTGCACTGCCCTTGCCAGTACCTTGCGAGCTGGCAGCTGCCATTTCAGCGCTGATGTTTTTCAAATCAGCCAGGTTTTTGTTCAGCTCTTCGGCGCGGGCAAGCTTATCTCGGTTTTCCAAAGCCTTGGCTACACGATCTTCTTTTGTCTGTTTCTTGCCGTCAACAGCAGCACTGGAAATAGTAAGCTGATCAGGCGCTGCGGCAGGTGATGTTTTGCTGTCCAGCACCTGCGTTTGAACCTTGCCGCTACTTTGCTGAGCACCTGGTGCTGCCTGAACCATGGAAGATTTAGCCAACCGGCTGCGGTAGGTGCGGAAATCTTCACTTTGCGCAATGATGATGGTGCGTGCCTCTGCAGCCGAAACTTCGCTGGCCTGCTGTACTGAAGGCATTTTAAGTACTACACCAGCCTTTAGGTGATTGACGTTGCCGTTGATAAAAGCGTGTGAGTTGGCCTTTAGAAGTGCCACCAGCATTTGATCCAGGGAAACATGCGCTGGACGATTGTTCAGGGCGATCTGCCCTGCTGTTGCGCCACGGCGTACACGAACACTTCCATCCTGCATCGGCTCAACACTGCGGCGTACAGCAGCACGCCTAATCTGGGTTGTAGCAATATTCTGCTCATCATCCTGTTGCAGGATACGTTCACGTTTTGGCTTCGCCACGCGCGCAGAAGCCGCTGGCTCTACATCTCTGGGTGTAATTGCAGGCGCAATAGCTGCTGACGATCTGGTTTTAACAGGGGGATCTAGCAAAATAGAAAAATCACGCACTATATTGCTGGATCCGTCATTAGCCTGCAGAACCACATCCACAAAAGGATCGTTGACAGGACGGTCGCTGCTCAAATGCAGCACCATACGGCCATTGGCATTGCGACGCAGACTGGTGCGGACGTTTTTTACAACAGGGTTGTAATCAAGCCCCTTGTCTTGATAAACCTGTGCAGGCGCCATGCCAGCTTTGAGATTGGCTGCCTGCGCATCGGTTAACTCGACCTCTGCCTCCAAAGGTTGCCCCAAAGCCGATTTGACACGCATGTGCCCAAACCCGAGTGCATGGGCACTGCTGCCCATGCCAGCCAGTGCGAAGACTGCAGCCAAAGAAAGCACAGAAGCGCGAAAACGCATTGGAGTCGCCTTAGGCACACAAGAATATAAGGTAGGCATAGTGCAGTTTTTCATTTGTCGACGTGTAGTTATTACCGATAGTTGGAACTTAACATCATGTTGCTGAATTTGACAAGCCGCATTTTCAACAGTTATGCGCAATATTGCATGAAATAGTAAAAAAATACATTTTTCGTTGCCAAATAGCTACAAGCAATACAGATCAGGCATACGCAACAGAGGATAAGCCAAAAACCGCTGTAGCGTAATGTCAGAACAACGAAAAACTCTCTTTTACAGATTCAAGCAATATCACCCAGCAAAATACGCAGCATGCGGCGCAATGGTTCGGCAGCGCCCCAAAGCAACTGGTCGCCAATGGTAAAAGCGCCCACATATTCTGGCCCCATTGCCAGTTTGCGAATGCGGCCTACAGGCACGGTCATTGTGCCAGTCACGGCCACAGGAGTCAGATCACGCACAGTATCTTCGCGGTTATTTGGAACCACTTTCACCCAAGGGTTATCAGCGGCAATCATCTCCTCAATATTGGCAACTGGTATATTTTTCTTCAATTTGAAGGTCAGTGCCTGACTGTGGCAACGCATGGCACCAACACGAACGCAAAATCCATCAACGGGGATCGGCGCCGTACCGAAGCCTTCACCCAATCCCAAAATCTTGTTGGTTTCGGCCATGCCTTTCCATTCTTCACGGCTTTGCCCCCAGCCAGCATCTTCGCGTTTCTTGCCAATTCCCAAATCCTTGTCAATCCATGGGATGAGCGAGCCACCCAGAGGCACGCCAAAATTGGCTGTTTCTGCCTCACTCATGCTGCGCTGGCGTGCAACCACCTTGCGGTCGATTTCCAGAATGGCGCTTTTGGGGTCGTCGAGCAATGGTTTGACTTCACTGTACAAAGTGCCGTATTGGGTCAAAAGTTCGCGCATATGCTGCGCGCCACCACCACTGGCTGCCTGATAGGTTTGTGTGCTCATCCACTCCACCAGACCGGCTTTGTACAGCGCACCTACTGCCATCAACATGCAGCTCACTGTGCAGTTACCCCCCACCCAGTTATTGCCACCTTTGGAGATTGCATTTTTAATGACCGGCATATTGACCGGATCAAGAACAATCACTGCGTCTTTGTCCATGCGCAGGGTTGAAGCAGCATCAATCCAGTGCCCTTTCCAACCTGCTGCACGCAGTTTTGGAAACACTTCACTGGTATAGTCGCCGCCCTGACAACTTATGATGATGTCACATTTTTTGAGTGCATCAATATTATGCGCATCCTGCAATGTGGTTTCATTTTTAGCTTGTGCAGGAGCTTGGCCACCTGCATTGGATGTGGAGAAAAATACTGGCTCAATCAGATCAAAATCTTTTTCCTGCACCATGCGATCCATCAATACGGATCCGACCATACCGCGCCAACCGACCAACCCTGTAACATTGCCCATTTTCAAGTTGCCTTTCTAAATAAAATAGAAACCTGCTTTTTCGCCACTGGAACACATCTGGAACATGACGCTGCATGCGTTAAATCTTGGGTGACCAGATCTAACAATTCCCAATGCAAGCAAAACAGTTTAAATACGCAAAAAACACAACAATCAAAGCACTTCATTATAGATGCCGATGTTTCTGTATTTTCGCTTGCTGCAAAGGAAAAACACTTCCCCAAAACTACTCTTTTCAAGCCTCTTGAAGGCAAAACCCTTGCTCCAAAACGGTCTCAGTGCTCAATACACACAAAGCTGGCGTTAAAATATCAAAAAATTTCTATTAATACGCGCAAGCTGTGCCTTGCGCTTTTCTGTTTTGAATCGGGAATTCCCACCATGACCCATGTAGTGACCGAAGCCTGTATCCGCTGCAAATACACCGATTGCGTAGACGTTTGCCCGGTAGATGCCTTTCGTGAAGGACCTAACTTTCTGACTATTGACCCCGATGAATGCATTGACTGCTCTGTATGTGTTCCAGAGTGCCCAGTCAGCGCCATTCACCCTGAAGAAGACGTGCCTTCCGATCAACAGCATATGATTGCCCTGAACGCTGAGTTGGCAAGATTGCCAACCTGGAAAACCATTTCCAAGCGCAAAGCACCTCTGCCTGATGCCGAAGAGTGGAAAGACAAAACCGGCAAACTCGACCAGCTCGTGCGATAAAGCCCTTACCAGATGGCTGCCTAACATTTGCAGCAACCATCGCAAAGCGGTTACAAACGGCCTTTTGGCATATACCTGTCTTGCGCAGGTATTGATTTTTTATTGACTCCTTATTGACTCCTAATAGCCTTTAGCAACATCAACCATGACTACTGAACGCAACCTCACCCAAGCCATCGATGCCGATGCCGTCATTATTGGTGCGGGCCCTGTCGGCCTGTTCCAGATTTTCGAATTGGGGCTGCTTGAAGTCAAAGCCCACATCATTGATGCTTTGCCATACCCAGGTGGCCAGCCTATTGAACTCTATCCCGACAAGCCTATTTATGACATTCCAGCGATTCCCGTTTGCTCGGGTAAAGAGCTTACCGATGGGCTGATGAAACAAATTGAGCCGTTCGGCGCAACTTTCCACCTTGGCCAAGAAGTTTTGGTTGTTGAAAAGCAGGCCGATGGCCGCTTTTATGTTGAAACCAGCAAAGGTACACAGTTCCTGACCAAAACCATTTTTATCGCTGCAGGCGTTGGAGCGTTCCAGCCACGCACGCTCAAAGTCGATGGGCTCGACAAGTTTGAAGGCTCGCAACTGTTTTACCGCGTTAAAAACCCGGCCGACTTTGCTGGGAAAAATCTGGTTATCGTTGGCGGCGGTGACTCTGCTCTGGACTGGACACTTAACTTTACCGCTGAAGGCCCCAACAAGGCTGAGAGCGTGATTCTGATCCACCGCCGCGATGGTTTCCGCGCTGCGCCTGCCAGCGTTGCAAAAATGAAGCAGATGTGCGATGACTATGACATGCAGTTCATCGTTGGCCAGATTACAGGCGTTGAGGAAAAAGATGGAAAGCTCGTTGCTGTCAAGGTCACTGGTGGAGATGGCGTAACGCGTCAGGTGCCGCTTGATGTGTTACTGGTATTTTTTGGCCTGTCTCCCAAACTCGGCCCCATTGCTGACTGGGGGCTGGATATTGAACGCAAGCAAATCGTGGTGGATACTGAAAAATTCTCGACCAGCATTCCAGGCATTTTTGCCGTAGGCGACATCAACATTTATCCTGGCAAGAAAAAATTGATCCTGTCAGGCTTTCACGAATGTGCGCTGGCTGCTTTTGGCGCTATGGATTTTATTTTCCCTGAAAAGAAAGTGTTCTTGCAGTACACCACCACCAGCCCCAAACTGCACAAAGTACTGGGCGTGGAAATGCCCAATTTCGACTAAAAAACCAACCCTATCTTTTTATGCCCGCCCTGTGCGGGTATTTTTTTGCAAAATGCTCTACACCGTTCACACCCTGTTGTAGAGCAGCTTCCAAACAGCATTCTTCTGTGTGCTTGGCATGCTTGCTGCAAAACATACACTCTGCACATACGCGTAGCAAGCATCTTCCCTACATCTGGCAAATACGGCTTTTTGGACAGAATGCCTGTTGCCAATTATGATGTCAGGTTCTCTTAATACTTGGTCTGTCTCTGCCGTGAAGCAAAAAAACTCTGTCGTTACGCCTCTTGCGCATACACACATCAGCGTGCGTGGGGCGCGCACCCACAATCTGAAAAATATTGATATTGATATTCCGCGCAACCAACTGGTGGTAATTACGGGGTTAAGCGGCTCGGGCAAGTCCAGTCTGGCGTTTGATACGCTGTATGCCGAAGGGCAGCGCCGCTATGTAGAAAGCCTTTCAACCTATGCGCGGCAGTTTTTGCAGGTAATGGACAAACCCGATGTGGATTTGATTGAAGGCCTCTCGCCCGCTATTTCCATTGAGCAAAAAGCCACCAGCCACAACCCGCGCTCTACCGTAGGCACAGTCACCGAAATTCACGACTACCTGCGCCTGCTTTACGCCCGTGCAGGCACGCCCTACTGCCCCCAGCACCAATTGCCGCTACAAGCGCAAACCGTAAGCCAGATGGTAGATGCCGTTCTCGTTTTGCCTGAAGATACGCGCGTAATGCTGCTCGCACCTCTGGCACGCGAGAAAAAAGGCGGCTTTGCCGAGCTACTCGTACAGATGCAAGCCGCAGGCTATGTGCGCTTTCGCATCAATGGCCAGATTTTTGATGTGGAAACTCTACCCGCTTTGGACAAAAACGAGCGCCACGATATTGATGTGGTGATTGACAGGCTCAAAGTACGCCCCGATGCCCGCCAGCGGCTGGCCGAGAGTTTTGAAGCCGCTTTGCGCGTAGCCGACGGGCGCGCTTTAGTGCTGGAGATGGACTCAGGCAAAGAGCATTTGTTCAATTCCAAATTTTCATGCCCAGCCTGCACTTACAGCATTGCCGAACTCGAACCCCGCCTGTTTTCTTTTAACTCGCACATGGGCGCTTGCCCCGCGTGCGACGGGCTGGGCAATGTGGATGTGTTTGACGCACACCGCGTAGTTGCCTTTCCATCATTGAGCTTGGCCAGCGGCGCAATCAAAGGCTGGGACAGGCGCAACGCCTACTATTTCTCGCTGCTCGAAAGTGTCTGCCAGCACTACGGTGCAGACGTGGAAACGCCTTTTGAAGACTTGCCCGGCCCAGCGCGTGATGCAGTGCTGCACGGCTCTGGGCAAGAGGATATTGCCTTTAGCTACATGCTCGAAAGCGGCACGCGCAAAGGCAAAAAAATCACCAAAAAACACCCGTTTGAAGGCGTGCTGCCCAATATGGAGCGGCGCTGGAAAGAAACCGACTCTGCCGCCGTGCGCGAAGAACTATCGCGCTACCGCCAGCACCAGCCCTGCCCCGACTGCCAAGGCACGCGCTTGCGGCGCGAAGCACGCAACGTTTTTTTGGGCGAAGGCGCACAGCAACGCGCCATTTACCAAGTCAGCAGCGCCACACTGGGCGAAGCACAGGCCTATTTCGATGCGCTGCAACTGCACGGCGCCAAAGGCGAAATCGCTGCCAAAGTGGTGCGCGAAATAGCCTCGCGCCTGCGCTTTTTAAACGACGTGGGCTTGAGCTACTTGAGCCTGAATCGCAGTGCCGACACTTTAAGCGGCGGCGAGGCGCAGCGCATACGGCTTGCCAGCCAGATTGGCAGCGGGCTAACGGGCGTGATGTATGTGCTTGACGAACCCAGCATTGGCCTGCACCAGCGCGATAACGACCGCCTGATTGCCACCTTGAAGCACCTGCGCGATATAGGCAACAGCGTGCTGGTAGTAGAGCACGACGAAGACATGATTCGCGCCGCCGACCACATCATCGACATAGGCCCAGGCGCTGGCGTACACGGCGGGCGCATCATGGCGCAAGGCACATACGCACAAGTGCTTGCCGCGCCCGAGTCGCTCACGGGGCAGTACTTAAGCGGCAGCCAAGCCATTGCCGTGCCTGCCAAGCGCACCGCATGGCGGCCATTGCCCAGTGCAAGCAGCAGCGCAAAAGCACCAGCGCCCGCCAACGCATTTGGCAAAGTGCGCCGCAGCAAAGCCGCCGCCGCTGAAGCTAGCACCGCCACCACCAGCAGCGCCGCACCAAGCGCACAAGCCGCAATCAGCCCAGCAGGCAACCCCGCCTTGCAGCAAATCACCATCCACAGTGCCAGCGGCAACAATCTGCAAAACGTTACCGTGCATATACCTGTGGGGCTCATGACATGCGTTACAGGCGTATCTGGCTCGGGCAAATCCACGCTGGTGAATGACACGCTTTACACCGCTGCCGCCCAAAAAATACACCGCGCCCATGCCGAACCTGCCCCGCACGCCAGCATTGACGGTCTGGACTATTTCGACAAAGTCATCAACGTAGACCAAAGCCCCATCGGGCGCACCCCGCGCAGCAACCCTGCCACCTACACGGGGCTGTTTACCCACATCCGCGACCTGATGGCCGATATGCCCATGGCAAAAGAGCGCGGCTACGGCCCGGGGCGCTTTTCTTTCAACGTTACGCAAAGCGCGGGCGGCGGGCGCTGCGAAGCCTGCCAGGGTGATGGCTTGGTCAAAGTAGAAATGCACTTTTTGCCCGATGTGTATGTGCCGTGCGACATCTGCCACGGCTTGCGCTACAACCGCGAAACACTTGAAGTGCTCTACAAAGGCAAAAACATCGCGCAAATACTTGATATGACGGTAGAAGAAGCCTATGCCTTTATGAGCGCCCAGCCCGCTATTGCACGCAAGCTGCAAACCTTGCTCGACGTGGGCTTGAGCTACATCAGGCTGGGGCAAAGTGCTACCACCCTCTCGGGCGGCGAAGCACAGCGCGTAAAACTCGCGCAAGAGCTTTCGCGCACCGATACGGGCAAAACGCTCTACATACTGGACGAACCCACCACAGGGCTGCACTTTGCCGACATTGCCCTGCTGCTGAAAGTGCTACACAAACTGCGCGATGCAGGCAACACCATCGTCATCATCGAACACAATTTAGACGTTATCAAAACCGCCGACTGGCTCATAGACATGGGCCCCGAAGGCGGCAGCGGCGGCGGCACGGTAGTGGCGCAAGGCACCCCCGAAGCCGTAGCTGCAGAGCCTGCCAGCCATACGGGGCGCCATCTGCGCCAAATACTGCAACGCACTTAATTCTTGCTTAATTCTTGCTTGTCTGCCAGCTATAATTGCGCCCAGACATCAAGAGTTGGGCAACGACACCCAACGCCAACCTGCCATGCAGGCAAGGTGGCGCCCCAAGTCTGGCCTTCGTGCCAATCACAGACAAGGGGGATGTGGCCTACATGGGCAACCTGCACAATGCGCCACACGTCGTTGCTCAATTTATCGATAAATTGCCAACCTACGTTCAAAGGCCATTGATCATGACATCACCTACCGCACCTGCTACGGCAACCGCACAGCAATTTGCCAGCGACAACTACTCGGGCATCTGCCCCGAAGCATGGGCAGCCATGCAAGAAGCCAATGCCAGCCATGCCCTGCCCTATGGTGACGACACTTGGACGCATCAGGCAGCAAACGCATTCCGCACCCTGTTTGAGACTGAATGCGAAGTCTTTTTTGCCTTTAACGGCACTGCTGCCAACTCTTTGTCGTTAGCCGCACTATGCCAAAGCTACCACAGCGTTATCTGCTCTGACGTAGCACACGTTGAAACCGACGAATGCGGTGCGCCCGAGTTTTTCTCCAATGGCTCAAAGCTGCTTACCATCAAGTCCAGCAACGGCAAATTAACGCCTGAAGCCATTCGTGCTTTGGCTACCAATCGGCAAGACATCCACTTTCCCAAGCCGCGCGTAGTCACCATCACCCAATCCACCGAAACGGGCTTGGTCTACAGCATTGACGAAATCCGCGCCATATCAGCCGTATGCCGCGAGCTGTCTTTAAGCCTGCATATGGACGGCGCGCGCTTTGCCAATGCATGCGCCACTTTGGGCTGCACCCCAGCGGAGATGACCTGGAAAGCAGGCGTAGACGTGCTGTGCTTTGGCGGCACCAAAAACGGCATGGCCGTGGGCGATGCGGTGCTGTTCTTCCACCCGCAGCAGGCCGAAGGTTTTGACTACCGCTGCAAGCAGGCCGGGCAACTCGCCTCGAAAATGCGCTTTCTCTCAGCGCCTTGGGTGCGTATGCTGCAAAACAATGTCTGGCTCAAAAACGGGCAGCACGGCAACAACTGCGCTCTGGCTTTTGCCAACCTGATTGCGGGCTTGCCACAGATCGAGCTGATGTTCCCCGTACAGTCCAACGCCGTATTCCTGCGCCTGCCCCAATCCCTGCAAACCAGCCTGCGCAACCGTGGCTGGCGCTTTTACACCTTTATTGGCGGTGGCGCGCGCTTCATGTTCTCGTGGGATGCAGACATGCAGCGCGTAGAGCAACTGGCCGCTGATATCAAGGCGATTGCACTGGCTGGACGCTAAAAACCAAGTGCAGCTGCCAAACTACTGCCAGCGCAATACCGACAGATCATTGACAAACACGGGCATGTCTTGCCATAGCCCAGTGAGTTTGCTGTTGGCCACGGTTATCCACTGCGGCTGGTACAAAAACACGGCTGCTGCATCTTCGGCCAGATGTTTTTGGGCTTGCGCGAGCAGTTGGGCGCGCTCTTGCTCGTTGGCGGTTTGTGTGATGCGCGCGTAAAGGGTGTTGAACGCGTGCGAGTTGTAGCCCCAGTAATAGTCGGGGTTGGCAAAATTGCCCAAATCAAAGGGTTCTACGTGGCTGATGATGGTTAAATCGTAGTCTTTTTTGCCATAAACATTGCCCATCCACTGCGCCCACTCAACAGGCTCAATCTGCGCCGTAATGCCCACCTTGGCAAGCATGGCGGCTATGACTTCGCCGCCCTGTCTGGCATAGGGCGTTGGTGGCAGCTTCAGGCGCAAAGTCAAGTTGCTGATGCCAGCTTGCTGCAGCAAGGCACGGGCTTGCTCGGGGTTATAGGGGGTGATGGCGGTGGTATCGGTGTAGCCTAACGCGCCTGGCACATAAAAGCTGCCAATGGGCACGCCAAAGCCATCAACGGCGCCTTGTATTACGGCTTGGCGGTCGATAGCGGCGCTTATGGCGCGGCGCACGCGCACATCGTTTAGCGGCTTGCGCGTGTGGTTCATTGCCATGATGGTTTTGGCACGCGATGCGCCCACCAGCACCTGAAAACGCCCGTCATTCTTGAACTGTTGCAGGCTGCGTGCTACCTGCGTGCGTGCAAACAGGTCGATATCGCCCGCCTGCAAAGCCGCCATTTGCGCCGATGCATCAGAAATAAAGCGAAACGTCACCTGCTGCATGGCAATGTTGCTGGCATTGCGGTAGCCATCCCATTTCTTGAGCACCAGCGATGCACCCTTGCGCCACTCGGCCAACTGGTAGGGGCCCGTGCCTACGGGTGCGGTGGTGTTACTGGCAGCGCTGCCAGGCTCAACCACAATGGCTGTAGCCTGCCCCAGTAAAAAGGGCAGGTTGGGGTTGGGATTTTTGCTGTGCAGCACCACGGTGTAAGCGTCTGGCGTGTCTATGCGCTCAAAGCTGGCAAACAGGGTTTTGTCTTTATTGGTGCTTTGTGCGCTGGCAGCACGCGCAAAGGCAAATTGCACGGCAGCGGCATTGAATGGTGCGCCGTTGTGAAACTTAGCATCGCGGCGCAGGTGAAAAGTCCAAACCTTCTGGTCGGGCGATGCTTCCCATTTCTCGGCCAGCAGTGGCTGCACCGTGCCATCGCTTTGAATTTTGGTAAGCGTTTCAAACACGTTGTAAAGCACCACCTCGCCCACGGCAGAGGCAGCATTTACCGTGGGGTCAAGGCCTGGCGGCTCAAGCACCATGCCTACATTCAAGCTGTTTTTGGTTTCTGCCTGTGTACACGCCTGCAAGCCCAGCAGCCCCACAGCCACAAGCAATGCACAAGCTGACAACAATATTGAACGGCGATTAAACATATGCCCTACTTACTGAATGAATAAGAAAGGGCGTTTTATACCACCACTGGCACTCATGGCAAACCCGCATTTGTTGCAATACATGCCGATGCGGTAGCGGATACAAATAGTGCCGTGTGCCGCAAATACGGGTGCAGAACGCAAAAATCGCAAAAGCTACGCAGAAGTCGCAAAAATATACCGAAAAAATGGGTTTGTGCTTTTGTTGGCTGCTGCGTGTTTTAGAAAAACGCTGATTTATTTTAGGTTCGCATAAAAAACACAATCGCACGTCATTCCCGCGCAGGCGGATATCCATTGCAATAAGAAGCGCGGTCGTGGATTCCCGCCTGCGCGGGAATGACGGCTTGCTGAGTTTTCTCTTGCATAAAGAATAAATCAGTGCCTTATAACTCCTTTATGCTTTAGGAACATAAATGGCTGTTTTTGACACAGCCCAAAGAAAACAATTCTGCGACTTTTGCGTAGCTTTTGCGATTTTTGCGTTCTGCCCCAGTATTCCTAACACCCCACCGCAGTTTTCCCGCACGCCCATGCCGCTATCGGCCAATCCATCGGTTAAATTACAACCATGAACGCTCCTCTTGAAGAAAACCCGCTTTCCGCCCACACCCCCATGATGCAGCAATACCTGCAAATCAAGGCAGATTTTGCGCAAACGCTGCTTTTTTACCGCATGGGCGATTTTTACGAACTGTTTTACGACGATGCCACCCGCGCCGCGCGTTTGCTGGGCATTACGCTCACGCAGCGCGGCCAATCGGCAGGCCAGCCTGTGCTTATGGCAGGCGTGCCTGTGCATGCGGTAGAAAACTATCTGGCTAAACTCATCCAGATGGGCGAATCGGTAGCCATTGCCGAGCAAGTTGGCGAAATTGGCGTGGGCAAAGGTCCTGTTGAGCGCAAAGTGGTGCGCGTAGTTACCCCTGGCACCTTAACCGATGCCGAGCTGCTGGGCGACAAATCCGACCCCGTACTGCTGGCACTGCACCTGCCCGCAACGGGTAAAGCAGGCACAACAGGCAAGCGCGGCACGGCGCAAGTAGGGCTGGCGTGGATGGGGCTAACCCAAGGCCGCATGTTGCTTGCCCAATGCAGCATTGATACGCTTGCCGACTGGATTAGCCGCATCCAGCCCGCAGAAGTACTCTACAGTGCCGACTGCACCCCCGCACAACGCACCCAACTAGCGCAGTGGCAGCAGCATGGCGCATTGCAGCGCTTCATCATCACCGTGCGCCC
>CAZUBE010000028.1:0-18733 GCA_964618495.1 uncultured Allobrachymonas sp. | reverse complement strand
TCAGGCTAATTACAGCCAAAGCGCTTCACCTTGATATGAGGTGGAGCGCTTTTTTTTTGCCCGATACTCCTTTGAGAGACCCATGCTTTAAATCATGGGATGGGTTTTAAAAATAGCATGATGATCATGCCGATGCATACGATGACGAGGACGCAATAAAGGCAGAAATAGCCCCAAAAGCGGATGGGTTCTGCCTCTCGGCTAAATAGGATGGAGCCCCATCCGTTGCGGGCTTTGATTTCTCCCGTAGACCAAGCAGAGCTGATCGCGTACAGAAAGTAGGCGCCAAGGGCGGCAAAAATAAGTATTAAGATTAGCTTTGACATCGTGACTCACTGAGCTGTGGCTAAGTTAGCATGGCTAAGGTGCAATCAAGTTTAAGTTCACGCGATTTTCAATGCAAGCATTCTGGTTGGTTTTCTTCATCCCCTGGCAAATCAGGGCTGCTGAAACGCTGGTTTGGTTAGGAGATATCGGGGACAGCTCCGTTTTCCGGGAATGAAAATCCAGCAGGTTTTCGTTCTATCAGCATTCAATAGTGTCTTCTGAGATTGGCTCCGCTTGCTTGTGAGGTCGCTTCGTCATGCCGAAAAGTGACTGGCGTGGGCGGCGTGAGGCATGGATAGGGAAGATTGTGCAGATGAAGACAGCGACGAAAAGTCTTGCTCAGGATTTTATTGGAAAACGTGTATTTAATTTCTGCCCGGTAGTGTAGCAATTAAAACTCCCAGTAAAGCAATGCCTAGTGCTAGCCATTGCCAGATACCAAGTTGTTCACCAAGGGCAATGACGCCTGTTAACGCTGTACTGATAGGGAGCATGACAGTAAATACCCCAGCTTGTGATGCTGGGATGGAGCGTAGACCAGTCATCCATAGCCAGACGGATCCGATGCATGCTGCAAGTGCATAGAAAATTAACAGTAACCAATAGTTGGCTGGCACAGCGCTGAAGTCGAAGTTTCGTGCTAAATATATTCCAAAAGGGCATGAAAGCAGCCATCCGCAAAGGTTGATTAAGGCACTGATGCGTTTTGGGCTAACGCTGCTTGTGAGCTGTTTGCCAATGATGGAGTAAATGGCCTCACACAGAACGGCACCTGATAGCGATGCATAACCCCATAGGGTGCGACTGGAGGTGACTAATGCATTGCTATCGGCGCCCAAGGCTGTATTGTTGTTTGCTTGTTGCCCAGGTGCAAGGGCGAGCAGGGCAACCCCTACTACAGCGCACAAAATGGATAAGGCAATGCGTTGGCCAATGCGTTCGCCCAGTAGTATCCAGCCCATGATTGCGACTACGGCTGGAATCGATGACATGATGACGCTAGCGGAAGCGGCGTTGGTAAGCTGCACACCGTTGATCATGAAAAAGGTGAAGAGGAAATTTCCAAAAAATGATTCGGCAACCAGTAGCCAGCGGATACGTGCTGTCATAGGAGGCTCATCCTTGGGCTTTTTCAGCCAGCCGAGCATGGCAATTACACCGATACCGAAACGCAACCATGCAAGTAGCAGTACGGGGAAGATTACTGCAAGGGGTTTTGTTAATGCAACGTAACACCCAACGAGCGACATGCTGGCCGCTAGGCAAAGATAAGCGAGTGGGCGGGGTAGGGGAGAAGATTTCACGGTTATTGGCGGCTGTATATTTATTGGCGCATGCTGATCTTGAAGATAAGGATTAGATCAAATTTATGGCATGCGAAGCTTTATGACTTGCTTGTCTTGAAAATTCGCTAAGGTGTGCTTTTGTATCAGTAATATTAAAAACATGCAAAAGAAAACGCCGAGCTTTGTTACGTAAATTGCAGGCTGTATTAGCACTCGTTTGGGAAGAGTGCTAATATTAACAGTAAGACTTGAGCGTTATGCTAGCAAGTACTAGTTTGAAAGGAGCGTGCGAGTGGCTGATAAAAAAATGGATGTTATTGCCGCATATCCTGCTGTGCAGCGTGCAGCCCTGTCTGTTGCGCCTAATTGGTCTTCGGTGGCAACATTGCCGCCATTGGGTAATCTGGATGCCTATATTTCTGCTGTCAACCGCATGCCTATGCTCACACAAGAGCAAGAGCAGGATTATGCACAAAAGCTTAAAGAGCATAATGATCTGGAAGCAGCAGGGCGATTGATTATGTCGCACTTGCGGCTGGTAGTGTCTGTATCGCGCCAGTATTTGGGCTATGGATTGCCCCATGGCGACTTGATTCAGGAAGGCAATATCGGCCTGATGAAGGCTGTGCGTCGTTTTGATCCTGCGCAGGGTGTGCGTTTGGTCAGCTATGCGATTCACTGGATCAAGGCTGAAATTCATGAGTACATCCTGAAAAATTGGCGCATGGTCAAGGTGGCTACCACCAAGGCACAACGCAAGCTGTTTTTCAATCTGCGCAGCAAAAAGCAGGAGTTTCGTGCTGCGGCTGATTTGGACGATGTGCTGGCACACCGCGATGGCCTGAGCGAGCAGGAGATTGACACGATTGCCAAGGATTTAAACGTCAAGCGCGAAGAAGTCATTGAGATGCAGGTGCGCATGACTGGTGGTGATGTGGTGCTTGATCCTGCTCCTGCCGATGATGGTGAGCAAAGCTATGGCCCGATTGCCTATCTGTCTGATGCACGGCATGAACCATCAGCTGTGCTGGAAGCACAACAGCGTGACGTTCTCGCCAGTGATGGCATTGCTACTGCTCTGAATGCCTTGGATGCACGCAGCCGCCGTATTGTTGAAGAGCGCTGGCTCAAAGTTAATGACGATGGTAGCGGCGGTATGACTTTGAATGAGCTAGCTGCAGAATATGGCGTGAGCGCTGAACGTATTCGGCAGATTGAAGCAGCGGCCATGAAAAAAATGAAAATTGCACTGGTCGATTACGTCTGATTCTGCTGCTTCGCACAGTTACAAGAGCTGCTTTTCTTAGCAGCTCTTTTTATTTGTCAAGCACTAACAAGATGTAAAGGAACAGTTAGATGTTGGGAGATATTGGGTTCTTTATGCCTGATGCACTACAGGTTGGTGCGATATGGATGGTGTATTTGCTGTAAAAATCTGGGATAATCAAAAGCTACCCAAGGAGCGTTGCAGCACTGGCCATTGTGTGAATGGCCGTACAGTGTGAGGCTTGGGCATTTCTTGCAACGACGCTCATCCACTGTGGCAGTGTGGTGGGTGGGGCTTTTTCTCTCGCAGCGTCTGGCACGGTGGCAATCAAAAAAACCTTTTTTGGAGCCATCTGTATGAATACAAATACATCTTCTGTTGCAGCGCATAGCGCCATTGCTGATATCAATCTGGCTGGCTGGGGGCGCAAGGAAATTGCCATTGCCGAGACAGAGATGCCCGGCTTGATGGCGATACGTGAAGAATTTGCCAAAACCCAGCCGCTTAAAGGCGCACGCATTGCGGGCAGCCTGCACATGACGATTCAAACTGCGGTGTTGATTGAAACCTTGCAGGCGCTGGGTGCGCAGGTGCGCTGGGCATCGTGCAATATTTTCAGCACGCAAGACCACGCCGCCGCCGCCATTGCTGCGGGTGGCACGCCCGTGTTTGCCATTAAAGGCGAGTCGCTGGAAGATTATTGGGATTACACCCACCGCATTTTTGAATTTGGCGCAGCCAATACCGAGGGCGAAGGCCCCAATATGATTTTGGATGACGGCGGCGATGCCACGCTGCTGATGCACTTGGGGCAAGAAGCCGAAAAAGATACTGGCGTGCTGGCCAACCCTGGCAGCGAAGAAGAGCGCATTTTGTTTGCCGCCATTAAGGCCAAGCTGGCGCAAGACCCCACATGGTATAGCCGCAAGAGCGCCCAGATTATGGGCGTGACGGAAGAAACCACTACGGGCGTTCACCGCTTGAATGAAATGTCTGCCAAAGGCACGCTCAAGTTCCGCGCGATTAACGTAAACGATTCGGTGACCAAGAGCAAGTTTGATAACTTGTATGGCTGCCGCGAGAGCTTGGTGGATGGCATTAAACGCGCTACCGACGTGATGGTGGCAGGCAAAATCGCCGTGGTGTGTGGCTATGGCGACGTGGGCAAGGGCAGCGCTCAAGCTCTGCGCGCCTTGAGCGCCCAAGTGTGGGTAACAGAGATTGACCCCATCTGCGCCCTGCAAGCCGCCATGGAAGGCTACCGCGTGGTGACGATGGAATATGCGGCAGACAAGGCCGATATTTTCGTTACCACTACGGGCAACCGCGATGTGATTCGTTACGAGCACATGGCTGCCATGAAAGACCAAGCCATTGTGTGCAATATCGGGCACTTTGATAACGAAATTCAGGTGGCAGCACTGGAAGAAAAATGCCAGTGGGAAGAAATCAAGCCGCAGGTGGATCATGTGATTTTCCCTGACGGAAAACGCATTATCTTGCTGGCCAAAGGCCGCTTGGTAAATCTGGGCTGTGGCACAGGGCACCCCAGCTATGTGATGAGCAGCAGCTTTGCCAACCAAACCATCGCGCAGATGGAGCTGTTTTGCTACCCCGAGCGTTACGAGGTGGGCAAGGTGTATGTGCTGCCGAAGCATTTGGATGAAAAAGTGGCGCGCTTGCAGCTTAAAAAGCTCAATGTGCAACTCACCGAGCTAACCGACGCACAAGCCGCCTACATTGGCGTAGCCAAAACAGGCCCTTACAAGCCCAATAGCTACCGCTATTGAGCGCGTGTCTAGGTAATCAGCACAAACGGGCGTAAAGCATGGGCGCGGTGTTTTCTCAAACCGAGCGTAGTAGCTTACTGGCGCAGTCTGGCATTGGGCCGGGCGTAGTGCGGCGGCTTGAACAGGCAGGCTATGCGCCGCTGCAAGCCTTGGTGGGCGCTGATGCGCAAGAGGTGATAGCGCGTATTGCAGAGCTTTCGCGCGTACACGGCTGGCGCAACAACCCGCTGGCACTGCGTGCGGTAAGTGCTGCCATTGATTTGGCGCACTACCAGCACGAAGAAGGGCGGCGCTGATGCGAGCAGATCAACTTCTGGTAGAGCGCGGTTTGGCTGCTACGCGCAGCCAAGCGCAGCGCCTGATTGCTGCTGGTGTGCTGTGGCGCACCAGTACAGGCGCAGGCGTGGTCACAGATGGAGGCAACTGGCAGGCGGTACGCAAAAATGGCGATGACTTGCCTTTGCACACAGAGCTGCAATTGCAAGACGATGCAGAGAGCCGCTACGTTTCGCGCGGCGGCTTAAAACTGCAAGGTGCTTTGCAGGCCGCAGGGCTGGATGTGCGCGGCTGGCGCTGTCTGGACGTGGGGCAATCAACAGGCGGCTTTACTGATTGCCTGCTGCAACACGGCGCAGCGCATGTAACAGGGCTGGATGTGGGTACAGGGCAACTGCACCCGCGTTTGCGTGCCGATAGGCGCGTGCAGGCGCACGAAGGTATTAACGCCCGCGACCCGCAAGCACTGCGAGCGGCGCTGGGCAGCCCAGTGCAGCAAGCCGTTGCCATGCCTGTTAAAACCCATGCGCAAGCGCCTGAAGCTGCACCAGAAGCATTCGCAGAAGTAAATGCAGAAGCAAAGGCAAATGCCACAAGCGCAGGCTTTGACTTGCTGGTGGGCGACTTGTCATTCATCTCGCAAACATTGGTACTGCCCGCCTTGCGCCCCTATCTGCGCCCTGCGGGGCATGTGCTCATGCTGGTAAAGCCCCAGTTTGAATTGCAGCCACAGCACATTGGCAAAGGCGGCATAGTGAAAGATGCAGCCCTGTATGCCAACGTAGAGCAGCGTTTGCGCCAATGTTGCAGCACGCTTGGGCTGAAAGTACTGCACTGGTTGCCCAGCAGCATTACTGGCGGCGACGGCAACCGCGAATTTTTTATCCATGCAAAGGCGTAAATGGTCTGTGCGTAAGAGCACGGCACATGTAGCGCCCATGCTATAACCGAAGCGCTAGACGAACCAAGCGAATCACACCAACCACAAGAATCAAAAGACAGCTGCAGTTGTCAGGAAAGTAAAAACCATGAAACAAACGCCAATCAGCTTTGAATTTTTCCCGCCCAAAACGCCAGAAGGAGCAGAAAAGCTACGCGTAGTGCGCCAGCAGTTGTATGCACTCAAGCCAGAATTTTGCTCGGTGACCTATGGCGCAGGTGGCTCTACACAAACAGGTACATTCACTACAGTACAAGAAATACAGCAAGAAGGCATACCTGCTGCCAGCCACTTTTCATGCGTGGGCGCTACCCGCGAGGGCGTACGCGCACAGCTCAAGCAACTGCAAGACATGGGCATTACGCGGCTGGTAGCTTTGCGTGGCGACTTGCCCAGCGGCCACGGCTTGGGCGGTGAATTTCAATACGCGAGTGACCTTGTCGCCTTTGTGCGCGCAGAAATGGGCGATGCCTTCCAAATTGAAGTAGCTGGCTACCCCGAAATGCACCCGCAAGCACGTTCGCCCGAAGCCGATCTGAAAGCACTCAAAGCCAAGGTAGATGCAGGTGCCAATGGCGTAATTACCCAGTATTTTTTCAACGCCGACGCTTACTTTCGCTTTGTAGACGACGCGCAGCGCATGGGCATAAAAGTGCCTATCGTGCCAGGCATCATGCCCATTAGCAGCTCCACCCAGTTGATGCGCTTTTCAGACGCATGCGGCGCAGAAATACCCCGCTGGGTGCGCCTGCGCCTGCAAGCCTTTGGCGACGACGTGCAAGGCATACAGGCATTTGGGCACGAAGTAGTAGCCCAACTGTGCCAGCGCCTGATACAAGGCGGCGCACCCTCGCTGCACTTCTACACTATGAACCAAAGCGCGGCAGTGCTGGCGCTGTGCAAGGCATTGCAGCTTTAATGACCAGCCAGCCTACGCTGGCTTTGCTTGGGCTGCAATGAATACGGGGGCGAACGCAAAGGGCGCAAAAGATACACAGAAGTCGCCAAAGTCGCAAAAGTCTTTAAAAGGGATAGCAAAATTTGTTTGGTGAAAGCCACCCAACCTGCGCTGGCTGGAAAGCGCAGCATGGATAGGGTTAAAAGACATAATGGGTTCGCCTTAAAAATCAATATCATAAATATAGGCATCGCGTTCTTCGCTGTAGTTTTTGCTACCTACAGGAACTATCGTACCAGCGCAATACAAAGCGTTACCAGAATTTGTTTGACATCTAAACTCACCGGGGATCTCCCAACCTGGCCGGAAAGAAACGTCAATATGACCAAACAATTTCCCCTCCTTAGTTTTTAAAAGCAATTGTGGCAATCCATTCCTCCAATTCATCCATCCTTTTGCAAAGTATTCTGGAGTAAAAGTGAACTGGTATTCGCAGCAGCCCAGTTTTTTTACTGGAATATAGTAACGTTTAGACCTGCAGTAATCAGCTCCAACTTGCATGAGATTGTTGCTTCCAGGGCAGAAAAAAGCAGAATATTCTTTTTTGCTATATGCAAGCATATACGCTTCCATGGTATAGCCCTTTTGGTAAGGAAACTTGCCAATAATGGTGATGCTGGGGCTTGGGTTTTTGTTGGGTTTGGGGCTAATGATTGCTTTAAAAGTCAAATGAGCCAAAAACAACAATACGAGCCAGCCAAAGGTTTTGAGCCTGCCATTATTGATGCGACGCGCACGGCTCGATAATACGCATGCACGCTCGTGCAGCCATGCCAAACCTTGCACCGCTTTGTGTTTTTTTCCGAGTCCATTTCTATACTTTTCAAATACAGCGCTCTGGCGATGGAGCTGGAAGAAAAAGCCAGCGCAGGATGGTTTAGGCTGCAAGCCGCAAGCCCTTTCGCGTCAATCAATACACGCGCTGCACCACCATATCTGCCAGAGCCTGCAAGGTGGCGTAGCGAGCGGCGGGCAGCCCTGTGGCTTGCAGCGCGGCTATGGCTTGCTGGTGCAGTTGATGGGCGTAGTCTTGCGCTTGCGGCAGGCCTAGCAGAGATACATAGGTGGGTTTGTCGTTGGCAGCGTCTTTGCCAGCGGTTTTGCCCAGTGTGGCCGAGTCTGCCACCACATCCAAAATGTCATCAACCACCTGAAAAGCCAGCCCAATAGCCGCGCCATAGTCGCTCAGCGCGTTGTGTACGGTTTCGCTGCATGTGCCGCACGCCGCGCCCATGCTGACGCTGGCTTGCAGCAGTGCGCCTGTTTTGAGGCGGTGCATGTGTTGCAGCTCGCTTTGGCTTAAACGTTTGCCTACGCTGGCTAAATCTATGGCTTGCCCGCCTGCCATGCCAGCAGCGCCTGCTGCGCGTGCCAGCAGGCGGCACAAAATGGCTTGCGTGGGTAGAGGTATTTCTTGCGGGCTGGCGGGGGTGAGTAGCTCAAACGCTTGCGATTGCAATGCGTCACCAGCGAGCAGTGCATCTGCCTGCCCAAACTGCACATGCACGGTGGGTTTGCCACGGCGTAGCACGTCGTTGTCCATGCAGGGCATGTCGTCGTGTACGAGTGAGTAGGCGTGGATAAGCTCAATGGCGCAGGCGGCGCGTAGTGCGGCGGCGGGGTGGCCTGCCGCCGCTTCGCTGGCCGCTAGCACCAGTAGCGGGCGCAGGCGCTTGCCGCCATCAAGCACAGCGTAGCGCATGGCTTGGCGCAGGCGCTCTGGGGCTTGCTCGCCAACCCATGCTGATAGGGCGGCTTCTACGCTATCGAGCTGGCGGGCGCACCAGTCTTTGAATGCGGGGGCTGTGGCAGCTTCTGCTGGCTTGCCTTGTGGGGCAGTGGCGTAGCTGGTTGGGCTGGTGGAGTTCATATGGCGCTGTCATCCCAAGGTTTGGTGCTGCTGCCCTGTGGGGTTGTTTCAAGCAGATTAATTTGGTTTTCTACGGCAGCGAGTTTGTCTTTGCACAAAGCCAGCAGTGCAGCACCACGCTGGTAGCCAGTGAGCAGGTCGTCTAGCGGTATTTGCCCCGATTCGAGCTTTTGCACCAGGGCTTCAAGCTCTGTGAGTGCGGCTTCGTAGGTGGCGGGGAGTGCTTTGGATGTGGTGCTTTTGGTTTTTGTCATAAAACGAGTTATCTGGCAAAGGTATTGCTGCGATTGTACGGGGTGAAAATACAAGCTTGTAGCCAGTTTTTCAATCGCTGCTTAAAGGCATCCAGTAGAATAGATAAATTCTGCGTTCGGCATTGCCCGCGCTTTTTTGTTCTTTCAATACAACACAACATCCCATGTCATCTACTCTGCATCCCATGCTCAATGTGGCCATCAAGGCTGCCCGTGCCGCTGGCGCAATCATCAACCGTGCCGCGCTCGACATTGAGTCGGTGCGCGTGTCTGAAAAACAGTCTAACGACTTTGTTACCGAGGTTGATCAGGCAGCCGAAAAAGCCATTATTGAAACGCTTTTAACAGCTTACCCGCAGCATGGCATTTTGGCGGAGGAGTCTGGCCAGCAGCACGGCAATGCAGATAGCGATTTCGTCTGGATTATTGATCCGCTAGACGGTACTACCAACTTCATTCACGGCTTTCCTGTGTATTGCGTCAGCATTGCCCTGTCGGTGCGTGGCAAGATTGAGCAAGCCGTGGTGTATGACCCCAGCCGCAACGACCTGTTTACTGCCACACGCGGGCGCGGCGCTTTTATGAACGACCGCCGCATTCGCGTAAGCAAGCGCATTCGCATGGCAGACTGCCTGCTCACTACGGGCTTTCCTTTCCGAGAAGGGCAAAATTACGAGCAGTTCATGCAGATTTTCATCGAGATGATGCGCAGCACCGCTGGCCTGCGTCGTCCAGGCTCTGCCGCGCTGGATTTGGCCTATGTGGCAGCAGGCTTTAGCGATGGCTTTTTTGAAACAGGCTTGCAGCCGTGGGACGTGGCCGCTGGCAGCTTGCTGGTGCAAGAAGCGGGTGGTTTGGTGGGCAATTTCACAGGCGAAGCAGACTTTTTGCACAGCCAGGAATGCATGGCAGCCAGCCCGAAAATCTACGCCCTGATGGTGCAAATGCTGCAAAAATACAGCGGCTACGACAAACCCGCCGCGCCTGCTGCAACAGAAAAAATAGACGAAGAATGAGTCTGTAGCGCGGCACACGTGCTCTCAACGCTATAACAATCTGTGTGTTCTGCACCCGTGTTGCAGCACCGTATTTTCGGGGTTGCATGAATGCATCGCCCAAGGTGCCTTGAGCTAAGTCCCGATTCTCGATCAGATTTTCGTGCTAAGATAGTAATCGATTACTATCTTTCAAGGAGTGTTCGTGGACGCCCATTCAAAGCATCTGCCGGCTGATGAACGTCGTGCCGTAATTGTCGAGTCTGTCCTGGCGCTAGCCGGCTCACAAAACCCAAGCGAGATAACCACTGCAGCTATCGCTAAACACATGAACCTGACCCAGGGCGCATTGTTTCGGCACTTCCGGAACAAGGAAGCCATTTGGCAGGCGGTCATGAAGTGGGTAGCAGAGCGCGTATTTGCCAGAATCGAACGATCCGCACAGGGAATCAAATCACCATTGGCAGCCATGGAGGCGATGTTTATGAGTCATATCGAATTCGTCGCTGAGCATCCAGGCGTGCCAAGAATGATGTTTGGTGAGCTACAGCGTGCCGAATCGACACCTGCCAAGCGCATGGTGCAAACCTTGATTCAGCGCTATGGAGAACATTTACATCATCTCATCGAACAAGGCAAGAGCAGCGGTGAGTTGTCTTCCTCACTTGACAACGAGGCTGCGGCAACGCTGTTCATTGGCACGATTCAGGGCTTGGTCATGCAATCGTTGTTGGCGGGTGACGTGCAACGTATGCGGCTCGATGCGCCGCGCGTCTTTGCAATTTATCGGAGTGGCATAAGGAGTGTGCAATGAAAAAGTTACCTCTGCAAGGCCGTACCCTGACGCTTCTTGCCGTCATCATTCCTTTGCTGGTGCTTTTTATTTATGTTGCTTTGCGATCGGGGCCGCTCGCCTCGGTGGCTGTGACGGCGGTACGCGTGGAATCGCGTGAAATCACGCCTGCGCTGTTTGGTATTGGCACGGTAGATGCTCGCTACACCTATAAAATCGGTCCGACGTTTGCAGGGCGCGTTAAACGCTTGGATGTGCATGTAGGCGACCAGGTTAAGGCTGGGCAAGTGCTCGGCGAGATGGAGCCGGTCGACCTTGATGATCGGGTGCGCTCGCAGGAGTCGGCTTTCAAGCGAGCACAGGCGGCTTTGCGCGAGGCAGAATCCCGGCGTGCTTATGCGCGAATACAGGCACGCCGCTATGAGCAATTGTTTGCGGTGCGATCGACCAGTGAGGAAATTTTCAGCGCCAAACGGCAGGAGCTGCAAATTGCCGATGCTGCCCTATCTGCCGTTCGGGAAGATGTTGCCAGGGCACGCTCCGATTACGAGGGGCTCGTCGCGCAGCGGAGA
This sequence comes from uncultured Allobrachymonas sp., assembly GCA_964618495.1. Taxonomy (GTDB): domain Bacteria; phylum Pseudomonadota; class Gammaproteobacteria; order Burkholderiales; family Burkholderiaceae_C; genus Brachymonas. The sequence goes on along the minus strand of CAZUBE010000028.1, from coordinate 7,405 downwards.
AATCTGCGCCTGATTGCGCCAGTTGACGGTGTGGTTGCCGAGCGCAATGCCGATCCCGGCACAACCATCGTTGCAGGCCAAACCGTGCTTGAAGTGATTGACCCCAAGAGTTTGTGGGTCAATGTGCGTTTTGACCAAAGTGGCGCATCAGGACTGGCTGGAGGGTTGCCAACGCTTATCGTCTTGCGTTCGCGTGGCAGCCAGAGCTTGAAAGGTCGCGTTTTGCGAGTGGAACTCAAGGCCGACGCGGTAACCGAGGAAACGCTTGCCAAGGTGACATTCGATAACAAACCTGACCCTCTTCCACCAGTGGGTGAACTGGCTGAAGTCACGGTTAACCTGTTGACGCTCCCGGCCGCCCCGCTGATTCCCAACGCTGCTGTTCAGCGTATGGGCGATAAGGTTGGAGTCTGGCAAATTGTCGATGGCGATCTGCGTTTTTCTCCAGTCAAGCTCGGAACTTCCGATCTCAACGGTTATATACAGGTGCGAGAAGGGCTCAAGAGCGGGGATCAGGTTGTAACCTATAGCGAAAAGGCACTGACGGCACGTAGCCGCATTCATGTCGTAGACCATATTCCAGGAGTGTCACGATGATTAGCCTGGCAGGTCGCGACATTCTCCATGCTTGGGGAAAATTTGTATTCACTGGCATTGGTCTTGGCTTGCTGATTGGCGTTACCTTGGTTATGGCCGGGGTGTACCGGGGCATGGTAGACGACGGCAAGGCGCTGCTCGATAACAGTGGTGCAGATCTTTGGGTGGTGCAAAAGGACACGCTGGGTCCTTATGCGGAGTCGTCCAGCGTCAACGATAGCATGTATCGTTCCATTCGCGTCATGCCTGGAGTTGCACATGCTTCAAATGTGACCTACCTGACCATGCAGGTGCGTAAGGGTGAGAAGGATGTCCGTGCCATGGTGGTCGGCATCGCGCCCGGTGCGCTGGGGGCTACGCCCGGCTGGCCACCCTATCTTGTAGCTGGACGACAGATTACACGCGGACACTATGAGGCAGTGGCAGACATCGCCACCGGCTTCAAACTGGGAGATCGTCTTGCTATTCGTCGCAATCATTACACCGTTGTGGGGTTGTCACGGCGCATGGTGTCGTCAAGCGGCGACCCTATGGTATTCATTCCTCTCAAGGATGCCCAAGAAGCGCAGTTCCTCAAGGACAACGACGCCATTTGGCAAAGCAGGCGTCGCACCGAAGCCAACCCGGCCTTCAATCGTCCAGGTGTTCCAGGTGTGTTGGATGCAGTGATTGCTTCACAGAGCACCAATGCGTTCGTCAATGCTGTACTGGTCACTCTGAAACCGGGCCAATCGCCAGACGAAGTAGCTGAATCCATTCGGCGCTGGAGGCGTTTGACGGTCTACACTCGGGCACAGATGGAAGATATCCTCATTGGCAAGTTGATAGCCACGTCGTCCAGGCAGATCGGCATGTTCTTGGTGATTCTGGCCATCGTCAGTGCGGCCATCGTTGCGTTCATTATCTATTCGTTAACGATGGACAAAATTCGCGAAATAGCGGTGTTAAAGCTCATCGGTACACGCAACCGAACGATTGCCGCAATGATTATGCAGCAGGCACTCGCCTTGGGTGTGATTGGTTTCGTTGTTGGCAAAATTACAGCCACTTTCTCAGCGCCCTTGTTTCCAAAAAACGTACTGCTGCTGCCGTTTGATTCAATTGCAAGCTTCTTCGCTGTGCTTGTAATCTGCGTTTTAGCCAGCATTGTTGCCATTCGCATGGCGCTTAAGGTCGATCCGGCCGAAGCCATTGGAGGTTGAGATGAATGGCAAAGGCATTCGCATCGAAGGTTTAAGAAAACGTTTTGGCGAGGGAGATACCGCCGTTGATGCCTTGAAAGGCGTGGATATGCATGTAGCAGCTGGCGAAGTGGTGGGGCTGATTGGCCCATCCGGCTCTGGCAAGAGCACGCTGCTCAAATGTCTGGGCGCAGTAATTGATCCGACCGCTGGGCGCATGACGCTAGGCGAAGAAGTAATTTACGACGATGGCTGGAAAGTCCGTGATTTGCGTGCCTTGCGACGGGACAAGATTGGTTTTGTATTTCAGGCGCCGTACCTGATTCCGTTTCTTGATGTTACCGACAACGTGGCACTGCTGCCGATGCTTGCAGGCGTAGCGAATGGAGAGTCGCGCGCCAAGGCGCTGGAATTGCTTACGGCGCTCGATGTGCAACATCGGGCTAGTGCCATGCCCTCGCAACTTTCTGGTGGCGAGCAGCAACGGGTTGCCATTGCGCGCGGCTTGGTCAATCGTCCGCCGGTAATTCTGGCCGATGAGCCCACAGCTCCGCTTGACAGTGAGCGCGCCATGGCTGTAATCCGCATTCTCAATGACATGGCTCGCAAATTCGAGACTGCCATCATTGTCGTTACCCATGACGAAAAAATTATCCCTACTTTCAAGCGCATTTACCACATACGCGATGGCGTGACCCATGAAGAAGCTGGCGAAGGGCGGGGGTTTGGGTAAGAGCACGATTGAATTACAGGAGCAACCCATGACCCACCACAAGCACAGCCGCAGCTATAGCTGCAGCCACACATTTGCAGCTATCGCACGGGTTGCGGCGGCCGGCTGTAGCAAGGCGGCTATTCAATCTTTCGCTCATACGCAGGAAAATTGCTTGAGCCGCCACCAAGCTTTCTGCAAACCTTTCGTGGAGCATTTTTATGGAACACGCTAAAACATGCCAGCGCCCCAGCAGCCTCGCAAGACGGCTTGCGGCAACTTGCCTGATAACTGGTCTGGTTGGTTGCGCTGCCGGTTCTGATTTTCAACGTCCCGCCGCACCTGAGGTGGAGCGCTACACTGCGCCCCCGATAGCTGAGAGCACTGCATCCGCTCCTGCACAATTCGGCGAAAGGCAACGTCTGGTCGAAGGGCTTGCGATTGAAGCACAATGGTGGCAAAGCTTGGGATCATCTGCACTCAACGGACTGATTGATGAAGCTTTCCAAGTCAGCCCGACGCTGGCGAGCATCAGCGCCAATTTGCGACAGGCGCAGGAACTTCTGGCTGCACGGGCGGGCTCGACGCAATATCCACAAGCAGATCTTGCGCTGGGGTATCAGCGTCAGCAAATGAGCCCCAGTAGCCAAGGATTGAGCGCAGACACGCGTCAATTCAGCCTCTATAACGCCAGCGTTGGCGTACATTACAACCTCGATCTGGCTGGTGGCAACCGACGCGCGCTCGAAGCTTTGGCCGCTCGCGCCGAGTACCGTCGTTTCGAACTGCATGCCGCGCGTCTAGCCCTTGCCGGCAACATAGCAACCGCTGCCATTACCCGTGCGCGTCTTGCCGCGCAACTGGAAGCTACGACTGCCATTTTGCATTTGCAGGAGGAGCAGCTGCATCTGGCTCATGCGCGTGTGCGTATCGGTCAGGCTTCACCTGATGAAGCGCTGGCGCTACAAACGCGAGCGGAGCAAACGCGGGCAGAGCTGCCTGCGCTGCAAAAGCAACTGCACCAAACCGAACACCTGCTGGCGGTGCTGGCAGGTCGCGCCCCAGGCGCTGGTGGCATTCCGGCCTTCACTCTGGTCGATTTCAGGCTCCCCGCCGATCTGCCACTTGTTGTACCCTCGGAGCTGGTGCGCCGACGACCAGACATCTTGGCATCAGAGGCACTGTTGCATGCGGCTAATGCCGACTATGGTGTGGCTGTTGCCAAGCTCTACCCACAAATCAACCTGAGCGCCAACCTGGGTTCTCAGGCGCTGACCACCGCTGCTCTGTTCGGTGGTGGCTCGGCAGTGTGGGCTCTGCTTGCGCAGCTCACCCAGCCTCTTTTTAATCCTGGGCTACCCGCTGAAAAGAGAGCAGCGCTCGCCGCTTTCGATGCAGCCGCAGCCAATTACCAAAAAGTTGTATTGGAGGCTTTGCGCAACGTCGCCGACACTCTGCGCGCGGTGGAAAGCGATGCACAAACATTGGCAGCCCTCGCTGCCGCTGATAAGGCTGCACAAGCCTCGTTGCAGTCGCTCGAGCGGCAATATCGGCTGGGCGCGGCCAGCTACTTGCAACTGCTCATCGCGCAGCAGCAAACACAGTCAATACGCATCAGTATGGTTGCAGCACAAGCGCAACGATTGGTCGATAGTGTTGCTTTCTATCAGGCGCTTGGAGGCGGTTTCAGTTAGTAAACAATCCGTGCTTAAAGATGCAGACTCTATTGTGAAACGCTGATATGACCGCACCTGGCCGCACAAGCAATATCGGGCATATTTACTAACAGCCGCCTCGCAAGAGAGGCGAGTTGCCAATGTGCGCAAGGCTTTGGCTCGCATTCAAGCCGGCATGCGCATGCAGACTACAGAGCGCACACACAAAGCAGTATTTTTGCCGTTTACACTGCCTGCCGCAACAGGCATAGGTCTGGTTGGTATAGGGTGGATTTGCGTTCATTCCCGCCAGTATTCATCAACCCATAGCGCAGGCTTGATAAAGCGAAAGCGGCGATTGCGTCTGCCAGCCAGCGCATCGGGCGGGTTGCATTCGCCGTGAAAGATAACGATACGCGCATCAGGCGGCACATGCGGGGCTTGCCAGTAGTTGCTTGGCCAAGGTGCAATGCAGTGGTATTTGAAGCTGGGGCACCATGCAGCAGGCCAGTATGCCAGCTTGCCTTGTTTATGCAGAAAGTCTGACAAGTAGGCTTGCTCGTTGCGGTACTTTTTACGGATTTCGGCAAAATGGCTGCGAAAGTAGGTCAGCACATCGGGGTGCGCGCCAATTTCGAAGCGGTAAACCGATGAGTTACCTGTAATGCGCCAAGGGCGTTTGTAGTCGTGGATGATGAGAAATTCACCTGGCTGGGTGAAAAAATCATCCAGCGCGCCAGTGATGACTACATCCACATCCAGAAACAGGGCAGTGCCTTGCAAGCCGTGCAAATCGGCGCTGAAGGTGGTGAGCTTGTTCCAGCCGCGCTCGGGTATGCCTGCGGGCAAATCCAGCGGTGGAATGGCAAAGCACTCTACTTCGCTGCGTATGCCAGAGCTGTCGTCAGTCAGGCAGACGAAGCGAAAATCGCCTTGCAGGTTGCGCCGCACCATGGCGTAGAGGCGGTTGATGTAGTGCGCCCCGTACTTTTTGCCCCATTTCATGCACAGGATAATGCGCTGCGTGCTGTTGTGGGCTTGGGGCTGGATGGTTTCAGGCATGGTTTGCAAGGTGTGCTGGATAATAAATGCCAAGGCGGAGATGCCAAGGCGGGCATCAGTCAGATTGGCGTTTTTTCAGGGAAACGGGCTTTTTCGCTTTGGCACGTTTGATTTTGCCACCTGAAGTAAGGCGCTCGTTGCCCAAAACACGCAAAGTCAGCACTTCGGGGCGCTGGCCGCCGCGCTTGCTGTATTTGAGCACCTTGACATGGCGCGGCCCGGGCATGCGGGTTTCGTCATGGTCTTGGATTTTTTCTGGCTGTGGCCGCCACAATACCAGCAATTTGCCGATATGCTGGATGGGTGCGGCATTGAGCTGGTCGGCCAGGCTTTGGTAAATGGCTTCGCGTGCGGTGCGGTCATCGCCCAGTACGCGAATCTTAATCAGGCCGTGGGCGTTGAGAGAGGCTTCGGTTTCTTTGAGTACGGCGGCAGTCAAGCCGTCACCACCAATCATGACCACGGGGTCAAGGTGATGGGCTTCGGCGCGAAAAACCTTGCGCTCGGCAGGAGTTAATACAATTTGTGGCATAAATGGCAATCAGTTAGGCAGAGTTAGGTAGAAAATGAAAGTAAAAACCAAAAGTAAAAAAGTCAACAGGGCTTGGCTTAACGACCATGTTAACGACCCGTATGTAAAGCTGGCTCAGCGCGAAGGATACCGCGCCCGCGCCGCTTACAAGCTCAAAGAGATTGATGAGGCGCTGCGCCTGATACGCCCTGGGCAAACGGTGGTAGACCTTGGCTCTGCACCTGGTGCGTGGAGCCAGTATCTGCGCCGCAAGCTGGCTCCCGAAGGGGCTGCTTCGGGCGCACTCAATGGCAGGATTATCGCATTGGACATCCTGCCTATGGAAGCGGTTGAAGATGTTCATTTTTTACAGGGCGATTTTCGTGAAGATGCCGTGCTGCATCAGCTTGAAGCGGTGCTGCAAGGCAGCAAGGCCGATGTGGTGGTGTCAGACATGGCGCCCAACCTGTCTGGCGTGGAATCTGCCGATGCCGCGCGCATAGCGCATTTGATTGAGCTTGCGGTTGATTTTGCACATAAGCACATGAAGCCTGAGGGTGCGCTGGTGGTAAAACTGTTTCATGGCAGTGGTTACAGCCAACTGGTTAAACTGTTTAAAGAAAATTTTGAAGTAGTCAAACCCATCAAGCCCAAAGCATCACGCGATAAATCTTCTGAAACTTTTTTGGTTGGAATGCGTTTGAAAAAGCAGCTTACCCCCAGTCAATAGCTGAAAAACAATCTGGGATAATTACAAGTGCTATAAAAGGCATTATGCAAAGCCCTGCACATTTGCCTTGAAACGCCTAAAATGGCACCCATATGGCATCAACATGCCTATTTTCACCAAAAAGACAGCAGCGTCAGTTGCTGATCGGAGTCTGTTTTGAACAAACAATGGATACCTAAAATTGTCGCCTGGCTGGCAGTGCTGATGCTTGTGGTTACGCTTTTCAAACATTTTGAAGGACGTGATACTGTTGCAGCCACAGCCGTGGACTATTCTGATTTTGTTGCCGAAGTCAACAACCACAAGATCAAACGCGCCACCATTCAGGAAGGAACGGGGCGTAGCGCAGAGATTACTGCTGTAACTGTAGATGACAGAAACATCAAAACCACGGCAACTACGCTGGATCAAGGGCTGATTGGCGACTTGCTTAAAGCCAATGTCAAATTCAACGTAAAACCGCGTGAAGAGGGTTCGCTGCTATTGGCGATCTTGCTCAACTACGGCCCCATTTTCATCATCATGGCGATATTTTTCTATTCCATGCGTCAGATGCAAGGCGGCGGCAAGGGGGGGGCCTTTAGCTTTGGCAAAAGCAAGGCGCGCATGATGGATGAAAGTAGCAACCAGACCACTTTTGCCGATGTGGCTGGCTGCGATGAGGCCAAAGAAGAAGTCAAGGAAGTGGTTGATTTCTTGAAAGACCCGCAAAAATTTCAAAAGCTCGGCGGGCGTATTCCGCGCGGCTTGCTGCTGGTGGGCCCCCCTGGAACGGGTAAAACCCTGCTGGCTAAAAGCATTGCTGGCGAAGCCAAAGTGCCGTTTTTCAGCATTTCGGGTTCAGACTTTGTAGAAATGTTTGTGGGCGTGGGCGCGTCGCGTGTGCGCGATATGTTTGAAAACGCCAAGAAAAACGCGCCTTGCATCATCTTTATTGATGAGATTGATGCCGTAGGT
>CAZUBE010000027.1:24296-25689 GCA_964618495.1 uncultured Allobrachymonas sp. | reverse complement strand
TGGGCTTGGGCTTGGGCTTGATGTTGCCCCAAGCAGAGTGGGCAACTTTATCTAAAAGAACCTCCAAGGAAAGGAAAGCTCATTTTCTTTATTTAGTAAACAGTTCAAGATAAGCCTCAAACGAATAAATGCGGTTGCGGCTTGCTCCAGTGACTTCGCGCAAAATGCCAAGTTTGACAAATTCACGCAACAGGGCATTGGCAGTGGGCTGACTGATGTGCAGCTCCTGTATCAAGTCGTTGGCTGCAAGTATGGGTTTTTGATACAGCAGGTGCAGCGCTTGGCGCGCAAGGGATGCGCGTTTGCCCATAGCCATTATTTTTTGTTCGGTTTCTGTGCGTACAGACAGTATTTGCCTGAAAACATCGCGCCCTTTACCAGCGGTTTGCGCCACACCTTGAAGGAAAAAGCGCACCCACTGTGCCAGATCGTTGGCCAAGCGCACACGCATCAAAGCATCGTAATAACTGGCTCGATTGCGCTCGAAAAAGTCAGAAAGGTACAGCGATGGCTTGGCAAGCAGGCCATGGCCGACCAAGTACAAAGGCATTAGTAAACGGCCAATGCGCCCGTTTCCGTCTAAAAACGGGTGAATCGTTTCAAACTGATAATGAACAATAGCCAGCCGCACCAAGTGCGGGACTGCAATGTTTTGGTTGTGCCAAAAAGCTTCTAAATCTGCCATTAAGTCAGGTACACCGTCTTGATGTGGCGGGATGAAGGTTGCATCAAGCAGACTAGAGCCTCCAATCCAGTTTTGGCTGCTTCTGAATGCGCCTGGTTGCTTGTGCTCTCCACGAACGCCGCGCATTAACATAGCATGCGTCATGCGTACCAGCCTGTTAGATAAAGGCAGCTTGTCCAGCTCTGCAATAGCCATGTTTACAGCGTCAATGTAGTTGCGTATTTCGCGCCAATCGTTGCGCTTTTCTGGCTGAATTTGGTTCTCGCTCAACAAGGCTTCGGCAATGCTGGTTTGCGTGCCTTCAATGCGGCTGGAAGTTTGCGCTTCCTTGACAACGTGCATTTCGATAAACAGGTCAATATCGGGAACAATCAGCGAAAAAGCATTGAGCTCGCCCAATGCACGGTTGGCATCTTCAAGCAAGATGTTAATGGCTGGGTCTTTCCACGTCCATTCGTGATTGATAGTTACTGGTTCAAAGCTTTTATATTGGTAGCGTGACTGCCAGTGCCCTGCCTTGAAATCTTCGAGTTTCATGGTTGTAAATTTCCGCGTGATTCCAGTTTTATTTCAACATATGCATAACGCTTGTTGCACATTTGCGAATATGGCAAAGACGGCAGTAAGGTGTAGGCGATTCGCGTGTCAAGCCAAGTCCAACTCGGCATTGTGGTAGACGTTTTGCACGTCGTCTTGGTCTTCGAGTGC
>CAZUBE010000027.1:0-24196 GCA_964618495.1 uncultured Allobrachymonas sp. | reverse complement strand
GGGGCAAAGATGAGCTGGCCGCAGTGTTTGAACTGGAAAGCCACCGAGCCTTCGGTGCCCAGATTGCCGCCGTTTTTGCTCAGGATGTGGCGCACTTCGGCTACGGTGCGCACTTTGTTATCGGTCATGGTGTCCACAATAATGGCTGCGCCACCTATGCCGTAGCCCTCGTAGCGAATTTCTTCGTAGCTGATGCCTTCAAGGTTACCGCTGGCTTTGTCGATGTTGTATTTAATGCGGTCAGCAGGCATGTTGGCAGCTTTGGCTTTATCAATAGCCAAGCGCAGGCGCGGGTTGGCAGCGGCATCAGGCCCGCCCTGACGGGCTGCAACAGTGATTTCGCGGATGATGCGCGTCCAGATTTTTCCGCGCTTTTCGTCTTGCCTGCCTTTACGGTGCTGGATATTGGCCCATTTACTATGCCCTGCCATGATGCTTGTTCCTTCGCTGAATTGGGGTCTGAAAATTTGGAGTCTGAAATACGGTGAAAGCGCATGATTTTACTAAGTACCGCCCTGCGCACCAAATGCGCCAGCAATATCCTTGCCCAACCATGTGCAACAGCATAGCCGCACGCGGGCTTAAGATGCGGTTTTTGCCACATTTGGCACACTTGTTTTGTAACACCGCCCACCACCACACTTTAGCGCCCAAGCGCTAAAGTGTGCGACAGTTATCATTGCGGCTTGCAAGCATCCAGCCCCAATTCACCATAAAAACACCACCACTTACAAAGAGCGCCCTATGCCAACCAGCCCCCTGCTTATCGCACAGAACGCCCAAGCCACTGCCGCCTTGCTGCCCGCACAAGCCAACCGCCACGGCTTAATTACAGGTGCTACAGGCACGGGTAAAACCGTCACCCTTCAAGCGCTTGCCGAGCAGTTTTCGCGCATTGGCGTGCCTGTTTTTGTATCTGACATCAAGGGCGATTTAACGGGCATTAGCCAAACAGGCAAGATTGGCGAAAAACTCGCCGCCGTGCTGCAAGAGCGCGGCTTGCCCCTGCCGCAGCCCCACGCCTGCCCTGCTACGCTGTGGGACGTTTTCGGCGAGCAAGGCCACCCTGTACGCACCACCATCAGCGATATGGGGCCGCTGCTGCTGGGGCGTATGCTGGGCTTAAACGAAGTACAAGCTGGCGTTCTGCATATCGTCTTTAAGGTGGCAGATGACAATGGCCTGCTGCTGCTTGATTTGAAAGACTTGCGCAGCTTGCTGCAATATGTGGGCGACAATGCCCGCCAATTTAGCACCTCTTACGGCAACATCAGCACCGCTAGCGTAGGCGCTATACAGCGTGGCTTGCTGCAAATCGAAGCGCAAGGCGGCGAACAGTTTTTTGGCGAGCCCATGCTCAACATCAACGACTTGATGCAAACCATAGACGGCCAAGGCGTCATCAACATACTCGCCGCCGACAAACTACTGCAAGCCCCGCGCCTGTATGCCACGTTTTTGCTGTGGATGCTCTCAGAGCTGTTTGAGCAACTGCCCGAAGTGGGCGACCTGGAAAAACCCAAACTGGTCTTTTTCTTTGACGAAGCCCACCTGCTGTTCGACGAAGCACCCAAAATTCTGCTTGAGCGCATCGAGCTCGTTGTGCGCCTGATACGCTCCAAAGGCGTAGGCGTATATTTCGTCACGCAAAACCCGCTAGACATACCCGACAGCGTTTTGGCTCAACTGGGCAACCGCGTGCAGCACGCCCTACGCGCCTACACCCCGCGCGACCAAAAAGCCGTAGCCGCCACCGCATCTACCATGCGCCCCAACCCCAGTCTGGACATCGCTCGCGCCATTACCGAACTGGCCACAGGTGAAGCACTCATCAGCTTTCTGGACGAAAAAGGCCGCCCTGGTGTAACCGAGCGCGTTTACGTCATCCCACCTGGCAGCCAAATTGGCCCCATCAGCGCCGAGCAGCGCCAAAGCCTGCTTGCACAATCACTCGTAGCAGGCGCATATGAGCAAGCCATAGACCGCCAATCGGCCTACGAAATGCTGCAACAACGCGGCTTGGCAGCCTCTGCCCCCTCAGCCGCCAACGCCAACACGCCACTGGGCACAACGCCTGCGAACACGGGCGATGCAGGCAATAACGACAGCGGCATAAGCGACGCATTGGTTGAGGGCCTAAAAGAGCTACTGCTAGGCCGCACCGGCCCACGCGGCGGCCAATACGACGGCATACTGCAAAGCACCATCAAATCCGCCGCCCGCAGTGCTGGCTCACAAGTTGGACGTGAATTGATGCGAGGCGTTTTGGGCAGCTTGCTGGGCAGGCGCAAATAGCGCAACCGCGCGTGCTGGACGCTACGCTGCTTGCTGCAGGTTACTTTGGATTTTGGGAGTTGCGCCACAAAAACCAAAGAGAGACTTCAGTCTTTCAGGCGCATCTCTGCCGCCCGCGCGTGGGCTTGCAAACCTTCACCGTGCGCCAATACGCTGGCTATTTTGCCCAGCACTTGTGCGCCTGCTTCGCTTACTTCGATGATGCTGCTGCGCTTTTGAAAGTCGTACACGCCCAGCGGTGAAGAAAAACGCGCCGTGCCGCTGGTGGGCAATACGTGGTTGGGACCCGCACAGTAGTCGCCCAAACTTTCGCTGGTGTAAGCACCCAAAAACAGTGCGCCAGCGTGCTTGAGCAGAGGCTCCCAGCGGTGTGGGTCGGTGCTGCTGATTTCAAGGTGTTCGGGCGCGATGCGATTGGACAAAGTGCAGGCCTCTTCCATGCTGCGGGTATGAATCATCACGCCGCGCCCATTCATGCTTTTGGCGATGATGTGTGCACGCGGAAGGCTGGGCAACATGCGGTCTATTTCAGCCTGCACCGCATCAATGTAATCAGCATCAGGGCACAGCAGAATACTTTGCGCCAGTTCGTCATGTTCAGCCTGGCTAAACAAATCCATCGCCACCCATTGCGCAGGTGTGCTGCCATCAGCAACAACCAGAATTTCACTGGGGCCGGCAATCATATCAATGCCTACAGTGCCAAACACACGCCGTTTGGCACCTGCAACATAGGCATTGCCTGGGCCAGTAATTTTGTCTACTTTAGGAATGGTGGCAGTACCATAAGCCAGCGCGGCTACAGCCTGCGCTCCACCTATGGTAAATGCTCTGCTTACACCAGCTACATAAGCTGCTCCCAATACCAGCGGATTACGCTCAGCATGTACAGCAGCAGGTGTTTCTGCATTGCCTGTGTTACTGTCTGATCCGCCACCTGTGGCAATACTGCCACGTACAGGAGTGGGTACCACCATGATGATTTCTTGCACACCTGCAACGTGGGCAGGCACTGCGTTCATGATCAGGCTGCTGGGATAGGCTGCCTTGCCACCTGGCACATAGATGCCCACACGATCTAATGGGGTGACTTTTTGCCCGAGCAAGCTGCCGTGCTCATCACGGTAGCTCCAGCTTTCGCCACCGTGTTTTTTTTGTGCTTCGTGGTAACTGCGAACGCGGGCAACGGCGTCTTGCAGAGCTTGCTGCTGTGCGGCTGGCAGACTATCGAAAGCATTTTTAAAATCGGCTTGGCTGAGTTCCAAGTCGGCAACGCTGCTGGCTTGCAGACCATCAAAGCGGGCGGTGTAGTCAAGCACTGCTGCGTCTCCGCGCTCGCGCACATTGGCCAAAATATCGGCTACACGCTGCTCAATTGCTGCATCGGTATCTGCGCTCCAATGCAAGCGGCGGGCAAATGCTTCTTCAAAATCGGGCTGGCTGGTAGACAGGCGCAAGGATTGGGCGGTCAAAGGATTCATGGTTATACACAAAAAATGCAACAGACAAATACGCCTGCGCGATCAAACAGATAGGTCTAGGTTGTCTATTGTGCAATAGCTCTGGCTTTCCATTGGAAACAGTTAGCCAAAATTACCAGACAAATTTACTGGGTTTTGCGCTATACTTGACGCAATTAGTCGGGATTAAACAGGTTCAGCCATTGCCACCCTGCACCTTGCCTGACGTTGTTGCAACCAAATTTGCTCCACCCCTGCAATGAAAGGAATTCACCATGCGTTTGACCACCAAAGGTCGCTTTGCCGTGACTGCCATGATTGATTTGGCTTTGCGTCTGAATCTGGGCCCTGTTACCCTGTCAGCCATCAGCCAGCGTCAACATATTTCACTGTCATATCTTGAGCAGCTGTTTGGCAAACTTCGCCGCAACCAACTGGTTGCATCAACCCGAGGTCCAGGCGGTGGCTACACTCTTGCCAAAAAGGCCAGTGAAATTAGCGTGGCAGACATTGTGATGTCGGTAGACGAGCAACTTGATGCATCTGGCTGTGGCGGCAAGGAAAACTGCACTGGTGGCCACAATGGTCCATGCATGACACATGATCTGTGGCAGGCACTCAACCAGCATATGCTGGAGTTTTTGCGCTCTGTTTCCCTGCAAAAACTAGTAGACGAGCAGCTTGCAAAAGGTATGCAGGTTGAAGACAAAACCATGCTGCGCCGCTCTATCGCTTCTACGCCAGTGCTCAAACCCATACGCGTCAATGCACCAAACTCGGTCTTTGCTTTGGGCTCTATCAATTTTGGCAACAAATAACAACGCCCGTTTATACCCCTGAAACGCTTGTCCGTTTTGGCAACAAGGATGTTATGTAATAGGTACCATTTGCGTTCTGGATATTTTTTTGCTTTTTGTACATAAGGTAATTGCATGACACCGCAACTTCCTGTTTATCTTGATTACGGTGCTACCACGCCAGTTGATCAGCGCGTAGTCGATGCCATGATTCCGTGGCTGCGCGAGCATTTTGGCAACGCAGCCAGCCGCAGCCATGCTTGGGGCTGGGAGGCTGAAAAAGCCATTGAAGATGCACGCGGCCATGTAGCAGCCCTGATTGGTGCAGACCCACGTGAAATTGTCTGGACCAGTGGAGCAACTGAATCCGACAACCTTGCCATCAAAGGTGCAGCACATTTTTACAAAGACAAGGGCAAGCACCTTATCACCGTAAAAACCGAACACAAAGCCGTACTTGACCCTATGCGCGAGCTTGAGCGCGAAGGCTTTGAAGTAAGCTACTTGGACGTGCAGGAAAACGGCCTGCTTGATCTGGATACGCTCAAAGCTGCCATCCGACCCGACACCATCCTGATCAGTGTGATGTATGTCAATAACGAGATTGGTGTGATTCAGGACATTCCTGCCATTGGTGCACTGTGCCGTGAAAAAGGCATCCTGTTTCACGTTGACGCAGCGCAGGCCACCGGCAAAATAGCCATTGATGTGCAAACCCTGCCGATTGACCTGATGAGCCTGGCCAGCCACAAGACATATGGCCCCAAGGGGATTGGTGCACTCTATGTACGCCGCAAGCCACGTGTGCGCCTTGAGGCACAAATGCACGGTGGCGGTCACGAACGCGGCATGCGCAGTGGAACCCTCCCCACCCACCAATGCGTAGGCATGGGTGAGGCCTTTCGTCTGGCCAAACTCGAGATGGAGCAAGATTACGCGCATGCAACCCGCCTGCAAAAGCGTTTACTTGAGGGCCTGCTCAAAATAGATCAAAGCTTCGTCAATGGCGATCTGCATCAACGTGTACCGCACAACCTGAATATAAGCTTTAATTTTGTCGAGGGCGAATCTCTGATCATGGGCATCAAGGGGCTGGCTGTTAGCAGCGGCTCTGCCTGCACCAGTGCCAGCCTGGAGCCCAGTTATGTACTGCGCGCTCTGGGGCGCAGTGACGAATTGGCGCACAGCAGTCTGCGCATGTCTTTTGGACGCTTTACCACTGAGAAAGAAGTTGATTACGCCATTGCCAGCATCACTGAAAACGTTGCCAAGCTACGCGAACTCAGTCCTCTGTGGGAAATGCACCTGGATGGCGTAGATTTGAATAGCATCCAATGGTCGGCACATTAACCATGCGCCACTTGCAATACAGCACTATGGCTCTGGCATCAGCATTGCTGCTGGTTGCCACTCCGGCGCAAGCTGTTGCCAATGCAGCCTGTTTGCTCATGGGGCGCGTAGAACAAGTGCACACCCAGCCCTTGAACGAATACATGCTGCGCCTGCACATTCAAGGCGTACGCAGCAACAACACAGTGGCCAATGAGGTAGAGTGCGGCAAGCTCTTCAAAACAGGCTCTACCCTGTGGCTCAGCCTGAATGCAACTGCAATGAAAACCAACACAGTGCCGCATGTTGGTGCACAGCTCTGGCTGTCGCTGCGTTACATGGAAAACAACGGCATCGTACTGCGTAAATACGAGCCCATTTCGCGTGAAACTTATCTGGAGAAAAAAGATGGCATACAGTGACAAGGTCATTCAGCACTACGAAAATCCCCGCAACGTTGGTTCTTTCGACAAGGGCGACGAAACAGTCGGTACAGGCATGGTGGGTGCACCAGCCTGTGGCGACGTCATGAAGCTGCAAATCAAGGTCAACCCCGAAACAGGCGTGATTGAAGACGCCAAATTCAAAACTTACGGCTGCGGCTCGGCCATAGCTTCGTCCTCACTTGTTACAGAGTGGGTCAAAGGCAAAACGCTAGATGAAGCTGTGCAACTCAAAAACAGCCAGATCGCCGAAGAACTGGAGCTGCCCCCTGTTAAGGTGCATTGCTCCATTCTGGCCGAAGATGCGGTCAAAGCGGCCGTACAAGACTACAAGAACAGGCAAAACAAAGCATAAATACCCAACCCTGCAACGTATCAAGCTGATACGTGTATAGAGAACTATGGCAATTACCCTTACCGAAGCCGCTGCACGGCATATCAGCAAATCTCTGGCCAAACGCGGCAAGGGGCTGGGTGTGCGTCTGGGCGTCAAAACCACGGGCTGCTCAGGCATGGCCTATACCATTGAATATGTCGATGTGCAGCAAAGCGATGATGTGCTGTTTGAGCAGCATGACGTCACCATTGTGGTGGACTCCAAAAGCCTGCCCTATCTGGACGGCACAGAGCTTGACTATGCACGCGAAGGGCTGAACGAAGGCTTCAAATTCAGCAACCCCAATGAACGTGACCGTTGTGGCTGTGGCGAGTCTTTCAGGGTTTAAGCCAGCCAGATACACCATGAATTTACAAGACGACGACTTCACCCTGTTTGGTCTGCCCCGCCGCTACGCACAAGACCCTGCCACCATTGATGCCCACTGGAAAGCACTGCAACGTCAGGCACATCCCGATAAATTCGCAGCGCAAGGTGCTTCTGCACAAAGGCTGGCGATGCAATGGTCGGTACGCATCAATGAAGCCAGACAGCGCCTCAAAGACCCCTTGCAACGCGCCAGCTACCTGTGCCAACTGCACGGCATCGTTATTGATACCGAACGCAACACAGCCATGCCTGCACAGTTTCTGATGCAACAAATGGAGTGGCGCGAAGCGCTGGAAGAAGCCAGCAGACCTGCAGACCTGTTGGCACTGCATAACGAAGTGCAACAAGCCCGCCAATGCGCATTGCAGACCCTTGAACAGGCGATTGATCAGCAACAGGATTTTCAGGCTGCCAGCACAACCATTCAAGCGCTGATGTTTATGCAAAAGTTTGCCAACGACCTGCAACAGCGCCAGCGCTGTAGTTACCCACTCACTTGCCTGCGCAGCCATTCTCAGTAGCGTCAATCCAACGCTACCTAATCCTTTACAAAGCCAGATTGGGCGCCAGCGCCCGTTCTACTTCATCAACAGGCGTACCACTGCGCTGCGCCATATCATGCACTTGATCAGCATCAATTTTGCCTACGCTGAAATAGCAGGCTTGCGGATGGCTGAAGTAAAAACCACTGACACTGGCTGCAGGCGTCATGGCATAGCTTTCAGTTAACCCCATACCGATTTCGTTGGCTTGCAACAATTCAAACAAAGGCTTTTTCACGCGGTGGTCAGGGCAAGCAGGATAGCCAGGCGCAGGACGTATACCCTGATATTGCTCGGCAATAAGCTGCTGCTTGCTGAGTGCTTCGGCGCTAGCGTAGCCCCACAGATCAGTACGCACGCGCCAGTGCAGGTATTCGGCAAAGGCTTCGGCCAAGCGGTCTGCCAGTGCTTTGAACATGATACTGGAGTAGTCATCATTTTGCGCTGCAAATACGGCTTCTTGCTGCTGCGCGTTGATGCCTGCGGTAACGGCAAAGCAGCCGATGTAGTCGCGCCCCACGGCGGGATTCGTGGCAGAGTTGGCGCTACCTTGCTCTGCTTCACCCAGCAAGGTGCGCGGAGCGATAAAGTCTGCCAAGCAGCGACTAGATCGCTGCACGCCGTCAATGGTGTGTTTTTCGGTTTGCTGGCGCAGGCCGTACCATGTCAGCACGGCTTGGCTGCGGGTTTCGTCGGCGTAGATTTCAATGTCGTCATCGTGCACGCTGTTGGCTGGGTATAAGCCCATTACGCCATTGGCTGTAAGCCAGCGTTGCTCGATGATTTTGTGCAGCATGGCTTGCGCGTCGTTAAATACGCGGGTGGCTTCTTCGCCTACGACTTCGTCTTGCAAGATGGCGGGGTATTTGCCTGCCAAGTCCCATGTTTGGAAGAAGGGTGTCCAGTCAATAAAGGGCACGAGTTCGCCCAAGTCGAGATTTTTAAAGACGCGCCGCCCGATGAATTTTGGCACTGGGGCAGTATAGTTTTGCCAATCAATAGGTGCTTTGTTAGCGCGTGCTTTGTCGAGTGGCCACAAGGGGGCATGTTTTTTGCCTAAGTACTGCTGCCGCGCTTTTTCATAATCTGCCTGCAGATCAGCGATGAACTGCCCCGACTGCTCGGACAACAACCCCTGCGCCACGCCTACACTGCGTGATGCGTCTGGCACGTAGACTACGGGGCCTTCGTAGTTAGGGGCGATTTTCACAGCCGTGTGCACGCGGCTGGTGGTGGCGCCACCAATCATCAGCGGTATTTTCTTGATGCGGAAGTATTCGTCTTTTTGCATTTCGCCCGCCACATACTGCATTTCTTCAAGGCTGGGCGTAATGAGGCCAGACAAGCCAATGATGTCGGCATTTTCTGCCTTGGCGCGCGCGAGTACTTCGTGGCAGGGAATCATCACGCCCATATTGACTACGTCGAAATTGTTGCATTGCAGCACCACAGATACGATGTTTTTGCCAATGTCGTGTACGTCGCCCTTGACGGTGGCAATGACGATTTTGCCTTTGCTGCGCACGTCGCGGCCAGCGGCTTCGTCGCGGCGCTTTTCTTCTTCAATGTAGGGTATCAAGTGCGCTACCGCCTGCTTCATCACGCGGGCGCTTTTTACCACTTGCGGCAAGAACATTTTGCCTTGCCCAAACAAGTCGCCCACCACGTTCATGCCAGCCATAAGCGGGCCTTCAATCACATGCAGCGGGCGTCCGCCTTGGGCGATGATTTCTTGATAGGCTTCTTCGGTGTCTTGCTCGATAAACTCGGTAATGCCGTGCACCATGGCGTGGCTCAGGCGCTCGCCCACAGACGCGGGCTGCTCGGGCGTGCCGCGCCACAAGAGCTTTTTGCTGTCATCACGCGCTGCACCTTTGGCCGATTCGGCAATCTCCAGCAGGCGCTCGGCGGCATCAGGGCGGCGGTTAAGCACCACGTCTTCAACGCGCTCGCGCAAGGTAGGCTCAAGCTCGTCATACACGCCAATCATGCCTGCATTGACAATGCCCATGTCCATACCCGCTTTGATAGCGTGGTAGAGAAACACGGTATGAATCGCCTCGCGCACGGGGTCGTTGCCGCGAAAACTGAAAGATACGTTGCTTACCCCGCCAGAAACTTTAGCGCCTGGCAAATTGGCTTTAATCCAGCGCACCGCTTCAATAAAATCGACCGCGTAGTTGTTGTGCTCCTCAATGCCTGTAGCTACGGCAAAGATGTTGGGGTCGAAAATAATATCCTCAGGCGCAAAGCCCACTTCATCCACCAGTATGCGGTAGGCACGCTCGCAAATCTCAATCTTGCGCGCGCACGTATCGGCTTGGCCTTGCTCGTCAAACGCCATCACCACCGCCGCCGCGCCATAGCGCTTTACCAGCTTGGCGTGCTGCTTGAACTGCTCAACGCCTTCTTTCATCGAGATGGAGTTCACAATGCCCTTGCCCTGCAAGCAACGCAGCCCCGCCTCAATCACCTCCCACTTGGAGCTATCCACCATCACAGGCACGCGGGCAATATCGGGCTCGCTGGCCATCAGGTTCAAAAACCGCACCATGGCTGCCTTGCTATCGAGCATGGCCTCATCCATGTTTACGTCAATGACTTGAGCGCCGTTTTCTACCTGCTGGCGCGCCACTGCCAAGGCTTCTTCGTACTGCCCGTTGAGAATCATGCGGGCAAAGGCTTTGGAGCCTGTAACGTTGGTACGCTCGCCCACGTTTACAAACAAGGAATCGGCATCAATGGTCAGTGGCTCAAGACCAGCTAAACGTAAGGAAGCAGCAAAAGTAGTCATAACAGTCATTAAAAATCATGCACTAGCGTTTAATATGTAACGCTTTGCCAAATGAAATAGCCATCCTGCAGCATCAGCATTGCAAAAAATCTGATTTTTGGGCTACATTGTCAGGTACGAATAGAAAAAGCAATCGTATTTTCGTTTGAGTTTATTGTGTTTATGGAGCTTTTTACTTTTTCTACACAAAGACTGCAGCTTTTACAATACCTGCCAGCCATAGCACAATCACTGTAACCAGTTTTGAGCCTCCTATCCATGACCAGCATTCCACACGTAAATCCTAGCGAGCCTCTTTCATACCAAAAATTGGCAGTCAAAATGCTGACAGGGCGCCCTGCAATATATCCACTATCAGCAACCGAAGCCTGGGCACTGGTAGACAACATGCACCCTTATGTAATCCCAGCTGGAGAATGCTTTATTGTTGAGGATGAACGTAACCTGAATGAGTTCATGATGCTCATCCTCTCTGGTGAAGTTATTGTTGAATCCAAAATCTCTGATGGACAAACGCTCACCCTTTCTGTGCTCAAACCAGGGCAATGGGTTGGCGAACTTGGATTACTAGATGGAGGTTCACGTCAGGCCATGTGCAGCGCAGCCGAAGGCCATGATGTGACCTGCGCCATACTCAACCGGCATGAATTGCTCATGTTGCTGGAAAACCACCCCCAGCTGGCTTCCAAGCTCATTTTGTTGCTGGCATCCAACACAGCCTATAGTTTGCGTGAAATGCACCAAAAACTCTGCCGGTATGCAGAAATTCACAGCGTTATCCGTAATTCCAGCATATAACGTGGCACATTTCTGTCACAAGCATTTGTGATTTGGCATTTCCAAAGCATTTGCTAAAACAAAGCCTTGGCGCCTTGCGTAAGGCTTAAATAGCGCATGTATTTCGAGTTGCTGGCTGCAACACGACTGCGCTCTGCATTTATTCAGATGTTTGCCGCGTAAAGAGCATCTGAACACCTGCCAGATTAATCAGATCCCCTTCAGCAAGAACATGCTCCCTGCCTGCAACGACATGGTCGTTACACGTCAAAGGACGCGAGCCTTCAATATAACGCAATACAAATTTTTCGCCTCGGCGGCTAATACTTGCCACAGCAACACCTGGCTTGCCCAGTGTAGTCACAGGCTTACTCAGTTTTACAATACGACCAGCATAAGAGCCCGAAAGCACCTCAATAACACTATCGAGCACACCTGTAACTTTCGGCGGCGTATTCAACTCATCTTGCTGGACATGGAACTGGATACGAAATTTGGCTACACCAATGATATCGCCATGCTTGAGTTGTTGGCGTCTGACTTTGATACCGTTAACTGAAGTGCCATTGGTACTGTTCAAATCTTCAACAAAAAATGCACCGTTGACATATTGGAAAATGGCATGCTCGCCACTAACCGCCATGTTGTCTATCACAATGTGGTTATAGGGTCGACGCCCCAATGACATGTGATCTCTGTCAAGAACCACTTCACGAATGACTACACCATCAAGAGAAAGCACAAGTTTGACCATTTTCAGTCCCGTTTTTTTTAGAATGCAAAGCCGGCGAATATCATACCAAGCTTTAAGCCTTATCAAACAATTAATGCTTTCGTCCTGCAAGTATGCACAATCCATCAGGGGAAAGCAGCAAAATTTCACAGACAACAGCAATTGCCCCAAACCACAACTCTCATACGATTCAGCAGTGGTGTCTGCAGGCAACTCACGAAACTGCATCCATCGCCAATCATTAAAGCAAAAAACATGCCATGATTTGCTTCTTCCAACCACGTCCTACAACATTTATGTAGCTGTTGCGACATTTTTCGCACGTTTGGACAAGGCTAACTTAATTACGGTTGTTTGTCTACGCCAGCTCTTTGACAAATCTTTAAACTTTTGCAAGAAATTCAAACGCTCATTGGCTTTTTTTGTCAGCTCGCATGAGCCTGCTGATGTGATTGTGTCATTTTTTGCCTGTTTTATATATTTCAGTATTTTTAAAGAATGCCTGAAAAAACCTTATCGGACTCTGACCTGCCTCTTTCGGTCTATCCTTGTCCATTTCAAACATAAAATGATCCACTCACGCTCAAAGCAGATCAGCCATTTGCAACCGCCTCAATTGCCATGAATGACTACTCAAATAACACAGTCGACCAGCCCGAAAAAATTGCCCCGCCACCACTCGTTCCTGTAGTAAAAGCCGACTCTTTCCTCACCCTGCATTACAGGCTTTCCGGTGAGCACGGTGATGTCATCAATACTTTTGGCGGACAACCAGCAACGTTATCAATGGGCGATGGCGCTTTGGCTGAATCTCTGGAGCAACGCCTGCTGGGCCTGACAGAAGGTTGCCGCGTCTGTTTTGATCTGCCGGCAGGTGAAGTATTTGGTGCACCCAATCCTGCCATGCGCCAGTGGCTCAAGCGCAGCGATTTGCAAGATATGGGCGATCCTGAAGAAATCTACGCCATCGGAGAGGTATTGCAATTTCCTACCCCGGATGGTCAGGGGGCATTTGCAGGCACGGTGGCAGAGCTGGGCGAGCATGCCATATTATTTGATTTCAATCACCCTCTGGCAGGGCAAGCCATAACATTTGAAGTGCAGGTCATCAGCATTTTATGAAGCAGTCGACTACATCATCCAGCCAGCCTGAACGCGCAACCAGCGCAACTACCCCCGCGCGCGAAGTGCTTCTGGCTTCGCCACGCGGCTTTTGTGCTGGCGTGGGGCGCGCCATTGATATCGTAGAACACGCCCTGGCCAAATTTGGACGGCCTATTTATGTGCGCCATGAAATTGTGCACAACACCTATGTTGTTAATGATCTGAAAAATCGTGGTGCCATTTTTATTGAAGATCTGGATGATGTACCCGCTGGTTCAACACTGATTTTCAGCGCCCACGGCGTCAGCAAAGCTTTGCAACATGAGGCAGAACAGCGCGGCTTTCGTATTTTTGATGCCACTTGTCCGCTGGTTAGCAAAATCCATATTCAGGTTGCAAAACTGGCTCGTGAAGATTATGAAATCATCATGGTCGGGCACAAAGGCCACCCCGAAGTTGAAGGCACCATGGGGCAGCTCGAATCGGGCATACATCTGGTGCAAAACCTGGCAGATGTAGCCAGCGTGCAGCCCACGCAAACGCAGCGGCTTGCCGTAGTTACGCAAACCACACTGAGCGTAGATGACACAGCCGTCATCATCGCAGCCTTGCGCGAACGCTTCCCCAACATCCGCGAGCCCAAGCAGCAAGACATTTGCTACGCCACCCAAAATCGGCAAGACGCAGTCAAGCAACTCAGCCGCAAAGTAGATTTACTCATCGTTGTGGGCAGCCCTAGTAGTAGCAACAGCAACCGTTTAGCCGAGCTAGCCAATCGGCTAGGCGTAGCCAGCTATCTGGTTGATGATGCCAGCGAGCTGCAGCCTATCTGGTTTGAAAAGGTACAAACAGTAGGCCTAACAGCTGGAGCCAGCGCACCAGAAATACTGATACAAGACGTCATCAAACGCATCCGCGAACTCGGCGCCGTATCGGTACGTAATATGGACGAAGTCAAAGAACCCATGAACTTTCCGCTGCCCAAAGGTCTCAAGCCCGAGACGAATGAAGCAGCCAGTTAAAGCAATTACTGCACTCTTTTTCAAAAACACCCCCTTTACCCTTTCTTTTCAAACTGCTTATTGCCATGCTTGACATCAACCTCCTACGCAAAGACCTCGACACTGTTATCGCCCGCCTGCAAACACGCAAAAACCCCCAATCCTTTTTGCCCGTTGAGCAATTCAGCGCACTTGAGGCCGAGCGTAAAACCCTGCAAACCCGCACCGAAGAACTGCAAGCCCAGCGCAACGCCCTAAGCAAACAAATCGGCCAACTCAAAGCCAAAGGCGAAAACGCCGACGCAGTCATGGCGCAAGTCGCAGCCGCCAAAGACGAGCTCGAACGCAGCGCCCTGCGCCTGGAGCAAATCCAAACCGAACTCGCCGCCATGCTGGCCGCCGTGCCCAACCTGCCACACGAAAGCGTACCCGCAGGCGCAGCCGAAGCCGACAACGTAGAACTGCGCCGCTGGAGCCCGCAAGGCGGCTTGGGCAGCCAGCCCCCCGCACTTGGTTTTACCCCGCGCGACCACGTAGACATTGGCACCCCGCTGGGGCTGGACTTTGAGATGGGCGCAAAACTCACAGGCGCACGCTTTACCGTCATGCGCGGCGCCATCGCCCGCCTGCACCGTGCGCTAGCCCAATTCATGCTCGACACACAAACGCAAGAGCACGGCTACACCGAGTGCTACACGCCCTACATCGTCAATGCCGAGAGCCTGCGCGGCACAGGCCAACTGCCCAAATTCGCGGGCGACCTGTTCGCCGCCCACAAAGGCGGGCAAGAAACCGAAGAGCAGCCCGACAACACCCCGCTTTACCTCATCCCCACCAGCGAAGTGCCACTGACAAACATGGTGCGCGACACCATCGTGGCAGAAAGCGACCTACCCATCAAACTCACCGCCCACACGCCTTGCTTTCGCTCCGAAGCAGGCAGCCACGGGCGCGACACGCGCGGCATGATTCGCCAGCACCAGTTTGACAAAGTAGAAATGGTGCAAATCGTTCACCCCGAAACAAGCTACCAGGCGCTGGAAGAAATGACGAGCCACGCCGAAGCCATCCTGCAAAAACTCGGCCTGCCCTACCGCGTCATCGTGCTATGCACAGGCGACATGGGCTTTGGCGCCAGCCGCACGCACGACCTGGAAGTGTGGCTGCCCGCGCAAAACACCTACCGCGAAATCTCCTCGGTCAGCAACTGCGAAGCCTTCCAAGCGCGCCGCATGCAGGCACGCTTTAAAAACGCCCAAGGCAAAAACGAGCTGCTGCACACCTTAAACGGCAGCGGCTTGGCCGTAGGGCGCTGTCTGGTAGCCATACTTGAAAACTACCAACGCGCCGACGGCAGCGTAGCCATCCCCCCTGCCTTGCAACCCTACATGGGCGGCATGACAGAAATCAAGGCTGCATAAACAAAGCCGCACAAACAAAGGCGCATGAAGCAGCGCACCCGCAGCCAGCCAGTGATGCGATAGCAGCGGCCTGTGCCCACCAGCCCCAGCCGTGCTTATCGCCCACAAAGCCCAAGCCTGAAAAAGCAAGCATTTAAAGCGAGCATTTGCAGCCAAGCCAAAATTTGGCTTTAAACAGCAGCTTTTTCAAACTAACAAGCCAGCAAAAAGCGCAAACAGCCTTTGAAAAAGCTACAATTGTAGGCTTGCCGTAGTTACCGCACTTGCCAGACCACAAGTGCAGCGCAATACACAAAACGGAGAGGTGGCAGAGTGGTCGAATGCGCCGGATTCGAAATCCGGTTTACAGGTCTCCTGTAACGAGGGTTCGAATCCCTCCCTCTCCGCCAGTTTTAAATCTGGCACGATTCCAAACAGCACAAAAGCCCGCATGCTTACACGCATAGCGGGCTTTTTGTTGCCTCATTCTTCGCATTCAAGCAGCACGCTATTGGCGCCAAAACATGGCGTTGTTCATGGCGTAATTTATGGCACAACCCCTAATCGCCAGCCTATGCATACGCCATGCGCGTTGTTTTGTTCGTTTGTTGTTTACTCGCTTGCCGCTGGCAGCAAGGCTGGCGTGGCTTGCCATAGGCGGTATTGCACGTGGTAGCCCTGTGGGGTGTAGATGACCAGGGGCAATTTGGCGTTGTAAGGCACAGTAATGCTGGGGGCAGCTACAAAGGCTGTGCGGGGCTTGTCGTTTGGTGGACAGGCCATGCGGGTGCTGGCTGCGTTGCCAGTGGTGTGAAATTGGTAGTAGGTGTAGCCCCAGCCTTGCAGCACTTCTTCTTTGAATGTGCCTGTTAAAAAATGCGTGTTGCAATCGACTTGCATGGTTTTGCCCGCAATGATTTCTACGCGAATGGTTTCAGGCTGTGCATTGTCTGCCGATATGCTGCTGTTTGCAGCAGGATTGCCACTTTTTGCTGCGGCTGCTATGGCTGCGGGGCTGATTATCCAGCGTGTTTGGTTGGGTGCGGCTTCGGGGTAGGGTAAGGATTTGCTGCTGGCTGTTTGGGTGCTGGGGCTTATGCTGGCATTAGCAGCTTTAACAGCGTTAGCGCCTATAGCAGGTGTTGCAGTTGTTTGTGCAGTGGTGCAAGCGGCAATGGCGGGCAAAAGTGCCAGTAGGGTGAGGGTTGGTAGTGTTTTGGGATTCATGCTTTCTTTCATAAATTGGTGGATTTATCGCCAAGCGCCTCAATTGGGTGAACAACAGCTTATGGCTGTGCATGCAGCTATTTTTTGTGCCGTATCGCCCGCGCAATAGTTGGGTAGGTAGTGTCTTTTAAGACAACCTTGCTGTAGGTTTGATATGGCTTGATGCAGCTTTGGTGCAGAACCATCGGCTGCACCAAAGCATCTTTAAAGTCTGCTTTACGGCATCCCTTATGCGAGAGTCACGCGCATAAACTTGCGCTTGCCTACTTGCAGCACATAGCTGCCTGCGCCCAGTTTCAGCCCTTTGTCGCTGATGGGTGTGCCGTCTACGCGCACGCCGCCGCCGTCTATCAGGCGGTTGGCTTCGCCTGTGCTGGAGGTGAGTCCTGCCATTTTCAGCAGTGCGCCTATGCCTTGTGCTGCGCCGCCTTCGGCCAGTGGCAGGGTGCGTTCTTCGATTTCATCTGGAATGCCGCCACGGGCGCGGTTGTTGAAGTCGGCTTCAGCAGCTTCAGCAGCAGCGGCGCTGTGAAAGCGGCTGGTAATTTCTTTGGACAGCGCCACTTTGGCTTCTTTGGGGTTGCGCCCTGCGGCTACTTCTGCCTTAAGCGCCTCAATTTCGGCTAGCGATTTGAATGACAGCAGCGTGTACCAGCGCCACATCAAGTCATCGCTGATAGACAGCACCTTGGCAAACATGGTGTTGGCTTCTTCGGTAATGCCGATGTAGTTGTTTTTGGATTTGCTCATTTTCTCTACACCATCAAGCCCTTCGAGCAGGGGCATGGTGAGTATGCACTGCGGCTCTTGCCCGTATTCTTCTTGCAAATGGCGGCCCATGAGCAGGTTGAATTTCTGGTCGGTGCCGCCTAGCTCCAAGTCGCTTTTCAGGGCAACCGAGTCGTAGCCTTGCATGAGGGGGTATAAAAACTCGTGCACGCTGATGCTTTGGCCGCTGCTAAAGCGTTTGTGGAAGTCGTCACGCTCCATCATGCGGGCAACGGTGTAGCGGCTGGCGAGCTGAATCATGCCGCGTGCGCCCAAAGCGTCGCACCATTCGCTGTTGTAGCGGATTTCGGTGCGGGCGGGGTCCAGCACTTTGCTGGCTTGCTCGTAGTAGGTTTGCGCGTTGATTTTGATTTGCTCGGGTGTAAGCGGCGGGCGTGTGCTGTTGCGCCCGCTGGGGTCGCCAATCAGGGTGGTGAAGTCGCCAATCAAAAAGATGACGGTGTGCCCCAAGTCTTGCAACTGGCGCATTTTATTGAGTACAACGGTGTGGCCGATGTGGATGTCTGGCGCGGTGGGGTCTAGCCCCAGTTTGATGCGCAGCGGCTGGCCTGTGGCTTCGGCGCGGACGAGTTTTTTAACCCAATCGGCCTGCGGCAGCAGTTCATCGCAGCCGCGCAGCGAGGTTTCCAGCGCGTGCTGTACGGCGCTGCTTAAAGGGGCTGTATTTTCGGGGGCGGTGTTTTCGGGTGTGTGCGGGGTAGTCATAACTAATACAGTTCTGGCATTGCCTGATGGTGCATGCAACATGCTGTGTGCGCACGCTCAGGCCAAAAACAATGGATATAGGAGAAGGGGGAAACGGCTAATTCTATGCGCTATCTGTTAGCTAACTGGCTATTGCGCCTATCTGATTGGCTCATCAAGCACATACACGCACCAACAGGCATGGTGTAGCGCCATGCAACAGCCGCACGCCAAGGCGCAAAAAAGCCCGTAGGCTATAAAGCATACGGGCTTGCTAGCTAACAGGTTTGGCGCTTTTTCAACAAGAGCGCACAAACCCGTGGGCTGCGCGGGGACTGATTACATCATGCCGCCCATGCCACCCATGCCGCCGTCCATGCCGCCTGGCATTGCAGGAGCGTCGTCTTTTGGAGCTTCTGCAACCATGCACTCGGTAGTCAGCATCAAGCCAGCAACAGAGGCAGCGTTTTGCAACGCAGTGCGGGTAACTTTGGTGGGGTCGAGAATGCCCATCTCAATCATGTCGCCATAAGTGTGGTTGGCAGCGTTAAAGCCAAAGTTGCCTTTGCCTTCGAGCACTTTGTTTACCACTACGCTAGGCTCATCGCCAGCGTTGGCAACAATTTCGCGCAGAGGCGCTTCAATCGCTTTGAACACCAGCTTGATGCCAGCGTCTTGATCGTGGTTGTCGCCTTTGAGGTCACCCACAGCAGCACGGGCACGCAGCAGAGCTACGCCGCCACCAGCCACAATGCCTTCTTGCACGGCAGCGCGGGTAGCGTGCAGTGCGTCTTCAACGCGGGCTTTTTTCTCTTTCATTTCAACTTCGGTAGCAGCACCAACCTTGATCACGCCCACGCCGCCTGCCAGTTTGGCTACGCGCTCTTGCAATTTTTCGCGGTCGTAGTCGCTGGTAGCCTCTTCGATTTGTACGCGCACTTGTTTGATGCGTGCCTGAATGTCTTCAGCTTGGCCAGCACCGTCGATGATGGTGGTGTTTTCTTTGCCAACTTCGATGGTTTTGGCTTGACCCAAGTCAGACAGGGTAACCTTGTCGAGTGTCAGGCCGATTTCTTCAGCAATTACCTTGCCACCTGTGAGCACAGCAATGTCTTCGAGCATGGCTTTGCGGCGATCGCCAAAGCCTGGAGCCTTGACTGCAACCACTTTAAGCACGCCGCGAATGGTATTGACTACCAAAGTAGCCAGTGCTTCGCCGTCTACGTCTTCTGCAATCACCAGCAGGGGGCGGCCAGCTTTGGCAACTTGCTCCAGCGTAGGCAGCAGCTCGCGGATGTTGCTGATTTTTTTGTCATACAGCAGCACCAGCGGATTTTCCAAAATAGCGGCTTGCTTTTCAGGCTGGTTGATAAAGTAGGGCGACAGGTAGCCACGGTCAAACTGCATACCTTCAACCACGTCGAGTTCGTTTTGCAGGCTTTTGCCGTCTTCTACAGTGATTACGCCTTCTTTGCCCACTTTGTCCATTGCGTCGGCAATGATTTGGCCGATGCTGGTGTCAGAGTTGGCAGAAATAGAGCCAACTTGAGCGATTTCTTTGGATGTGGTGGTGGGTTTGGAAGCTGCTTTGAGCTGCTCGATCAGTGCGGCAACGGCTTTGTCGATACCGCGCTTCAAATCCATGGGGTTCATGCCAGAAGTTACGTATTTCATGCCTTCACGCACGATGGATTGTGCCAGCACGGTAGCTGTAGTGGTACCGTCGCCAGCGTTGTCAGAGGTTTTGGAAGCAACTTCCTTAACCATCTGTGCGCCCATGTTCATGAGCTTGTCTTTGAGTTCGATTTCTTTGGCTACAGATACGCCGTCTTTGGTAACGGTAGGAGCGCCGAAAGAACGGTCGAGCACCACGTTGCGGCCTTTGGGGCCCAGTGTGGTTTTTACTGCGTTGGCCAGAATGTTTACACCTTCAACCATGCGGGCGCGTGCATCTGCGCCAAAAACTACTTCTTTTGCTGCCATTTGTAGATATCTCCAGATAAATTACTTAAAACAATACGTGCAAAACAAATGCGCGTGAAAATTATTTTTCAACGATAGCAAACAGGTCTTCTTCTTTCATCACCAGCAGCTCTTCGCCATCAACCTTCACGGGCTGGCCGCCGTATCTGCCAAACAGAACGCGGTCGCCAACCTTCACGGTCAGTGGAACCAGCTTGCCTTCTTCGCTGGTGCGGCCTGGGCCTACAGCCAGCACTTCGCCTTGGTCGGGCTTTTCTGCGGCATTGTCTGGAATGTAAATACCAGAGGCGGTTTTGGTTTCGTTTTCCAGACGCTTGACGATAACGCGGTCTGCGAGAGGACGCAATTTCATGAGAGAACTCCTTGCAATACAAAGATAGTGGGTAGCAAAAATGGGCTGTAAATCAACACATTGGCAGCAACTGATGCTGCAATGGCTGCTTGGCAACCCGTGTCCGTTCAAGGCAATACAAAAAATGCTTTGCAAGCGGCGCTTGTTAGCACTCTACCTTGATGAGTGCTAATGATAAGGGGCTTTGTTGAAAATTCAAGAGGCCAGTTACAAGATTACTGCTAACTTATTTAAAAAAATTTTGGCAGCCCGCTTGTTTTTTAAGAAAATTACGCCTGCGCTGGTTTTTTCGCCTTTCGCCCCCATTTGCAAAAACAGTGCCATTACAAAACACATTTCAAACACATTTCCAGACACGTTACCGAAACAATTTCCTAAACGCCAAGCGCCCTTCGAAATGGTGTAAACCACCTATCTTGTAGCTTGTTGCGTTTTCTGCCCTTAAGCGCACACGCTACAGGCACAATACGGCTTTTGCCCGCCCGCCGCGTTTGGGCGCACCTTATTTAAAATGGATTGACTAAGCCCATGACCCCTGCCGACCTTCTTGCCCAATTTGGCCCACGCGAATCCATGGAGTATGACGTGGTAATCGTTGGCGCGGGCCCAGCGGGGCTGGCAGCGGCTATCCGTATCAAACAACTTGATGCCCAGCTTTCTGTGGTTGTGCTTGAAAAAGGCGCTGAGGTTGGCGCGCACACCCTATCGGGCGCAGTGATGGATACACGCGCCTTGAGCGAACTTTTCCCAGACTGGCAAGAGCGCGGCGCACCCATTACGCAGCCCGTTACCAGCGAAGAAGTGCTGTTTCTGTCTGAAAAATCTGCCTTGCCCACGCCCAAGCTGCTGCTGCCCGACTGCCTGCGCAACCACGGCGGCTACGTTATCAGCCTGGGCGCAGTGTGCAAATGGCTGGCGCAGCAAGCCGAGGCGCTGGGCGTGGATGTGTACCCGGGCTTTGTAGCTGATGAGGTGCTGTTTGATGCACAAAACCGCGTGCGCGGCATTGCTACTGGCAATATGGGCTTGAGCAAAGATGGGCAGCCGAGCAGCGACTTTCAACTCGGCATGGAGCTGCTTGGCAAATACACCCTGTTTGCCGAAGGCGCGCGCGGCCACTTGGGCAAGCAGCTCATAGCGCACTACCAGCTTGATGCCCAGTGCGACCCCAGCTCTTGGGCAATCGGTATTAAAGAACTCTGGGAAATCCCCGCCGAACAAGCCCGCCCTGGGCATGTGGTACACACCGCAGGCTGGCCAATTGCTGATAACACGCTAGGCGGCGGCTTTTTGTACCACCTTGAAGGCAACCAAGTCACACTCGGCTACGTTTTGGGCTTGAACTACGAAAACCCGTGGATGAGCCCGTTTGACGAAATGCAACGCTGGAAGCTGCACCCTGCCATTCGCAAGCACCTGCAAGGCGGCAAGCGCATCGGCTACGGCGCACGCGCTATCAACAACGGCGGCCTGCAATCCATGCCCCAACCGGTCTTTGCGGGCGGCGCACTCATCGGTTGCGAAGCTGGCATGATGAATGCCTCACGCATCAAAGGCAGCCATGCTGCCATCAAATCTGGCATGCTGGCTGCTGAAGCTGCCGTTTCTGCCTTGCAAACAGACCGCAGCCATGACGAGCTGCAAGCCTACCCGCAAGCCTTTGCCACAAGCTGGCTGCACCGCGAATTACAGCGCAGCAAAAACTTCAAGCTCTGGTACAAATACGGTAGCCTGACTGGCCACCTGATGACAGCTATTGAACAATGGCTACTACCCAAACTGGGCATCAACAGCCCACCTTGGACGCTGCATAACTCCACGCCCGACCACGCCTGCCTGAAAACCGCCCAACAATGCCAACCCATTGCCTACCCCAAACCCGATGGTGTAATTACCTTTGACAAACTTTCTTCGGTCTTTTTAAGCAACACCCACCACGAAGAAAACCAACCTACCCACCTCACCCTGAAAAATGCCAGTCTGCCCGTACAAACCAACCTGCCACTCTATGCAGGCGCTGAATGCCGCTACTGCCCCGCAGGTGTTTACGAATTTATAGCCTCTGCCGATGGCAGCCAACGCCTGCAAATCAACGCACAAAACTGCGTACACTGCAAGACCTGTGACATCAAAGACCCCACGCAAAATATCGTCTGGACAGCCCCTCAAGGCGGCGGCGGGCCCAATTACGGCACGATGTAAAAGAGCAGCACTCTGCACCGGCCAATTACCCCGCCAGCCTTTTTTGTTTTTTGCAGTGGCAGCAGCACAACACCTACACAATCTATTTTTTTACTGTACTTTCAATGGAACCTAAAATGCCAGTCCATATTGACCCCGACACTTATCTTGAACCCGTAAAAGACGACAACTACCCTATCGAGCGCATCCGCAAAGCGTGGGACGCGGCCTACGCCGACCTTGAAAACGCCCTGCGCAAAGTAGGCGCGCAAGGCCATCTGTACATGGTCTGCGGCCTAAGTCGCTCTGGCAAAAGCACTTGGGTTAAAACCAATATGCAGCACTACCCAGAAAACACCGTATTTTTTGACGCTGCCGTACCCGCCCGCCAACACCGCACCCGAGCTTTGCAACTGGCCAAACAATATGGTGTACCAGCCTCCGCGGTATGGATGGATATTGATGTGAAACTGGCACTCAAGCGTAACCAAGAACTGCCCGACGACGACCAGTTGCCCGAATCCACCGTGCGCCACGCCTTTACCTTTTGTGAAATACCTTCTACCAGCGAAGGCTTTGTCAAAGTCGAAAAAGTGCCAGCGCAAGGCTGAAAAGCGGCAAAACGGGCGCGGGTACGGGGGCAGAACGCAGAAGGCGCAAAAGGTGCGCAAAAGTCGCAAAAAACACCCAAATAATTCCCCTCCCGTGGAGGGGTACGCCGCAGGCGGGGGGTGGTTGGTGGCTGTGCGTTACGGCGGGGCGGTTAGTACGAAGCCAAGTCTTGCACGCACGGGGCAGCCAGCACCACCCCGTCAGGCTTCGCCTGCCACCCCTCCATAGAGGGGAATTATTCGGCCTTGCCCATGCAATACGAGTGCAAAGCACGTGCTATCGCTCCCACGCCCAAATTGCCCAATGCGTCATGTCTGATGTCTGTGCAGAGCCTATCCCGCACACCATCATTCCCATGCAAGCCTCCCCCACTCAGTCGTTTCCGTGTTGAGCCTAGCCCCCCAATCTGTCATTCCCGCGCAGGCGGGAATCCATGTCTTGGTTTAAACGCCGCAGTGGATTCCCGCCTGCGCGGGAATGACGGTAACTTGCAGCAGGCTCGGCACGGCAATGACGGCAACAAGCGGAAAGTTCGCTCGGGTGGCTTAGGCTGCCAAGCCGCAACCCAAGCGGGGGCAGAACGCAAAAGGCGCAAAATCTACGCAAAAGTCGCAAAAAACACCAAACCAATTCCCCTCTATGGAAGGGTACGCCGCAGGCGGGGGGGGTGGTTGCAGGGAGTGGTTGGTAGGTGGGGTGGTTGGCAGCGGTGGGGCAAACCAACCACGCACCTCCCACCACCCGCTGGCTTGCGCTGGCGCTAACCCGATTTGCCAAACTTGCTGTAGCAGCACAACAACAAGGGCAAGCCCCCCAAGCAAAAAACACCCCGCCCTTGCAATCTCTGTATTATGATGAAACTTGTGTTTTTCTGTTTCTTTCCTGCATGAAAGGTTTTTTTATGAAGCAATCCGTTACGCACAGCAC
>CAZUBE010000026.1:0-26442 GCA_964618495.1 uncultured Allobrachymonas sp. | reverse complement strand
TTCTCAAAGCGCAAGCCAAAGAGCGCAGTATTGCCATGCTGGCACAACGTTACCCTAACAGCGACGCTCACCAAAAGGCACGCAACGAAGCTGCCAGAGAGATATCGGTGCGCATTTATGCTGCCAACGCCCGCTTGCAGGTAATCAAAGCTGATCGCCAAAACGTTGAAACGGAGTTGGAGTTCTACAAAAAGAATCCCGAAAAAGCTCCCTATAAACTGCGTGAACAATTCAAGAGCATCGCAGAAAATGAAGCTATCACATTGCGCTACATTGACAACCAAAACAAGGATTTAGCCGCGTTGCACAAGCGTTTTGATGACGAAATGGCCTTGCTGGAGAATGTCTGGAAAAAAGCGCCGTAAGCTTGTTGGCGCTCTACCCATTAGGCCAAAAACGCATCACGCCAGGTTTTGGCAATCAGTAACGCCACTACAACGATAAACGCCCAGCGCACAAAGCCCGCACCGTGTTTGATGGCCATGCGTGAGCCCATCACACTGCCTGCCACATTGGCAACTGCCATAACCAACCCCAAATGCCACCATACATGCCCCTTGCTGGCAAACAGGGCAATGGCTGCAATATTGGTAAAGACATTGACCAGCTTGGCGCCCGCCGAGGCATGTAAAAAGTCATACCCTAGCACCCGCACAAATAAAAACACCAAAAAGCTGCCAGTGCCAGGGCCGAAAAAACCATCGTAAAGACCAATGCAGCCACCAATCAAACTGGCTGCAATGATCTCTTTTTGCCCACTAAAACGTGGCGCATGGTGGCGGCCCAAGTCTTTTTTTATCAGGGTGTAGAGCAAAATAAGCAGCAGTACAAAAGGCAGCGCCTTGCGCAAAAAATCTGGCGACATTTGCGTAACTGCCCAAGCGCCTGCAAATGAGCCCACCAGCCCGCACAGTGCGGCAGGCAATATCGCCTGCCAATGCATCTGCACACGCCGCTGGTATTGCCAGGTTGCAAAACTGGTACCCCAAACCGAGGCTGACTTGTTTGTGCCCAGCAATGTTGCAGGCACTGCGGCTGGAAAGGTGCTAAACAATGCGGGTGTCAAAATCAGCCCACCACCACCAACAACAGCATCAACAAAGCCAGCAAAAAGCGAAGCGATAGTGACAGTAATCCACTCCATGGGGTATGACTTTCTACGGCTTTTTAATAAAAAATGATTTTAAAACGGCCCGCAATCCAACAGGCTTGCGAGCCGCAGAGCGCTTTAAAGCAGTTGTAGTGCTTTAAGTTAAAGGCAGACTAAACCACCGCTCCAGCGTTGGGGTCGTCTTTGCTGCTTACCGAGCGCTTGCCAGACGTGCCACTGCCGCCGCCTTTAACAAGGTCTTCGCGCTTGATGCCCAGCCACATGGCAATGGAAGCTGCCACGAAAACCGAAGAGTAAATGCCAAACAGAATACCAATAGACAGTGCTACCGAGAAATAGTAGAGCGTTTCGCCACCAAAAAACTGCATCGACAGCACCACCATCATGGTTGATGCGTGGGTGATGATGGTGCGGCTGGTGGTGGCAGTAATGGCATTGTTGATGACGTCAACGGTTTCCATCTTGCGATATCGGCGGAAGTTTTCACGGATACGGTCAAACACCACCACCGACTCGTTTACCGAGTAACCCAACACAGCCAGCACGGCGGTTAATACCGTCAGCGACACTTCCCACTGGAAGAAGGCAAAAAAGCCCAAAATAATAACCACGTCGTGCAAGTTGGCAATGATGGCAGAAACGGCGTATTTCCACTCAAAGCGAATCGCCAAATAAACGATGATGCCGCCAATCACAAATGCCAGCGCCTTAACGCCGTTGGCAAACAGCTCTTGCCCCACTTGCGGGCCGATAAACTCCACACGGTGCAGCGACACACTGGCATCGTGCGTTTTAAGCACTTGCATCACCTTGTCGCTTTGCTGCACGGAAGTAACGCCTTTTTGCAGCGGCAGGCGAATCATCACCTCTTTGGATGAGCCAAAGTTTTGCACCAGCACATCTTTGTAGCCGAGCTTTTCAACCGCGCTGCGCACTTCGTCGATTTTGGCAGGCTGGCTGTAGGTCACTTCCATCAGCGTGCCGCCCGTAAACTCCACCGACAGGTGCAAACCGCGCGAGAACAAGAAAAACACCGCCAGAGCAAACGTCAGCGCCGAGATGGCGTTGAGCACCCGCGCATAGCGCATGAAAGGAATATCCTTGCGGATTCTGAAAAATTCCATGGCGCTTATTCCTTGCTGTTATCTGTTGCGTCGCTGGCTTGGTTTTCAGGCCGCCAGACCGTGCCAATCGAGAGGCTTTTGATTTTGCGGCGATGCCCATACCACAGGCTAACCAGCCCGCGCGAGAAGAACACGGCCGAGAACATGGATGTCAAAATACCCAAACAGTGCACCACTGCAAAGCCGCGAATCGCACCCGTGCCAAACGACAGCAGTGCCAAGCCCGCAATCAGCGAAGTGACGTTGGAGTCAAGAATGGTTGCCCACGCATGCTGGTAACCCGCATGGATAGCCGCTTGTGGCGACATGCCGTGGCGCAGCTCTTCGCGGATACGCTCATTGACCAGCACGTTGGAGTCAATCGCCATGCCCAGTGTGAGCGCCATAGCCGCCATGCCAGGCAAAGTCAGCGTGGCTTGCAGCAGCGACAAAATGGCCACCAGCATGAGCAAGTTCACGCACAGCGAAAGCGCCGAGAACACGCCAAACAGCATGTAGTAGGCGCACATGAAAATCATGATGGCGACAATGCCATAGCCTACGCTTTTGAAGCCTTTTTCAATATTGGCTGCACCCAGCCCCGGGCCAATGGTGCGCTCTTCAACAATCTCCATCGGCGCGGCCAGCGAGCCAGAGCGCAGCAGCAAAGCGGTATCCGTTGCTTCTTGCGTTGAGCGGCTGCCCGTGATTTGCACGCGCCCGCCCGCAATTTCGGTGCGGATAGACGGCGCAGTAACCACTTCGCCCTTGCCTTTTTCAAACAGCAAAATCGCCATGCGCTTGTCGATATTGTTGCGGGTGATGGTTTGAAACTCGCGTGCGCCTTTGCTATCGAGCTCCAGATTTACCGTGGCGCTGTGCGACTGCTCATCAAAGCCCGTGCGGGCATCTGTCAGGTTGTTGCCCGTGAGCAGCACTTCTTTTTTCAGGATGTAGACAAAGCGTTTGCCGTCGCGGTCGGGCTTGCCCATAAAGACTTCGCTGCCCAGCGGCACGGGTGCCCATTGCGCTTCGGGCTTGGCTTGGTCTGGCGCAAAAATAGCCAGATTGCGGTCGCGCTCGGCGGCGTGCGCTTCGGTGCTTTCATCAACCATGCGGATTTCAAGCGTAGCCGTGCGCCCCAAAATTTCTTTGGCTTTGGCTGTATCTTGCACGCCAGGGAGCTGCACCACCACGCGATCAGAGCCTTGTTGCTGGATGATGGGCTCAGCCACGCCCAGCTCGTTGATGCGGTTGTGCAACGTCAAAATGTTTTGTTTAACGGCGGCTTCCTGGAACTTGCTGGCATCAGCCGCTTTGAAGCGGGCTGTTAAAACGGACTTGCCAGCCGCGTTGCCTTGCTCGATTTTTAGCTCGTGTACGCTTTCTTCAATGATGCGCAACGCCTTTTCAGCCGTGGCAGCATCTGCAAAAGCAATGGTAAAAGCATCGCCCGCGCGCTGAATATCGCTGGCGGGCGTGTTTTTCTCCAGCAGCAGGCTGCGGGTATCGCTAGCCAAGGCATCAAGCCGCTTGCTCAAAGCCTCTTGCGTATTGACTTGCAGCGCAAAGTGCACGCCGCCGCGCAAATCCAGCCCCAGGAACATGGGCGACGCGCCCAGTGCTCTTAGCCAGCGCGGGGAGCGCGAAACCAAGTTGAGCGCCACCGAATAGTGCGGCTCGGCTGCATCGGGGTTGATGGCTTTATCCACCAAATCGCGCGCCTTGATTTGCACATCGGTGCTATCGAAGCGTAGCAGCAAGGAGTTGGCCTGCATTTGCGTGCTCTCGGGCTGCACTTGCGCCGCCGCAAGTGCAGCGAGCGCGCGTTGCTGCAACTTTTCATCTACCACGGCAACAGGGTTGCTTGAGGCAATTTGCACCGCTGGGGCTTCGCCAAAATAGTTGGGCAGGGCGTAAATCGTCGCCAGCAGCAGCACGACCAGCATGGTGACGTATTTCCAGACCGGGTAACGGTTCATGGCTAGTTTCTTTCAATCCGCAATGGGTTGACCCCATGCACGCCGTGCAGCGTATTCGCGCCAGACTAGCTGTGTGTGCAGGGGCAGGAGCAAGTCAAATCAACGCTTGGATTAGAAGCGGATGGTCCCTTTAGGCAAAACCTGTGCAACAGCAACTTTTTGCACCAGAACTTCAACGTCTT
The DNA here is from genome assembly GCA_964618495.1 of uncultured Allobrachymonas sp. GTDB lineage: Bacteria > Pseudomonadota > Gammaproteobacteria > Burkholderiales > Burkholderiaceae_C > Brachymonas. The sequence continues at coordinate 22,064 of CAZUBE010000026.1, read as the reverse complement.
TGGCTACTTGCAGCTCTAAAACATTGTCTTTAACGCGGCTGACTTTACCCATCAAGCCACCGTTGGTAATGATTTCGTCGCCAGTAGTAACATTATCGATCAAATTGCGCAACTCTTTTTGCTTTTTCATCTGGGGACGAATCATCAAGAAGAACATGGCAACAAAGATAACAATCATGGGGGCAATCTGTTTGATAACAGACATAAAGTCGCCACCAGCCGCGCCTGCAGCGGCAGTTTGTGCATAGGCATTACTGATAAAGAACACGGGAAATCTCCTGAAAAAATAAAAGTGCGCCGCAATAAAACGCGGCGCAAAAAATACTTACCCTATCTCCACCCCGACACACGCAAGCTGCTGTTGCCGAACAGAAAACAGTCAGGCATTGTAATCGGACAGGGCGAACAAAATAACTTAACCGTTCCAGCCACCAAAACCACCGCTGCGACCGCCGCGTTTGCCACCACCACTAGGGCGGTTACTGCGGCGAATGCCATCAACGCTGGTGCGCAGTGGGTCGGGCTGGCCGCCGTTACCTTTACTGCGCGGCACGCCAAATTCAGCATGCAGCTTGAAGGTAGCACTTTCATGGCTACGCGGCTGGGCTTCACCTTGATGGCGCGGGCCAGATGAAGGGCGCTTGGGGCGTGCGTTTTGCTCTCCGCTACCCTGCGGGCGGCGCGGCTGCTCGCCTTGCGCGTTGCGAGGCGCTGAGCCTGCGCTGCGGAAGCGGTTACGGCGCTGGCGTGCACGCGGCTGGGCAGCATTGCGCGGCGCAATGGGATTGCCTTCCGCATCAAGCGCCACGGGGCGTTGTGCCTCAGACTCACCTTGCATATCTTGGGATGCAGCATTGCGCTGCGCTGTTTGCCCCGACTGTTTGGCGCGCCCAGGAGCTCTGCTCTCGCGAATGCGTTGCATCATTTCCTGACGTGCTGAGCGGGCTGCAGCCGCCATTACCTCGCGGCTGGGCGGCTTGCCTGCACCACCCCACAAGGTTTGTCGCCCCATGGCAATGGGTTCTGCGTGTTCGCCTTCTGCCGGGCCAAAGCCATCAATCACCTGCACAGCAATTTGCTGACGGGTAAATTTTTCGATGGCATGCATAAAGCCTTCTTCGTCCATACAGACAAAGCTCACTGCCTGCCCTTCAGCGCCGGCACGGCCTGTGCGACCAATGCGATGCACATAGTCTTCGGGCACATTGGGAATTTCGTAATTGACAACGTGCGGCAAGTCATCAATATCAATACCGCGTGCGGCAATATCTGTAGCTACTAGCGCGCGCAGAGCGCCGCTTTTAAAGTCGCCCAAGGCTTGCGTGCGTGCCGTTTGGCTTTTGTTGCCGTGCAAAGCCATTGCGCTGATGCCTTGCTTATTCAAGTAGTCAGCAACATGGTTGGCGCCGAATTTGGTGCGGGTAAAAACCAGCACCTGGCTCCAGTCGTTTTCGCGAATGACGTGCGCCAGCAGCTCTTTCTTTTTACTACGCCCTACAGGGTAGATGGTTTGCGTAATTCGCTGCACCGTGGTGTTGCGCGGGGTAACTTGCACTTGCTGCGGGTTGTGAAGCAAAGTGGCAGCCAAGTCACGTATTTCATCGCTGAAAGTAGCACTAAACAGCAGGCTTTGTTTGTTGGCAGGCAACAGCGCCAGCACTTTTTTCACGTCATGGATAAAGCCCATGTCGAGCATGCGGTCGGCCTCATCAAGCACCAAAATTTCTACGCTCGACAGGTCAAGCACGCCCTGGCCTTGCAAATCAAGCAAGCGCCCTGGTGTGGCTACCAAAATATCCACGCCTTTTTTCAGGCGCTGGATTTGTGCATTCATGCCCACGCCGCCAAAAATAACGGTTGAGCTCAATGCAAGATGTTTGCTGTAGTCGCGCACAGATTCTTCTACCTGAGCAGCCAGCTCGCGTGTGGGGCAAAGCACCAAGCCACGCACGGCCCCTGCTTTGGCGGCTGGGCGGTTGCTTAGCAAGTGCAGCATGGGCAAGGTAAAGGCTGCAGTTTTGCCTGTGCCCGTTTGTGCGCCACCAAGCAAATCATTGCCAGCAAGCACCAGAGGAATGGCTTGCTGCTGAATAGGGGTGGGAGTGGTATAGCCGATTTCTTGCACGGCTTGAACAATGGCAGGAGCCAATTGCAGTTCTTCAAATGTCATAGTTGGGAGCGCACGATGGCGCTTAAGCAAGGCTTGTCTTGTGCATCAGCGCTTGCGTAACAAGCATCTGGTACAACCAGTGGGTGACAAACCGGTAAAAAACGCCACAGACAAGTTCCGGTGAAACCGGTTTCCAGAGCCGTGTGGCTTTGCAGCAAAGGTGCTGGTTGCCAGATACTGGTCGCTGGCAACGAGTGTATTGTCGCATGCTGTGATAATGCGTGCAGGCTTTGGCACACAAAAACCGTCATATTTGCACTGAAAATGGTGGTTTGTTTGCCACACTCTATCTATAAATTGATGATTTTCTAAGGATTTTTTTGCAATGGCCCAATACGTTTACACCATGAACCGCGTCAGCAAAATCGTGCCGCCCAAGCGCCAGATTTTGAAAGACATCTCTTTGAGCTTTTTCCCCGGAGCAAAAATCGGCGTGCTGGGGCTTAACGGTTCGGGCAAATCGACGCTGCTAAAAATCATGGCTGGTATCGATACAGAAATTGAAGGCGAAGCACTGCCCATGCCTGGCATCAAGATTGGCTACCTGCCGCAAGAGCCGCAGCTCAACCCCGATGAAACCGTGCGCCAGGCGGTAGAAGGCGGCATGGGCGAAGTCAATGACGCCAAGGCGCGCCTTGAAGAGGTGTATGCAGCCTACGCCGAGCCCGATGCAGACTTTGATGCTCTGGCTGCCGAGCAAGCCCAGCTTGAAGCTGTTATTGCCGCAGCTGGTGCCGACCAAAGCGAGCACCTGCTCGAAATTGCCGCCGACGCACTGCGCCTGCCGCCATGGGATGCCGTTATCAAAAACCTCTCGGGTGGCGAAAAGCGCCGCGTAGCGCTATGCCGCCTGCTACTTTCCAAGCCCGACATGCTGCTGCTTGATGAGCCCACCAACCACTTGGATGCCGAAAGCGTAGACTGGCTTGAGCAATTCCTGCAACGATTCTCTGGCACCGTAGTAGCCATTACCCACGACCGCTACTTCCTCGACAACGCTGCCGAGTGGATTTTGGAGCTTGACCGCGGCCACGGCATACCGTGGAAAGGCAACTACAGCACATGGCTGGAGCAAAAAGAAGCCCGCTTGGTGCAAGAGCAAAAAACCGAAGATGCCCGCGCCAAAGCGATGAAAAAAGAGCTGGAATGGGCACGCCAAAACCCCAAAGGCCGCCAAGCCAAGTCCAAAGCGCGTTTGGCACGCTTTGAAGAACTGATCGATTACGAATACCAAAAACGCAACGAAACGCAAGAAATTTTCATCCCTGTTGCAGAGCGTTTGGGTCAGGAAGTCATTGAGTTTAAAAACGTCAGCAAGTCTTTTGGCGACCGTCTGCTGATTGACGATCTGAGCTTTAAAGTGCCGCCCGGCGCAATCGTTGGCATCATCGGCCCCAACGGCGCAGGCAAATCAACCCTGTTCAAACTGATTGCAGGCAAAGAGCAGCCCGACAGCGGCGAAGTCACCATCGGCAAAACCGTGCAAATGGCATTTGTAGACCAGCACCGCGACGACTTGGCCAACGAAAAAACCGTCTGGGAAGACATCTCGGGCGGCTTGGACATACTCACCGTAGGCAAATTCACCATGCCCAGCCGCGCCTACTGTGGGCGCTTTAACTTCAACGGTGGCGACCAGCAAAAGAAAGTGGGCATGCTCTCAGGCGGCGAACGCGGCCGCCTGCACCTTGCCAAAACCCTCATTGCAGGCGGCAACGTGCTGCTGCTTGATGAGCCATCCAACGACCTGGACGTAGAAACCCTGCGCGCCTTGGAAGACGCACTGCTCGAATTTGCCGGCAGCGTCATGGTCATCAGCCACGACCGCTGGTTCCTCGACCGCATCTGCACCCACATACTCGCTGCCGAAGGCGACAGCCAATGGACATTCTTCGATGGCAACTACCAAGAGTACGAAGCCGACAAGGTCAAACGTCTGGGTGAAGACGGCGCACGCCCGCATCGCATGCGTTTCAAGGCATTGAAATAAACCACAGCTAGCCTTCCCAGACATATCTTCTTGGCGAAGATATGTCTGGGCTGTTCAAACCTATACACACGCCACGCGGATGCACACCTAAACAGCAGTGGTCATGTCATTCGCTAGACGCAATAAGTTGCATTTTGCAAACACATTTCATATTTTTTCAAATAAACTGCATCTAACTTCTGGGTGCACATGACAGCATCTGTGTACGCCCACACGTCTGATTCACAGGCTAGGCAACAAGGATATTCAAGATGTCCAGTGCGCAAACATTTTCCCCTACTGACACTCTGCACTCCATGCAGGTAGAAATTCACGCAGAAAAAAACTTGATTGAAAATCGCATGCGCTGGTATGCCACTTCGCAATCTTTTCTGCTGGCGGCGTATGCTGCTTCTTGGCAACGCAGCTTTTCATGGCCGGACTTTTTCCATTACGTCATACCTGTGGCCGCTTTGCTGCTTTCGTTGGTGGTATTTGCTTCAGTCTATGCAGCTACTTGGGCGCAAGACATGTATTTACGCGAACAGTTGCGTTTTATTGAAAAAATTAAAGCGCAATACACCTTGAGCACGATTGAGCAGATGTCACTGCAAGCCTACGAAGGCACCATTGTGCCCAACCGTACAACGCGCTCGGGCAAGCCGGTTGGAAACTATGTGCATTGGCTGGTACGCATGGCTCCTCTGGTCGTGCCATTGGGCTTTTCGTTGCTGTGGCTTTATGTCTTTCTGTTTGCGCCCAAGATCTAGGCAAGCCTGCAAACGGCTCAATCCACCCGCCTCAGTAATCTGCCAATACCAAAATCGGATACGCAGCTCTTTTACCCAAGGATGTGCTAATTTATTCCAGTTTTTTATAAAAATGCCATAGCGCACCTAAAAACAAGGCTGACAGCAAAAACACCGTAAAAACCTGCTACAAAGCAGGCAAACATTGCATCAAGCGTTTTTTGATGTTTTGCTTATTTACTTTCCTTTGCAAAGGATCGCCACAATGAAACACCGCAAACCACACATTCGCAGTGCTTGCACCTTGGCCTTGCTGCTGGCGCTTGGCACACCGCTGGCGCATGCGGGGCTGAAAGATGCCCAGGCGGCTTACAAGCGCCAGGATTATGCCGCCGCCTTCAAAGAATTTACGCCTCTGGCGCAGGCTGGCAATGCCATAGCCCAATACAGGCTAGGGGTTATGTATGCCGAAGGCGAAGGCGTGGCGCAAGATTACCAGCAAGCGCATTCATGGTTTCTCAAAGCCGCCAAGCAAGGGCATGTTGAAGCGCAAAACTCTCTGGGCTTGATGTACATGGAAGGCATGGGCGTGCCGCGAGATGAAAAGCAGGCAACATTTTGGCTGGAAAAAGCCGCCAAAAAAAGCGGTGACAAGCAGACGCAGCAGATCATAAAAGCGCTGCTCGACCCTGAATTGCGAAAGGTTTTAAAAGCGTACGAAGCCGAAACCAAAAACCCGCCCACCTGTGCCTTGGACTCGGCTTCTGCACCAGCCCCATGTAAACCCTGATAAATTAAGCACTCTGCTATGCTCCATAGCATCATAGAATCCATACAAATCTCAATAAGGAGGCTCTAGTACCATGTCTGAAAAATCCCGCGTTCTTCATCCTGCATTTCGCAGCAAAATCATGTCAGCCGAGCAGGCTGCCGCCCTTATCCAGCACGGAGACAAGGTAGGCATGAGCGGCTTTACTGGCTCTGGCCACCCAAAAGAGGTCACTCTTGAGTTGGCCAAGCGCATCAGCGCCGCGCACGCACGCGGCGAGGCGTTTCGCATTGATGTGCTCACAGGTGCATCTACCGCACCCGAGCTCGATACCGCACTGGCCGAGGTGGATGGCATGGAAATGCGCTTGCCCTATCAGTCAGACCCCGTTTGCCGCAAAAAAATCAACGAAGGCAGCATGCATTACAGCGATATTCACCTCTCGCACGTAGCGCAGCACGCCCGCTTTGGCTTTTACGGCAAGATGACTGTAGCCGTTATTGAAGTTACCGCCATTCTCGAAGATGGCTCGCTCGTGCCTTCTACAGCCATTGGCAACAACAACGCCTGGCTGGAGCTGGCCGACAAGGTAATTTTGGAAGTAAACAGCTACCAGAGCATGTCTTTGCAAGGCATGCACGACATTTACGACGACGCTGCACTGATGCCTCCGCACCGCAAGGCCATTCCACTGCTGCGCAGCGACGACCGCATTGGCAGCCCTTTCATGCGCGTGGACCCCGCCAAAGTGGTGGCCGTGGTTGAAACCAACACCAGCGACCGCAATACCGAATTTACGCCACCCGATGCCGAGTCTGAAAAAATCGCTGCGCATCTGCTGGATTTCTACACCCACGAAGTCAAGGCTGGCCGCTTGCCCAAAAACCTGCTGCCGCTGCAGTCTGGCGTGGGCAATATCGCCAACGCTGTGCTGGCTGGTTTGAACAAAGGTCCGTTCGAGAACCTTTCTGCCTACACCGAAGTGCTGCAAGACGGTATGCTCGATATGATTGTTTCGGGCAAGCTGGTCAGTGCTTCGTCTACAGCCATCAGCCTGAGTAAAAAAGCGCTGGAATATTTCGAAAACAACATCGAAACCTTGCGTAGCAAAATCCTGCTGCGTCCGCAAGAAATCAGTAACCACCCCGAAGTTATCCGCCGCTTGGGCGTGCTGTCGATGAACGGCATGATTGAGGCCGATATGTACGGTAACGTCAATTCCACCCACATCATGGGCACACGCATCATGAACGGCATTGGTGGCTCGGGCGACTTTACCCGCAACGCCTATATCTCGGCCTTTATGACGCCTTCTACGGCCAAGGGTGGCGCTATTTCGTGCATTGTGCCTATGGTTTCGCATGTGGACCACACCGAGCACGATGTGCATGTGATTGTGACCGAGCAAGGTCTGGCCGATTTGCGTGGCCTCTCGCCCAAGCAGCGCGCCACTACCATCATCGACAAGTGCGCTCACCCCACTTACCGCGATATGCTGCGCGACTATTACCAACGCGCACTGCGTGATGCTCCAGGCAAGCACACACCACACACCTTGCCCGAAGCGCTGTCATGGCATACCCGCTTTGAAGAAACGGGCGATATGCGTATCAAGGCATAAATTGCCAGCATAGCTTGCGTTACCATACGCTGCCCGCCAAGCACAAGACTTGCTTGGCGGGCAGTTTTTTTGGCAGTTTGCTCTGCACAAAGGAGATATCTTGAAAGTAGTTCTACGCCATACCCTTGCCATGCCGCTTGCCCTGTTGCTTTTGGCTGGCTGCGCCACCGAAACATCTACCGCGCTGCAAGCGCCTGCCGTTGCCGCTGCTGCGCGCCCCTATGCGGGTGTGCGCGTGCCTGTGTCGATTGGCAAGTTTGAAAATCGCACGCCATTTCAGCGCGGCGTTTTCAGCGATGGTGTTGATAGGCTTGGCAACCAGTCAAAAACCATTTTGATTGCACACCTGAACCAATCCAACCGCTTTAGTGTGCTTGACCGCGAAAACATGACTGAAGCGCAGCAAGAAGCCAAAATCAAAAACCAGGCGCAACAGCTCAAAGGCGCAGACTTCATCATCTCGGGCGATGTGACCGAGTTTGGCCGTAAAGAGGTGGGCGACCACCAGCTTTTTGGCATTTTGGGGCGCGGCAAAGAGCAAATTGCCTACGCCAAAGTGACTGTGAACGTTATCAACGCGAAAACTTCTGAAGTGGTGCTTTCTGCGCAAGGCGCGGGCGAGTTCAAGCTCTCCAACCGCGAAATTATCGGCTTTGGCGGCACGGCTTCGTATGACGCTACGCTCAACGGCAAGGTGCTTGATTTGGCTATTCGCCAAGCGGTTGATAGCCTGTCAAATGCCGTAGATGCTGGCACACTGCGCCCCGTGCAAGGGAAATAACCATGCAGATGCGACGCACTTTGCCCTATATGGCGGCACTTGCTGCCGCCGCACTGGTTGGCTGCGCTGGCACGCCTACGCTTTACAACTGGGGGCCTTACGAGCAGCAGGTTTACGCGCACTTTAAAAACGAGTCGCCCGTCAGGCAAATTGAGCTGCTCGAAAAGCACGCGCAAGAAACGCAAGCCAAGGGCAAGCAGTTGCCGCCTGGCTACCGCGCCCACTTGGGGCTGCTGTACGAAAAAGTGGGCCGTGGCCCAGACTTCGTGAGTGCGCTTGAGCAAGAAAAAGCGGCTTTCCCCGAGTCTGCCAGCTATATCGACAAGCTGCTGGAGCAGCTCAAAGCCAAGCCTGCTGCACCTGCTTCGGCAACAGCTACTGCAACCAAAACTGCACCAGCTCCCGCAGCGGCGGCATCGGCAGCAAAGCCTGCTCAGGAGGTGAAAAAATGAAAAAAACCAGTGTAATGGCGCTGTGCCTGCTGGCTTTTGCGCTGGGTGGCTGCGCAACCAACACCGTGCAGATTGCGAAAAAAGACTATTCAGCCTACCGCGCTGCCGACCCCAAAACCATTTTGATTTTGCCACCCAAAAACACATCGCCCGATGTGGCTGCAAGCTATGGTTTTTATTCCAACACGCAAGCGCCTGTGGCCGAGTCTGGCTACTATGTGCTGCCTATTACGCTGGTGGATGAGCAGTTTAAAAGCAACGGTTTAACGGTTGTTGATGACATCCATCAGGTTGATTTTCGCAAGCTGCGCGAGGTGTTTGGCGCTGATGCGGCGCTCTACATCACCGTGACGGACTATGGCACGCGCTATCTCGTTATCGATAGCGTTACGACGGTGACTGCGCAAGCCCGCTTGGTAGATTTGAAAACAGGCCGCGAGCTGTGGGCGGGGCGCGCTTCGGCCAATAGCAATGAGGGCGGCGGCAACTCGGGCGGCGGCTTGATTGGTATGCTGGTGAGTGCCGCGCTGAGCCAAATCGTCAATAGCGTGGGCGACGCTGGGCATGGCATGGCCAAGGTGACCGCTGGGCGCTTGCTTTCGGCAGGCGGCAGCCACTCTATGCTGCCGGGCCCGCGTAGCCCTGCTTACCAAAATCAAAAGGTGCAGCCAGCAACTGCCGCAGTGCCTGTAGCGCCTTAATCGCTTGCGGCTGTGGCTGTGGCTGTGGCTGTATTTACAGTCTACGTCTGCACAAAAAATCCCCGCTGGTTTTGGCGGGGATTTTTTTTTGGCTTGCGCGTGGGGTGGCTGGTTTTAAGCGCGTTGCAGCAGCTTGGTAAACGACAGCGCCCGTGGTGCCAGTGCGCGGGTGCTTTGCTCAATGGCTGTGATGTGCTCGGGCGTGGTGCCGCAGCAGCCGCCAATGATATTGACCAGACCTTCTTCGGCAAAGCTGTGCAGCAAGCGGCTGGTGACTTCGGGGGTTTCGTCAAAGCCTGTGTCGCTCATGGGGTTGGGCATGCCTGCGTTGGGGTAGCAGCTAATGAAGGTGTCGCCCGCTACGCGGCCAAGCTCTTGGATGTAGGGGCGCATGAGGGCAGCGCCCAAGGCGCAGTTAAGCCCGACCGAGATGGGGTTGGCGTGGCGCACGCTGTACCAAAAGGCGGTGACGGTTTGCCCGCTCAAAATACGGCCAGAGGCATCGGTAACGGTGCCGCTAATCATGATGGGCAGGCGCTCGCCTGTTTGCTCGAAGGCTTGGTCTATGGCAAACAGGGCGGCTTTGGCGTTGAGTGTGTCGAAAATGGTTTCAACCAGCATGATGTCTGCGCCGCCTTCTATCAGGCCGAGTGCTTGCTCCAGATAGGAGGCACGAAGTTGCTCGAAATCAATGTTGCGTGCGCCCGGGTCGTTTACATCGGGGCTGATGCTGGCTGTGCGCGGCGTGGGGCCGAGTGCGCCTGCCACGTAGCGGGGTTTTTCGGGGGTGCTGGCTGCATCACAGGCGGCGCGGGCTATTTTTGCGGCTTGCACGTTCATTTCGCGTGCCAAGTGCGCCATGTCATAGTCATCCTGGGCTACGCTGGTGGCGCCAAAGGTGTTGCTTTCGATGATGTCTGCGCCTGCTGCCAGATAGCTGTCGTGCACGTCGCGGATGAGTTGCGGCTGGGTAAGCACGAGCAAGTCGTTGTTGCCTTTTACGTCACGGGTGAAGTCTTTGAATCGCTCGCCTCGGTATTGCTCTTCGGTGAGCTTGAGGAGCTGCAGCATGGTGCCCATGGCTCCATCCATGATAACGAGGCGCTCGCGCAAAGTGGCGGCAAGATTTTGGGCGCGGGTGTAGTTAGGCAGTATCATGGCTGGGCATTGTAAAAGCTGTAGAGGCGAAATGCTACGCAACAGGCAATCTGGGCAAGACAAATGCAGCAGGTAATGCAACAACTAAGGCAGCAGATAAAGGCTGTAGCTTCTACAATGCCACCCATCATGAATATATCTATTGCCAATACCCACAAAATTCCTGCCGCTTCTGCCAGCAACACCAAACAGCGTCTGGCGCTGGCCGAGGCTTTGCTGCTGGCTCCGTTTGGCCTGTGCCGCACAGACTTGCACAAAGTGCTCGCTGCCATGCACACGCGGCAAATTGATGATGCCGATTTGTACTTTCAAAGCACTTGCAGCGAAGGCTGGAGTCTGGAAGAAGGCATTGTTAAAAGCGGCAGCTTTAGCATTGACCAAGGCATGGGCGTGCGTGCCATGTCGGGCGAGAAAACCGCCTTTGCCTATTCGGATGACATCTCGCAAGCAGCCCTGATGGATGCTGTGCGCAACGTGCGCACCATTGGCTGCGCCAACGGCACGGCGTGCAGCACAGCAAAAGGCGGCAAAAGGCAAGCAGCCACCCCTGCCAAAGAGCGTACCGCAGCAGCACGCAACTTGTATGCGGCTTTCAACCCCATCGGCAGCCTTGACAGCGCAGCTAAAGTTGCCCTGCTTGAGAAAGTCGAGAAAATGGCGCGCGCCAAAGACCCGCGCATCAAACAAGTTATGGCCAGCGTAGCGGCTGAATACGACGTCGTGCTAATTGCACGGCTTGATGGCACGCTTGCGGCTGACGTGCGCCCGCTGGTGCGCCTGAGCCTGACGGTTATTGCCGAGCAGAAAATTGCCGGCCAGATACGGCGCGAAACAGGTGGTAGCGGTGGTGGTGGACGCTTTGGGCTGGATTATTTTGATGATGTCTTGCTGCAACAATATGTGGATGAAGCCGTAAACTCCGCCTTAACCAACTTGCAGGCGCAACCCGCCCCCGCTGGCGTAATGGACGTGGTGCTCGGTAACGGCTGGCCCGGCGTGCTGCTGCACGAAGCCATAGGTCATGGGCTTGAAGGCGACTTCAACCGCAAAGGCAGCAGCGCCTTTGCTGGGCGCATGGGCCAGCGCGTAGCCGCCAAGGGCGTAACCGTGCTCGATGATGGCACTTTACCCGGTCGGCGCGGCAGCCTGAACATTGACGACGAAGGCCAGCCCACCCAGCGCACCGTGCTGATTGAAGACGGCATTTTGACGGGCTACCTGCAAGACCGCACCAACGCACGGCTCATGCGCAGCAAATCCACAGGCAACGGCAGGCGCGAAAGCTACGCCAGCACCCCCATTCCGCGCATGACCAACACCTATATGCTCGCAGGCAATGAAGACCCGCAAGCCATTGTTGCCAGCCTCAAACGCGGCCTGTATGCCACCAACTTTGGCGGCGGGCAGGTAGACATTACAAGCGGCAAATTTGTATTCTCGGCCAGCCAGGCATGGTGGGTAGAAAACGGCAAAATCCAATACCCAGTCAAAGGCGCAACACTTATTGGCAATGGCCCTGATGCACTGACTCGTGTAACCATGATTGGCAACGATTTACAGCTTGACAGCGGCGTAGGCACTTGCGGCAAAGAAGGCCAAAGCGTGCCTGTTGGCGTAGGGCAGCCCACCATGCGGATTAACAGCTTAACGGTGGGCGGCACGGCCTGATGGGCTCAAGCCCTGCTCTCGGCAACGCAGTGCACTTTATGGCATTTTTTTCTGGCTAGACTGAGGACGCGTGACAGGTTGCCAGTTCCACAGGCTATCAACTGCGCTATCAGCCTCTTTAGCACCCATTACACGCTGGCTGGCTGCTCGTGCCTCATCGCCTTGCAGCTGCCTGATTTGCGTTTGCTCAATATTACCTTCAATCGATAGCACCTGCCTGCTCATGTCGCTTAACGGCTTGCTTAGCAGCAGTTGTGCCACATAGCTACTCAAGCCTACGGCAGGATTGATGGCTGTCGCTATCAGGGCTGCACCGCCCAAATCAATTTTGGGCAACACCACCGCTTCGAGTTTGACAGTTTGCGTGGGCAATGCAACTTGGCCCAGTGCCTTGACATCGGCAATGGAGCCAGCAACGTCGAGATTGCTTATGCGCGCCACGCCTTTGTCTACACGCGCTGAGGCATTGATATAGTCGAAACCCAACCCTTTGGTAGCCAGATCACCCAGCCTTGGCAGCATTTGCAGACTGAGCAGACCAATCAGCTTAGCTGCTCCTGGGTCAACGCTGGTAAGGTGCCCGTTACGCACATCCAGCCTGGCATGCCCAGCCAGCGTTTCCAGATTAGGATCTGCTGGTGAGCCCTGCCAGCGGATGGCGCCCGACATGCTGCCTACGCCCCCTGTAAGCAAATCAGGCCTGCCAAAATGAACCAGCAAACCACCCAAATCGGTCGTTTCAAAACGCACATTTAAATTCACAAACCGTTCTTTGCCAAGTGCTACCGTTGCGGCAGGTTGCTCCCACGCACCGCTGGCTTGCAGGCGGCTGTGTGGTGCCCAAGCCGAAAGTTGGTGAATGCGCCAGGCACTGTGCACTCCTGCATCGTCATCATCTACCAGCGCACCTCCTGCTGGGCGGGCTTGGGCCGAATTGCTGGCACGCAGTATGACGCGATTGAATTTATAGCCTGCCAAATCAACATTTTCGGCATCAATATCCAGCGCGGGCAGGGTCTCGGGGTTGTCAGTTTGTTTGACATAGTCGTGGACTTTTTCAAGGCTGGCTGGCTCCAGCGCAAGCTGTTTTAGCCGCGCCTTGATGCTGCCTGCACCACCACAGAGCGATGGCAAATACTCCATGGAGCCTTTGAGTTGGCGCGATGTCATGGCGACTTTCCACAATCGCCCCTCGCGCGAAACTTTCCCCGAAAAGTCTTCAAACTGCCGCCCCGCTGCCAGCAACAGAGGGGTTGCAATATCTGCCTGATCAGGCAGATAGCTGCCCACCATTTCTGGCACAGCAGGGCTCTTGCTACCAGCCCCGTTTTCAGAGCGTGCTATTGCCTTTTTACCCCGAGGTGCAGATGCCGGAACTGCGGCGGTTGCCGGCGTGCTCGCAGGCACACTCTCAGACGTAATACCTGCCACACCCCAATCGGCATTGAGCAGCTTGCTCCATGCTTCTGCCTCAACCCGATCAAGCCGTATCAAAGCCTGCACGCCACTGCTGGGCATAGGCGGCATATGGCCTGTGGCCTGCTCGCCAATAGCAAGGCTGCCGCGCAACACTTGCGGATCAGCATGCGGATGCAGTTTGCGCTGGTATTGCGCCAGTGCCAGTTTGCCCAAGCTCACCTGCACCTGATCTTCAAGTGCCAGCTTGCCTCCAGCGGCATCTTTGCCGTAAGCGGTCACAGTATTTGCGTAGTGCAGTGGCAAGGTGCCCATCACAGATTTGGCAAATGGGGGTGGAAGTTGTACGGCCATACCTGCCAAGTCTGAGTCAATGCGTATTTCTGGCTCATTGCCCTCAAACTGAAGCTGTGCCTGGTATCGACTACTACCCTGCAAAAAGTGGCCTAGTGTTGCAATACTGCCAATGGCCTTATCGTTGCGTAACCCTTCGCCGCTAAACTGCCCTTGTACTTTGATAAGAACCTTTTTACTTGTTGCTGCGCGCCCTTTTGCAGCAGGGCGTGCCGCCAGAGTACCGCCTTCAAGCGTAGCTGCTCCCCCAAGCAGGTGCGTGCGTGCGCCCTTGAGAGTGAAACCGTTTTCATCAAAGCTGACTGTACCCTGGCTACGCGTGAGCAGTGGAGAAGTAGGCGTAATGCGAATGTCATTACCCTTGAGCAGCACCGTACCTTGCACCTTGGCGGCATCCATGTTTTCGGTTGGCAGACTCAGACGCAAATCAATATCGGCCTGGCCTGTGGCGCTGGCTTTTTCTAATGCCTGCTCTGATATTTCTGTCAAAGGAGACTGGCGATTGAGGTTAAGCGCCTGTTGCAGTGGCCCACGAATTTTGCCTGCGACATTGACCACCAGATCTTCTTCCAGATCAGGTATGTGTGCATTGAGGTTGCTGACCCGCAAATCGGGCGCGGTACTAAAACGTGCGGTGGCATTGAGGACCGAAAGTTTGAGCTGGTCTATAACAAGCAGACCATCAAGCTGGGTAAGTGCCGGCCAGGGCTTTTCGCCCGCATCTTGCAGATATGCGGGGACAAAGTTAAATTCTGCATTGGTTAGAGGAACTTCAAAGCGGAAAATACCATCGGGCAACTTGCCATTGGAATCTTTCCCCGTAGCAATATGACGCAAGTCACCCGTTACGCGAATACGCGCATTTTTGGCATTGCCGCTGCGCACTGAATGCGCCACATACTCGCGCGCCTCGTGCCCCAACTCAAGCGGCAGGTAACGCACTACACGCTCGGCACGCGCTTGGTCTATGGTTGCAGACAAATCCAGCATACCGGGAAAGCGCTCGGAAAGTGTGGGAGCATCGTCGCGGGTGTGCCACAGGATGCGTGCCTTGCCCTTCGCGTCGGCATTGGCAAAGCGGATGTCGGGCAGTTCAACGCGAACCTTGCTGCCGTCTATCTTCCATCGCACTTTGGCTTGCAGGGTATCAAAAGGCAGGCGTGGCTCTTCAAAAACACCCGGAAATTCGGCACTGCCTTTGTCAAGCTGCAAATCCATGTTGCCACCCGACTGGTTGAGGTCAAAGCGCACATTGGCTCCCTCAATGCCAGGATTTCCCATGCCACGCTGGCCGGTTTTGGGGTCGAGTGCACCAAGTTGTGCCAACCAGCCAAGATGCGTAATTTCCCCGCTGGCAGCAAAACTGGTGGGCGCGTTGATGTCGCCTCCCCAGCGCAATTTGATTTGCTGCAACTTGCCATTTGGCTGGTAGGTAGCCAGCGCCTTGTGCATAGCTTGCCCCAGCGGCAGGCGGCTGGCCAGATGGCTGATGGTATCAATGTCCCAATTATTGCCTTGCACCTCGCCGCTGCTATCGCTCTGGCTGGTGCCGTTGGTGATTTTGACGCGCACATTGCCGCCCGACCATTGCCGCCCTTCATAGGTTGCAAAACGCAGACTGGATGTGGCCAGTGTGTAGCTGTCGCGCCGCTCGGTGCTGTGGTAACGCACCTCAAACTGGCTTTGCAGGTTTTTCAATGCCAACGCGGGCAGTTTTTTGCCCAGTGTTACGTCTACCTCATCAAGCCGCGCATCCACTGCCAGCGTACTGCTACGCGCCTGCTTGAATTGCGCCTGCACGCGCACACTGCCCTGCCCCTGACGCAGGCTTACGTCTTTGCCCAAATCGATATAGCTGCGTAGCTGCGAGACATTGAGCCAAGGCATATCGGCTTGAGCCTCGCCCGACCATTCGCGCCAGTTGGCACTGTTTTGCCACAGGCCATGCTGCCACTGCACAGCAGCCGTTACCGCATGTCCCCAGCCAGCAGGCGGATTCAGGTAAACCTTCAGTGCGTGATTGCGGCCTTTGTTGTGCAGGCTGGCTTGCACCTGCTCCAAGTGCAGCGGCAACACTTTGCGCTGCGCATCACTCCAGCGAATACTACCGTTGCGGATTTCAAGCACGGGTTGTTCCAACAGCCACGAGATAGCGGCATCGGCAGAGCTGTCATCATCAGGTGCAGCCGCCGCTTTGCTACCGCTATCGAGCAACATGCCAGCAATGTGGATGCTGCCATCGGCACTGCGCTGCGCCTGCACGCTGGGCGAAATAACAGCCAAACGGGTAAAACCCGCACGCAACAGACTGCGAACCGATACACCAGCTTCAATGCGCGCGATGTGTAATGCTGGCTGGCCTGCGGCATCGGTAAACTGCACTTGCTGCAATTCAATTTCAGGCTCCCACCCACTGCGTTTAAGCTCAATGGCCTTGATATGCACCGGCAAACCCAGTATTTGTGAAGCGTGCTGCTCTATTTGCGGGCGAAAGTCACCAATTCGCGGCAAAATCCACATATGCAGCAGCAATGCAGCAGTGGCAAGCAAGACCAGCACGGCACCAGCCAGCATGCCAGCCCAACGGAGCAATCTCAGCCAGCCCTTGCTTTGAAGAACGCGGCTATAAAGGTCGTGTAAGAAGAGTTTTATATCCTGCATGGAAAAAGGCAATGACAGCATCAGGCAACAACACTAGCGCCAACCGGCACCCTGACACCGTCGAAGGGACAACCCTATTATCCCCGCTGGATACTACAGTTTATGGGGCCACTCATGCCAACAATGCCCTTTATTCTCGTTTTATCCAGCGTCTGCACCGCCGTTATCCGCGAGAACTGCTCCTTTTGCCCGCTGGTCTGCCCAATTTGACCATGCTGCAGGCTACCTACAGCGCACTTATTGAACAGGGTCATGACGCAAGCGCTGCCCTGCGTATCTTGCGTCAACTTGTGCTGGAGCGTCTAACAGTGCTTGACTGCGATGGCGCTGCCGCCATGCACCACATCACCAGTGCCATGACCCATCTGGCCGAGTTTGCACTTGACATTGCCTGCACGCACACCTTTGCCCAGCTTGATGAGCGCCACGGCAAACCCCTCAAGCCTGATGGCAGCCGCGCCAATTTTTGGGTGGTGGGCATGGGCAAACTCGGCGCACGCGAGCTGAACGTTTCAAGTGATATTGACCTGATTTATGTTTACGAAACCGATGGCGAAACCGCAGGCGCTGCACCGATTAGCTTTCAGGAATACTTCGCCCGCGCCGTCAAGCGCATCTACACCTTCATCGGCGAAACCACCGAGCACGGCTTTGTTTTTCGCGTAGATTTAGCCTTGCGCCCCAATGGCAACTCGGGCCCATCGGTATCTTCGCTGCAAGCTCTGGCTGAATACCTGCAAGTACAAGGGCGCGAATGGGAGCGTTTTGCATGGCTCAAAAGCCGTGTGGTTGCGCCCGTCTCATCTATCACCAACCACTCCGCACGCCAGTTGCGCCATGTGGTGCTGCCCTTTGTCTTTCGCCGCTACCTTGATTACAACGTGTACGAAGCACTACGCCTGCTGCACGACCAAATCCGCGCCCATGCCGCTAGCCGCAGCGCAGGCCACCCCGAACGCGCCAACGACGTAAAAATCTCGCGCGGTGGCATACGCGAAATAGAATTTACCGTGCAACTGCTGCAAGTCGTGCGCGGCGGCCAATACCCCGAACTGCGGGTGCGCCCTACAGTAGATGCACTGGCCCAACTGGCGCGGTCGGGTTTGATGTCTAGCCAAACAGCCAATGCACTGGCGCAGGCCTATATCTTCTTGCGGCAAGTCGAGCACCGCATCCAGTATCTGGATGACCAGCAAACCCACATCCTGCCCACCAACCCTGACGATTTACAGTGGCTGGCACACACCATGCGCTACCCCAGCACCGAGAGCTTTATGCAAGCGCTGACACAGCACCGCGAGCTGGTAGCACACGAATTTGATTTGCTTTTAAGCCGTGACCAATCCAATCAAAGCACCTGCCCCGATAACACCGTGCCCAAAAGCAAAAGCACCGATACCCAGTCATCCGCTACGGCACCGGCCACCCCAGCCCCAGCCATTGATGACGAAGACGATATTACACACCTTGAGGCACTATTACCCGCATCGCACACCGAGCTGGCACAGCGCCTGCAATCATGGCGCAACCATACCCGCATAGCCACGCTGCGCCCATCTGCGCGCCAAAAGCTTATGCGCCTGATGCAGCGCAGCCTGCACTGGCTACCAGTCAGCCAAGCAGATGGAGACATTTCCGAAGCTGGTCTGCTACGCTTTATGGACTGGCTTGAAACCCTCCTGCGCCGCGAAAGCTATCTGGCCATGCTGCTAGAGCACCCGCTGGTGCACGAGCGCCTGCTGCAACTGCTGGGCGTGGCACGCTGGCCCGCGCGCTACCTCACCAGCAACCCGGGCGTGATTGACGAACTCAGCAACAACACCATGTTTGAAGGCCGCTTTGAGCGCGACACCTTTACCGCCAAACTCACCCAGCGCCTGCACGCCCTGCAAGCCACAGGCGAAGACGACGAAGAAACCCTGCTCAACCTGCTACGCCGCGCCATGCACGCCTCTACATTTCGCACACTGGCACGCGACCTTGATGGGCGCTTGAGCGTAGAACAAGTGGGTGATGACTTAAGCGGTTTAGCCGACGCCATACTGCATCTGGCAACGCACTGGTGCTGGCAGCGCCTGTTGCCCAAAGTCCACAGCATGGGCTTTACCGATGCGCCGCAAGACAATCTGGCCGACCACTTTGCCATCGTCGCCTACGGTAAGCTCGGCGGGCTAGAGCTTGGCTATGGCAGCGATCTGGATCTGGTCTTTATCTACGAAAACACCCACGAGCGATCAGGCGAGATCTACGCCATGCTGGTACGCAAACTCATCACCTGGCTCACCAGCAAAACCAGCGAAGGCGACCTCTACGAAATTGACACCGCCCTGCGCCCCAACGGCAACTCTGGCCTGCTTACCACTACCATTGAAGCGTTCGAGGGCTACCAACTCCAGCGTGGCAGCAACACCGCATGGCTTTGGGAGCACCAGGCCATGACCCGCGCCCGCTGCTGCTTTGGCAGCCCGCGCCTTCACGCACGGTTTGATGCCATACGCAGCTCCGTCATCACCGCGCAACGCGATGCTGCATTACTCAAACAAGAAATAGTTGCCATGCGCCAGCGCGTAAGCAGCGCCCACAAGGTGGCTGACGGGCAATTCAACCTCAAACACAGCGCAGGCGGCATGATAGATGCCGAATTCATCACACAGTATCTGGTCTTGCTACACAGCCACCAACACCCCACCATGCTTGAAAACCGTGGCAACATCGCCCTGCTTGAACGTGCCGATACGCTGGGCATACTGCCAGAAGGCAAAAATCTAGGGCACGCCGCCGCCAGCGCCTACCGCACCCTGCGCCACCGCCAGCACCGAGCCCGCTTAAATGAAGAAAGCATGCTTTGCGACCCAGCTAGCGTGCAAGCGCAGGCGCAAGCAATCAAAGCACTTTGGCAGCATGTGCTGGGCTAACAAGATGCAGGCCAACTCATTTACCCAGCATCTGCATTTGTTTAGCGTGCAACGTCTGGCTTGGGGCGCTGCTCTGGCGTAATCGGCACAATTAGCGCCTGCCCCTTGCGCTGCACGGCCAACTCGGCAGTGCTTCCGGGCGACAGTGCTGCTACCATCGCCAGCAAATCCTGCACATTACGCACTGCATTTTTATTTACACGGGTAATGATATCGCCAGGTTGCAAAGCAGCGCGCGCAGCAGGGCTACCAGGCAGTACCCCCGTTACAACGGTGCCAGAATTTTCGGGCACACCCAGTGCCGCAGCAAGCTCTGCAGTAATGTCGCTGGGTTCTACGCCAATCCAGCCACGGGTAACATGCCCAGTCTGAACAATGTCTTCAAAAACCTTTTTGGCCATGCTCGTAGGTGTGGCAAAACCTATGCCCATGTAGCCACCCGTGCGCGAATAAATAGCCGTGTTGATACCAACAAGTTTGCCGTGAATATCTACCAGCGCACCACCCGAATTGCCTGGGTTAATAGCCGCATCGGTCTGGATAAAGTTCTCAAACGTACTTATACCCAACTGGCTACGCCCCAGGGCGCTAACAATGCCACTGGTTACGGTTTGCCCCACGCCAAAGGGGTTGCCTATGGCCAGCACCGAGTCACCCACCTGCAAACTACCCGAGTCACCAAGCGCAATAGCTGGCAGGTTAGATAGCTCAACCTTGAGCACCGCCAAGTCGGTATCGGGGTCGGTACCAATGATGCGCGCCTCTGCACGGCGGCCATCGTTAAGCAACACCTCAATATTTTCAGATTCTTCCAGCACATGGCTGTTGGTCAAGATATAACCATCACTGCTTACGATTACGCCACTGCCCATGCCGGAAAAAATGTCTTCTTCGTCCTCTTCTTCAGCAAGTTTGCTGGCGGCAGATTTATCGTTGCGTGTTTTTGCAAAAACAGGCTCCTCATCGGGGCTGGTGATAATGCTCACTACCGCAGGAGCAGCTGTTTTGGCCGCGCTGCGCAAAGTCTCTGGCGGTGGCGCTTGCAGCGCCAAATCCGCATCCTGTTTTTGTGCGCCAAACAAGCTGCCGCGCCCCAGCCAGTTGGGTTGCATCGTGGCAACCACAAACCAGCAGGCCAGCAGCACCGTCACAACCTGCGAAAATAAGAGCCATAGCTTTTTCATAGCTGCCGATTGTCGCTGAAATTGCCACCCGTTTGCCCCACACCTCACCACCCTTGCATCTGGAAACACCAAAATGTTGCGTAACGATTTGCTGCAAACGCTCAACGCGCTCATGCAGCCCGAAAACTTCAAAGACTACGGCCCCAACGGCCTACAGGTAGAAGGCCGCGAAACCGTGCACACGCTCGTCTCGGGCGTAACTGCCAGCCGCGCTTTGATTGAAGCCGCCATTGCCGCCAACGCCTGCGCCATACTGGTGCACCACGGCCTATTTTGGCGCGGGCAAAGCGGCTGCATCACAGGCTGGATGAAGCAGCGCCTGGCCTTGCTGCTCAAGCACGACATCAACCTGCTGGCCTACCACCTGCCGCTTGATGCCCACCCCACGCTAGGCAACAACGCCCAGCTCGCCCGCCTGCTCGGGCTTGAAGTGCAGCAGCAACTGGGCGAACAAAACCTGCTCTTTATCGGTCAACCCGCGCACAACGCGCCCCCCGCTGCCTTTGCCAGCGCCAGCGCACTCGCCGCCCACGTGCAAACCACCCTGCAACGCCCCGTCACCCTCATTGACGGCTTGCCCGCAAACACCCCCATCACCCGTCTGGCATGGTGCAGCGGCGGCGCACAAAACTACTTTGAAGCCGCCATTGAAGCAGGCGCACAAGCCTTCATCACAGGCGAAATCTCCGAGCCCCAAGCCCACTACGCCCGTGAATGCGGCGCAGCCTTTCTGGCCTGCGGCCACCACGCCACCGAGCGCTACGGCGTGCAAGCACTAGCCGCCACCGTAGCCGCCCAACACGGCCTGCACCACATCCACATCGACATCGACAACCCCGCCTAAAAGCAACTCTGCTCAGCACATGCAACCCACAGCACCCACCCCAACAAGCAAAGCCACTCAAACCACGCCCAAAGCTGCCCCCTTGCTGGCACTGAGCATGGGCGACCCCGCAGGCATAGGCCCCGAAATCATCATCAAAGCCTGGCTACAAGACCCCGCCACCATGCGCCACTGCTGCGTAGCTGGCGACGTAGCCACCATGCAACGCGCACACGCCATCGTGCGCCAACACCTGCCCGACCAAGCCCACGCCCTGCCCCACATCACCCCCGTGCAAGACTGGCACCAAGCGCCCGCCGTCGCCGCCAACAACGCCCTGCCCGTACTACAAGCCTGCCCAAGCCCTGCCACCTTGCCCGCCTTTGGCCAAATACAAGCCACAGCAGGCCGCATGGCTGCCGACAGCATCACCCACGCCGCACGCGCCACACTGCGCGGCCAATGCGCCGCCCTCGTCACCGCGCCCATCCACAAAGAAGCACTTGCACTCGCTGGCGAACCATTTCCAGGTCACACCGAAATGCTGCAAGCCCTCGCCGCACAGCACACAGGCACACCCGTTGCCGACATGCCCGTACGCATGATGCTCGCCAACGCCGAACTCAAAACCGTACTCAACAGCATCCACATCAGCCTGCGCCAAGCCATAGAA
>CAZUBE010000025.1:0-26973 GCA_964618495.1 uncultured Allobrachymonas sp. | reverse complement strand
TGGGGGGAATACCGCTGCTTCAGCCAGTAACGTTAAAACTGTGGTGGATAACAACAAACTGCAAGTGCAAATTGTTGATGCACCTACTTTTGCAGGCAAAGTCACTGCCAAAGGCTTTGATGCCAGCGGCGGCACTGCAGGCGCAACCAATGCCATTACCAACGTTGCCAGCATGACTGCTGATCAACTGGATAATGAAGCCTACAAATACAACGCAGTCAACGCCGAAACGCTTAACACCAGCATGACTGCGCTGAAAGATAGCGGCTGGAAGCTGCAAACCAATACAACGAGCCCGGAAACAACCGTCAAGCTGGGCGATACGGTGCAGGTTGTTGATGGTAACAATACCAAAGTATCTGCCATTACCACAAATGGCGACAAGCACACCTACCAGATCGACGTAGCAGGCCTGCCCATTGCCTACACCACGGACTCTGGCGTGCCCGTAGTCAAGAAGGGTAATACTTACTATGAAGTAGATTCAAACGGCAATGCGACCGACACAGTAGTATTGGCATCTGATCTGAAAACCAACCTGATTAACCCAGGTGCAACAGCTAACGCCATAGGTGGCGCTAGCATACTGGGCAACGTGGCTGCAGGCAGCTTGGCAGCGAGCAGCACCGATGCAGTCAATGGCGGGCAGATCAACATCCTGAGCGCATCCATAGCCAATGCTTTGGGTGGTACATCTGCATTTGATGCAAACACAGGCAAGGTAACGGCTGCCCTGAAGCTGGATTCAACTTCAGGCACTACCTACAACAGTGTTGAAGCAGCATTACAGGCGCTTAACGCTACAGCCTCAGGCGCACAAAGCACAGCCAACCAAGGTCTGAAATTTGCCGCCAACGCTGGCACATCCAACACCATTGCACTGGGCAGCACAGTCAGTGTTAAAGGTGATGCTGCAAATACAGACGAAAACAAGTTTGACGCAGGCAAAAATATCATGACCTCGGTCGATGGCAGCGGCAACATACTGGTAGCCTTGGCCAATGATCTGCAAGCCAGCAGCATTAAACTGAGCAATGGCACCCAAACGGTAACCATTGATGGCGCTGGCACAATAACTGGCCTTACCAACACCGCATGGGATGGCACAGCCATCACAGGCCGTGCAGCAACCGAAGACCAGCTCAAGATAGTGCATGATGCAGCCAAAGCCACGGCTAGTGCAGCAGTTCAATACGATACGGTAGGCAACACAGTCAACAAAAACAGCGTCACTTTCCAAGGTACAACAGGACTCACGCCAAGTGTTAATCCAGCAGACAACACATTTGTAATGTCTGGAGGCACAGCGCTTAAAAACGTAGCCTCTGCTGGCCCGATTGATGATCCAAACAATGCCTACAACGCTGTCAATGCTGGCGATTTGTACAACTATGGTATTGGCTTGACCAACAAAGGCTTGCTATTTTCCGGCAATAGCCGCGTATCGACTGATGGCATGAACGATATCACCGTCAAACTGGGCGACCCGTTGAAAATATACGGTGCAGCAGGCGCAGGCACGCTTACAGTCCTTTCAACGGCTGCAGCCACGGCAGGCAGCTACTCGGCGGCAAATATCCAGACCATTACCGATAAAACAACTGGAGCCATACAAATCCAGATGGCTGAAAAACCCGTGTTTACCAGCATTAAAACTGGCAGCGTGACAGGGTTGGAGAATAAAACACTAAGCGGGTCTGATTTTGCAATGGTAGGCCGTGCAGCTACCGAAGAGCAGTTGAAACAGGTGCAGGATCAGGTTGCTGCCAGCCAAATAAGTGTTGAAGCAGGTTCTGCCAATGTAACGGTAACCCCATCTAGCAATGCTAGCGGTAAGGTTTATACGGTTGATATTGCCGATAACCTGAATTTGACCAGTGTCAAAACAGGTAATACCACAATTAACACTGATGGTGTGTCCATTAAAGATGGTACCACAATTTCCAAAGAACGTATTACCGTAGGAGGTGGCGCCAACGCTATCACGATTAATGGTGATACTGGCAAAATTACCAATCTGGCCAGTGGAGGTCCAGCAGAAGAAAATGGTACCAATGCTGTGAATACCGGCGATTTGTATACTGCAATTCAAGGGGTGAACACCAGTATTACCAATGTGAGCAATACCATCTCCAGCACTTTGGGTGACAGTACGTTGGTAAATGCAGATGGATCGTTAACGAATGATGGCAAAGTTGCCCTGAAAACCTACAACACTTCGGGGCAGGCGACGACTGAAAACACCACCATCCTGAATGCCATTAAAAACATCAATGAAGGCGGTATCAAGTATTTCCACAGCAATGGTGCAACTCCAGGCACGCCCAAACCCGCTGCTGGAGGAAATAATGACTCCAGCGCATCTGGTATCTATGCTACAGCCATTGGGCATGAGGCTGATGCTTCTGGAGAAAATGCGATTGCCTTTGGTAGAGATGCAGTGGCATCGGGCAAAAACAGCATCAGTATTGGTACTGGTAATATCGTGCGCGGCAACAGGTCTGGTGCATTTGGTGACCCAACCATTATTGATGGCGCCAATAGCTACAGCGTAGGTAACGACAACCGCATTGGCAGCACGACCACTGATGCGTTTGCTATGGGTAACAATGTTTATCTGGGTGCAGACAGTGCAGGTGTGACTACAACAAGCGTAACTGGTGCTGTAGCGCTAGGTAGCCATGCCAGCGTAACTACTGCTGGCAGCGTAGCTCTGGGCTATCGTTCAGTGGCAGGCTCTGCTCATACAGGCTCTTACAGTTTGGCTAATGCTCCTGTTGCAGCAGCCCCTGTAGCCAACACGCAAGTGGTATCAGTAGGTCGAGCAGGTGAGGAACGACAAATCCAGAACGTGGCTGCTGGTGTAGTCAGCTCTGATAGTACCGATGCTATCAACGGCAGCCAGCTTTACCAGACTAACCAGGCTGTAGCCGAGCTGCAGAGAAACGGTGTTGGCGGTGTGAGCATGCCACAGTTCAACGCTGCTGTTGATACGCTGGCTAAAGATGCCAACGCTGGCGCAGCCAGCGCCATGGCTACGGCAGGCTTGCCACAAGCATACTTGCCCGGCAAGAGCATGGTTGCCGCTGCAGGCAGCGTTTACCGCAATGCAACGGCACAGGCAATTGGTGTCTCAACCATTACCGAAAACGGCAAATGGGTATTCAAAGGCAGCGTAAACCTCAACAACCGTGGCTATGCAGGTGCAACTGTTGGTGTTGGTTACCAGTGGTAATGTGTAAATCGTTCTCTTTCCCCGTTGGCGTGCAAGCTCTCGGGGAGAGAGGCGGTTTTTATCGGTCAATACAAAAAAACGAGGCAATCAAAATGAAACCAGTACGCAGATATATGGCCTTGGGCTTGCTTGTATCAGCAGGCCTGCTGGCACAGGGCTGCAGCAGCACTGTTAGCAAAGGTATAAGCGACGATGGCAAGCAGGCCAGCGAGGTAATTTTTCCTGATGCAGCCAAAAGCCATGTGAAAGAAGGCACTTTGCCTGCGCTTGAGCACTTTCAAAAAGTGCGCCCTGGCATAAGCAAAGACCAGTTGTATGCCATGTTTGGCGTGCCCCATTTCTCTGAAGGCATTGCTGGCGTGCGCGAGTGGGATTATGTGTTCCAGTTGCAAGGCAGCAAAGACAAAGAGCCTACCCAGTGCCAGTTCAAAATAATTTTTGATACAAACTACAAAGGGCAAAGTTTTTACTGGAGCCCCAAAGATTGCGCCCAGAAAGCAGGGATGTAATACAGATATTTAATGCTGAGATGTAATATCAAGGCTGTAAAAAACTACAGACATGACTGAACGGAGACGAAGCAGCAGCTAACTCTCCGTTTTTTTTATGCAAGCAGCTAATGCGACGTTTTTGGCTGCAAAGGAAGCGCTGATTTAAGGATGCACTGATTTAATCCTCAGGCAAGAGAAACCTCAGAAATTCGTCATTCCCGCGCAGGCGGGAACCCATCCGCATAAGTGGCGCAACTGTAGATTTTCGCCTGCGCGGGAATGACGGGCGATGGCATTTTTTATCCAAAACTGGCATAAATCAGCGTTTTCCTAATACGCTACAGATACGCTGAAAATCAACCACAAATGCTGCATAAAATACATGCGCTGCACAGGTGGCACAGTTTTTGCTTATTCTTTTGGGTAAATGTTGACAAGATGGGCGTAAGGTTGCTGCATCTTGTGTAATATCCGAAAGGAATTGGCATGATGAAAAGCAAAACTGCTGACCAAAAAACATCTGCTCTGGAAATCGTCAAGACGAATGCATCGGTGCAAAAAAACAGTACCCAACAGGGTGGTGTTGCCACGTATAGATTTTTAACTGGCAGGCAAAGCGGGCAGGGCGGCAATAGCCATCAACACACCCACACCAGCAAAGCCTCTCAAACATGCTGCAGCCAATCTGTGGTTTACTGCAAGCGTGGATTTTCCTGCACCGAGCTGATCACTGCTGATGGTGGCATGCGCGTAGGTTATGGAAACTGCTGTTGCACTGCGGCGTAAGTAGAGAAGGGCGCAAAACCGTAGCAGCCAAGCCCCGAATTTTTAAAAAAGCAGTCAATCAGCGCATTGCACCAACAATAACAACGATAATTCCAGCATGTCTACACCTCCATACCGCATCGTATTTGGCTTTCATGCCGTAAGCATCCACCTGAAAACCGCCCCCAAAGCAGTGGCAGAAGTATTCTTCGATGCCTCGCGGCGCGATGCCCGCATGCGGCAATTTCTTGAGCGCGCCAAAGAAGCGCAAGTGCAACTCATCGAGGCCGACGGCCTACGCCTCTCGCGCCTTGCTGGCAATCACGGACACCAAGGCGTTGTAGCGCGGGTAGCAGCGGTTAAACCCAGCCATTCGCTCGATGACCTGCTCGACAGCCTGCAAGAGCCACCATTGCTGCTCGTGCTCGACGGCATTACCGACCCGCACAATCTCGGCGCATGCCTGCGTGTAGCCGACGGGGCAGGGGCACACGCCGTAATCGCACCCAAAGACCACGCCGCCGGCATCAACACCACCGTAGCCAAAGTAGCCAGCGGCGCTGCCGAAACCATGCCGTACTTTATGGTCACCAATCTGGCACGTACCTTGAATGAACTCAAAGAACGCAATATCTGGATCATAGGCACCAGCGACGATGCACCAAAAACCCTCTACCAAACCGACCTGCGCAGCCCCACCGCACTGGTACTCGGCGCAGAAGGCAAGGGCATGCGCCAGCTCACCCGCAAAACCTGCGACGCCTTGGTATCCATCCCCATGCGCGGTGCAGTAGAAAGCCTCAACGTATCCGTAGCCAGCGGCGTATGCCTCTACGAAGCACTGCGCCAACGCCAAACGCCCACAGCCTAATCCCTCCAGAAACACAAAGAAGTGCACATTTGCATTACCGCAGTACATAACTGCATATGCAGGCTACCTTTCGATATGAATCGTCATTCCCGCGTAGGCGGGAATCCATCCACATAAGCCGCACAACCGCAGATTCCCGCCATCGCGAGAATGGTAAGCAACGATGCATTTCTTTACGGCATCAAAATAACTCAACGCATCCTTAAGGCGAAACAGGGCGAAAAACACCCCTCAGCGCATTGCCAGCCATAAGTCTGCAATTTCCCCTTCTTTCCTGTAAATAAAAATAACTTTACATAATGCACATCGTATAAAGTAAAGAAAGGGAAGGAACTGCCAGCGCATGTGCTGGAACACCGCAAGCAGCAAGGGCTGGCGTTCAGGGGCTATACCGTTGCCATGGCTGGACAAGAGCGCAAACCGCGAAATTCTTGCATGTCAGCGAACGTACTTTACATAACTGGGAAAACGGCTCGGTAGCTCTGCCACCCATGGCACTCAAGCTGCTGCGCATCACCTTTCGTTATGAGTTGCCTAGTCCTGCATGGTCTGGGTGGGTGTTTCACAGCAACAAGCTATGGACACCTGAGGGATACGGTCTGACAGCCAGTGATGGAGCTTACTGGTCACTCTTGGTACGTCGTGCAGAAACGGCTACGGAGTACTACCAAGAAAACCAGCGGCTAAGGCAGATCTTGGCGGCTGGCAGCGCCCGAGAGCACGCAGGTCGCGGCCAGGCGCGGGAATCTGCCGAAGCGGTGGGCGAATGCCCGACGCTGGCACAAGATGCGCCGGCCACTGCGGCGCGTAGCGCCGTAGATTTATCCAACGGACACTATTCAACACACGGTAGGCAAAACCCAGTGTTTATGCGGCCTGCAGTTTGCCTCTATCGCATAGCATGTTGGTACTTATGGCATTATTAAACTATGTGCGATGCTTTGGCGAAGGTTGATGGTGCAAAAAAACGATTCAGGGGTAGATAAAAAGCTATTGTTGGATTTGCTGGCGGCTGTGTTCTTGGGCGTAGTGGGAGCATTGGCTGTACTTGCGTTTCATGGCGCATTGCGTGGTGTCAGGCATGTGTTGTACGGTCAGATAGATGGCTTGGTCAATACGGCGCGCGCGTTGCTGTGGTGGCAGCGGTTATCGATTCCGGCAATAGGCGGTGTTGTTGCTGGCCTGCTTTTGCAATGGTCTCGGCGGCTGCAAGCTAGCCGTACAACACAAGACTATATGGCAGTGGTTACGCAAGGCGATGGTTATATTTCAATACCGTTTACAGCCTTGCGCGCCCTGTCCTCACTTTGTTCTGTGGTTTCTGGTGCTTCTATTGGGCGGGAAACGCCCATGGTGCAACTGGCAGCATTAGGCAGCTCGGTATTGGGGCGTTTGTGGCATTTACCACAGGATCGCTTGCGGCTTTGGGTTGCATGTGGCGTGGCGGCAGGTATCAGTGCTGCTTACCATGCGCCGTTTGCGGGTGTTTTGTTTGTAGCTGAAATGATGTTGGGCATGTTTGCCATCAAAGTGATCGGGCCACTGGTCATGGCATCTGTTACAGCGCATGTTGTGGTGCAGCAGTTTTCTGGTTTTGCGCCACTGTACAGCATGCCGGCTTTTAGCTTGAATATGTCAGGCAATATGCTGGCGTTTGCTGTGCTGGCATTGTGCGCAGGAGTGCTTTCTCCAGCTTTTCTGCATCTTTTGATCTGGGCTAAAAAGCCGTTTGCTGCCCTGCCCTCTGGGGCTTTATGGTTGCGTTTGGGTTTGGGTGGCCTGGTAGTTGGGGGTATTTCAACTTTTGAACCTGCCGTATGGGGCAACGGCTATAGCGTGGTGAACTCAATTTTGCAAGGCGGTTGGCTGTGGCAAAATTTGTTGATGATCATGCTGCTGAAAATGCTGGCAACAGCTGTATCTACAGGTTCAGGTGCGATTGGCGGCGTATTTACCCCAACTTTACTGGTTGGAGCTGTATTGGGTGCTGTTGCCGGTTTGCTGAGCAACTATTTCTTCCCGGGTCTGGCTCCACAAGCAGCTTGGGTTAGCGCAGGCATGGGCGCATTTTTGGCAGCCAATACGCATGCGCCGTTGATGGCAGCAACCATGATTTTTGAAATGACCGGCTCATCGCAGATGATTGTGCCGCTGCTGTTGGTGTGTGTTTTGGCAACCTCGGTCAAGAAACTGTTAATGCCAGAATCTATTTATACGCACGCATTGCCGAAAAATACAGCTTAGCCAGCTTGAGAAAATGCCTTAGGACGATGCGGTTGGCATAGGTGCAGAGGCAGGTTTTTCTGGTGGCAACATGCCTTCAGGGTAGATCAGTTCAGGCTCTTCTTCGTTTTCAGGAATGGGCAGACCTTTGAGTTCAGCCGCTGATGCAGGTGAAAGAGGCTTGAGTGGTTGTGCGTTGTAAACGGGTTTGCGGCGGCTTTGTGCGGTTTGGATGTAGCGGATGCTGTCTTCATTACCGCCTTTGCGTGCAAAATCAAGCGCCGTCATTTTCAGCTGGTTTCTGGCCCATGGGTCAGCGCCTTTTTGCAGCAGCATCAGCACGGCAGATTCATTGCCAAATTGGGCGGCCATCATCAATGGCGTTGTATCGTTGGGTGATGTGGTGTCGATATATGCATCTTTGTCCAGCAGCAGCCGAATCATGTCCAGATTGCCTTTGGTTGCTGCATAGTGCAAGGGGGTCCAGCCCACTTTGTTGATGTCGGCACCACGTTTGATCAGACTGCGAGCCAAATCATACTGCTCGGTAATGATGGCGAGCATCAACGGCGACTCACCGGCTGCATTGGTTGCATTGATATCAATTTTTGGAGCTTGCAAAAGAATGGGTAGAGCTTTTGCAGATTGGTGATGGATGGCTAAAGTCAGCGCGGTTTGCCCTTTGGCATCGCGACCATTGAGGTCAGCGCCTTGGCTGATCTGTTGACGCACTGCAATATCACTGTCACGAATAACAGCAGCAATCAGATCGTCAACTGCAGCGGCTTGTGTGAGCAGAGAAATAGCTCCTAATGCTGCAAAAACAACAGGATATATAACTTTATTAAAGTTTTTCATTGCCTCTCCAATACGATTTCATCAAAGATGAGGTTTATAAAAAATGTTTTAAATCAATAGATTATATAGATAATATAAAGAGGATTGTATTGTTTGTTTTATACAGGCTTGCTACAGACAGAAAAAAGCTGCTCGAAGTTGCGTGTTGTTGCTTCAGCCACTACTTCAAGCGGTAGTTGTTTAACGCTTGCGACCTGTGCGGCGACATGCGCAACATACGATGGATTATTGACTTTTCCACGATGTGGTGCTGGTGCAAGGTAAGGGCTATCGGTTTCGATCAGCAGGCGCTCCAGCGGCACATGGGCAACGACTTCGCGCAGTTGCTGAGCATTGCGGAAAGTGATAATGCCTGAGAAAGAAATATAAAAGCCCATATCCAGAGCTGCCTGCGCTGTAGAAAGAGACTCGGTAAAGCAGTGAAATACGCCGCCACAACAACCATTGCCCTGCCCTGTTTCACCTTCTTCACGCAAAATGGCCAAAGTGTCTTCAGCAGCACTGCGGGTATGAATGACCAAGGGCTTGCCTAAGGCGCGGGCTGCACGAATATGGGTGCGAAACCGCTGGCGTTGCCATTCCATATCTGCAACTGTGCGCCCATTGAGGCGGTAATAATCCAGCCCCGTTTCGCCTACAGCCAACACTTTGGGCAGCTGGCCGCGTTGTATCAAATCAGCCATGCTTGGTTCTTGCACTCCCTCATTGTCAGGATGCACACCGACTGTTGCCCAAAATTGGGGATGTTTTTGCGCCAATGCATAAACTGCATCAAATTCTTCCAGCGTTGTGCTGACGACCAAAGCACCATGTACCTGTGCGGTTTGCATGGACTGGCAAATATCGTCAAGCTGTGGACGCAACTCGGGAAAATTCAGATGGCAGTGGGAATCGATAAACATGGTGCGAAATCAAAAAAGCTGCCTGCGCAGCGAGTGGCGGGCAGCAAAAAAGCACAGCGAAAGAAAGATGGGAAAATCAGAAGGTTTGCGTTTCGCGCTCTGAACCCAGATGCACGCCTAGAATACTTTCGATTTTGGCGCGGAGTGCTTCAGAATCTGCATTTTCTGGAAACTGCACTCCTACGCCTTGTACCCTTTTGTACATAGCGCGTGGCGGTGTCCACCATATAACCTTGCCATGGATGGGAAAGCGTTCTTCAGCATTGGTCAGATTTTCGGGCAAGGTCAGCATGACAAATACCGGGTCTCCCAGCTTAAGCTCGTTTCTGGTCGGTACAAATATGGCGCCGTTTTTGATCATGGACATGTAGGTTGCGTAAAGCAGCCCCTTTTCCTTGATAGTAAAAGGCAGCACTACAGCACGATCAGGAGAGGCATCAGATGCAGTTGAGGTATCTGTGGTGGTGGACATAAGCAGACTGGGGATAATAATTAGCCTATGGTAAGCCAGAACCAGCTTGCTGGGAAGGTACTGACTGTTTTGTTTCGTGCAAAAAAGTGCCTATCAGGGTGAAATTTCAATGCATGCAGTGCGTATGAGGCGCTGAAAGCAATGGTTGGCCTCTTGTTAGTGTCTTTGCCGTGCTTTTGCCGGTTCTGACTTGGTTTGCAAAAAATGCGCTGCTTGCGCCAGCAAGTCTTCCAGAAACAGGCCTGGTGTGTAGGGGTGCTCGCTGGTGCGGGTGGCTTGTGCCAGCTCTTTGTACCAAGCGGTAAGGGCTGCCCAGTTGGTAATGTGTGTTGTTGGCGGCAGGCTGCTGGCGGCAAAAAAACGTGGCGCACTGCCCGCTTTGCTTGCTTGCAGGTCGTGGCAGACTTTTTGCAGGGCAACTATGGCTTGCGCGGGTGTAAAGCTGGCAAAGGGCTGGAGCTGCCCGTTCAGTGCTGCACGGGGTAGTTGCTGCCACAGTTGTGCGTTAATGCCTTGCTCGGCCAGCGCAAGCGCATCATCGGGGCGGCCGCCAGCTGCCATGAGCAGCGTGCTGGCATCGTCTGCGCTTAAACCTTGTTGCAGCAGCCAGTTGGTGGCAGCAGACGTATCAGGCCAGCGCATGGTGTGGCTGATGCAGCGGCTGCGTATGGTTGGCAGCAGTTGGTGCGCGGCATCGCTGGCAAGTACCAGTTTGATGTCGCCCGCAGGCTCTTCCAGCGTTTTAAGTAGCGCGTTGGCAGTTACCGCGTTCATGCGCTCTGCCGGATAAATCAAAATGGCTTTGCCTCGCCCACGGCTGCTGGTGCGCTGGGCAAATTCGATGGCTTCGCGCATGGCATCAACGCGAATTTCTTTGCTGGGCTTGCGTTTTTTGTCGTCAATGTCTTTTTGTGCTTTTTCGCTTAAAGACCAGCCTTGCGCCAGCAGGAGCGTTTCGGGCATAAGTACGCACAGGTCGGCATGGGTATGTACGTTGATGGCGTGGCAACTGGTGCAGTGGCCGCAGCCCAGGCCGTTAGGCTGTGGCTGCTCGCACAACCAGGCACGCGCCAGCGCCATGCCCAGTGCTTGCTGCCCCAGCCCTGATGGGCCTTGCAGCAGCCAGGCATGGCCGCGTTGTTGCAATAAATGCACGGCTTGCTGCTCCATCCAGGGCGATAGTGCTGCCCCAGTGAGGTCTGGCTGCTGTGCGGTGTCAGTCGCTTTGCTTTTGCTTGCGGTTGGCCTTGAAGATGCGGTTTTGGTCACAGCCAGCCTCGCTGTTGCAGGGTGGTCTGGATTTGTTGCCACACGTTTTCGGGCGATTGGGCTGCATCAATGCGCACAATGCGGTGCGGTGCTTCGGCGGCACGGCGGGCGTAGGCGGCGGCTACGCGGTTGAAAAATGCTTCGGATTCGGCTTCAAACCTGTCGGCAGCTTGGCGGCCTGCCATGCGTTGTGCGGCGGTGGCGGCAGGTAAATCGAACCAGAAAGTGAGGTCGGGTTGCAGCAAGGTGGTGCAATCGTTGGCGCCACTGCCGCAGTTAGTCCCGTTGGGCGAGGTTGGGGCGGATTGCGCCAGCACCATATGCTCGATACTTTGCAGCGTAGCCCAGTCAAAGCCGCGCCCGCCACCTTGGTAGGCAAAAGAGGCATCGGCAAAGCGGTCGCACAGCACGACTTCGCCCCGCGCCAGTGCAGGTGCTATGACTTGGCGCACGTGGTCGCGGCGGGCAGCAAACATGAGCAGGGCTTCGGTAAGCCCGTCCATGCCTTGTTTGAGCAATAGCTCGCGCAATGCCTCTGCAAGCGGCGTGCCGCCTGGCTCGCGGCTGCACAGCACCGCCCTGCCCTGCGCTGCAAAAGCAGCTTGCAAGGGCGCGATATGGGTGGTTTTGCCTGCGCCGTCTATGCCTTCAAAGCTGATAAACAGGCCGCCGCTGGTTGGTTGAATGTTCGCTGGTGCGATTGTTGAAACGGGTGGCATATTGCGTGGCTTTGCTGGTTTTATTGTTTTTTAAGAATGAATTTTTGCACCGCACGATTATGCGCTGGCAGGTTGTCGCTAAATTCGCTGCTGCCCGTGCCGTCGCCCCGCGCTACAAAGTACAGGGCGTTGCTGTCGGCAGGGTTGGCGGCGGCGGCCAGAGCTGCTTCGCTGGGCATGGCTATGGGGGTGGGTGGCAGGCCTGCGCGGGTGTAGGTGTTGTAGGGGGTGTCGCGTTGCAGGTCGGCGCGGGTGATGTTGCCGTTGTAACGCTCGCCCATACCGTAGATGACGGTGGGGTCGGTTTGCAGGCGCATATTGATTTTCAGGCGATTGACCATGGCTGCGGCTACCAGTGGGCGGTCGGGGCCGTGGCCTGTTTCTTTTTCTACGATGCTGGCGAGTTTGAGCAGGTCGTAAGGGGTTTGCAAGGGTAGGTCGCTGGCGCGGCTTTGCCATGCGGCTTCGAGTTTGCGCTGCATGGTTTGGCTGGCGAGCCGCAAGATGTCCAAGTCGGACGTGTTGCGGGCGTATTTGTAGGTGTCGGGGAAGAACAGGCCTTCAAGCGAGTCTTCATGCAAGTCAAGCTCTTGCAGCAGCTTGGCTTCGCTCATGCCTGCGCTGTCGTGTTTTAACCCCTCTGCACGGCGCAGGGCGGCGCGTACCTGGCGGATGTTCCAGCCTTCGCCAATGCGCAATTTACGAAGCCCAAATTCGCCGCGCACGAGCTTGCGTAGCAATATGGCGGGGGTGTCGGTTTTGCGGATTTCGTAGCTGCCTTCTTTGAAGTTGCGCGATTGCCCCGTCCACGATAGCCACCAGCCCAGCAGTGTGGGCGAGTTTTGCACGCCTGCGGCTACTACCTTGCGGGTGATAGCTTCGGCGCTATCGCCCTCATCAACGGTAAGCTCCAGCACATTTTTGCTAGTCTGCAAAGGCTGGTTTGCCCACCACCACACGCTGGTAGCGGGCAGGATGACAAATACAGCCACGCCAATCAGCAGATATTTGGTATAACGACGCACTTCAACCCCTTTGGCAATCAATCTTGTATATTGGCAGAATCATAATCTACCCTTGACCTGAAAAGGCTGCTGTAATTTTCTGGTGTTTCAAATCATGCAAACAAGTGCTTTTACCCATGCTAGCGTACCTTCAGGCGTTGTGCCGTTGCTTGGGGCGCTGGCCAGCCCTGATAGCAACTGGGGCGCAATACGCGTAAGTGGTGCTGATTCCACTGCTTTCTTGCACGCGCAACTCAGCAACGATGTCAAGCAACTGTCTGACACCCAAGCGCGGCTGGCTGCATGGTGCAGCGCCCAAGGGCGTATGCTGGCGAGCTTTGTGCTGGTGCGCGAACAAAGCAGCACGCCCGAGAGCAGCTACCTGTTGCTGTGCCGTGCCGATTTGCTGGCAAGCACCATCAAACGCCTGAAAATGTTTGTGCTGCGCAGCAAGGTGCAGATTGAAGATGCCAGCGGCGATGTGGCTGTGTATGGCTTGCTGGGTGAAACGGCGCAAACACACTGGCAAGGACAAGCTGGCGCACAACTTGAGCCTTTAGCCGAGCCGCTAGTCAATGCGCCTTGGTCGGCTTTGCGCCAGCAGGTGATGGCAGATGCCGTCGCAGATGCAGATACAGACATAGCCACGCCAGCAAGCAGATTGCTGGTTTGGCTCTACCCTGCCAACTTGCCACCCCACCCTGCCCTGCCCCGCGCCCTGTGCGTGCAGGCACGCCCTTTGCCCCCGCCCGCAGGCGCGGTGTGCACTTTGGCAGACTGGCAATACGCTGAAGTATGCAGCGGCGTGGCTACCATTGAGCAAGCCAATAGCGATGCCTTTGTGCCGCAGATGTTGAATTTTGAAAGCGTGGGCGGGGTTAGCTTTAAAAAAGGCTGCTATCCCGGGCAAGAAGTGGTGGCGCGTAGCCAGTTTCGCGGCGCTATCAAGCGGCGGGCGTATGTGGCAAACGGTTTTGCCGCCAGCCATGCAGAAATGCCCGCTACCACCATACCCGCCGTTGCCATGCCTGTGTGGAGAGTGCCGCTGGGTAGTGCGCCAACAGAGCAAACCCCAGAAGAATGCGGGCAGATTGTGCAAGTGGCGATACACCCATCAGGGCATGTGGCAGCCATTGTTTGCCTGCAAAATAGTGCGGCGCAGGCCATAGCTCAAGGTGCGGCAACTTTGCGGCTGGGCAGTGCCACAGGGCTTGCTTTGCAATTGCAGCCGTTGGCTTATGCGCTGGTAGAGGTGTAGCGCAGGGGTGTAATTCCGTTTGTGGACAAAAATGCACTCGAATTCAACCATTCCCGCCTAGGCAGCAATCTACAGCAGCGCCCCTTGTAGGCATGGATTCCCGCCTGCGCGGGAATGACGGCATGAAGGTTCGCAAGAAGGCTAGCCAAGGATGTGCCTGGCAATGCTGTGTGCCTGCACACAAAAAAAGCAATGGCGCGGTATCGTTGCGCCATTGCTTTTTTATGGGTCGCCTGCGTGCGGTGCTTTTTTACAGATAGCGCACATCCACAATCTCATACGAGCGCGCACCCGCAGGGGCTTGCACCACGGCTGTTTCGCCTGCTTCTTTGCCAATCAGTGCGCGGGCAATGGGGCTGCTGATGTTGATGAGGCCAAGTTTAAGGTCGGCTTCGTCTTCGCCCACAATCTGGTACGTTACCGTATCGCCAGAGTCTTCGTCTTCAAGCTCAACCGTAGCGCCAAACACCACGCGCCCACCTGCATCCAGCGTGCTGGGGTCAATAATCTGTGCGCTGGAGAGTTTGCTTTCAATCTCCTTGATACGCCCTTCGATAAAGCCCTGACGGTCTTTAGCAGCTTCGTATTCGGCGTTTTCACTCAAATCGCCCTGCGCCCTTGCTTCGGCAATGGCGTTGATAACTTCATGGCGATCTTTGGTTTTAAGGCGCTGCAACTCTTCTTTGAGTTTTTCAGCGCCGCGAATGGTAATAGGTATGGTCGTCATAAAGGCCAGCTCCAATAAAGAAAACCGCCGGCGCTAACGCCCGGCGGTAAATCAATGGTTCACGAAAAAACTGGCATGATTATAGCGGCGTTAAACACCGCTTTGCAGTCAAATTGTTCTATATCAAAAAACTAAAACACAGCTAGCAGAAAAACTATAATTGCTCTTTTTGCTACACTTGCAAGCAATCTCTTCATTAGCTCGAAACGGAAAATCCGATGCGCGCTATTGTCTTTTCGCTGCTGTTTGCACTATGTCTGGCACCATGCTCTGCTATGGATCGGGGCACATTTGGCGAATTTCGCAGATCATTAAATACCACCACTTACGGCTATCGTCTGATCAAGGACTTCACGGGCAAGGCTCCTGCCAAAGAAATAGAGGCCTTTGAAGTGCACCCAGGCGATGCAGGTAAAGATGCTTGGTATGACGATACCAAAAATGACCGCGAAAGAAGCGAGTTATCACAAATTCAAAAAGACCAAAAGCCTGGAGACACCCTGTGGTATGGATGGTATCTGTATTTGCCACAAAACTACCAGAATATATTTCCAGTCAAAGTCACACTTGGCCAGTTTCACCAAGAAAGCGCCCGCCCTGCATGGATGTTTGAAAATGCAGATGGCGGATACTGGATTTACAATCAAGTCTCACGTAAAACAAAAGAAAAATACCCGCTGATTGACGAAAGCAGTTTACGCGGCAAATGGCACAAGATTGAAGTGCAGGCGCATTGGTCAAAAGACAGCGATGGCTTTTTTAAAGTCTGGGTAAACGGTGCGCTAAAGGTCGATTACAAAGGCGCAACAATGAGCGCAGAGCGTGTCTACTTTAAATATGGCCTTTACCGTTCGTTTTTATCCAGATACGCGAAAGCTGGCAAACTGGGGCAAGTACCAGCACAAACAGCCTATTATGCGTGTGTCAAACGGGGTAACAGCAGAGCGGCCATACAACCTTGAATAGCCGCCGGCACCCATCAAACAGTGACGATATTTATATCTCAAAATCCAGCACAGTACGACCAGAGCGCAATTCTGCGATCTGGGGCTTGATGGCTACATGATCAGGGTGATTCTGGTAGGCCTCCAGCGTGGCTTTATCCTTGAATACAGAATAAAGCACTACATCGGCATTGGCCTCAAGCCCTTCGGTTTTCATGCCAACCTGAAAGGTAATGGTGCCAGGCACCACATTGCTGCAAGTTTCAACCAGTTGTTTAACATGGCTGGCATCGGCACTGTTTTTTAACGTCCACATGACGATATGGGCAATCATGGAATGGCTTGAGATAGAAATGAATAAAACAGAGTTTCTATACCAAAAACAGATACAGAAAAAGTGTAGTGATTAAAACACAAACAATGGCAGCAACAATAACGCAACTCCATTGCACATGGAATTGTGCTAAAGTTATTTTAACCAATCATTGTTACTGTTTGTAGGGTTGCCGAAATAATTGCAGCAAACATTCAAGGAGGTTTTTATGAGCAAAGAAGTTGGTGTTGTTTTTAACACGCTGCCAGCAACTGTCGAAGAGTTCAAAGCACTGCCTCAGATGGCTTTGTCTGACCCTTTTTCTGCGCCAGCCTTGTTTATCGTAGCCATGACAAACTACACCAAGAACAAAGACATGGCTATAGAAATGATCAATGCAATCAAAGGCCCTACCCCTCTTTCTGCTTATGAACTTGGCTTTATCAGAGACAGAATGATGGGCAAAGATTATTTGCCAAACTCTTACTTCAAGGGTGCAAGCCCAGAAAATGCCTACACCCCTTCTCTGCCCTACACCGTAACAGTATCAGAGGGCCCCTATACGTATCAGGAAGAGGGCTATGCCAAGGTGTACGTAAAATCTTACGGTGCAGACTCTCCCCGCCCTTTCGTTGTGCGCAAAAAAGGCGATCAGTGGTTCATGTGGGAGCAAATGCTGCTGGCCGATATACGCCCGCCCAAAGGGGCAGATGGTTGGTAAGCTCAAAGCCTAATCTGGCAAATTTTCCTGCATGAATAGGTGCTTAGGGCTACGCCTTGGCAAAAGCTCAATTGCATTGCCGTAATTTGAGTGATATGTGAATGGCGAACCCTAATAATTGGGATCAGGGAGCAGGTTGGCCAGACTTATTGGATTTCATCTGAATATGTGCAAGCTGGGTGAACACCAGAAATCACAGGATATTCACAAATTTCATCCATTCGCTTACGGTACATTTTTTCCACGCATTTGCTATTTTGGCATTTGTTCCGTTCAGAGAGCCATTTTCTCTGTGTTGAACGCAGGTCTTTTCTTGCACTTGCGCCAATGTTTGAGGCCATCATATCGTTGTAGTTTTCCGAAAGAGACTCATCAAGCCTTCCGAGTAAAGAATCGGAGCAGATTGCTTTTTCAACAAAAGTTGATGCTTTTCTACAGTCAAATGATGCAGATACAGACACCGTAGAAACCAAAGCCAGCGAAACGAGAACAGCAAATTTCTTCATTAAAAATCTCCACAGTTACAATCACCAAAACGCAAAAGATCTGAAAAACTCCAAATTGCATAATCAGACATTACAGGAAATATTGCAGAATACCTGTTTCTAGATATAGATTTCCGGTTCGCGTCGGCTTCTTGAAGGTGGAGCGCAAAGCCCTGGAAAATACCAAGCTGTTAACCCAAAACTCACAAAACATATGTATATGAGCAGGTTAACTCGGTGTTTCTGAGTGTGGATCCAAATGGCTCGGGTGCCTCAGATAATATTGCCTTGAAACTAGCATTCATATTCCCTGTACTGCGGCTACCCTTATATGAGATGGATTTTGGTAGCGCATAAAGTTGAAGGTTGCTACCCTTTTTCAAGGCGACAGTAACGACAAAAACGCCTTTTGAAAAAGCGGTAACTGCATTAATACGGTCTTGTTCGGATTGAACTACAAGGTTCTTTCCTTTATATTGAAGGCTTATTTCAAATTCAGGTAAATCATCAGGTATTGCCCCAGAAAGAAGAACTTTTGATCCTGCCTTTTCTCCTTGACAGCGCAGATTGGCATTGAGCGCGCCAGCTATAGCAGCAGATGGCAAAATTGCGAGACCGAGAACAGCTACAAGTATTTTAGATTTAATCATAATTTTTCCTCTAGCGCCCAACGTTTGACTTCGGAAACTGCCAAAAGCCGTATGAACTCCGTGCAGTCCGCTGGAAGGAATAGTTAAGCTTTTGTAGGACAAGCAATTTCAATTTGGCGATGATGCATCACGCAATTGTACAAATACAGATTGACTAAACTCTGATAGGAAACACCTGCGTCATTAGCCATAGCCTTGTAATAAGTCACCACCTCATCCGACAGACGCATAGTGACAGATTTTTTAGTCTCGACGCATAAGGATTACAGCGCTACTTCATGCTAGAAAGATCATATTCTGCTTTCATGGTTTAAGCTCCGTAAAAACTGGCTTTACGGGTCGTAGCCTTGCGATCTGAAATGAAGATGAGCGCATTGGGAGCAGCGATGCGTAATCGGTTTCCGGAGCGCGATACAACGCAAACACCGACACTGGCTATGGCCAGTGTCGGTGTCCGATTGAACAAGCAGTTAGGTTTTGCGGTATTTTTGATTGAATTTTTCGTCACTCATTGTTATAAGCTGAATGAACTCTATCAATGCCGCAATTGCAGGAATGAATGTCCAGAAAAAAACCAAATATAAAATACCCTTGCCCACTTGACCCAAATAAAATTTATGGGCGCCCAGACCACCTAGACAGAAAGCTAAAACTGCAGCAGTAACTCTGCTTTTCCCATTGCTTGCGGTCTCCCCAAGATTTGCTGAGTCTGGTTTTTCAGCTTGTCTAACGCCGCATTTGGGGCAAATTTCCGCCTTAGCATTTATCACAGCTCTGCATTCGCTGCAAAATTTTTCATTTGCATTTTTTGTGACAAGCTCATCCATGGTTTTCTCCCTTTCATTTAAAAGCCCAAAATTAGACTTCTGCGGCTACTGAGGGTAGCCCACTGCAAGGAATTGTTAAAAACACAGAATAACTATTGTTTAAATAGGTATGAGTGCTTCAACACTTTTTGGTAAATTTTAACACAAAATTTACACAATAAGCATTTAGATTCAAGCAGGAAGAGAGTATTACATTTAAAACTAGATGCCGACTGGCCTTATTGTGGTAGCAGATGGCGGCATTGCTGCCTACCATCTGTTTTAGCCATCCTGCCCGTTGCGGTATGCAGATTGTTCAGGCTTTGAGCGCAGCGTGCATTTCTTGCAGCGATATGACTTCGCTGCTGTCCAAAAACACCATGCCTTCGGCAGCCGCTTCAGCACCTGCAATGGTAGTGAAGGTGGTTACCCTGCCTTGCAAGGCGCTGGTGCGGATGGCGCGGCTGTCGGCAATGGCGTTGCGGCGGTCTTCTACGGTGTTGATGACCATCACGATTTCGTTGTTTTTAATCATGTCCACAATGTTGGGGCGGCCTTCGATAACCTTATTGACGGTTTCGCACGCAATGCCTGCATCGCGTATGGCTTGCGCCGTGCCGCGTGTGGCAACCAGTGCAAAGCCCAGTTTTTGCAACTGGCGGGCAATGTTAATGGCGCAGGGTTTGTCGCTGTTGCGCACGGTTAAAAACACTTTGCCTGTGGGGTTGCCTTGGGCATCAAATGGGCGTGGCAGCGATTCGCCTGCGCCGATTTGCGCTTTGACGTAGGCTTCGCCAAAGGTTTTGCCTACGCCCATGACTTCGCCTGTAGATTTCATTTCTGGGCCAAGAATGGTGTCTACGCCAGGGAATTTAACGAAGGGGAATACCGCTTCCTTGACGCTGAAGTAAGGCGGATTAACCTCCGTGCCTATGCCCTGCTCTGCCAGCGAGCGCCCTGCCATGCAGCGTGCTGCAACTTTGGCCAGCGGTATGCTGGTGGCTTTGGAAACAAACGGCACGGTGCGGCTGGCGCGTGGATTGACTTCAAGCACATAAATCACGTCTTGCTTGTCTGCACCTTCGCCAAGCTGCTGGATGGCAAACTGCACGTTCATCAGCCCCACTACGTTGAGGGCATTGGCCATGGCGGCGGTTTGGCGCTTGATTTCGGCTACCGTGGCGGCGCACAGGTGGTATGGCGGCAGCGAGCAAGCCGAGTCACCACTGTGCACGCCTGCTTGTTCGATGTGCTCCATCACGCCGCCAATAAATACTTGGCCTGTGGCATCGCGTATGCAATCCACGTCGCACTCGATGGCATCGTTTAAGAAGCGGTCGAGCAGCACGGGCGAATCGTTGCTGACTTTAACGGCTTCGCGCATGTAGCGCTCCAAGTCGCGCTGCTCATGCACAATTTCCATGGCGCGGCCGCCCAGCACGTAGCTGGGGCGCACCACCAGCGGGTAGCCAAGCTCGTCTGCCTTGATGATGGCTTCGGCTTCGGTGCGGGCAGTGGCGTTAGGCGGCTGGCGCAGTTGCAGTTCGTTTAAGAGTTGCTGGAAGCGTTCGCGATCTTCGGCAGCATCAATCATGTCGGGGCTGGTGCCGATGATGGGCACGCCTGCGGCTTCAAGCCCCAAAGCGAGCTTGAGTGGGGTTTGCCCGCCGTATTGCACGATAACGCCTGTGGGCTGTTCTTTGGCGACGATTTCGAGCACGTCTTCAAGGGTGACTGGCTCAAAATAGAGGCGGTCAGAAGTGCCGTAGTCGGTGGATACGGTTTCGGGGTTGCAATTGACCATGATGGTTTCATAGCCGTCTTCGCGCATGGCAAGCGCGGCGTGTACGCAGCAGTAGTCAAACTCAATGCCCTGCCCAATGCGGTTGGGCCCGCCACCGAGCACCATGATTTTTTTCTTGTTGGTGGGTTCGGCTTCGCACTCTTCTTCGTAGGTGGAGTACAGGTAGGCAATATCTGTGGCAAATTCTGCCGCGCAGGTATCTACCCGTTTATACACAGGGCGCACGCCCAGCGCGTGGCGGTGTGCGCGCACGGCTTGCTCGCTGCTGGCGGTGAGCTTGGCCAAGCGGCGGTCAGAGAAGCCTTTTTTCTTGAGGGTGCGCAGCGTAGTTGCGTCAAGCGAAGCCAAGGCTGCTTCGCCTTTTTCGGCAACGACTTTGTCGAGTGCCAGCTCGATTTTGACGATTTCTTCAATCTGCACCAAAAACCATTTGTCGATTTTGGTAAGGCTGTGTACTTCATCCACGCTCCAGCCTGCGGCAAAGGCATCGCCCACAAACCAGATGCGGTCGGGGCCGGGTTCGCCGAGTTCGCGCTCCAGAATTTCACGGTCCTGGGTTTTCTCGTTCATGCCGTCTACGCCCACTTCCAAGCCACGCAGGGCTTTTTGGAAGCTCTCCTGGAAAGTGCGCCCCAGTGCCATGACTTCGCCCACGCTTTTCATTTGCGTAGTCAGGTGGTTGTCGGCAACGGGGAATTTCTCGAAGGCAAAACGCGGCACTTTGGTGACAACGTAATCAACGCTGGGCTCGAAGCTGGCGGGGGTCAGGCCGCAAGTCATGTCGTTACGCAGCTCATCAAGCGTGTAACCAACGGCCAGCTTGGCCGACACTTTAGCAATAGGAAAGCCCGTAGCTTTGGAGGCAAGTGCCGAAGAACGGCTCACGCGGGGGTTCATCTCAATTACGACCAAGCGACCATCGGCAGGGTTGATGGCAAACTGTACGTTTGAGCCGCTGGAGTCCACACCAATTTCGCGCAGAATGGCGAAAGAGGCATCGCGCATGATTTGGTACTCTTTATCGGTGAGCGTCTGTGCGGGGGCTACGGTAATGCTGTCGCCCGTGTGAATGCCCATGGGGTCGAGGTTTTCGATGGAGCACACGATGATGCAGTTATCGGCCTTGTCGCGGATAACTTCCATCTCAAACTCTTTCCAGCCCAGCAGCGATTCTTCAATCAGCAACTCGGTGGTGGGCGATGCCTCCAGCCCACGGCGGCAAATGGTTTCAAATTCTTCGGCGTTGTAAGCCACGCCGCCACCTGTGCCGCCCAGCGTGAAGCT
This sequence comes from uncultured Allobrachymonas sp., assembly GCA_964618495.1. Classification (GTDB taxonomy): domain Bacteria; phylum Pseudomonadota; class Gammaproteobacteria; order Burkholderiales; family Burkholderiaceae_C; genus Brachymonas. The sequence continues at coordinate 5,172 of CAZUBE010000025.1, read as the reverse complement.
CGGGCGAATCACAACGGGAAAGCCTACGGTTTTTTGCACATCCCACGCCTCAGTCATGTTGTGCGCTACGCCAGAGCGTGCCGAACCCAAACCAATGCGCGTCATGGCATCTTTGAACTTGAGGCGGTCTTCAGCCTTGTCAATTACTTCGGGTGCAGCACCAATGAGCTCGACCTTGTGCTTGTGCAGCACGCCGTTGCGCCACAAATCCAGCGCACAATTGAGCGCTGTTTGCCCGCCCATGGTGGGCAAAATGGCATCGGGGCGCTCTTTGGCAATGATTTTCTCGACCGTTTGCCAGGTAATAGGCTCGATGTAAGTCACATCGGCTGTGGCAGGGTCGGTCATGATGGTGGCGGGGTTGCTGTTAATCAAAATAACGCGGTAACCCTCTTCGCGCAAAGCCCTGCAGGCCTGCACGCCAGAATAATCAAACTCGCATGCCTGCCCAATAATGATGGGGCCGGCTCCGATAATCAGAATACTTTTGATGTCTTGACGTTTTGGCATGGTATTGACTTTATTTAATTGATATTGACGTTGATATTTTGGCCGCAGCTTATGCGTTCATTCGGAGTGGGTGCGGTTTTACGGTTTTTGGTGTGAATCAGGTTTCTTTGGCACTGGATAATTCCAGCAAAAAAAGCAAGCGACGCGGGTTTTAAGGTTTCAGCGGTTTGCAAGGTGGCGCTGGCTTGGTCAAATTGCCCGATTCGGCGCTCAAACTCTGCTTTAAGCAGCAAATAATCCAGCCGCGCGCGCACAGATAGCTTGTCATCGCGCAGTATTTGCTCAAGCAGCGCAAGCGCCTGCTGGCGGTAGCTGTCTGGCCCGTTCCAGCTTGCTTCTTGCAGCATACGCAGTTGCCGTGGCAAAGGTTCTTGCAAATGTTGCATCATCAAAAAAGCGCGGTAATGCACAGGATGCTTTTGAAGCCCAGACTCCTCAAGTAAAGGCAATAAAGCGTTTACTTCTGCCGCAGAAAACTTATCTTTATAGATAACAAAACCATTATCTGGACATACTGGCAAGGGCAAAGGCGATACCACTGCGCCATATGGCTGCATATCGAGCATATATCCCATTGCTTTGCCCGTATCGGGCAATATTTGGGTAAATGCTTTACCACCTGCCGGGCAAATAAAATCCTCCTCGGTTTCATTTGCCGCATGTGCAAAAGATATGCACAAGGCAGTGGCTAATGCAGTAATCAGACGCAGTTTCATAAACCCATAAATCAGGCTGGGTTGTTATCGAGCTTGGCGTGCAGCGCCTCAATACGCTCAACAGGCACGCGCTTTTGCATGAGCTGTATTAGTCCATCGCCCTCAATCATGGGGCGCAAGACTTCAACCTCGGCTGGGTAGAACTTTACGTCCCATGCAACCAGCTCGCCGTTGAATTCTTCATCGGTCCAGGTTTTGCCTTTGGCAAGGCACACGACCAAAGGCAGGGCTTTGTTTTCAAGAAAAGATTTTTTGTATGGTTTTTGCTGCCAGCGGTTTAAAAACCATTCTTTGTGCTCTTCTGACAGAGTCAAAATGCGTTTATTGATGGCTTTTTCAAGCGAAGCGATTGGAAAGCTGAATAACTTCATGCTGTTGCTCCCACTTTTGAGGTTTGTGCCTGACGCATTGCGCGTGTAAAACGATCAAGCAAGCGTTCCATATCGTCATGCGGCACGCCCTGAACACTGAATGCAGGGCAATCGGTGCGCTCAAGCCCCTGCACTGTTCCATCAAACAGGCTGATAAAGGTTGGGCTCAGATTGGCTGGCAGGCTTTGCTTTTCTACCGCAAAGCACTGGTTTTGGCTGGTAATGCTAACGCGCCCAGTCTGTAAATCTTTGGTTGGGTGGTTGCTACCGTGGTGGCCAACCTTGAGTTTGAAGGTTTTGGCTCCACTGGCCAAAGCCATGATTTGATGCCCCAAGCCCAAGCCCCATGTTGGCACGTTTGCAGCCATCAACTCACGCGCCGCTGCAACTGCATAGTCACAGGCTTGCGGGTCGCCCGCGCCGTTGCTGAAAAACACGCCATCAGCTTGCATGGCAAGCACAGCACTGGCGGGTGTTTGTGCAGGTACAACAGTGATTTTGCAGCCCTGCTCTGCCAACATACGCAAATGGCTGCGTTTCACGCCCAAGTCATAAACCACGACATGAAACTGTGCATCTTGCACTGTGCTGTAGCCTTGATTGAGCTGCCAAGCGCCTTGCGCCCAGTCGTATTGCTGTGTGCAGGATGTGGTTTTAACCAAATCTTGCCCAAGCAGTGCTGGCGCGGCTTTTGCGGCGGCAATGGCTTGCGCAATATCTGCCGCTGTGGGCGCATTGGTATTGGGCAAAGCCACAATGCAGCCAGACTGCGAGCCGTGCGTGCGCAAATGGCGGGTTAGCTTGCGGGTATCAATGTTTGCAATGGCTACTACGCCGTTGCTGCGCAAATAATCTTGCAAAGATTGCTGGCTGCGAAAGTTCGAAGCCAGCAAAGGCAGATTTTGGATAACCAGACCAGCCGCAAATACCTGCCGCGATTCGTCATCTTCGGCGTTTGTGCCTGAGTTGCCAATGTGCGGATAGGTAAAGGTGACAATCTGGCCGCAAGAAGCGGGGTCAGTCAGCGTTTCTTGGTAGCCAGCCAGTGCGGTATTAAATACCATTTCGCCTGCTGTAGAGCCAGTGGCGCCAATGGCATTGCCAATAAAAACAGTGCCATCGGCCAAAGCGAGAATGGCAGTAGGTAATGGTGCGTGCGGGAACAGAAGCACGAGAGATTCTCCGAAGGTTGCAAGGCAGCGGCGTGCGCCCGAACCAAGCCCCCGTGGCCTGACGATTTTCTCTCGTTGGCTACGCGGGGTATCAGCACCCAAATTTGTGTACTTGTACTTGGAAACGCGGCTAGTGCCGGGTGTGCTGTGAAATGCACCCCCAATTGGGCGTGTGCGCCAAGTGGAAGCTACATTTGTGAAGCGCACCATTATAGCCGAGCCTTGGCTGCTTACACCTGATTTTCCAAGTCTTATTTGAAGTGCTGTTTGCTTTGGGCAAAAGCTCCCTGTACAGAGTTTGAGAACTGGATTTTGCATATGCTTTGCACATGGTTTGCAAGCCCCACCTACACTGCGCGTTTCGTATAACACTGTGAAACAACGATATAACACGCACCACACATCTACAATGTGCACAAAGTGTCTGACAATTTTCTAACGAACTTTCATGAACCCTCGTTTATCACAGCTCCAACCCTACCCTTTTGAGCGCCTGCGCCAGTTGTTTGCCAGCGTTACGCCCAACCCGGCTTATAAGCCAATTAGTCTGGGCATAGGCGAGCCCAAGCACGCAACGCCGCCCTTCATTCAGCAAGCGCTAAGCAAAGCCACCTTGGGGCAGCCTGGTTTGGCGGGCTACCCTGCCACCGCTGGCGAGCCCGCATTGCGGCAGGCTTGCGCCAACTGGCTAGAGCGCCGCTACGGTGTGGTGCTAGACGCTGCCACGCAAGTGCTGCCTGTAAACGGCTCGCGCGAGGCGCTGTTTGCCTTTGCCCAAACCGTGATTGACCCAAGCGCCCAATCCACCGTGGTTTGCCCCAATCCTTTCTACCAAATTTACGAAGGCGCAACCCTGCTGGCGGGCGCTACGCCCTACTTTGCGCCCAGCGTGCCCGAGCGCAATTTTGCAATCGACTGGGACAGCGTACCCGCATCCGTCTGGCAAAACACCCGCCTGATGTATGTTTGCTCACCGGGCAACCCTACAGGTGCAGTTATGCCGCTGGATGAATGGCGCAAACTGTTTGACATCAGCGACCGCTACAACATCATCATCGCCTCAGACGAGTGCTACAGCGAAATCTACTTTGGTAACGAAGCCCCATTAGGCGCACTGCAAGCCGCGCAGCAACTCGGGCGCGATGGCTATAAAAACCTGCTGATGTTTACCAGCCTATCCAAGCGCAGCAGCGTGCCCGGCTTGCGTAGCGGCTTTGTGGCGGGCGATGCCGATTTGATAAAACCCTTTTTGCTCTACCGCACCTACCACGGCAGCGCCATGAGCCCTGTAATACAAGCCGCCAGCATTGCCGCTTGGGGCGACGAAGCGCATGTGGCAGAAAACCGCCGCCTGTATTGCGATAAATTTGCCAAAATTACCCCCATGCTCTCGCAAGTGCTCGATGTAAAACTGCCCGATGCTGCTTTTTACCTGTGGGCGCACGTAGGCAAGCACTGCGGCGGCTCTGATACGCTTTTTGCCCAGCGTTTGCTGGAACAATACAATGTAACGGTATTGCCTGGCAGCTATCTGGCACGCGAAGCGCACGGCCACAACCCGGGCGCAGGCCGTATCCGCATGGCACTGGTGGCAGAAACTACACAATGCCAAGAAGCCGCACTGCGCATACAGGCATTTATTCAGGGTGGAGCTTGATTATTGCCCTGTTTTTTAATAACGTGACAAAACCTGAAAGTTTCCGATGAAAAAGTTTCTTGTTTATACATTGATGGCTATGTTAATTCCGCTTTCCGCTAGTGCATCTGAGAAAGAAAATGGTCTTTCATTGAAAATTACCTCTATCACGGAAGAAAGAAGCAAAGATAGTCATGCGCTGAAAGAAGAGTTTTTACTTACTGGAAAAACACTGAAATACAAAGAAACTACTTCAGGTTATTTGCGTTTTCTTGGCGTTAAAGACCGAGAAAAAAAGGTAATAATCAGTGATGAAAGTGTCAATAAAATCAAGGAGTTATTGCTAAAACTTAAAGAGGTTTACAAAGAAGATGTTGTATATGCTACCGATGAAATCGGTGTTTTTTACATCATTTCCATCGACATGGAACAAAATGGAAAAACAGAAAGCATTAAAATAAGTGGCATGTCCAAATATTTGAATAATAATCCTTTGTACAGGCAATGTAGTGATTTTATTGACGATATAAAAAACATTGTTTTAAATAATTGAATACATCTGATTCTTGCGCCTGCGACTTTCTTTGTTCACCAGCAAAGAAAGAAATATAGCTTATTGCTGGATATCAAGCAGCAACTGTTATCGGGTGCTGATTTTAGATTTTCTGATTTTTTTCTTATTCACTGTTGCACAAGGGAGGCGCTGATTTATTCCAGTTTAAGCACAAAAATGCCATAGTTCGTCATTCCCGCGCAGGCGGGAATCC
>CAZUBE010000024.1:0-28305 GCA_964618495.1 uncultured Allobrachymonas sp. | reverse complement strand
TATTGGTGGAGCTGGCGGGATTTGAACCCGCGTCCACGAGCCTTGTTCGTACAGTTCTACATGCGTAGCCGGCTGCTTTAATCTTGTCTGCTGCGCCGCACAGCGGCACGCTGCGCAACAAACCAGTGCCCTTGAGTTTTGCGCCGCATCAAGGCACCCGATGCGTTGCTAGTCAATGTAGTATGACCTTGCAGCCTGGATAGCTTGCGCTACCCTTGCCCAGCCCATTGACCTGCTGTTGCAAGGCTCACCGGATTAAGCGGCGAGTGCGAAACGTTCGTCGTTTGCAGTTACTTTTGTGAACCGAGATTTACGAGCGTGACTCAAGCTCGGCATGCTCCGCAACGCTTCCGAACCCATGTCGAAACCAATGCAGCCCCATATCAGGTATTGTAGCCGCTAAGGAGTTTTTATGCACGCGCTTTTTTCGGCTTGGTTGCTTTGTTGGTTGTTTTGGTCGCTGCTTTAGTAGCGCGGGCAGCAGGCGACAGGGTGGTTTTAGTTGATGTTGTATTGGGTTGTGTGGTTTTGTGTCTATACCCACAGCAACCGGCTACGGCGCAACGCCAGCATTCTGGTGTGCGGGCTTTGCAGATGTAGCGGCCATGCAATATAAGCCAGTGGTGGGCGTGTTGCATAAATGCTTCAGGTATGCGTTTCAGCAGTTTGCGTTCTACATCCAACGGGGTTTTGCCGGGTGCGAGTCCTGTTCGGTTGCCCAGCCGGAAAATATGGGTATCTACTGCCATGGTAGGTTGCCCAAAGGCTACGTTGAGTACAACGTTGGCAGTTTTACGGCCTACGCCCGGCAGGGCTTCAAGTGCTTCGCGACTGCCCGGTACTTGGCCTTGGTGCTGGTCTAGCAGTATCTGGCAGGTTTGCAGAATGTGTTTGGCTTTGCTGCGGTACAGGCCGATGGTTTTGATGTGCTCCTCCAGCCCTTCCTGCCCGAGTTGCAGCATGGCTAGAGGAGTGTTGGCTTCCTTGTACAGCGTTTGTGTAGCTTTATTAACGCTGACATCAGTAGCTTGCGCGCTGAGTAGCACAGCGATAAGCAATTCAAACGGGCTGGAGTAGACCAGCTCGGTTTGTGGATGAGGGTTAGCCGCTTGCAAAGTGCTGAAAAACTGGATGATTTGTTCTTTTTTCATGATAATGGCCTGTATTTAGGCTGATACAGCTTCTATTTTGCACTGCTGGCGTGTTGATTTGGGGTGGTGTGGCTTTTTCCTGCGGGTGTTTGCGGGCATTATTCTGTTTTTGTTTTGCTGCATAAAGTCCTTACAATGCCCGCGAGGTTTTAAAAACCAAAGCAACTCTCCATTGCTACGGCTGTCTTTGCTAGCAGGATTTGTTGCTTAGCTCAGCTTTTCTAAAAGCAATCTTTTGCAGTTTGCTGCTCACATCAGGTATGGCTGTTCTGCTCTCGATATGCGGGTGCATTAACAGCTGGCATATATGCCAAACAAATTTTAAGGAGAATGATTCAATGAAAGCACTGGTCGCCGTCAAGCGCGTAGTGGATTACAACGTCAAGGTACGGGTCAAGTCTGACAACAGCGGCATGGATATTGCCAACGTGAAGATGAGCATGAACCCGTTTGACGAAATTGCCGTTGAAGAGGCCGTGCGCCTGAAAGAAAAAGGCGTGGTATCGGAGGTAATTGCCGTTTCTTGCGGTGCAACGCAATGCCAGGACACACTACGTATCGCCATGGCCATGGGTGCAGACCGTGCCATTTTGGTTGAAACTGCTGAAGAACTGCAGCCTCTGGCCGTAGCCAAACTGCTCAAAGCACTGACCGATAAAGAGCAGCCGCAACTTATTTTCCTGGGCAAACAGGCCATTGATGACGACGCCAACCAAACCGGCCAAATGCTGGCTGCACTGTGCGACATGCCCCAAGGCACGTTTGCAAGCAAGGTTGACATTGCCGATGGCAAAGCCACTGTTGTGCGCGAGGTTGATGGCGGACTGGAAACCGTATCTCTGCGTCTGCCCGCAGTCATCACCGCCGACTTGCGCTTGAACGAACCGCGTTACGTCACACTGCCCAACATCATGAAGGCAAAGAAAAAAGAAATCACCATCACAACCCCTGCAGATCTGGGTGTAGATGTGACGCCGCGCCTGAAAACGCTCAAGGTTCAGGAGCCGCCCAAACGCGCCGCCGGCATCAAAGTGCCCGATGTAGCCACTCTGGTAGACATGCTTAAAAACACTGCCAAAGTCATTTGAACGCTATACGCCCTTAAACCAACAACAAAACAGCAGGAGAGATTTTCATGACAGCGCTGGTCATTGCCGAACACGACAACACCCGACTCGACCCATCTACCCTTCACGCCGTAGCCGCTGCCAGCCTGTGTGGTGGTGATGTGCATGTACTGGTTGCAGGCTCCAATGCCGCAGCCGTTGCCACTGCCGCCGCCAGCATTGCTGGCGTAAGCAAAGTGCTGCATGCTAACGGTGACGCACTGGCCAACACCCTGCCCGAAAACATGGCAGCACAGATACTGGCCATAGCAAGCACTTACAGCCATATCCTGTTTGCAGCCACCGCCAACGGCAAAAATATTGCCCCACGCGTAGCTGCCAAGCTTGATGTAGCGCAAATCAGCGACATCAGCAAAATCGTCGCTGCCGACACTTTCGAGCGTCCCATCTACGCTGGTAACGCCATAGCCACCGTACAAAGCAGCGACGCAACCAAGGTCATCACCGTACGCGCCACTTGCTTTGATGCGGCTGCCGCCTCTGGTGGCAGCGCAACAGTTGAAAGCATTGCCGCAGTAGCTGACAGCGCCAGCTCCACCTTCACAGGCCGCGAAACAGCCAAATCTGACCGCCCAGAACTCACTGCCGCCCGCGTCATCGTCTCTGGCGGCCGCGCTCTGGGCAGTGCCGAGCAGTTCGATGCACTGCTCACCCCACTTGCTGACAAGCTCGGCGCTGCAATAGGTGCCAGCCGCGCTGCGGTAGATGCAGGCTACGCCCCCAACATGCTGCAAGTCGGGCAAACTGGCAAAATCGTCGCCCCCGACCTGTACATTGCTTGCGGCATCAGTGGCGCTATTCAGCACTTGGCAGGCATGAAAGACAGCAAAGTCATCGTTGCCATCGACAAAGACCCCGATGCACCGATCGCCAGCGTGGCCGATTACTTTCTGGAAGCAGACGTGTTCGACGCTGTGCCAGAGCTGACCAAACAACTCTGATTAAACCTTTTTTCTCAAAGCCACTTGTCTGTTGTTGCAGGCAAGTGGCTTTTTTTTATGCGCATCACTTCTGTGCACGGAATGAAGTCAGCAAAACAAAAACTGCATGCCGGCAAAAAACCGAACACAATTCATTCATTATTCGTAATTAATAATTTATTCATCAAAAAGCAAGGTTAATCATAATTTAATAGTTGCTAATTTTACCGTGTCGATGCTATGATTGTGTCTGGTTTAACGCAGTATTAAGGTGAAGGATATGGCTACAGGCACAGTCAAATGGTTCAGCGACGCCAAGGGTTTCGGCTTCATTGAACCAGACGAACCCGGAGTTGATGTGTTTGCGCACTTTTCAGCTATTCAGATGGAAGGCTTTAAAACGCTCAAACAAGGCGCACGGGTAACTTATGAGTTGTGCGATGGCCCCAAAGGCCCTCATGCCCATGATATTGCGGTGGCGGCTCCTCCAGAAGAAGCTGCGGCCGCTGCTGCGCCCGCAACAGCTATTGCAGCCATCCCAACAGTAACCCCAGAAAATATGGACGCGCTGGCTGCTACGCCTTCAAGCTGCACATGCGCCAGCAGCCTATCTGCCGCGCTTTCGTGAGCGGCTCTTACCTGCATCCGTAACTAGTAGACTTCCTTGTGTGCCACCCTTGGCATGCAGCACTGTTTAATTATTGCTAATAATCTGGCAGGTGCAGATTTCATCGTGGCTGATTGGCTCTATATGTCCAATTCATGTCACTTGCATGACACCCTCTTTTGCTTTGCATTTGTATTTACTACAATGGGTGAGTTGGACTTTCTTTTTAGCAAACTGTCCATAGTTTTTCCTGCTATTCAGTGTGCTACTCTGCGCTGAATCTGCAGGCTTTTCTAACTCACCTTAAAAAGACTTATGCGCGCGATCAAAGAAGCACGAAAACTCATTGAAAAATCTCCCAATAGCCAGGCAGCCAAGACTATGTCGCAGCTTGTGTTGGCACTGGAGTCTGAAACAGATTACCGTCTTTCTGAAATTTACCAACTGGACTACGACCATTTCAAGCTGGTGCTTGAGATTCTGAAAGAATGGCGACTTGATCGCCACTATGCAGGCAAATCGCGTCTGTTTGATGCATCGCGTCAACTGGCTGAATTGCAACAACAGCCAAAAAGCAAGGCAAAAATAAAAACCAAAAAGCCTGCTGAAGAAACCTCAGAAAAAAGCAAATAAACAGGCTAAGTTGCATGGTGTGGAATGTTTTCTACACCAGCAGCAACATGTCTACTCCATAAAGTGCGGCCAGCCCACGCAGGTGGGTGTTGGCTGAATGCACTTGCATGCCACGCCCCTCCTGCTTTGCAGTGCGCCAAAGCGACAACAATACTGCCAAGGCTGATGAATCAAACTTTTCCAAAGTTGATGCATCAATGACAATATCGCCCTCGCCCCCCTGTGCAGAGGCGGCAGCGCACAAACTTTGCTCCACTGCCTTGGCGCAGGCATGGTCTATTTGTGCGGGAAGGCGGATGCAGGCTGCCACAGTCACGTTTTATTTGGCCGCATTGGCCTTGTTTTGCGCAGCTAATGATGCAATCAGGCCATCAATGCCTTTGCTGGAAATTTCCTGTGCAAACTGCTGCTTGTAGCTCTGAATCATCCAGACACCACTGATAGCAATGTTGTAGGCTTTCCAGCCCAAACCTTGGCCCGGGGTTTTTTCCAGACGGTAATCCATTGGAATAGGCTCTGCGCCACCTGTGAGCTGGCTTTGCACCAGCACATCAGTGCCTGTTGCAGCACCCCGCATGGGCAGCATTTTCAACTCTTTGTCATTGGCCATTTTGAATGCGCCTGCATAGGTACGCACCAGCAGGGTTTTAAATTCTTTTTCGAGTTGAGTCTTTTGAGCTGCTGTTGCTGTGCGCCAGGCGGGGCCTACTGCAGTGCCGGTCATGCGGGTAAAGTTAACATTAGGCATCACTGTGCGATCAACCAAAGCAATGATGCGGTTGATGTCACCAGTTTGCATGGCCTTGTCGGCTTTGATTGCAGACAATGTTTCGCCTGCAACTTTCTGCACCATGGCTTCAGGTGCCATGTCAGCAGCAAATGCTGGCAGAGAAAATACCAAGCAGGCCAAAGCGGCAGATCGGGTCAAAAAACGTGTTGTCATGGCAATATTCCTTCAGAGATAGCTATGCACTGATTATGCCAATCTATGGCTGAGTCTGCTCGCCTGTGTTTTGCTGCATTGCAGTCACAGCTTCTGGCTCTGTATTTACTATGGCTGCCGGCTGCGAAATATCGCTTTGCGCTGGAGATAAAGTTACGGCAGATGCTACTGCAGGCTTTGGTTCTGTTTCCAGACTGAGCGGCTCAGCAGGTGTTGCATGCTCTGTGCTACTGGTAGATGGCGGATTGGGTGAATCGTCTGGCGGTGGCTCATACCCATCATCTGCTGCTGGCGCTGCATCTCTTTGCAAGCGTGCCTCACGCTGCTGTAAATATGCATCGCGCATAAAAGCATAGGGGTCAAGAGCCGCTTGCTCCAGCAGGTTGCTGGCATCAAGCAGCCGTGCGCGCTGATCAACCAGCCCCAAGCCAGTTAACGAATTGCGTACAGCTACTTCGCTGATAGCCCCTACGGGACGTGCTGCCATATCTACAGGCAAAGCCACCGTATCACGCACCGTCGATGCTCCCAGAAAAGGCAGTACAAGATAGGGGCCTGAGGGCACGCCCCATGCGCCAAGCGTTAAACCAAAATCTTGCTTGACTTGGGGTATACGGGCTTCGGTAGCAATATCGAAAATGCCACCAAAACCAAAAGTGCTATTCAGAACAAAGCGCCAGAAATTATTGGCTGCTTCTTCACCTTTACCCTGCAAGGCGCTATTTACGCTTGACCACGCATCACCCAAGTTGCTGAAAAAATTCCGAACACCTTTTTGCACCAGATTGGGTGTTACCGTTGTATAGACTGTGGCAACAGGCTTTAACACGGCCTTGTCAACCGCATCGTTAAACTGGTATGCACCCCGATTCCATGGCTCCAACGGATCACGAGGGTTGGCTTGTGGGCCGGTGGCACAGCCTGCTAGCAAAGCGGTTGCCAGCAAAACTGCTGTCAGCACAGTTTTGCGTCCCCGATTGCTGCTGCCTGTAGCAATCTCCATGCTCATTGCCCATCTCCTTGCGAAGATGCACTGGCTGCGCTACTTTCTTTGGCTGCGTCCAGCGCCTTGCTGTTCATAAACTGCCCGATCAGCGTTTCAAGCACCACGGCTGACTGGGTACTGCTAACGATGTCACCCTGCTTCCAGCCTGTGTCACTGTAACCAGCATCTACGCCAATGTACTGGTCGCCCAGCAAGCCACTGGTGAGTATGCGCAGACTGCTATCGCTGGGAAAGTGGTAGCGGTCATCCATTTCGATGGTTACTGTGGCCTGATAGGCTTTTCCGTCGTAGCCGATCTTGCTCACGCGCCCCACAACTACGCCTGAACTGCGTACCGCTGCCTGCGGCTTGAGGCCGCCTATGTCTTGGAATAAGGCTGTAATTTGATAGCCTTTAGCCGTATTGAGGTTGAGCATATTGGCCGACTTGAGCGCCAGAAACAACAGCGCTGCCAAACCCACTATCACAAATAACCCCACCCAGACATCAACTTTTGAACGTTGCATATCAACAACCCTTTACACGCTAATTTACACGCTGAACATAAGCGCTGTTAGCAAAAAATCCAGCCCCAGCACTACCAGCGATGAAACCACCACCGTGCTGGTCGTCGCACGCGAAACACCCTCAGGGGTAGGATGTGCCTGGTAGCCTTGAAACAATGCAATAAAGGTAACAACCACACCAAAAACTATACTTTTGATAACGCCGTTACCCAGATCCACAAATACATCTACGCCGGTCTGCATCTGCCCCCAAAAGGCGCCGTTGTCTACGCCTATAAGTACCACACCAACCAGCCAGCCACCAAATACGCCTACAGCACTAAACAATGCGGCCAGCAACGGCATGGCGATAGTTCCACCCCAAAACCTCGGTGCCAAAATGCGCTGCACAGGATCGACGGCCATAATTTCCATGGCTGCGAGCTGTTCGCCAGAGCGCATCAGACCAATTTCAGCCGTAAGCGAAGTACCAGCACGCCCCGCAAACAGTAGCGCTGTCAAAACCGGGCCAAACTCGCGCACCAGACTTAAGCTGACCAACAAGCCCAAAGACTGTGTTTGGCCAAACTTGTTCAGTCCATAATGGTATTGCAACCCCATCACAAAGCCGACAAACATGCCAGAGACGCTAATCAGCAGCACCGAGTAGTTGCCAAGAAAGAAAATTTGCTCGGCAATCAGACCAAAGCGACGCCAGCTTTTTTGTGAAAGCAGCAAGCGCACCAGCAACCGTGCAGCCAGACCTAATTCGGCCAGCATTCGGCGCACAGCAAAACCTATAGCCGCGGGGTGAAATGCGTTCATCGACGTACTCCAGTGGCAGCAAGATCTTCGGCCACGCTACACGCCGGATAGTGAAAATGCACAGGCCCCTCAGGCTCGGCGTTGACGAACTGCGCTATCAGCGGGTCTGTGCTGTGACGCACTTCATCGGGTGTACCCTGTGCAGCAATACGGCCATTGGCTAATATCACCACCTGATCTGCAATGCGGAAGGTTTCATCCAAATCGTGCGAAACGATAATGCTGGTCAGACCCATGGCATCATTGAGCTGGCGCAGCAGGCGGGCAATGGTACCCAAAGAAATGGGATCCAGACCGGCAAAGGGCTCGTCATACATGACCAGCTCCGGATCTAGTGCAATGGCACGCGCCAGTGCTACGCGCCGCGCCATACCGCCAGAAATTTCGGCAGGCATCAAGTCACGCGCTCCGCGCAAACCCACTGCATTAAGCTTCATCAGCACAATATCGCGAATCATCTGCTCAGACAACTGGGTATGCTCACGCAATGGGAAGGCTACGTTGTCAAACACGCTCATATCAGTAAACAAAGCGCCAAATTGAAACAACATACCCATGCGCCTGCGGGCAGCGTAGAGCTGGTCAGTGCTGAATGCCCCCATATCCTGCCCGTCAAACAATACCTGTCCGCCAGTAGCACATATCTGTCTGCCTATCAGGCGCAACACTGTTGTTTTACCGCCACCAGATGCACCCATAATGGCAGTGATCTTGCCTCGTGGCACCGTCAGATTTACGTCTTCAAGCACATTGCGCCCACCCGCGCTGTAGCTGAAATGCACTTGACGCAATTCAACCAGGGGCGAGTCTGAAGAAGGAGTGACAAAAGGCATGGCGGTATTGTTTTATGAAGTCTGGAATCATAGCAAGAACCAGAGACATGCGTCATGCATTGACTTTAGACTTTGATGCAGAATGGCCATTGTGCACACATCTGCCTGTAACGCAGGGGCGCACAATGCAATACGCCATATATGTCAACCGTGGTATTCACTAAAAATTTTAGCGCTATCCAGAATGGGGATAGCTTGCTCCTGATATCGGAAACAAGATAACGCCAATGTTGCCCACATATCACTGTCGCTGGGCAGCGGGCAAAAATCTGCATCACTGGCTAATACAGAGTAAGGAATATTGTTAACAGCAATCGCACCGTATTGCAGCGGCTCTCCTGCTGCATTCTGGTACGCCAATACCAAGGCATATTGCGGTGCAACGCTGTCCTTGAAAACAGGATGGGCACGCAGCAGCGACTCCAGATGAACAAATGACACCCAGCGCTGCTGCCAGCGCAGCATGCCGTAAGCGTAGTAGGCTGCACCTGGCACATGCACCCATTGCGGCTGCTCAAGCAACTCTTGCGTAACATGTGGCGCAAAGGCTACATATTTGCCGCGTGTATAGGTCACCATACGCGCTGGAGCCTGATCGTCTGCTGCATACAGGATGGAATCTTCAGGCAAGGCAATGCTGCTGTTGACAAAGTCAGGTGAAAAAATGCTATCCATGCGTTTGTCCTCCTTGCGCCAGAGCAAACTGCTGCAAAATATCTGCAGTACACATAAACGCCCATTCATCGCCGATTGCAACAATCTCGCGAAGAGGCGACAACGGTGCAAGCAGCACAGGAGGCAACGGCTCGGGGTGCAATTCAGTATTGATAAGCACACGCACCTCGCTCCAGCACCAGCGTACCTCCAGCCCTTGCAGGCTAGTGCTTACAAAACGGTCTTCCGGGCAAGCGTGCAATAAGCGCATTTCTGGCGAGACAGCAACGTACACTGCACCATCTGCAGCTTCAGGAATATGCAGCAAGCCAGTTTCAGCGTCAAATTCAACCGGTCTTTGCTGCAGGTAATCGGTACTTTTTACGTCATCCTGTGGCAATACAAGCCTTAAAGTATCGGCACGCAGCAGAACGAAATTGCCGCGCAATACCGTGCTTGCAGTTGCGGCCGAGGTAATAGGAGTAAGTGCTTGCATAACGAATCAGGCGGCAGCTACAAATTTGCGAACGGTTTTAAGCAGTTCGCCTTCGTTGTATGGTTTGGTGATGTACGCATTGACACCCGCCCGCTCGGCCAATTCGCGGTGTTTTTCTTGCGAACGTGAAGTGATCATGATAATGGGCAGCTCTTTGCAATCTCCCCGATTGCGCAGACTGGTGGTAAGTTCTACGCCATTCATATTGGGCATTTCCAGATCGGTAAGTACTGCGCGAGGCTTGAATGCCTGCATGATGTTTAACGCATCCAAGCCATCGCGCGCAGTTTTGACATAGAAGCCAGCGTCTTCCAGCAATTGCTGCAAGGTGTTGCGAACAATCAATGCATCATCAACCACCAGCACACCAGGCAACTGGGGCGGCTCGATGGTTGCGCGCACTGCTGCCACAGGCATGCTTATCCTGCTAACACCACCCTGCAGCCAACCAGCGAGCAGCTGCGCCATATCCATGTGCACAGCAATGCTGCCATCACCCAAAATAGACATGCCTGCAACGCCACGCACATGGCGCGCATAGCGCCCGGGACTCTTGACCAGCAACTCGCGCGAGTCAAGCAGCGCATCAACTGCCAACGCATAAAACTTGTCCTGCATTCTGACAATAACTGCGTCGTAATCCTGCAATGGCTTTGCAGCATCCACTGGCAAACCAACCAGATCAGCCAAGCGCACAGCCTGCATGATGCGCGTATTGTGTCGATATTGCAGGCGCGTGCCTGACTGCGAGAAAGCGCCTACACCACGCGGTACAGCCTGCTCGATCTGCATGGATGGAATCGCAAAACGCTGTTGCGCTGTTGCCACAATCAATGACTGTACAGTTGAAAGTGAAGCGGCAAAGCGCAACTCAACGGTGCAACCTTTGCCAAGCTGTGAACTGATACGAACCGTACCGTTCATGCCTTCAACCCAACTGCTGACCACATCCATGCCAACGCCGCGCCCGGAAATCTCGCTCACCTCTTTGCGGGTTGAAAAGCCCGGCATCAGCACGAGGCGCGAGATTTCATCGTCACTCAAAGCCTGCTCGGGCTTGATCATGCCATGCTCTACCGCGCGACTCTGGATGGCCAGCAAATCCAGTCCACGCCCATCGTCCGAGCAGCGCAATACCACTTGCTGCCCTTGGCGTAAAAACTCGAGCTTTACAGTACCAACCTCTGATTTACCCAGTTTGCGTCGATCTTCAGGCATTTCCAGACCGTGATCAACCGCATTGCGCAATATGTGCAACAAAGGCTCGGAGAGCTTGTTGAGCACATCGCTGTCGATCAGGGTATTGCCGCCTTCAAACTCCAGCACAGCCATTTTTCCGGTAATCTGGCAGGTTGTGCGGATATTGCGCTGCAAGCGAGACTCCAGCGTGCCCACCTCGGTCATGCGGGTACCAATCACCAGATGCTGCAAATCGCGTGACAACAGTTGCTGCCTGTTTTGCATACCAGCAAGCTGTGCAATATCTTCTTCAATGCTGTGCGATAAAAGACGCGCATCACTGGCCTCTTCAACCAGCGCATGCGCCGTACTATGCAATTCGCTGTACTGATCCATTTCAAGTGGATCAAAGGCCGTTTGTTCACTGCGGCGGCTGCGTGCACGCATCATGGTCAGCGCGCGCACATCAACCACGGTTTCAAGCTCAAAAAGACGTTTTTGCACTCTCAGGTTTTGCTCCAGCAGCTCTTTGGCACGATCAGCAAGCGCCTTAATGCGCGCTTCCATGGCCGCAGTATGCACGGACACTTCAGCCGAGACACGAAACAGGTCTTCAATACGATCCAGACTGACACGCAATGCTGCAACTGGCGTTACTGGAGTCTGATGCTTCACTGTAGATGCTGCCGGCATAGCTGTGACAGGAATATCAATCTCTGCAACATGGCTGCCAGCTCCATCGCTTGCGCTGTGCGAGCTGGCTCTATCTTCAGCATGTGTTGCACGCTGCACTGAATGGCTGACATCCTCACCCCGGTCAATACGATTAGCCAAATCCAGCACATTTTGCAACACCGATAGTGCATGTTGCGGGTATTCGTCAGTGCCAGTCACAAAAGCGACCATCTGTTCCAGACAATAAGCGCCATCCACCAATACTTCAGCCACGGGCTTGGCTACATGCCCACCCTGTTTTTCAAAGTGCTCAATGATGTCTTCAAAATGATGCCCCAAAGAGGCCAAGCCACGCAATCCGATGATGGAGCCCGAGCCTTTCATCGTGTGTGCTACACGTTTGGCTACAGCCAGATCATCGTTATCGGCATCGCCTGCGGCCATTTTATTGACCAGCTCTACCAAGCGCTGCGCCTGCTCAGGAGCCTCCTGCAAAAAGCCTTCGAGCAGTTTTTGATCTACATCTGCAGGCACTTCAAGCGCCACATCTTCTGGTGTGGCTACGACAGGCCGTTTACGCTCTTCGTCGTCGGGCAAACTCACCTGCAAAGGCATGGAGCCCAGCTGGTGCATGACCTTCATGGCGCTTTCTTCATCCAGCGGATAAGGCGCACATCGTAAATGGTCAAGCAATCCTGCGGCTGCAGAAGGATCATCCAGATGCTGCAGGTAATGCACCATCAGCGATGGCCAGGCACGCAAAAAAGCAACGGTCGATCCACGTTCTGCTGCCGGCAAGGCAGCCAGCAGCAACGTATTGTCAAGCACATGCTGGCACACTGCATACAGGCCAGGGAAACCAGCCATCTCAACAGCCTCGCCCATGCGCTGCACCTGCCCACTGTATTGATCAAACGCATCCATGAAGCCGGGCACGTCCAGCTCCAATGTTTGCAGATCGTTCAGATTGAGCTCAAGCTGCGGGCGGACATGCTCAACCTCGCCCGCCAGCGCTTCGATCAGTTCCTTAAGCTTCAAAATGCAGCCCTTTCCAACAAAGATTGCCGGATTCAGGCGGCCTGTGGTGGCAGTTTAAACACGTGCACCGACTCCAGCAACGCAGCAGCAGCTTGTTGCAGGGTATCTGTTTCCTTGTTCTGTGCTTCAATCTGGCGGGCAGTTTGCTCAGTGCTGTCACCAATGCGCTGTACCGCTTCAAGCAGTGTGACAGACATGGATTTTTGCTGTTCGGAAGCCTGTGCAATGTTATACACCTGAGATACCAGCTGCGCTGTAATCTCCTGTGTGCGACGCATTTGCTCACCGGCTTTTTGCGCCTGCTCGGAACCGTGCACCACCTGACCAATAGTCTGGTTCACTGTATTGATGGTTTCGTTGGTTTCAAGCTGAATATTACCCACCAGCGTGGCAATCTGCTGTGTCGCGTTTCGCGAGCTTTCGGCCAGTCGCTGCACCTCTTCAGCCACCACCGCAAAACCACGACCTGCTTCACCGGCCACTGCGGCCTGCATGGAAGCGTTCAACGCCAGCACGTGGGTACGTTCAGAAATGGTGTTAATCAGGTTCACGATACCCGAAATTTCCTGCGAACGCTCACCCAGACGCTTAATGCGTTTTTCTGTTTCAGCAATGGTTTCGCGAATAGACTCCATGCCCTTGACCGTATCGTTTACGGTATTCAGAGCGTTATCGGTAATCTGTGTTGCCTGACCGGCAGATTCGTTGCTCTGCTCAGCCAGAGCAGCCACTCGGTTCATGGTTTGGGTGGCATCAAGCAAAGACTCCACCATCATTTGTACACCGGCGCGTTCGTCCTCAGCGGTTTGCGCTACCAGACCAGCCTGTGTTTTCACATTGTTAGACACCAGAGCTACCTGATCAGCAATGCCCGTCACGCCATGCAGCACGCGTGCTGTTTCAGAAGCCAGCGCGTTAATAGAGTCAGATACTGTACCAATCACGTCTTCGGTCACAGGCGCTTTTACCGTCAGGTCGCGCTCAGAGAGCTGGTGCACAGCTTGCAGAATCATAATCACCGAGTCGTTCAGCGCCTCGTTTTCATCCTCGGCCTTTTTCTGCGCAGCAGTAGTCTCGGCCAGCTCCAAAGCCGCCTGTTTACGGATGAAAGCCATCAGCACAAACATCAACAGCAAGCCCGCACCCGCCATGGCGTAGAAGAAGTTCTTGGCCCATTCCTGTGCCGCCTCTGCAGAAGCAACGGTTTCAGCCACACGGCTTTCCATGGCAGAGAAGAAATCGCCCAATGGCTTCATCACCTTGAGACGGCCTATCGTGTATTCATGGCCGAATACCAATCCCATCGCCTTGTCGCGGTTTGGAGCATCTGTGCGTGTGTATTGACCATTGGCATCTTCATAAAGCCCCTTAACCATATGCATGGCCTGAATTTCCAGCTGTGCCAGTGTGTTAGATGCTTTTTCTGAAGCCGTTACCAGAGCACGCTCCGAATCAGGCACGCCAGCGCGTTGCAACAATACTTGCAGAGATGCGGTTTCTGCACTGTCTGGACGGGGTTTGGATGGCGCATCTGGATCCACCAGATCCCAATAAACCAGGTGGTAGTTCACCGGGCGCACCATCTTGCCGTTACGAATATCCAGCACTGCGTTGTACTGGCGCTCATAGTCTGGTTTTCCCGTCATCACATAAGCTCGGGACGTACGCGTCAAGTCGTCCGAGCTTTGGCGCATCTCCATCGCCAGCTGGTATGACAACACACGCTGCCTTTGCGCTTCTTCATACGATGTTGCCGCCACGCTTCGTGCGTAGAAGGCGTATGCCAGCCCCGCCAGCGTAACAACCAACAGCGCAACCAACGCCTGAATGACGCGGCGAATTGTTTGTAATTTCATAGTTGAACTCTCCTGTTACAAGTGGCTTTCTTCTCGCCGCCAAACTGTTTTAAAAAAATAATAGACACACTGTTTGCTGATGTGCAGCAATTTGCAATACCGTTTACTTCACGCTTGACGCATGCCGTCCTCTAGCGCGGCCAAAAAGGATGGCGTATTCAAATCAAACCACACATTATCTTCAATTAGGCATGCTGCTTTGATGTGTGCATGCAATTTTTGAGGCGCAATATCCAGCCCAACCCGCATATCAGCCGTCCAACGCAAACGCTCAGGCAAGCCCTCAATCAAAAGGCCCACAGCATCTGCTTCATGTCCAAGCACCAGCAGCATACGTTTGGCCTGTGACGAAGTTTCTACGCCCAAAAACAGCCCCAAATCAACCACAGGAATTACCAGCCCATGCAAATTGGCCAAGCCTGCAAACCATACTGGAGCATTTGGCAAAAAGCACAAATCAGGCACATCGGTCAACTCACTGCCTTCTTCGTAAGCAACCATCAAGCCAATTTCACCTACGCGAAACCCCTGCCTGCTTTGTTGTTCGGCCTGCTCGTCCTGATGCGCCAGCCCAGACTCAATCTCACGCACGGGCTCGCCAGAGTAATCCTGCACAGGCAATACCGCATTGTCAGCGAACACTGCAGCACCAGACATCAGCGCATGCGAAGCATCAGACACAAAATCTGGCAAATCAAAATGCAACGACAAGGCTTGCGTGGGCAGCATCATGCCTTTTGCCCATTCAGCGTCCAAAGCGGCAGATGCAGCGCTTTCAGAATGCGGCAGAAAATCAGGACTTGTTTGCATAAATATATTTATTGGCTACCTGAGCACACAGAACAGATATACAAAGTTAATTTACAGAGTTACAGAGAACGCACTACAGACAACACCTGTTCGTCGGTATAAGGCTTGGTGACATAACCCTTTGCACCCAACATTTGCCCCCATGCCTTGTCTGCTTTCTGGTCTTTACCCGTAACCATCACCACAGGAATATCTTTGGTAGCTGGATCTGCACGCAGCGCACGCGTCGCAGCAAAACCGTCCATAACAGGCATATTGACGTCCATCAAAATCAAATCAGGTTTAGAGCGTTTAACCGCCTCCAGTGCCAGCGACCCGTCTGCCGCAGTAACAACCAAATAACCCGCTGCACCCAAAAGCTTTTCCAGGCGGGAACGATCAAGCTGACTGTCATCGACCACAAGAATATTGTGTGCCATGTGTTTATCTCCTACACTTTACAAAACACCCGAAACCAAGCCAAATAGAACGATACCCCAACGGCATCAAGAATGCAATTCTAAAGTACTAACCACGAATCGATTTATAGATCTTTGAATCATTTTTTGTGCACTTGTTTTGCCAACACTTCCATCAATCGTGCTTTTTCAACCGGCTTGGTCAGATATGCATCGCAACCAGCCATTTTCCCGCGGATTTTGTCAAAAGGCGAAGACTTGCTGGTCAGCATAACCACTGGCGTGCCTGCCCGATTTGGCATAGCCTTGATGCGTCGGCAAGCATCGTAGCCATCAATACCGGGCATTAACACGTCCATCAGCACACAAGAAAAACCGTTTTTGCCAACAGCTATTACACCCGCTTCACCGCTATCAGCGGTTGTCACGTTATAGCCCCATATTTCCAGCACCGAACTGAGGTGTCCACGCACAGCAGCGCTATCGTCTACCACCAGAACAGGTATCCCATTGGCATGCGCTGATACTGGCTGAGCAGACTTGCGGGAGGATGCAGCAGAAACTGGAGCAGACTGTTGCGCGGGCTGATCAGATTCGTTTTGTTCTTCCCTGTTCTCTGTTGCGTCATCTATGGCGCATGACAACAGCACTGGCAGGTTCATCCACTGCACAGGACGGCTGACACGGGTATGACCCACAGGCAACACACCGTTGAAATCAACCCAGACTACTGGTTGACGCTTCAGCCAAATTTCCTGTTGCTTGGCCCAAGCTACTGCCTGCGCATCTTTGCCATCTATCATGACTACGTCAACCGCCGCCGAAGCTGGGTCAGAAACCAGTTCAAGAGAAGGGCTGCGATGTGCAGAAAGCTTTACTACGCCTGTAAGCAGGCGCATATCAAAACCAGCAAACCCTTAACGAGTAGCTTCAATGAGTGTTGCGTTTGTGTTCCGGGTGCAGGAAGGCTCGCCACTTTGCGCCTCCAATAATGTGTGGAATACTAGACTCTGTAGTTTTCCGAATATGCCATTTAATGGTGACATATTACTACATGTCGCTTCTCCAATATCAACCATACAACGCTTTTTAGATATTATGCTCTTGGCTCTATGAAAAAAAACATACCGTTCAAAATATAAACTGGTATAACTTCTTATGCATCAATTGAAAGCCCTTTGCAAACCGCACAGATCTTAAAAAAGACTATATTAGCTCATTAAGGTTATTTATGATATATATTCCCCTTGGGAAATAATACTAAGTAATTACACATGCTCCTGCCACACTTTGAGAAAGAAATCTTTTCATGAACCGTATCGCCACTACTTTTCAGCAACTACGCGCACAAGGGCGCAAAGCCCTTATTCCCTACCTGATGGCAGGTTTTCCTGAAAAAAACAGCACCCCAGCCCTGATGCACGCCTCTGTCGCAGCCGGTGTGGATATTATTGAGCTGGGCGTGCCTTTCAGCGATCCTATGGCCGATGGCCCAGTGGTGCAGCAGGCTGCAGAACAAGCCATTGCCAACGGTGTTGGTGTGGCCGAGGTGTTTGCTGCAGTGCGCGAATTTCGCCAAAGCAACCAACACACGCCCGTGGTACTTATGGGATACGCCAACTCGACCGAAAGTTACAACCTGCAGCACGGAGCACATGCCTTTGTGCGCGACGCCTGCGCTGCGGGTGTAGACGGCGTGCTGGTGGTTGACTACCCACCCGAAGAATGCGCAGACTTTGCACAGGAATTGCGCAAAAACGGCATGGATCAGATTTTTCTCCTTGCACCAACCTCAACTGAAAGCCGCATCAAACAAGTAGCGCAACTGGCCACAGGCTACGTTTATTACGTTTCTCTTAAAGGTGTCACTGGCTCAGGCGCTTTGGATACAGCCGATGTTGCACAGGCGCTGCGACGCATTCAACAACATGTCAGCATTCCAGTTGGCGTTGGCTTTGGCATCCGTGATGCGGCCAGTGCCCGCGCAGTTGCTGAGAATGCCGATGCAGTGGTTATTGGCAGCAAAATCCTGCAACTGATTGACAACCGTGACGACCCCAATATCAACCCGAATGAAGCGGCTGCCAGCTTTTTGCAAGGCATTCGTTCGGCGTTAGATGCATAATGCAGCCATCCTGTTTCCATAAGGTATTTATTCCCCATGAGTAGCTGGCTTGAAAAATTACTCCCTCCAAAGGCAACCAAAGCAAGCAATACGACTGAACGCCGTGCTGCTATGCCCGAAGGCCTGTGGATCAAATGCCCTTGTTGCGAAGAGGTGCTTTACCGCACCGATCTGGAGCAAAATCAAGGGGTTTGCCCACATTGCAGTCACCACCATCGCATCAATGCGCGTGCCCGTCTTGAACATTTTTTAGATGCCGAAGGGCGCTATGAACTGGCTCAAGAAGTATTACCTGTTGACGCTCTCAAATTCAAAGATAGCCGTAAATACACAGAAAGGCTGAAAGAGGCACTGGAAAACACTGGCGAAACAGATGCTTTGGTCGTCATGGGTGGCAATGTCTGTGGCATCAGTCTGGTTGCGGCCTGCTTTGAGTTTGACTTCATGGGCGGCAGCATGGGCAGTGTGGTGGGTGAGCGGTTTGTGCGCGGCGTTGAACACGCTATTGCCCAGAAAGTGCCGTTTGTTTGCTTTACTGCAACGGGCGGTGCGCGTATGCAAGAAGGCTTGCTTTCGCTGATGCAAATGGCAAAGACCAACGCGGCGCTAACCCGTTTGGCCAAAAAAGGGCTGCCTTACATCAGCGTGCTAACTGACCCGACCATGGGCGGCGTGAGTGCTGGCTTTGCCTTTATTGGCGACGTGGTAATTGCCGAGCCCAAGGCGCTGATTGGTTTTGCCGGCCCACGCGTGATTGAAAACACGGTGCGCGTAAAGCTGCCCGAGGGCTTCCAGCGTTCTGAGTTTTTGCTGGAAAAAGGCTCTATCGACATGATTTGCGATCGCCGCGAGTTACGCTCTCGCATGGCTGGCGCATTGGCCATGCTGCAGCGCCTGCCTGCAGACGCAGTAATTGCAGACTGACAGACGTATTCGAAACCGAGGCAAGCCACCCCATACAAGTGGTTTGACGATAACAACAAAGGGCGCTTTTGCGCCCTTTGTTGTTATCAAATCCCACTACATACCGCTGGAACGCAAACACCGATGCAAGTGCATGCTTACATGCGAACACTACAACAGTGGTGACAACAGTCGCGCCAACGACTCACACAATGATTCGCCCATTTTTCTGTACCACACGGTTTTTCGTCCCGTTGAGCGGGCTCTTTGGGCGTTCTTTAGATCCTGCTCAAACATGTCGGCCAATTGTTTGGTAAAACTGGGGCTATAAAGTGCTACAGCCAACTCGAAGTTGAGCAAGAAACTACGGTTATCAAAATTGGCTGTGCCTACCAGACTGTAATTGTCATCAACCACCAGTGTTTTGGCGTGCAACATGGTGCCGATGTATTCGTATACCTGCGCTCCAACTTGGCGCAATGGTTCGAAATAAGAACGCGCTGCCATGGTGACCCAAAATGAATCGCTACGCTTGGGCACAAGAATAATGACTTCTACGCCACGCAAGGCGGCATTTTTCAGCGCAAACAGTGCTGGCTCGGTTGGGACGAAATAAGGCGTTGTCAGCCAGATGCGGCGCTGTGCGATGTTGATGGCATGCACCATGCTGTGATGTATGGCTTGTCCCGAGCCGTCAGGCCCAGAGGCAACGATTTGCACGGCATAAGGCCCTGGTTGGGCGCAGCCCAGTATTTCTTCTTCAAAGTCGTGTTTGCCACTGGCGTAAACCCAATCGTGCAAGAAAACGTATTGCAGCCAGCGTACTGCTGCGCCTTGCAAGCGCATATGGGTGTCGCGGTAGGCGGTGTTGGGAAACAGGTGCTCGTTTTCGGTGTCGCTGATGTTGATGCCGCCCGTAAAGCCTACTGCTCCATCGCACACTACGATTTTGCGGTGGGTACGCAGATTGACCAGCGGGCGCCAACGGTCGAGCCAAGCGGGGTGAAATATAGCCAACTCACCCCCCGCAGCAGCAAATTGCTGGCGCAAAGCCTTGCCACGCCTGCCAAGGAAGGCAGCTGAACCGATGGCATCAACCAGCAGGCGCACTTTTACGCCGCGCTGCAAGGCTGCGATGAGTGCATGGGTGAGTTGAGTGCCAGTTTGGTCTGGATCGTAAATGTAGTATTCAAGGTGCACATGGCAGCGTGCCTGTGCAATGGCTTGCAATACTGCATCAAGCGTTGCGCCACCACCATTGAGCAACTCGATGGATTCGCAGCTTGAGGGCGGAATGCCGCAACTTGCCTGTATCAACTGGCTATGCTGCAATGCACCCATGGGCAGACTCAAGGGATTGAGCTTTAAGGCGCTTAAATCGTTATGCGCCCGCAGCAGTGTTTGCCCGTGCAGACGCCGCATGGATTGGCGCTTGATTTTGCGTGGCCCGAAAAAATGGTGAATTAGCAAGCCTACGGGCGGCATCAGGCACAGCGCCATGATCCACGCCAGCGTAGCGGCTGGTGCGCGCCTTTGCAGGATGATGCGTATGGCCAGATAAATGCCAGAAATCAACCAAATCCAGCCCAGCACACCACGCCAGTGCAGGCTCAGATAACGCCAGATGGCAATTTCTATCAGGTAGTGCATGACTTTGTCTGACCGGCTATTTGGACTGAATACATATCAGGTTATAGGCCGCTGCTGCGGTGTATAGCCCAGTGTGAACCGCCCTTGCCCAGATTGAGTGCCCCAGTCAATGATGGGGCGTTTGATGGCGCTGGGGTGTGCCAAGAGCAAGGCAATGGCACTGTCATCATCAACTACGGCGGCTTGCGTGGCTGCGTCAAGCTTGCGCCAAGTAGTGCCTTTACGGTTAATCAGTGCGTCTCGCCCAAACAGCTGCAGGCACTGCTCCAGCAAGGCTTGCGGCACGCCTTGCTTTTTAAAGTCGTGCCAGTTGTAATCCAGCGCCTGCTCTGCCAGCCATGCGCGGGCTTTTTTTACTGTGTCACACTGGGCGATACCGTAAACGGTAATGGCTGCGGCAGTAGGCACTGTGGCGGGTGCGGTAACGGGTGCGGCTTGATCGTGTTGCATAGCCGGCATTATGCCGTGGGCAAGAAAAATTGCGCCGCCAACTGGTATTTTGGTACGACAATAACACCCCATGCAACACCCTCAAACCCTCACCCAGTGGCTGGCGCACTGCGAACAGCTACACCCAAGCACTATCGACATGGGACTAGAGCGCCTCAGCCGCGTAGCAGCGCGTATGCACAACGGCACTGGCGTGCGCTTTAGCTGCCCCGTTTTTACCGTAGCGGGCACCAATGGCAAAGGCTCCACCTGCGCCATGCTTGAGAGCATTTTGCGCCACAGCGGCTACCGCACAGGCATGTTTACCTCGCCACATCTGGTGCACTTTACCGAACGCTGCCAGATTGACCGCCAACCTGTCGATGAAGCCACCCTATGCCCGCACTTTGCCGCAGTTGAAGCGGCGCGGGACGATATTTCGCTGAGCTATTTTGAATTTACCACGCTGGCAATTTTGGATTGCTTGGCCAGCCAGCCGCTTGATGCCGTCATACTTGAAGTAGGCATGGGCGGGCGGCTTGATGCCGTCAACTTGATTGATACCGACTGCGCCATCATCACCTGCATTGATATTGACCATGTTGAATATTTAGGCAACACGCGCGAAGCCATCGCCATAGAAAAAGCAGGCATCATGCGTGCAGGCAAACCCGCCATCGTAGGCGACCCCATGCCGCCGCAAACCCTGCTTGAGCACGCTCAAAGCATAGGCGCTGACTTGTGGCTGCACGGGCGCGACTTCGCCACCGAAGGCGACCGCCAGCAATGGAGCTGGCAAGGGCGCGGGCGGCGCTACGCGGGCTTGGCCTACCCTGCACTGCGCGGTGCTAACCAAATCGTCAATGCCGCTGGCGTGCTGGCTGCGCTTGCCGCCATGCGCGAACGCCTACCCGTTACCGCCCAAGGCATACGCATGGGGCTCGCGCAAGTCGAACTGCAAGGGCGCTTTCAAACCATTGCAGGCCAACCTACGCTCATCCTGGATGTGGCACACAACCCGCATTCGGTAGCCACGCTCGTAGCCAGCCTTGACGCAATGCCCTACCACCCCGCCACCCATGCCGTGTGCGGTGCCATGTACGATAAAGACCTGCCCGACATGCTTCGCCGCATGCACCCGCTCGTAGACCACTGGTACTTCACCGACCTGCCCACCGCGCGCGCCGCCAGCGCCAACAATTTACAAAGCCTCTGGCAAAGCGTCAGCGCTGATTTACCCGCACGCCTGTCTGTTGCAGACAGCCAAACTTTTAGCAACCCCCAGCAGGCTTTGCAAGCTGCCCTGACAGCAGCGGCTGCCGCTGATAGAATTGTGGTTTTCGGCTCTTTCTTTACCGTGGGAGGGGTACTGCAAGCAGGTTTGCCCCGGTTGCCTGTTCCTGCCACTCAGGACTGAACGGCCTTTTCCCTTTCAATCATCACTGCATTGGCTCAAGGGCATGGCATTTTCTAACGATCGTTCTTCCAACCCGACCGACAATGACAACGCAACGCCGTTGCCAGCCGCTGAACCTGCATATCCATCTGGCAGCGAAGCATTGTTGCGCCGTGCCCGCCATCGCTTGATTGGAGCGGTGTTGCTGGTATTAGCAGCGGTATTTGGTTTGCCTTTCTTGCTGGATGCTCCTCCACGCACCGTTTCGCCTGCTATTCCCGTCGTTTTGGATGGTAAAACAGATATAGCTGCTGCGTCTGTAGCAGCCAGCACAGCAGTCTCACACCCTGCCTCGGCTGCTGCAATGCCTCAGCCCGCACCCACGCCTGCTTCTTCGCCTTCCCTCACTGCCGTAGCAACTGCAGAGGTAGCAGTGCTTGAGCCGAAAACGCTTGAGTCAAAAACAACTGCCGTACCTGCCAATCGCAGTTTGGACAAAAACGAGCAGCTGGTTGAAGCTGAAAAAAACACCCCTACTTCCCCACAAACCCTTGCACCACAGCCCGCTGCCACAAAAACCGCTTCTGCGCCTGCTGCACGTACAACAAAACCTGCAGCCAGCGCCGAGCGACCTGTACGTGCAGCATCACAGGCCACACCCAGCACCAAAAAGGCTGCAACCACCATTGACGAGCTGATTGCACAGCGCCAGTCACAAGAAAAAAGCACGCAAACCGCCACGGCAGCCACAAACAGCAAAACTCCTTCTGAAACAGGCCGTTTTGTCGTGCAGGCTGGTGCTTATACAGACAGCGCCAAAGTTGCATCTGTACGGCAAAAACTGTCTGCTGCCGGCTTAAGCAATTACACCCAACAAGTGACACAAAACGGCAAGCTGGTGACACGGGTACGCTTAGGGCCATTTACCTCGCGACAGCAAATGGAGCGTGTGGCTGCTCAAGTCCGTGCGCTGGGTCTGCCAGTTTCCACATACAGCCTGTAATACAGCAATGAATACTGCCGCACCCTGGCACTTGGCTCAGTTTGGAATATTTGATGCCTGCTGTGTGGCGCTATTGCTGCTCTCATGCTTGGTGGGATGTTGGCGTGGTTTTGTTTTTGAAGTATTGTCTTTGACTGCGTGGGCAGGCGCCTTTGTTGCCGCCCAGTGGGGCACTCCGATAATGCAGCAATTTTGGCCAGCGCACTGGCTTTCAGGCAACATGCGAGCGCAGTATGTGCTCACTTTTTTATTGACGTTTATCGGGGTTGTATTGCTGCTCGGACTATTGGCCAGTGCTATGCGCCGTAGTTTGACTGTTGCGGGTCTGCGGCCATTTGACCGTGTACTTGGCATGGGGTTTGGCTTGTTGCGGGCGCTACTGCTGCTATGGGCTTTTACGCTGGTGGTGTGGCTTACGCCCATGCATAAGGCGGCATGGTGGGTGCAATCGCAAGCCTCCCTC
The DNA here is from genome assembly GCA_964618495.1 of uncultured Allobrachymonas sp. Classification (GTDB taxonomy): domain Bacteria; phylum Pseudomonadota; class Gammaproteobacteria; order Burkholderiales; family Burkholderiaceae_C; genus Brachymonas. The sequence continues at coordinate 4,700 of CAZUBE010000024.1, read as the reverse complement.
TGGCTGGATGGCTCATTGCGCTCAATTGCACCGGTGCTGCCTGTGCAAGTGCAGCAATGGCTACCTCCGGCATTGCGTATCAAATATCAGGCGCCAATATCTGCATCTGCAAATATGGCGCATTTTTTGTAAAAAAGAAGGGTTAAAGCTATGTGTGGAATCGTCGCTATGGTGCACAGGGACAATGTAAACCAGCTTATTTACGATGCTCTACTGTTGCTGCAACATCGCGGGCAAGATGCCGCAGGTATTGCCACGCAGATGGATCGCAAATTTTCCATGTACAAGGCTAAAGGCATGGTGCGCGATGTATTTCGTACCCGCAATATGCGCGCCTTGCCGGGCAACTGCGGTCTGGGGCAAGTGCGCTACCCTACGGCAGGCAATGCAGAAAGCGAAGATGAAGCGCAGCCTTTTTACGTCAATGCGCCTTTTGGTCTGGTGATGGTGCACAACGGCAACCTCACCAATGCACAATCATTGCGCACCGAACTGGCTCACACCGACCTGCGCCACATCAATACAGACAGCGACTCCGAAGTGCTGCTCAACGTGCTGGCACACGAACTCGGGCGTGCCAGCAATGGTCAAAAACTCAGCACAGATGACATGTTTGCCGCCGTAAGCGAAGTGCACCAACGGCTGCGCGGCTCTTATGCTGTCATTGCCATGATTGCAGGTTATGGCTTGCTGGCCTTCCGCGATCCCCACGGTATTCGCCCTCTGTGCATGGGGCGCAGCAATGATGGTTGCGCCATAGTATCGAGTGAATCGGTGGTGCTTGAGGGTCTGGGCATCGCTCTGGAGCGCGACGTTGCACCAGGAGAGGCCGTATTTATCGACTTGCAAGGTCAAATTACCACACGCCAATGTGCAAAAACCACCGCTCTCAATCCCTGCTTGTTTGAATACGTCTATCTGGCACGCCCTGACTCTGAGCTTGACGGCGTATCGGTTTATCGCGCACGCCTGAAAATGGGCGAAACACTGGCGCAACGCGTGGTGTCAAGCGTGCCACCTTCGCAAATTGATGCCATCATCCCTATCCCAGAATCCAGCCGCCCCAGCGCCATGCAACTGGCACAAAAACTCGGCCGCCCCTACCGCGAAGGCTTTGTTAAAAACCGCTACGTTGGCCGTACCTTCATCATGCCAGGGCAATCTGTCCGCAAGAAATCTGTTCGGCAAAAACTCAATGTTGTACCCAGCGAATTCAAAGGCCGCAACGTGCTGTTGGTAGATGACTCCATTGTGCGCGGCACCACCAGCCGCGAGATTGTGCAAATGGCACGCGATGCGGGCGCCAACAAGGTGTATCTGGCAAGTGCTGCGCCACCTGTGCGTTACCCCAATGTCTATGGCATCGATATGCCCACGCAAGCCGAACTGGTTGCGCACGGCCGCACGGTTGAAGAAATCCGCCAGACCATCGGTTGCGATGCACTTATCTATCAAGATCTGGACGCGCTCAAAGCCATCATTACCGAGCTTAATCCTGCCATTAAAAACGTTGATGCATCCTGCTTTGACGGCATTTACGTCACAGGTGACATCACTGCAGATGATATTGCCCGCATGCAACAAGAACGCCCCAAAGCATCTGACGGAGAATCCTGTGCCACTTCGCGCCTGACTCTGCCTAACGCAGAAGCCTGATTGCAGCAATTGGAAACTCATGCCCCATACCAACGCTACTCACAACCCCAACTGGCATCCTGATACTCAGGCTGTGCGCGAATCGCTGCCCCGCAGCCAGTACAACGAGCACAGCGAAGCCCTTTACCTCACCAGCAGCTTCGTACAGCCCGATGCCAACGTATGTGCCCACAACTTCGCACACCCCGAAGATGGCTACACCTACTCACGCACTGGCAACCCCACTGTCAGCAGCTTTGAGCAGCGTCTGGCTGCACTTGAAAAATCAGAAACCGCTGTTGCCACTGCCAGCGGCATGTCAGCCATACTGGCGCTGTGCATGGGCTTGCTCAAAACTGGCGACCACGTCGTCTGCTCACAATCCATGTTTGGTGCTACTGTCAGCTTGCTCGGCACGGTTATGGCGCGCTTTGGCATTGAAGCCAGCTTTGTACCCCAAGCCGATTCTGACGCATGGCAAGCCAGCATCCGCCCCAATACACGCCTGCTATTTGCCGAAACCCCTACCAACCCCCTGACCGACCTGTGCGACATCGCTGCGCTGGCCAACATGGCACACGCTGCAGGTGCATTGCTAGCTGTAGATAACAGTTTCCTCACACCCGTGCTGCAACGCCCGCTTGAACTGGGTGCTGACATCGTCATTCACTCAGGCACCAAGTTTCTGGACGGTCAAGGCCGCGTCATGGCTGGCGCTCTGTGTTGCAGCGCAAAACTGGCCAACGAAGCGTTTCTGCCCGTCGTTCGTACAGCAGGCATGGTGCTATCTCCGTTCAATGCCTGGGTCGTCCTCAAAGGACTCGAAACCCTGCCCCTGCGCATCAAAGCCCAAAGCGCCAATGCCCTGCACATTGCCCAATGGCTGGCGCAGCACCCACAAGTCGAGCGGGTGTACTACCCAGGCCTGCCCAACCACCCACAGCACCAACTGGCCATGCAGCAGCAAAGCGGCTCGGGCGGTGCAGTCCTCTCCTTTAGCGTGCGCTCCCGCGCCGGCGACACCACCCCTGAGCAAATCCGCCACAACGCCTTTACCCTCATCAACCAAACCCAGCTTTGCAGCATCACCAGCAATCTAGGCGACGTAAAAACCACCATAACCCACCCAGCCACCACCTCGCATGGCAAACTCAGCGAGGAACAACGCCAAACAGCAGGCGTAGTACAAAACCTCATCCGCTTAGCCGTAGGCCTTGAGCACCCAGACGACATCTGCTCCGACCTGGATCGCGGCCTGTGTAATCTGGAAGCATAGCTGCTCTTTGAAACGCAAGCATGGAAGCAGATTTTCGCCCTCAACCCTTGCAAGCTGTTTTTTTAAATAGAAGAAAGCACATCATGAATCAACTGCATTTTTCAGCATTGCATGGTTTCGCAAGCGCCCAATTGCCAGTATCTCCAACGCACCAAAAATACAAAACACCGTATAACCAACAACCCTGGTTCGTTTGCGGCATATTCATTTTCCTTATGTTGGCCGCGCCATTTGCACACAGCACCGGCACCCCAGCCTTACCAGCAGACTATCGCCCCTGTAATGCTGATGCCTACAGCATCGATCCAGATGAAAGCGGCACAAACATCAGGCGCCACCCGTCGGCGCAAAGTCCTGTATTGCGTAAAATAAACACACAAGGCCACGGCTTTGATGTACATATCACAGGCTACGCATCAGGCTGGTTTCAAATTAACAAAGCAAGCGACCCTACCGAAGAAGACAAGACCCTGTTCAAGGGCAATGGCTGGATACATGCATCATTGTTAGGTGCAGACGGCATGGGTAGCGGCACACGCCTTTTCTCAGCACCTTCACTCACGGCCAAAAAAACTGGATTAGTCCGAGTCAATGAAGGCGCAACCCTGAAAAGTTGTAGCGGAAAATGGCTGGAAGTTAAAAACAGCACCAATGGCAAAATAGGCTGGGCAGCACCCGGCACACTCTGCATCAACTCACTTACCACCTGCCCCTAACTGCAACATCCACCCACGGCATAAATAACCCACTTTCTGTATTTTTTGGCATCACCCATGACATCACACGGCAAAATCCGCACCCGCTTCGCCCCCTCTCCCACAGGCTTTATCCATCTTGGCAATATCCGCTCGGCACTCTATCCTTGGGCTTACGCCCGCGCCACTGGCGGCGACTTCATCCTGCGCATCGAAGACACCGATCTGGAACGATCCAGCCAAGCCGCAGTAGAAGTCATCCTCGAAGGCATGAACTGGCTCGGCATGCATCCTGACGAAGGCCCCTACTACCAAATGCAGCGCATGGATCGCTACCGCGCCGCCCTCGAAACACTCAAAGCCAGCGGTCACGTCTACCCCTGCTATATGAGCAAAGAAGAGCTTGATGCTCTGCGCGCCCAGCAAGAAGCCAATAAAGAAAAACCCCGCTACAACGGCACATGGCGCCCAGAACCCGGTAAAACTCTTCCTCCTATACCAGAAGGTGTGCAACCCGTACTGCGTTTCAAAACCCCGAAGGAAGGAACAGTCGGCTGGGACGACAAAGTCAAAGGCCGTGTCGAATTCAACAATAGCGAGCTTGACGACCTCGTCATCGCCCGTCCCGACGGAACTCCTACCTACAACTTCTGCGTCGTTGTTGATGACATCGACATGGGCATCACCCACGTCATCCGTGGCGACGACCACGTCAACAACACCCCGCGCCAAATCCACATCTTCCGTGCCTTTGGCCTAGAGCCTCCCGTTTTTGCCCACCTGCCTACCGTCCTGAACGAACGCGGCGAAAAAATGAGCAAACGCGACCCCTCAACCAAGCCCGTCATGCAATACAAGGCAGAAGGCTACCTGCCCGAAGCCCTCATCAACTACCTTGCACGCCTTGGCTGGAGCCACGGCGATGACGAAATCTTCAGCCGCGAACAATTCCTGCAATGGTTCAATCTCGACCACCTCGGCCGCAGTGCTGCCCAATTTGACGAAACCAAACTACGCTGGGTCAACGCCCAACACATCAAAGCCACAGACGATGTCACACTGGCCACCCTCGTACAACCCTACGTCGAACAAAC
>CAZUBE010000023.1:0-32845 GCA_964618495.1 uncultured Allobrachymonas sp. | reverse complement strand
CAAAAGCAATTAATAATGTCCCTCCAGCTAAACCATCTAAACCATCTGTTTCATTAACCGAAAATGAACTAGCCACATCCATCTGCATAAACCTTCGTTTGCTTGTTTGATTGCAGCGGCAGCCTTTCAGGTTGGCCGCTGCACTTGTATTTGAAGCGGTTTATTTGCAGTTATTTTGTTTGCACTTGTTTCCAAGCCAAATTTCAGAGTAGCGCAGCCGCTGCCCCTTACCGAACCATGCCCACATCTACAACCACCTCTGCCCCCAACACCCCCTCTTTGCACTGGCAAGCTGGCCGCTTCAGGCTCAATTTGCAGCAGCCGCAGATTATGGGTATTGTCAATGTCACGCCCGATTCGTTTTCAGACGGTGGGCAGCACGCCGATACCCGCAGTGCCTTGCTCCATGCCGAGGCTTTATTGCACCAAGGTGCAAATATTTTGGATATAGGTGGCGAATCTACCCGCCCAGGCTCGCCGCCTGCCGTGCCTTTAGATGAGGAGTTGCGCCGCGTTTTGCCCGTAGTGCAGCAAGCCGTGGCTTTTCGGGTGCCGATTTCGGTAGATACCTACAAGCCCGAGGTGATGCAAGCTGTGCTTGATGCGGGTGCAGACATCATCAATGACATCCACGCCTTGCGCTGGCGCAGTGGCGAGCAGGGGCTTGATGGCGAGCAAGTAGTGGCACTGCACCCCAGTTGTGGCGTGTGCCTGATGCACATGCACCGCGACCCGCAAACCATGCAAATGCAGCCCATGCAGGGCAGCCCTGATGAGGCAGTGCAAACGGTGGTTGGCTTTTTGCAGCAGCGCGCAGAGGTGCTGCGTGCTTTGGGCGTAGCAAAAGAGCGCATTGCGCTGGATGCGGGCGTTGGCTTTGGCTTTGGCAAAACTGTGCCGCAAAATTTGGCATTGCTGGCGCAACAAAGCGCCTTGCTGCAAGGCGGCTATGTGGTGCTGGCGGCTTTGTCGCGCAAATCTACGCTGGGCGCGGTGCTTGAGGCGCTGCCGCCTGGCGTTACCGACGTGGCGCATCAAAGCGCATTGCTGCCGCACCCGCGCAGCCTGTGCAGCGTGGCAGCCGCACTGCTGGCAGTAGAGCGCGGTGCGCATATTGTGCGGGTGCACGATGTAGCAGCTACGCGCCAGGCGCTGGCGCTGTGGCAGGCAGTGCAGGCGTGCGATGTGCGTGTTGTATCTTCTTTACAAGGACAATGAAATCATGTCAGCTCAACGCAAATTTTTTGGAACCGACGGCATTCGTGGCACTGTGGGGCAAGCTCCCCTTACGCCCGATTTTGTATTGCGGCTGGCCAATGCGGTAGGCCGCGTGCTCGCGCAGCACAATGAGCGCCCAACGGTGGTGATTGGTAAAGACACCCGCATTTCTGGCTATATGTTTGAAAGCGCATTGCTGGCGGGGTTTAACTCGGCTGGGGTGGATGTGCTGCTGCTCGGCCCCATACCCACGCCTGCTGTTGCCTACCTCACGCGCACCCAGCGGGCGGCGCTGGGCGTGGTGATTAGCGCCAGCCACAATCCGTTTGACGATAACGGCATCAAGTTTTTCAGCGCACAGGGTACCAAGCTGCCTGATGCATGGGAGCAGCAAGTAGAGCATGAGCTTGAGCAGCCGCTGGTTTGCGTTAAATCGGCCAATTTAGGCAAAGCTATGCGCTTAGACGATGCAGCCGGGCGCTATGTGGAATTTTGCAAAAGCACGTTTGACTCTGCCTTGAGCCTGCGCGGGCTAAAAATCGTGGTAGATGCGGCGCATGGCGCGGCCTACCAGATTGCGCCTATGGTGCTGCATGAGCTGGGCGCTGAAGTCATTGCCATAGGCTGTGCGCCTGATGGCTTGAATATCAACCAGAACTGTGGTGCAACTCACCCTCAAGCCCTGATTGAAGCCGTTAAGAGCCATGCTGCTGACTACGGCATTGCGCTTGATGGCGATGCTGACCGTCTGCAAATGGTCGATGCACAAGGCCGCTTGTTTAATGGCGATGAGCTGGTGTATTTGCTGGCGCAAGACCGCTTGCTGCAAGGGCGCGAGGTAGCTGGTGTGGCGGGCACACTCATGACCAATCTGGGCATTGAAGCCGCTTTAAAGTCCAAGCAAATACAACTGGTACGCGCCAAAGTGGGCGACCGCTATGTGCTCGAAGCCTTGCAAGCGCACGGCTGGGTAATAGGTGGCGAGAGCTCAGGCCATATTTTGGCGCTGGACAAACACTCTACAGGCGACGGCTTGATTAGCGCCCTGCAAGTGTTGCAAGCCGTGGTGCGCAGTGCCAGCAGCATGGCGCAATTGCTCCAAGATGTGGTGCTGTACCCGCAAACGCTGATTAACGTGCGCATGCAGCCCGGCACCGATTGGCAAAACTATGCGCCGTTGCAGCAAGCAATAGCGCAAGCGCAGCAGGCACTGGGTGATGCAGGGCGCGTGCTGATACGCCCTAGTGGCACAGAGCCGCTACTGCGCGTGATGGTAGAGGCGCAAAACCCCGAGCAATGCCAGCAATGGGCGCAAGCCATTGCGGCACAAGTGCCTGTGGCTGCAACAGCTGCATGAGGCACAACCTGTGCAGGCTTATTTCAGCAGCTTGAGCTTGCTTTGCAGTTGCGCGTTGTTGGGCTGCAATGCCAGCGCCTTGCTGTAGCTGTTGCGTGCCATGCGCTGGTAAATGTCGCCCAGATTGTGCAGGGCAGTGGCGTAGTTGGGGTTGATGCGCAAGGCGTTTTCTAGGGCGGCGCGTGCCAGTTCAATCTGGCCTTCTTCGGCATAGAGTACGGCCAGATTGTTGTAGGGCTCGGCAATTTCGGGGTACTCTTGCGTGAGGATTTCTAGCAGGGTGCGTGCTTCGGCTTTTTTGCTCTGTGCTACCAAAATGCGGCTTTTTAAAATCCGCATTTGCGGGTCGCGCAGGTTGGTAGCCAGATAGCTGTCTGCCATTTGTGCGGCTGCGGTGTGGTTATTGGCGCTGATGAGGGCATCAACTTTGCGATAGTCTGCTCCTACCAGTGCGGTTTGGGCGTGTGCCTGTGTGCCGCTGGCTGATGCAACAAGTAGCAGCAAGGCGGGCAGTGTGGCTTTGATGTGTGCAGAAAACGCGGCTGCAAAACGGCTTGGTGCAAAACGGCGTTGAGTGGGGGTGCGGGGTGCAGTCATGGGTGCAATCAGAGAGTAAAAGAGAATGTGGCATTATCCGCCGAGTTTTTGCAGATAGGGCATTTGTTTGCACTTTACCCAAAGCGGCTGTGTTGTGGGTGCTGTGCTTTGGTCTTGCAAGGGGCTGGCGAATTGTTGGCTTGCAGCACAGATGAACAGGAATGTGAGTGATGAAGGAAAACGCGCTATCTGTTGCATGGTTGCGGGCTGGTGATGCTTTTCCAGCGCCTGAGCTGGCTTTGGGCGAGGGCACGCCTTACCCGGGCTTGCTGGCTGCAGGTGATGTGCTTGATGCTGACACCTTGCAGCGCGCGTATGCAGCGGGAATTTTCCCGTGGTACAGCCGACCCGAGCCCGTGCTGTGGTGGAGCACCAATCCGCGCATGGTGCTACGCCCCGAGCAATTTCGCCTGCACCCTTCGCTGCGCAAGACTTTGCGCCAGTTTAGCCGCCAGCCTCAAGCCTGCATTCGTGTGGATACGGCATTTGAAGCAGTGATGCAGCAGTGCGCCGCGCCGCGTGCGGGGCAAAGCGGCACATGGATTACGGCGGACATGGTTAGCGCCTACTGCGAGCTGCACCAGCGCGGCATGGCGCATAGCGTTGAAACATGGGTGAACGGCGAGATGGTGGGTGGCCTGTATTGCGTAGCCTTGGGGCGAGCCGTGTTTGGCGAGAGCATGTTTAGCCGCCAGAGCAATGCCAGCAAAATCGCTTTGGCGGCGCTGGTGAGCCTGTGCAAGGCTCAAGGGGTAGAGATGATTGATTGCCAGCAGCAAACGGCACATTTGGCAAGTTTAGGAGCTGCGTCAGTTTCTCGGGATGTTTTTTTAGAGTCAATTGCGCGTACCCAGCACGCGCCAAGTATGTGCTGGCAGTTTGATGATGCCATGTGGGGTGCGTTGCTGGGTTGAGAAGATGAGTAAAAGGCTGGGTTAAGAGTTTAGTTGCAGCTACTAAAACCTTGCATCAAGCCGCCTAAACCTGCCAGTCAATAGCACCAAGCCCTTGCTGCAGCAAATACGCATTGGCCTGCGAAAAATGTTTGCAGCCAAAAAAACCACGGTGTGCTGACAGGGGCGAGGGGTGTGGCGCTTGTAGCACCAGATGGCGCTGGCGGTCAATCATGGCGCCTTTTTTCTGGGCGTAGCTGCCCCACAGCATAAATACCAGACCGTTGCGGTGCTGGTTGAGTTGCTCTACCACGCGGTCGGTAAAGTGCTCCCAGCCCCAGTTGGCGTGTGAGTTGGCTTGGTTCTCTTGCACGGTAAGCACGGCATTGAGCAAAAGTACGCCTTGCGCGGCCCAGTGCTGCAAAAAGCCGTGTTGTGGCACGACAAAGCCTGGTACGTCGCTAGCCAACTCGCGGTAAATATTGCGTAGTGAAGGCGGTATGTCTACCGCAGGCTTAACCGAAAAGGCCAGCCCGTGTGCCTGCCCTGCGTTGTGGTAAGGGTCTTGTCCCAAAATTACCACTTTAACTTGCGCAAAATCAGTCAGGCTAAAGGCGCTAAATACCTCGTCGGCTGGTGGGTAAATGGTTAATCCAGCCTGCCTTGCTTGTTTGATGCGTTGCCACAGTGCCACAAAATAAGGCTGCTGCTTTTCTGCGCCAATGGCATCGCTCCAAGAGGTGAGGGTGGTGTTCATGTTGCAAAAAATCTAAAAAACAGGAATAAAGCGATTTTGCAGCAAACTGAATGCCGCATCAGACAAAAAACAGCAGCAAAACCACATTAAGCTACCATCAACAGCATGGACAACACCCGCCAAGCCCAGCGCACCAGCCGGCACCATTTGCAGCTTTACACTACCGAAGCCTACGATTGCAGCTATTTGCAGCAGCAGGCTCGCTCGCAAGTGGTTGTGCCTGTTGATGCTGTAAGCAGCCCTGTTTACAACGCTTTGCTTGAGCAGGGTTTTCGGCGCAGTGGCAAAGCCAGCTACCGCCCCGCGTGCGCGCATTGCAATGCCTGCGTGCCTTTGCGCGTGGCGGTGCAACACTTTACGCCCAATCGCAGCCAGCGCAGAGCTTGGCGGGCGCATGGCAATTTGCAGGTGCGCCAGTTGCCCTTGCAGTTTAACGAGGAGCATTACGCCCTGTACCGCAGCTACCAGCAAACACGCCACGCAGGTGGCAGCATGGATAACGATAATGTGCAAGAGTACCGCGACTTTATTCTTGCCAGCACGGTAGATACAGAACTGTTTGAGTTTCGCGAAGAGGGCAGCCTGAAAATGGTTGCAGTAACAGATTGCCTGCCTACTGCACTATCGGCGGTTTACACCTTTTATGCCGATGACGCTGCCAGCGCGTACGGCACTTACGCAGTGCTTTGGCAAATCAGCCACGCCCGTGCGCTGGGGCTGGAGCACGTTTATTTGGGGTACTGGATAGCGCAGAGCGCAAAAATGCACTACAAGGCCCGTTTTCAGACCTGTGAGCTGTTGCGCGATGGGCGCTGGCAGCCATGCGAAAGAGAGTCGCTGACAGGCTTTAGGAAGCTCTGATTTATTCCAGTTTTGGAATCAAAAATTGGAATCAAAAACGTCATGGCTTGTCATTCCCGCCTGCGCGGGAATGACGAAGATAAGTGTATTTTTGGGCTGGGGTTGGAATTAAGCCTGTTGGTATTGGCTTGCTTGTCTGGGATTTCAATCAGGCTTTTTGCGCGGCGTTTTGCTTGTGTTGCGCTTGTTCTTTTTGATTGCGGCGCTGGTGGCTGCTGCATCTTTTACGCCTGCTCCGCGTACTTCGATTTGGATGGTGTCGAGCGTTTTGCCACTTAAATTGTGCAGGGTGATTTGGTGTTTGCCAGGCCAGGGCATCCAGTACACGCTGCTGCCAGTACCAGCGGATTTGCCGTTGATTTGCCAGCGGGCACGGGGCAGGTCGGTGCGTAGTAGCAGGCGCTGGTGTTTGGGCGGGATGTCGGGGTCTATGGCTACGATGGTGCCGTTGGTGGGGCTTTGGATGTGAGCATGGGCGCTGCTGGTGCGGCTGTTGTGGCTATCTGGGGGCAGGAACTGGGTTTGTTCGGTGCCACTGATAAACCATTCTTTGCGTGCGGGTTCGTTGGCGACAAGGCTGCTGATGATGCCTGCGCGGGGTGCGGTTTTTGGGCCATTGTTTGTGTTTGGGCTGGCAAATTGCACGGTGGTTTGCACCATGCCTGCGGGTGGTGCAGGCGGCAGGCTGGGGGTGCTGCTGTGCAAGTGTTGCATGATGGCTGCCCATACGGGGGCTGCGCCGCTGGTGCCGCTTACGTCCCACATGGCTTGGCCGCGAGCGTTGCCAACCCAGACGGCTACGGTGTAGTGCTGGCTGTAGCCGATGGCCCAGTTGTCGCGCATGTCTTTGCTGGTGCCGGTTTTGACAGCACTCCAAAAGCGTGTGTGCAAGATGCTGTTGTTGCCAAAGGTGGTTATGCGAGCGTTGTTGTCTGACAGGATGTGGCCGATGATGTAGCTGGCGCGGGCATCAAGCACTTGTTTGGGGGCGGGCGCTGGTGCTGAATCTGGCAGGCGTGTTGCTGCTGTGGCTGGCGCTGCTGCTAGTTTTGGGCTGGCTGCTTCAGGCAGGGCCATGCGCACGGGGCTGAACTGGCCTGCATTGGCCAGTGTGCGGTAGGCGTTAGCGAGTTGCAGCAGGCTCATTTCGGGGCTGCCAAGGGCCAGGCTGTGGCCGTAAAAGTCGCCCGTGTGGGGCAGGGCGATGCCCATTTTTTGCAGTTGTGCGGCAAAGCGGTTTACGCCTACCATGCCGATGGTGCGGACGGCAGGCACGTTAAGCGATGATGCAAGTGCTAGACGCACGGATACCCAGCCGCGAAATTTACGGTCGTAGTCTTGCGGTACATACAGGCCATTTTGGGTGGCGATTGCGGCAGAAGAGTCGTCTAGCAGCGAGGCGGCGGTGAGGCGGCGCTCGGCAATGGCTTGTGCGTATAAAAAGGGTTTGAGGGTGGAGCCAGGCTGGCGCTGTGCGGTGACGTAATCAACGTGCGGTGCGCTGCTGGTGGTTGGGGCTGCGCCTACCCATGCGAGTACGTCGCCAGTGGCGTTGTCGAGTATCAGCACGGCACCGTCGCGCACGTTGCGGCCCGCAAGTTCGTGCATGGTTTGTTGCAGTTGCTCGGTGGCAAAGCGTTGCAGCGGGGCAGACAGGGTGCTGCGTATGATGCGCGGTTGTGTTTGGGGCTGGGGGCTGGCTGGTGTTTTGCTGGCGCTGCTGCCTGCCTTGTTGCCCGCTTGATTGGCTGATTTAGTGTTGCTTGAGCTGGCAAGCAGACGTTGCGCCATGTGGGGGGCTATGCCGTCGCTGGGTGACCATGCCTTGCGCTGCATTACGCCTGTGGCAAACAGGCTTAAAGTGTCGCACAGCAGCGGGGTGGGGCGGGTTTTTTGCATTTGAGCGAGTACGCCGCAGGCACGCTGGGCTACGGCTTTGGGGCTGGCGTTGGGGGCGCGTACCAGTGCGGCGGCTATGGCTGCCTCGCGCTCGTCCATGCCGTGTGCGGCTTTGGCAAACAAGGTGTGGCTTAAGGCATCAATGCCAACGAGTTCGCCACGGTAGGGCACAAGGTTGAGGTAAGCCTCAAGGATTTCGTCTTTTTGCCATTTGGCATCAAGCATTTGTGCGGCAGCGGCTTGGCCAAACTTTTGCAGCAAAGTGCGGCGGCCTTGGCTGCGTTGCAAATCTTCATCAACCAGACCCACAAGCTGCATGGTAAGCGTTGATGCGCCACGGGTGCGCTTGTTCCACAAATTGCCCCATGCAGCTGCACCTGCTGCACGCCAGTCTACCCCGCTGTGCTCGTAAAAGCGTTTGTCTTCGCTCAGCACCATGGCTATGCGCAGGGCGGGTGATATATCGGCGAGCGCTACCCACTGCCCGCGCCGTACTTGCGGGTTGGTGCGCAGGCGGTGGATGACTGCGCCGTTGCGGTCAAGCAGCAGCGATTCGGACGAGGTGAAGTCTTGCCGCACTTGCTCAAAGCTGGGCAGGGCATGGGCGCTGGCAAGACAGAGAAAGCAAGCTATGGCGGCAGCGATGCGAAGCAGCTGGCGCATTATGTGGCGAGGCAGATAGATATGTGTAGACAAGCAAATGGGCGCATGGATAGGGCTTGTTAGAGCAGATGCACTTGGGTAGTGTAGCGATAGCAGCAGTTAGCTGGCTTCATACCAGATGCGGTAGCTTACCGTGCTGCCTTTGGGCACCGATCTGCCTGCCTTGGGGTTTTGTCTGTAAGGACAGCCTATACCAGCCGCATCATGATCTACGGGGCCATGAATATCGATTCTTTTGGGTTTCAAGCCAGCGGCTCTGATGACAGTGTCTACGTTGTCTTTGCATCCATCGACAATATTTGGGACGATAACATTGTTAGACGCTTTTGCATCGGGGGCAAGCGCCCAGGCGCAGATTTTGAAATCGCTGCCCACCCAGCAGCCTTTGTCTTGCTGTGAGCGTTTGACACTGCCCCAGCGGGAGTTGATGCCGTCTTTGGTTTGCGAGAAAACCTCAACGATATCGGTATCAACAATAACTACTCTGATGTCGAGTGCGTCATGGTAAACGGGCTTTTTGCCGCTGGTATGACGCAGGGTGAAAGAGCCGCCTGCCTCGCTTGCAAACAGGCAGTTGCCTTTGAATGTGGGCATGTCATGGCTCGCAATCAGGCAACTGACCAGTTTTTCGGCGGCGTGCGCTGTGCAAGCCATGGTCAATGCGCAGACGCTGATAGCGCCAATCACTGCATGGCGTGCTGTTTTGAGGGCATGTTCAAGCATAGTTTGCTCCTTGGGGGGGCAGATTTGTCGGCATGGCTACCAGCACGTTGATAGTGCTGGTAGCTAGCCTAGCGGGTTTGCATCGATCAGGGTTCAACCTTGACTTTGCTGTTGGGCGCAGCGCCAAACACTTCGGGCGCATACAAGGCTTGTACCCGTGTGGGAGGCAGGGAGAAATCACCTACGTTATTCAAGCGCACGGTGTATTCGATGCGCGTTTTACCCTGTGGCAGGTATTCGTAGTAGGCGCGGTAGGCTTCAAAGCTGCGCTCTACAAATGCCAGCCAGCCATTGCCACCGCTGCTTTCGCCTGCTGTGGCCAGAGCCGAATCACGCCCCAAGCCGCTGCCAAGGATGGTGGCACCGCTGGGGATGGGGTCGCTCAATACAACCCAGGTCATGTCGGAACTGGCGTTGATGTCAATGCTCACGCGCCAGATATCGCCACGGCTGGTTTTGCCAGTTTGCGCCTGCTGCACGGGCGTGATGGTTTTTTTCACGCTGTAGCCTGCAGCTACAGGCGCGGTAAGCGGCACGGCAGCAATGGCTTGCACGGTTGCCCACGGCTTGCCACTGCCTTGTTGCTGCAAGAGCAACTGCTCAGGCTTGCCACCAGGCGCATTTTGCCAAGGCAGGTTTGCGCTGTTGTTGGTGTACATGCCCGCGCTGGCTGGTGCGCCAAACCATTGCTTGCGGTGCGGCTGGGCACTGGCAGGCAGGCGCGTGACTTTGCTCCAGTCGATGGTTTCGCTTTTTGCGCCCATGCGCAGGCTGGTAGTGCCTGCAACAGGGGTGGATTCAAATTTGGCAGAGAATTTCTCTAGCGCCAACCCACCCCACAGGTTGGCGGTGGTGGTGTGCCATGCGCCGCTTTGCTGGCGGGCGATAAAGCCGCTGGTCAGCGCGCCCATGTCGGCGCGCCAGGCGGGGTTGTCAAGCACAGCAAGGATGAGGCGGGCGCTGTTTACGTCGCTGTTTTGCATGAGCCACCACCAGTAGTCGTCTTGCTCGCTGCTAAATGTCAGGCGCGTGCCTTGCAGACTCAAGCGGCTGCGCAGTATCTGGCTGGCTTCGTCAAGTTGCTCGGCGCGACCAGGCAGGGCTGGCGTGCGTTGCAGGATGCTGTACCAGTCGATAACGGCGTGGGTAGGCCAAGTGTTGGGGTTGATTTGGATACTGCCCAGCATGTTGGCGCGCACACGCCCATAGCGGCTGAGCGCTTCAAGGGCGGCGAGCTTGCGTACGTCGCGGTCGGGGCGGGGTGCCCAGAGTCTGCGCTCGATTTTGCCTTCGACAAATTTGGTCAAGCCCGCAAGCATGGCATCGCGCACGGGGGCGGGTAGCCGCCATTGTGGGTTGAGCGTGCTTGCTTCGTGCGTGGCTGCCAGCAGGTAAGCTGCCAAGGTGTCGCTGCCGCGTGCTTCGCTGCCCGAGCGGGGCGGGAAGTAGCTGGGCAGGCCGTCTGCATCAAGGAAATTGGGCAGTTCAGCCACTATGCCTTGCCACATGTGGGTGTCGCGCAGGCCTATGGCTTTGCTGGCTCTTTGCTCAAGGCAGGTGTAGGGGTAGTCGGCAAACCAGTCGCGCACGCCAGGCATGCCTTCGGCCAGCGTGGGTTGCAGCGATACTTTCACGCCACCGCGTGCGGCTTTGCCGTCGGGCAGGGCCTGGCTTTGTGGCGGCGGGGCAAGGTTGAGGCTTGCGCTGCCGCTGACTTGCACCAGCGTGGCTTGCTGCACCGTTAGCGGTATGGCGGGGATGATGCGCTGGGCAACTTTCAGGGCATCGCTGGCATTGCTGCCTGCGCTGTCTTTGGCGGATATTTCCCACACGATTTCAGGCTCGCGGGTAAAGGCCAGTTGCGCGGGGGCGGTAACGTCCCATAGCACTTCGCGCGCGTCGCCAGCGGGTATGGCCACGGTTTGCGCTTGCAGGGTGAGCAAGGTGGCGCGGGGCGTGACTTGCACCTGCATGTCTTTCTTGGTGGTGTTGCGCAGGGTGATTTGGGCGCGGTATTGGTCGCCTTCGCGCACCAGCGGCGGCAGGCCGCTGATGATTTGCAGGTCTTGCGTGGTGCGGATGCTGGTTTGCCCCGTGCCAAACAGGTCGGCACCGCTGCTGGCTACAGCCACAATGCGGAAGCTGGTGAGCGCGTCGTTGATGGGCACGGTGATTTTTGCCTGCCCGTTGGCATCGAGCTGCACGTTGGGTTGCCACAGCAGCAAGGTATCGAGTAGTTCGCGGGTGTTGTTACCTTGGCCGCCATCGCCGCCAGCGGGGGTGGCTTTCATGCCGTAGTGGCGCCTGCCTATGATTTCCATCTGGGCAGTGGCGGTTTCTACACCCCAGGGGCGGGTGCGGTACATGGCGTGCAGGGCATCCCATGTGCTGTTGGAGCGCAACTCGAGCAGTGCTTCGTCTACCACGGCAACGGCCACTTCGGCAAAGGCGGCAGGCTGGCCGTTGGGCAGCTTGGCTTGAATGGCGACTTGCGCTTGCTGGCGTACCTGGTAGCTTTCGCGGTCGGCCTGCACATTGACTTGCAGGGCGCGGTCTTCTACGCCCACGTTAATCGCAGCCATGCCCACGCGGAATGCGGGTTTGCTTAAGTCCACCATGGCGGTGGGGGCGGTGTAATCTTTGCTTTCGTAGCGGAAGGCGCGCCACCACTCCAGCGGCGCTTTGTAGCCCCAGGTAAAGAAGCTGTACCAAGGCACATCGCGCAGGCGGCCACGCAGCGCCATGACGTTGACGTACACATTGGGCCCCCATTCGGGGCGGATTTTGAGTTCTACCGTGGGGTCTTGCCCAGTGAGCGTGATGACTTCGCTGTGCAAAATGCCTTCGCGCTCTACGGTGAGCAGTGCGGTGGCTTGTCTGAAGGGCATACGCACTTGCAGCTTGGCGACTTCGCCAGGTTTGTAATCGTGTTTTTCGGGCAGCACGTCCATGCGGTCGCTGTCGTTACCGCCAAACCAGAGTTGCTCTTCGCTAACGACGGTGATGGTGGTGCTGGCTTCGGCTTTGCGGCCTGCTTCATCGCTGGCGGTAACAACCAGCTCAACTTCACCAGGCTCGGTGATGTTGGCATTGCACAGCAGCAGGCCACGGCTGTCGCTACTGCCGCTGCAAACGCTGCCTAAATCTTTGCTGCTTTGTTGGTTGTCGTAAGCGTAAAAGCCACCTACCAGGCGTTTGCGGCTGCTTACGGTGGTGTGCAAAATGGCACGCGCTTGCAGCTTTACGCCTGCTTTGGGCTTGCCATTGACATCAAGCGCAAGGAGTTGCATTTTGGCGGTGTCGCGCACCGAGAGCCAGTCATCGGCCTTAATGCCTACAACCACGCCTGCTGGCCAGATACGGCGGCTGCTTTGCAGGGTTTGTATTTCGCCGTTGGGGTCGCTGTAGCTGGCTTCAAGCGTGATGTTGATGGGGCGCTGGCTCGGGGCAATGTTGCCTATGGTGATTTGCCCTGCGCCGTCTTTACCCAGTTTGAGCTCAAGCTGGTCGGCAAGCAGGCGGGGCTTGCTTTCGCTGTCGCCCGATTCGCTTTCGTCGCTGCTGTCATCATCGCTGCCGCTGTAGCGGCTGCTGCGGCTAAAGCTAAATTCGTCGTAGCCCTGCATAGATACATAGCCTGGTCTGGCGCTGGCTGATATTTTCACAGGCAGGCCACTGGCAGCGCCGCCATTGATGTAGGCCAGTTGCACTTGCACGGGCAGGCTGGTGATGCCGATGAGTGTGTTTTTATCAACAGGCGTGATGCTGCCGCGCATGGTGGGCAGGCGGAATTCTTCTACGCGGAAGTTGCTGCTAGAAAGCTCCACATCTTCGCCCTTGGCATCTTTGCCAATCAGGCTGATGGTATACATGCCCAGCTTGGCATCTTTGGGAATTTGCCACTGGCTTTCGGCAGACTGGCTGCCTGTGCGGCTGTTGCGCCAACTGATGGGCACATCAAAGCTCTGGTCGCTGCCCTGATGGGTAATGCGCATGATGGCTGGGGCGGCGTGCGTTGTGGCAGTAAGCCCTTTGGGTGACTCGGTGCGCACAAAGTGCTTCATCGATACGGTTTCGCCAGCGCGTAGCAAGGTGCGGTCAAGCACGCTATGGGCTACGTTGCTGGGCAAAATTTCGTCGCTGGTGGGTACGTTAAAGCGCCACGATTCAATGCCGCGATTCCAGTTGCTCCAGACAAAGGCCATGTCCGTGTCGCCGTTTTTGTCGGTAGCGCGGGCGCTGATAAACAGGGCGCGGGTGTAGTCGTCTTCATCTTCGTCATTGCTCATGACGGGCAAGGGGTTGGGGTAAAGCCAAATGCCTTTGTCATCGGTCTTGCCGCTGGCAATCACTTGCCCTTTGCTGTTGCTGATGGCAACGCTGGCATTGGGCATGGGCTTGCCTGTATCCAGAGCAGTCACCCAGATGAGTGAATCGGTGCGCCCGCGCTTGAGGTGTACGCCCAGATTGGTTACCAAAGCACTGGTGCGCACAAACATATTGCGCGAGCCTTGGTAGCGCGTATCAAGCAGACTTTGCCCCAGCATGGGCGAGGCAATTTCAACGACATGAAAGCCTGGTTGCAGGGCAATGCCCAGCACCTCAAAGGGGCGCTCGCTACCGCTGCTGGTGGGCAGTGCAATGGGGGCGCTGGCTTGCGTGCCTTCCAGCACCGAAATCATGCGCGTTTCTACTTCTTTGTCGTCAATGCGCCAAGTGCCTTCTTCATCTTCGCTGCCTTTGGGTGGGGCAGGTATGGGTGCGGGCAGTTTGCGTATGCCCATGGCTTTGGCATCGGCACGCGAAACGGTGTCATAGCGCAGGCGCATCATGTGCTGGTACCAGCGGATGATTTCTGCATCAGTCTGTGGCGAGAGGTCGCGCACTGTGCCGCCAGGAATCAGGCTTTTGGCTTGCAGCGCAGATTCGACTTTGCGCAAGGTTACGGGCAGCAGTGCAGGCCCTTTTGGGCCTTCGGCAAAACGCTCGACCACGCCAAAGGGCGCGGCAGCAAACTTGACCAGTGGCGGCATGGGGCCGGTACGCACAGCCAGCGGAAAGCTGCTGGCATTGCTCAACGGGCGGCCCGCGTCATCGACCAAACCTGCGGGCAAAACAATCTGCATGGCAGCTTGCTCGGGCAGGTTGCCCGCAAAACGCACAGATTCGGTGCTGCTTGAGTTGGCTTCATCGGCACTGAACTGTGGCTTGATGGTTTCTTTGCCGTACTGCAATACCACCTGCTTGGCCCATTGCATGGGCACAGGCGCTGAAAAGTTTACCGTTACGGGGCGTATCGGCATACAGGCTGCTTGCGCGTTGGGGCGCTCGCAACTGAAACTGGCTTCAAGCGGGGACTGCACTTTGAAGCTGAATGATTGCGGGTTGTTGTTAATCAGCCCGCCAGCGCCCCTGTAGCCGCCAAAAAACAGCTCTACTTTGCTATCTGATGGCAAAGTGCGGTTGCAGCGCAGCAAAACATATTGCTCGGGGCTTTTTTCGATGGTTTTGTAATTCCAGCGCGTTTTCAGGATGGCTTGGCGCTCATCGCCTGTAATTACCTGCACAGGCACCTGCTCACCGATGCCTTCAATGCGGCAACGGGCATTTGCTTGCACGCTGCTGGTATCCACTGCACCGTTAAAACGCACGATAAATGCCTGATCTTCGTCAATAATGCCGCCAGGCGTGATATCTGTAATAAATGGCGCACCTGTTTGGAACTGCAGGGTGCTGGCATCTAAAGACTCTCCCTTGGGTGATTTAAAGCCTGGCGTGCTTTGCGCGGTGCAACGCACATCGGGTGGCAAAAAATCATCAAAATCGGCTGACCATGTAGTGGCGTTGCGCCAAGTGCCGCTGTAAGTTGGAATGGCAACTTTCTGCCCGCTGCCACTGGTACATTTCAGGGCAAATGGGGCAGGCGCTGTGGCGTTGCCTGCTGTAACTGCCTCTTTGTCAAACTTGACCAAAAACTGCCGCACGCGCGCAACTTCGCCCTGAGGGCTAACCGCAACGGGTTTGAGCGCCAGAGCCGCTGTACCTGCCATACCCAACCCTGCCAGCAAAAGCAGCCAGCGCACAGGACGATGTTTGTGGGGTTGCTTTTTATGGGATGGTTTTTTTGAGGAATGCTCGGCATGTGCGCGAAACGGATTCTGCGGAGTTTGCATAAGAAGCCTCTCAATCAGCAATGTAACAAGGCAAGCGAAACGCTCTATCTACAACCTACATTGTGACGCATATTTTTACAAATGGCTTAATTCTTGATGTTGCTGCAGGTGTATCAGTTACATCATGGTGTGCAGCAGGCAAGACTTTGGCGACTACCAGAGTGGCCACAAGATTTGCTTGGATTGTCTATGACGAAAAACGGCTTGTTTTTGCGGGTCGGTTTTGCAGATTGGCTGCTGCTTAGTCCAGAGCAAACTCTGCCACCAGCGGCAGGTGGTCTGACAGGCTAGCCCAGTTGTATATGGCTGGCCGCTCTGGCAAATGTATTTGTCCAGGTACGAATTGCCGCACGCGATGCAGGCCACGGGCGTAGATGTGGTCAAGCTGGGTTAAGGGCAGGCGAGCAGGAAAAGTCGAGAAGCTTGCCGCTGTTTCGCTATGCAAGCCGCTATCGGCAAACACGCTGTGCAGCTTTTGGCTCCAGTCGTTAAAGTCGCCCGCTACCAGCAGCGGTGCGTGGGCGGGTACTTCGCGCTCAATAAAGTGGCGCAGTTGCAAGGCTTGGCGCAGGCGGCTCGTGCCCATCAAGCCCAGATGCACCACGATGACGTGCACCAGCACGCCTTGCACGTTGATGATGGAGTGCAGCAGGCCGCGTTGTTCAAAACGGTGGTCAGAAATGTCTTGGTGCTGGTGCTGCACCACGGGCCAGCGAGAGAGCAGGGCATTGCCATGCTCGCCGTGCGCGGTAATGGCGTTGCTGATGTAAACCGAGTGGTAGCCATTGGGCGCAAGGTAGTCGGCTTGCGGCTGGCGTGGCCAGTTGGCAAAAATGCGCTCGGCTTGCCGATTGAGCTTGCGCACCTCTTGCAGGCAAATAACATCGGCCTGCAAATCGGCAATGGCTTGTTGCAAGTTGTGGATTTCAAGCCGCCGCAGCGGCCACATGCCCTGCACCCCTTTGTGGATGTTGTAAGTGACTACCCGCAAGTGCTGCAACGGCTCTGTTTGGATGAGCGGCGATGCAGGCGTGTCGGGTTCGGCAGGTACAACAGGCGTGGATGGCATAGCGGCTGCTTTGATACTGCTTTAATGCTGCTTAAAGACTGCTTTTGACAGCGCCTTAGACAGAAGCAGGTGCAGCCGTGTTGCGCAGGCGAATGTGCAGCTCGCGCAATTGCTTCTCGTCCACTGGGCTGGGTGCTTGCGTGAGCAGGCATTGGGCGCGTTGGGTTTTGGGGAAAGCAATCACGTCGCGGATGGATTCGGCGCGGGTCATCAAGGTGATGAGGCGGTCCAAGCCAAAAGCCAAGCCACCGTGGGGCGGTGCGCCGTATTGCAGGGCATCGAGCAGGTAGCCGAATTTGGCTTGCGCGTCTTCGGGGCTGATTTTGAGGGCTGCAAAAACCTTGCTTTGCACGTCGGCGCGGTGAATACGCACCGAGCCGCCACCCAGCTCCCAGCCGTTGAGCACCATGTCGTAGGCTTTGGATGTGCAGCGGCCAGGGTTGGTGTCCATGTAGTTTTCGTCACCGTCTTTGGGGGCGGTGAAGGGGTGGTGTACGGCAGTCCAGCGTTGCTCGTCTTCGTCAAACTCAAACATGGGGAAATCAACCACCCACAGCGGAGCCCAGCGGTCTTCAAACAGGCCGGTTTTTTTGCCAAACTCGCTATGGCCAACTTTCAGGCGCAATGCACCGATGGAGTCATTAACGATTTTTGCCTTGTCTGCGCCGAAGAAAATCAGGTCGCCATCTTGTGCGCCAGTGCGCTCAAGAATGGTGGCAAGTGCAGCGTCGTGCAGGTTTTTGACGATGGGGCTTTGCAGACCGTCGCGGCCTTTGTCTTTTTCATTGACCTTAATCCACGCCAACCCTTTGGCACCGTAGATTTTGACAAACTCGGTGTAGCTGTCGATTTCGCCACGGCTGATAGCAGCGCCGCCTGGTATGCGCAAGGCAACTACACGCCCGCCAGTGGTGGCGGGTGTGGAAAACACTTTGAAATCGACATCGGCCATGGCGTCAGTCAGCTCGGTGAGGGTGAGTTTGACGCGCAAATCGGGCTTGTCCGAGCCGTACAGGTGCATGGCTTGGGCGTAGGGCATGACGGGGAACTCGCCCAAATCCACATCCATGGTGTTTTTAAAGACGGTGCTAATCATGCCTTGGAACAGGCTGCGGATTTCTTCTTCGCCCAGGAAGGAAGTTTCAATATCAATCTGGGTAAATTCGGGCTGGCGGTCGGCGCGCAAATCTTCATCGCGGAAGCATTTGGTGATTTGGTAGTAGCGGTCGTAGCCAGCAACCATCAGCATTTGCTTGTAGATTTGGGGCGACTGGGGCAGGGCGAAGAAATGCCCGTCGTGCACGCGGCTGGGCACGAGGTAGTCGCGCGCGCCTTCGGGGGTGGATTTGCCCAGCATGGGCGTTTCAATGTCGATAAAGCCATTGGCATCGAGGAATTTGCGAATTTCCATCGCCACTTTGTAGCGCAGCATGAGGTTGCGCTGCATATAGGGGCGGCGCAGGTCAAGCACGCGGTGGGTGAGGCGGGTGGTTTCGCTCAAATGCTCGTCATCAAGCTGGAAGGGTGGTGTAACCGATGGGTTAAGCACGACGAGCTCATGGCAGAGCACTTCGATTTTGCCCGTAGCAATGGCATCGTTGGTGGTGCCTTCAGGGCGGGCGCGTACCAAGCCTTTGATTTGGATGCAGAACTCGTTGCGCAGGTCTTCGGCCAGTTTGAACATTTCGGGGCGGTCGGGGTCGCACACGACTTGCACGAAGCCTTCGCGGTCGCGCAAATCGACAAAGATAACGCCGCCGTGGTCGCGTCTGCGATTGACCCAGCCGCACAGGGTAACGGTTTGCCCCATCAGGGCTTCAGTAACTTGACCGCAATAAATAGAACGCATCGACATTTGAGAGTTGCTTCTTTCTGCGCGAAGGCGCATGTTTTTTGGATAGTGGTTTAAATGGTAGAAAAGATGACAGGTGCGCCCAAATGCGCCAATTATTTTTCAGGTGGGGGCAGTTGCGCTTCTTGCAATAGCGCCACAGCAGCTTCGTGTGGCGTAACTACGCCCATGGAGATGATGTATTTCAACGCATCATCAACACTCATATTAAGCTCAATTACATCACTGCGAGGCACGATTAAAAAGTAGCCAGAAGTAGGGTTGGGTGTGGTTGGCACATAAATGCTGACATGTTCGCCTGACAGGATGTGGTTTATTTCTTCGGCGGGCGAGCCTGTGAGAAATGCCACAGTCCAAGAGCCTGGGCGCGGGTATTGCACCAGCAAGGCTTTGGAAAATGCCTTGCCGCCGCCAGAGAAAAGCGTATCGGATACCTGCTTGACGCTGCTGTAAATACTGCGAAATACGGGGATATGTACCAGCATTTTGTCCCATTGCCGCAGCCACCATGCGCCTACGATGTTGCTGACCAGCAGGCCTGTAACCAAAATCATCAAGCCGAGCACGGCAACGCCAAATCCTGGAAAGGAGTGTACCCATTGGCTAAAGCCGTTGAGCGGGGAGACAAAACGCTCCAAAGCTGCAACCAGAGCGATAAAAATGCTGTCGACCAAGCGCAGCATCCACAACAGCATCCAAACGGTAATAACCAGCGGCAGCCATACCAGCAGGCCGGCAACAAAGAGTTTTTGGAGGCGTTTTTTTGTGGGCATGGTGTGTGTTGTGTGGGGGCGTCAGGCTGTTGAAGCTGGTGCGTTGGGGCAGGCAGCGCAGGGAGAGGCTGGCACTTTGGCTGCTGCTTTGTTATTGCTGGCAGTGTTGCAGATACTGGGGTCACCGCCTTTGAAATCGGTGGCGTACCAGCCTGAGCCTTTGAGTTGGAAATCGGCAGCCGTTACCTGCTTGCTGAATGTTTGTGCTTGGCAGGCAGGGCATTGGGTTAAAGGGGCATCGCTGATTTTTTGCAAAACATCCTTGGCATGACCACAGGATGAGCAGCAGTAGGCATAAATAGGCATAAAGATACTCAAGCAGGAATTGGCAAAGCAGAAAAGGCACAGCAAATTGTACTTACTGCGCCAGCCAAGCAAACGCATGATTATATTGCCGCTGGCGGACTTATAGGGAAGATGTTGGTAGCAGAGAAAGCGCACAGGCAGTAAAACGTGGCGCAATTGATGTGTTTTTGCTACTGCTTGGCTACTGGTGTGGGTGTTGACGCGGCTGCTAGCGCCTGTCGTGCAGAGCGTGCGCTATGGTGCCTAAATCAACGTATTCAAGCTCGCTGCCTATGGGCACGCCACGTGCCAAGCGGGTAACAGTCAGGCCACGCGCCTTGAGCTGCTCGCCAATGACGTGTGCTGTCATTTCGCCATCGGCAGTAAAGTTGGTGGCCAGAATGACTTCTTGCACCGAGCCATCGCCCACGCGTTGCAGCAGGCGGCCTATGCCGATGTCGCGCACGCCTATGCCATCGAGCGGGTTGAGTTTACCCATCAGCACAAAGTACAGCCCTTTGTATGCCAGTGTGCGTTCTACGGCAGATTGGTCTGCGGGGGTTTCAACGATGCAGAGCTTGCTGCGGTCGCGGCTGGCGTCTTGGCAGGTGGCGCAGACTTCTTGCTCGGTAAAGGTGTGGCACAGGCTGCAATGGCGTACCGATTGCACGGCGTGGGTGAGCGCTTGCGCGAGTTGGCTTGCGGCTTGGGGGTCGTGCTGCAACAGGTGGTAGGCCATGCGCGAAGCCGACTTGATGCCTACGCCGGGCAAGCGGCGCAGGGCATCAATCAGGTTGTCAAGGGCGTGGGTTTGGGGCACGGTGCTGCGTGGTGGGCAAGCGGATTAGAACGGCATTTTCATGCCAGCAGGCATGAGCTTGGCCATGCGGCTTTCGCTGGTTTCTTCAACTTTGCGCACGGCAGCGTTAAAGGCAGCGGCAACCAGGTCTTCAAGCATGTCTTTGTCATCAGCCAGCAAGCTGGGGTCGATTTCGACGCGCTTGACATCGTGCTTGCAAGTCATGGTGACTTTAACCAAGCCTGCGCCAGACTCGGCGGTGACTTCGATATTGGCAAGCTCGTCTTGTGCTTTTTTCATCTGGTCTTGCATGGCTTGGGCTTGCTTCATCAGGCCAGATAGTTGTGCTTTGTTAAACATGGTGGGGTTCGCTTTCTTGCAAGGTTGGAGTTGAAAGGTGAAATAAAAAGTGCAATTTTGTTGGCTGCGCCAGAGTTTGCCAGAGGTTATTGGCTGGCACGCGTGTTTGCATCTGTGGCGCAGGTGCAGCTTGTAGCTAGGGGCAAAGGTGTTGATTACAAGGCTTTTACGGTTTGGGTGATGTGGTTTTGACAGTGGGCTGGGGGTTGGTGCTGCTTGCCAGACTGATGCTGCTGGGCAGTATTTTCGCGCCAAGCTCGCGCATCATGCTTTGCACAAAGGGGTGCTGGTGCAGGGTGGCTTCGGCTTGCTCGCGCGCAGCTTGGCGGGCGGCGTTTTGGCGCATGGCAGGGCTATCGACTACGCGGCCGTATTCAACTTGCAAGCGCATGGGGTGCCCGAGGTGGGCTGATAAGGCTTGCTCCAGCTTGTGGCGGCTGGGCTCGTGGTTGATGGTTTCGGACTCGACGCGGATGTGCCAGATGGCGGCTGATGCGGTTTGTTCGGTTTGTGCTTCAGGGGGCGGCTGCATGAGTTGCGATTGCAGTAGCAGCTCGCGCGGCATGCCTGCAAGCCCCGCAGCAGCGCAGACTTGTTGCGCCAAATCGTGCCAGTATTCGCCCAGTTCGGTAGGTACTAGCCGTTGTGTGCTGGTTGGTGCGGCAGCGGCTTGGGGCTTGAATGCTTGCCCAGGCTCGGGCTGGGGGCGCACGGGCAGTACAAGCTCGGGGCTGGCTGGTGCGGCTGGTGGTGCGTCTGCCTCTGTAGTGGCAGGGGCTGGAGCTTCGGGGGCAGAGCCGTGGGCGCTGGCGCTTGTTGCTGGGGGTGTGTGCGCAACGGGCTGTGCAGTGGCGGGCGTAGCGGCGTGCGTGGCTGCGTGGGCTGTGGCAGGTGTGTGGCTGCTTATGTTGTTTGTGGCAAGGGCAGGCTTTGCAGGCGCGGTTTGTTGGGCAGGAGCATCTTCCCAAGGCGCATTTTCCCAAGGTGGCAGGTCGCTTGCAGTGCTGATTGGCTCAGGCTCTGGTGCTGCTGGCGTTGCTGATGCGGCTGCGGGTGGCGCTTGCTCGGGCTGGGGCGCTGGCGCTGCTGTTTGTATGGCAGGGCGTGGCTCGGCTGCTGGCGCAGTTGTAGTGGCTGCGGGTGCTGTTTGTTGTTGTGCCGCGCGTGTGGGTTGCGGCGCTGCTTGGGGCTGGTTTGCTTCAGCTACTTGCGTAGTTGATGCGGCAGATTCAGGGCTGGGGTTGCTGGTTTTCAGCGTTTTTTTTTCAGCCGTGGGCTTGAATGCCAGCAGCCGCAGCAACACCATGGTTAAGCCCGCATATTCATCAGGAGCCAGCCCCAGTTCATTGCGCCCATGCAGGCAAATGCTGTAGAGCAATTGGGTTTCGTCAGCAGGCATTAGCTCTGCCAGACGGCTGGTTTCGGCTTCGTCGGGGTCGTCTGCTGCGGTGTGGGTGGGGCGGCTGGCGGCGGGCAGGCATTGCCATACGGCCATGCGTTGCAGCACACGCGCCATTTCTTCAAGTGTGTGCGAGGCCGATAGGCCGTGCTCTTGCAGTGCTTGCACTACGCCTAGCAAGGTGGCTGGGTCGTTGTTTGCCAAGGCTTCAATCAGGCGAAAGACGTGGCTGCTATCAACGCTGCCGAGCATGCTGCGCACGGCTTGCTCGCGCACGGTGTTGCTGGCGTTGTCGTCATGGCTTAAACCTGCGCTGTAGGCAATGGCTTGGTCAGATAGCGACAAGGCATCGCGCATGGAGCCGCGCGCGGCGCGTGCGAGCAGGTGCAGGGCGGCAGGCTCGGCAGCGATGTTTTCAGCCTGCAAAACGTGTTGCAGGTGGGCAAAAATGGTTTCTGGCACGATGGGGCGCAGATTGAATTGCAGGCAACGGCTCAGTACCGTAACGGGTACTTTTTGCGGGTCGGTGGTGGCCAGTACAAACTTCAGGTATTCGGGCGGCTCTTCCAGCGTTTTGAGCATGGCATTAAAGGCCGTGTTGGTGAGCATGTGCACTTCGTCAATCATGAAGACTTTAAAGCGCCCTTGCACTGGCTTGTAGACTGCTTGCTCAAGCAGGCTTTGCACCTCATCTACGCCACGGTTGCTGGCTGCGTCAAGCTCGGTATAGTCGATAAAGCGGCCTGCATCAATTTCGGTGCAGGCTTGGCACACGCCACACGGCGTAGCGGTAATGCCGCCTTGCCCGTCTGCTCCAGTGCAGTTGAGCGATTTGGCGAGAATGCGCGAAACGGTGGTTTTGCCTACGCCGCGCGTGCCTGTAAACAGGTAGGCGTGGTGCAGCCGCTGCGTGGTAAGCGCGTTGGAAAGCGCCTGCACCACGTGCTCTTGCCCCACCATTTCGGAGAAGTTTTTAGGACGGTATTTGCGGGCTAGAACCAGATATGACATGGGCTGCATTCTACTGTGATGTGTATTGGTGAGGCGCAATGGTGTTGCTGATAATTGCGTTTCATCTTAAGCTATAACATGCCTGTTTACATATTCGATGTTTACATATTGAGCAGCAAGTCTGTTCGCAAGCCAGCGCATGCGCTTGGCGGTTTGTAGCCCGTAGCCTGTAGCCACTACCCAATTTTGTATTCGCCCTATGAGTAAAGCATTTACCAAAGAAACCGATTTTGATGACGATGATGACGGCAGCGATGCACTGCCCATAGCCACAGGTGGCAAAAACTACATCACGCCGCAGGGCTACGCCCGTTTGCGTGCAGAGTTGATGGGGTTGATGGATGAGGAGCGCCCCAAGGTGGTTGATATCGTGCATTGGGCTGCCAGCAATGGCGACCGTTCAGAAAACGGGGATTATCTGTATGGCAAAAAGCGCCTGCGCGAGATTGACCGCCGCATCCGCTTTTTAACGCGCAGGCTGGAGTGCGCCGAGGTGGCAGACCCCAGCGTGCACCATGGCAGCGACCAGGTTTTTTTCGGCGCAACGGTGACGTATGCCAATGATGAAGGTGCCACGCACACCATCACTATTTTGGGGGTTGATGAGGTGGATAATTTGCAGGGGCAAGTAAGCTGGGTCGCGCCTGTGAGCCGCGCCTTGCTGCGCAGCCGTGTGGGTGATGTGGTGGTGCTGCAAACGCCTGCGGGCGAGCAAGAGCTGGAGGTGCTGGATGTGAGCTACCCCGCGTCAGAGGGCGGCAATGGCTGAGTGGCTGATGGTTTGCTTTTAATAGATAGCGCAGTGTTGAAGTAAATATGCCTGAAAGCGGTCAAGCAGCATTCATGCGCCTTGTGGCAAGAAAAAGCCTTGTAGGGCGCATAAATACTGCTTGCTGGATTTTTGCGGCACCATTGGCTCAGTCTTATGCCTTGATGCCCGCTTTGGCCAAGGCCGCATCAAGCCGCTTGAGCAGGGCTTTGTTGAGCTGCTTGGCATGCTGGTTGTTACCCCAATGCCGCTGAATGGCTTGCAGCTCGCTGGCCTGTGCTTGGGCAATGGCGGTGTTGCCGCTTTGTGCTGCCCAAATAGCGTATTCGGCATGCGCCTCAAACGAGCCAAAACGCTGCACCGCTTCGGCAAAGAGAGTTTGTGCTTGCTCGTGTTGCGCCAGTGCTGCGTGGGTTTGCGCCAGCAGCAGGGTAACTGCTTCGCTTTGAAACTGCGGGGCATGGCTGCGGATGTGTTGCAGCAAGTCAAGAGTCGCCTGCATTTGTCCGCTAGCCAAGCGG
Organism: uncultured Allobrachymonas sp.; assembly: GCA_964618495.1. Lineage (GTDB taxonomy): Bacteria > Pseudomonadota > Gammaproteobacteria > Burkholderiales > Burkholderiaceae_C > Brachymonas. Next base: position 8,866 of record CAZUBE010000023.1, on the reverse strand, counting down.
GCGCGGGCTGCGCCCAAGCGTATTTCGGGGTCGTTGGCAAAAGGGCCTTGCAGACAGGCTTCGTAGTGCGCGGCTGCTTGTGTGGGCTGGTTGGCGGCAAGCAGGCATTTGGCCAGTTGCATGCGGTTTTGGGCGGTAGGCGTTAGGTCATAGGCTTTTTGTGCTTCGCGCAAGGCTTTGCCCGGGTCAAGCGTGTTGAGCACGGCTGTGCCAGCCTTGCCTGCTTTGCGCTGGATATTGCTCTCGGGCAGGTAGATGGCAAAGAAGTAAACCACACTGCCGAACAGGGGAAACATGAACAGAATAAGCAGCCAATACAACTCGCGCCCACGGCGCACGGCGTGTATGGCAAAGAAAATGGCTGCCAGTATGTGCAGCCCAACACCAAAGAGGCGGGGAAGGTCGAAAGAAAACATATTTTTAACAGGTGCGCAATAGAAGTAGCAAAGAGATTGGCAGCACGATTCAGACAAAAGACTGGGCGGCGATATGGGAAATAGCTAAAGGTGCTGCTGTGGTTTGATGTATGACAAGGCTCAAGCTATGCAGTTTGTGCCAATAGCTCTAAAAGCAACTGCACACGCGCTTTGGCGGGCGAAAGCACGGTTTGCCCGTAGCGCGCCAAGGCGATGGGGTCAGCAGCGGTGGTTTGATTGTATGCATTTGCCTGGCGCACTACTTGGCTGGCGGTGCTGCGGGTAGATAGCAACATGGCTACGCCGCGCGCTGTAATTGTGGGCAGAGCCTCAAGCAGCGCATGGTGCAAGGTGGCGTTGCCCGTGCCAGCCAGCACCATGCCACGCACGCCTGCATCTGCCAGTGCAAGCAGGGCGCGGGGTGTAGCGCCTGCCTGGCTGTGCAGCACTTCTACCCACGGCCATTGGGCTGGGGCGGTATGGGCAATGGCTTGCCACAGGGCGCTGCATGGGGTGGCTGCATTTGCGTGCTTGTTTGTGCTGCTTTCAGGCGCGTGCCAGCCAGCGCAGGGGCGCAGCCAGCGCACTTGGCCTTCTTCCACATAGCCCAACGCGCCTGCATCACCGCTGCCAAACGCATCAAGGCGGTAGGGGTGAATTTTTTGCACCGTGTCTGCGGCATGGATGCGGCCAGCACACACAGCCAGCACGCCGCAGGCCTGCGGCTGGCGTGCCAGAGTAACGGCATCGGCCAGATTTTGCGGGCCATCGCTCAAGCGGGCGGTGGCGGGGCGCATGGCGCAAGTCAGCACAACGGGCTTGTGCTGCCAGCAAGCGGCATTGGGGGCGCTGGGCAGAGCCAGTTGCAAGAAAAAGGCGGTTTCTTCCAGCGTATCGGTGCCGTGGGTGATAACCAAGCCACGCACATCGGGCTGCGCCAAATGCTGGGCGCACTGCGCGGCTAGCTGCTGCCACACGGCAAAGTCCATGTCTTTGCTGTCAATCTGTGCGACTTGGGCGGCTTGCAGCGTATCGCCCTGAAGCAAATCCACAAGCCCAGGCACAGACTGCATCAGCGCATCAACGCCCAACTGCGCCGCGCGGTAGCTCACGCCGTCGGCAGCGTCATCGGCACTGCCTGCAATGGTGCCGCCAGTTGCTAAAACCACAATTTTTGCCATTTTTAAAAATTCCTCTTGCAAAAAATCACAGGCTGGTTAAAAATACAGCATAGCTGGATAAATGCACAGCTAACTAGCCTAGCTAATGAAGCACAACTAACCCCATGCCCCAGTGATGAAAGTGTAGATATGCAAAACACAGTCAAACTAACAGCCCGCCAGCAGCAAATACTTGAGCTGGTGCAACGCGCTATTATCACCACAGGCGCACCACCCACACGCGCCGAAATTGCAGCCGAGCTGGGCTTTCGCTCGGCCAACGCTGCCGAAGAGCACTTGCAGGCGCTCGCACGCAAGGGAGTAATTGAGCTGGTAAGCAGCACCTCGCGGGGTATACGCCTCAAGCAGGCTGCACCTGCTGCGCCCACCATGCTGCAAACCAGCATTGCTGAATTTGCCCAACTTACCCTGCCGCTAATTGGGCGGGTAGCAGCGGGCTCGCCCATATTGGCGCAAGAGCATATAGATACCACTTACAGCGTAGCCCCCAGCCTGTTTGCCCGCAAGCCTGACTATTTGCTCAAAGTGCGCGGCATGTCGATGCGCGATGTAGGTATTCTCGATGGCGACTTGCTGGCCGTGCAAGCCACGCAAGACGTGCACAACGGCCAGATTGTGGTGGCTCGGCTGGGCGATGAGGTTACCGTCAAACGCTATCAGCGGCTGCCTTCGCACATAGAGCTGCACCCCGAAAACCCCGATTACCCCACCATAGTGGTACAGCCTGGCGAGCCGTTTGCCATTGAGGGGCTGGCTGTGGGCTTGATTCGCAATAGTGTGTTGATGTAAGGCAAGTAGGCGCACTGTTTTTGCCTGCAAGTCTTTCGTTGACAGTTTTATTTGAGCAACTTTGTCTGCGCATCATTCCTTGCAGAATTAAGGAAGTGTTGATTTATTCTGGTTTTGTATCAAAAACACCTTGGTTCGTCATTCCCGCGCAGGCGAGAATCTACTCGCATAAGGGGTGTAGCTGTGGATTCCCGCCTGCGCGGGAATGACGGCTTTCTGAACACTTTTTTGCTTGAAGAATAAATCAGCGCTTTATTAAAACTGCGCCGGGCGTTTTTCCAGAAAGGCGGTAATGCCTTCGCGGTGCTCTTGGCTGGTGGCGTAGCTGTAGGCAGCAGAAGTGTGGCTGGCGCTGTCGGTGATGAGCGTACTGTTTGAATTGCTGGCAAGAGCTTGCAGTTGGCGCAGTTGCTGTTTGTTGAGGCGTGCGCTGGCAGGAGCAAGGCGCAGTATGCGTTGCACAGCTTGTTCGGTTTCGCAGAGTAGTTGCGCGTTATCAGCCACCAAGCGGGTTAAAAAGCCTTGCTGGTGTAGCTCTGTAGCGCTGTAAATAGCTGCCTCTAGCAGTATGGATCGGGTGTAGGTGTCACCCAGCTTGCCTGCCAGTAGCGAGGCTTCACGCGGAGCCATAGGAAAGCCCAGTTTTGCAATGGGTGCACCGAAGCGGCTACTTTCTGTAGCAAGGCGAATGTCACAACAGGCGGATAGTTCCAGACCTGCGCCCATACAGTTGCCTGCAATGGATGCAATAACAGGGCAGTCGCACTCTAGTATGGCTGCCAGTGCACCCCAGACTTCTTCTTCGTGAAAAGCCTGTAGCTGCTCTGGATCAAAACGAAATCCCGGGTATTCAGAAATGTCTCCACCTGCGCAAAAGTGGCCATCTGCCCCTTGCAGTACGATGCAGCGTAGCGGGTCGGCAACTTGTGTTTGTTGTTGCAGTTCGGTAAATACCTGCCGCAATTGCCGCCACATGCTGCGCGTCATGGCGTTAAATTTTCCTGCATTTTGCAGGGTGACGGTAGCGTGGCGCGCACCAGATGTAGGCGTGAGAGTAAGCAGAATTTCAGGCATAGGTCTTTGTGTTTTTTTACAGAGCGCGGGCTTGCGGGCTACGCTGGTGTGCCCAATACCACAGGCCAATGCCACTGGCAATCATGGGCAGGCACAGCCATTGCCCCATGCTTAAACCCAGCCCCAGCGTACCTAAAAAGCTGTCTGGCTCACGGAAGTATTCAGCCACAAAGCGCAGACTGCCATAGCCCAGTAAAAACAATGCAGACACCTTGCCAGGGCTGCGTGGTTTGCGTGCGTAAAGCCAGAGCACAATAAACAGCAACAGGCCTTCAAGCAGGGCTTGGTAGATTTGAGAGGGGTGGCGTGGCTCAAAGCTGCCGCTTTGCGGAAATACCATGCCCCAGGGCAAGCTGGCATCGGTAATACGCCCCCATAGTTCGCCATTGATAAAGTTGCCTATGCGCCCAAAGGCCAGGCCAGCAGGCACACATGGCACGACAAAATCACCTACTTGCAGCAACGAGCGTTTGCGCGACCATGCAAACCAGACCATGGCAGCAAATACCCCCAACATGCCGCCGTGAAAGCTCATGCCACCTTGCCAGATTTTAAAAATTTCAAGAGGCTGCGCCAGATAAAAGGAGGGTTTGTAAAAAAGGCAGTAGCCTAGCCGTCCGCCAAGAATTACGCCCAGCACGCCAGTAAACAAAATATCATCGACATCGCTTGCACGCCAATGCCCGTCGGCAGCCAGTTGTGCGTAAGGTGGATGGCGTAGCCGCAGCCGCCCGAGCAGCATAAACGCGGCAAAAGCTGCCAGATAGGTCAGGCCGTACCAATGCACTGCCAGAGGGCCGATGCGTATGGCGACGGGGTCAAATTCAGGATAGTGCAGCATGAAGGAATAAGATGTAATAGGATTGAGTATGCCGCTTTAGAACTCCAGCGTTTGCACGCCTTGCGCAGTGCCCAGCAGGCAAACGTGGGCTTTTTGGTAGGCAAATACGCCTACGGTAACTACGCCAGGCCACTGGCTCACAGTGCTCTCAAATGCCAGCGGGTCGGTAATGTGCAGGCCGCGCACGTCGATGATGTGCTGACCGTTGTCGGTAACCAGTGGCGAGCCGTCTTTTAGGCGCAGGCTGGCTTGCCCACCCATAGCGGCAAACTGGCGCATGATGCGCGCTGCAGCCATAGGGATGACTTCAACGGGCAGGGGAAACGCGCCCAGCACGTCTACGCGCTTGCTGGCATCAGCAATACAGATAAAGCGCTTGCTTTGGGCTGCCACGATTTTTTCGCGGGTAAGGGCTGCGCCCCCGCCTTTAATCATGTAGCCTTGGCCGTCGATTTCGTCAGCACCATCAATGTATACGTCCAGCTCTGGCACATCAGCCGCGTCAAATACGGTAATGCCCAATTCCTGCAAACGAGCGGTAGAGGCATTGGAGCTGCTGACTGCGCCTTTGATTTGCGCCTTGATGCCAGCCAATGCATCAATGAATTTATTGATGGTGGAGCCAGTGCCTACGCCCACAATGCTGCCAGCGGTAACGTAATGCAAGGCGGCTTGGCCTACCAGGGTTTTGAGTTCGTCTTGGTTCATGGTTGGGAGGTGTGGTTTTATGGTGTTGTGTATTTTGGGGATTGCAGCACAAAAACCATTGTGGCAAACGTGTATTTTGCAGAGGTCTCTGGTTTTTGCCTTGTAGCGCAATGCAAGTAGGGCTGCGGAGCATTGCTGCGCTTCGGTATGGCGTTACAGCAAGGCATTTGGCTTATTGGTGCTGCACAAGCTATTTTGTGAAAGGCTCTTGCAAGCGCACAGGGTAATGCAGCCAGTATGCCAGCCAGCCACATTTGCCTTAGACGGTTTTGCCGAAACAGTTTTGCATGGGCAGCATGTATAAGCGTTCAAGAACGGTAATCGGCGTTGATTTTGACGTAGTCGTAGCTTAAATCACAGGTCCAGACGGTGTCGCTGGCTTGGCCTCGCCCCAAATCAACGCGGATGGTGATTTCGCTTTGCTTCATCACGCGCTGGCCTTGCTCTTCGCGGTAGGTAGGGTTGCGCCCGCCTTGGGTAACGACGTGTACGTCGTCCAAAAATAGTTCGATTTTGTTTTGGTCCAAATCGGCAATTCCCGCGTAGCCGACCGCTGCCAAAATGCGCCCCAAATTTGGGTCGCTGGCGAAAAATGCGGTTTTCACCAAGGGCGAATGCGCTATTGAATAGGCTGCTTGGCGGCATTCTTGTGCGGTTTTGCCGCCATCAACTTGCACAGTGATGAATTTGGTTGCGCCTTCGCCATCGCGCACAATGGCTTGCGCCAGTTGCCGCGCCACGTTGAGCAATGCGGCTTTGACGGCTTGGCCAGCAGGGCTTTGCAGGTCGGTAATGGGTGCGTGCTTGGCTTGGTTGGTGGCAACAACAATGAATGAATCGTTGGTAGAGGTGTCGCCATCAATACTGATGCGGTTGAAAGAGCCTTCGGCCAACTCTTGCACCAGTTGCCCCATCACGGCTTGGCTGATGTTGGCATTGGTGGCTACAAAGCCCAGCATGGTCGCCATATTGGGGCGAATCATGCCTGCACCTTTGCTGATGCCTGTGATGTGAATAGTCTCGCCTTCAACCTCTGCCTTGGCGCTGAATGCTTTGGGCAGTGTGTCGGTGGTCATGATGCCTTCGGCAGCTTGCGCCCAGTTGTTGGCTTGTGCGCTGGCAATAGCGGCGGGCAGGGCGGCGGTGATTTTTTCAACGGGCAGGTTTTCCATAATTACGCCCGTTGAAAATGGCAGCACTTGTGCGGCTTGCACGCCCAGTTGGGCAGCGAGCGCATTACAGGTTTGTTGCGCGGCTTGCAGCCCTACAGCGCCAGTGCCTGCGTTGGCTATGCCCGTGTTGATGACTAGCGCGCGTATCTCTGGCTTGCTGGCAGACAAGTGCTGGCGGCAAAGCTGCACGGGTGCGGCGCAGTAGCGATTTTGGGTGAAAACGCCGCCCACGCTGCTGCCTGCATCAAGCAAAAACACAGTGAGGTCTTTGCGGTTGGCTTTGCGCACGCCTGCTTCAACAACGCCAATGCGTACACCATCTATGGCCAATAAATCTTCAGCTCGTGGCGCTTGCAGGTTGACGGGCATGGTTATTTTCTCCGGGCAGTGTGTGGTTAAAGCAGGCTGGGGCTAGCTGTTGCGTCTGTATCAGGTTAGCTGGCCGTGGCAATGTTTGTAGCGTTGGCCACTACCGCAGGGGCAGGGGTCGTTGCGCCCAACTCCGTAAAAGGCCTCTTCGGGCAAGTCTTCTGTGTTTTCAGTGTGTGCCAAGGTTTGTTCTGCATCGCCTGATTCGTTGGGGGCTGTGTAAGTGATGTTGATGTAGCCTTCGCTGGCTTTTTCTTCCAGTTCGTTGGCAGCTTCATCAAGCTGCTCTGGGGATTCAACGCGCACGCTCATCAAAATGCGGGTGACATCGTTTTTAATGGCATCAAGCATTTGCCCGAATAGCTCAAACGCTTCGCGCTTGTACTCTTCTTTGGGCTGGCGCTGGGCGTAGCTGCGCAGGTGAATGCCTTGGCGCAGGTAGTCGAGTGCGCTTAAATGCTCGCGCCAGTGGGTGTCCATGCTTTGCAGCAGCACGGCTCGCTCAAAGTTGAGGAATTGCTCTTGGTCTACCAGATCGAGTTTGGCCTGGAAGGTGGCATGTGCTTGCTTGATGACTGCATCAAGAATATCGTCGGCACCAATACTGTCGGATGCTTGCACAATGGCACGCAAATCAACATCCACGTCCCAGTCCTGTGCCAGTATTTTTTCCAGACCGGGCAAATCCCATTGTTCTTCCATGCTTTGCTCGGGCACATAGGCGTGTACCAGATCGGTAAAGCAGCTTTCGCGCATACCGTCGATTTGCTCTTGCAGGCCGACAGACTCCAGCACCTCATTGCGCTGGTGGTAAATAACCTTGCGTTGCTCGTTGGCTACGTTGTCAAATTCGAGCAGTTGCTTGCGAATATCGAAGTTGCGCGCTTCAACTTTACGCTGGGCGCTTTCAATGCTGCGGCTGACCATGCCGGCTTCAATGGCTTCGCCTTCAGGCATTTTCAGGCGATCCATGATGGCGCGTACGCGGTCGCCTGCAAAAATGCGCATCAATGGGTCGTCCAGGCTCAGGTAAAAGCGCGATGATCCAGGGTCGCCCTGGCGACCAGAGCGGCCGCGCAGTTGGTTGTCAATACGGCGGCTTTCGTGGCGCTCGGTAGCGATGATGCGCAGCCCGCCAAGCTCAGAGACTTTGTCGTGATCGGCTTGCCAGTTATCACGCAGGCTTTGGATGCGTTGTGCCTTTTCGGTTTCGTCGAGTGTTTCGTCTGCCTCTACTGCAGCAACCATTTTTTCAAGATTGCCACCTAACACAATGTCGGTGCCACGGCCAGCCATGTTGGTGGCAATGGTAATCATGCCTGGACGGCCAGCTTGCACAACAATTTCGGCTTCGCGGGCGTGCTGCTTGGCGTTGAGCACCTGATGTGGCAGATTGGCTTTTTGCAGCAGATCAGAGATGATTTCAGAGTTTTCGATAGAGGTGGTGCCTACCAGCACGGGCTGGCCGCGTTCGTGGCATTCACGGATATCTTCAATAGCAGCGTTGTATTTTTCGGGTGTAGTTTTGTAGACGCGGTCGAGCTGGTCGGTGCGGCGGCTGGGGCGGTTGGGCGGGATGACAACGGTTTCGAGCGCGTAGATTTCCTGAAACTCAAACGCTTCGGTATCAGCCGTGCCAGTCATGCCCGAGAGTTTTTTATACAGGCGGAAGTAGTTCTGGAAGGTGATGGTTGCCATGGTCAGGTTTTCGGCCTGAATGGGTACGCCTTCTTTGGCTTCAACGGCTTGGTGCAGGCCGTCGCTCCAGCGTCTGCCAGCCATGAGGCGGCCTGTGAACTCGTCCACAATGACGATTTCCATGCCTTTTTCACCCTGCTGCACCACATAGTGCTGGTCGCGGTGGTACAGGTTGTAAGCGCGTAGCGCCGCATACAGGTGGTGCATGAGCGCGATGTTGGCGGGGTCGTAAAGCGATGCGCCTTCGGGCAGGATGCCCAGTTTGTTGAGGATTTGCTCGGCGTGGATGTGGCCTTGCTCGGTCAGGTACACCTGATGCGCTTTTTCATCAACGGTGAAGTCGCCTGGTTTGATTACGCCTTTGCCTGTGACGGGGTCTTCTTCGCCTTCTTGCCGTGTGAGCATGGGGGCTACGCGGTTCATGGCTTCGTATAGGTCGGTTTGGTCTTCAGACTGGCCGCTGATGATGAGTGGGGTGCGGGCTTCGTCGATGAGGATGGAGTCCACCTCGTCCACAATGGCGTAGTTAAGCGGGCGCTGCACGCGCTCGCGGCTGTCGTAGACCATGTTGTCGCGCAGGTAGTCGAAGCCGAACTCGTTGTTGGTGCCGTAGGTGAT
>CAZUBE010000022.1:0-33412 GCA_964618495.1 uncultured Allobrachymonas sp. | reverse complement strand
CCTGCGCGGGAATGACTACTTTATGAGATTTTTCCTTGCATGAAGAATAAATCAGCACCTCCCAAGATTTTCTGAAACAAACGCCCGTTTTGGCTATTTCACCGTTTTCGCCCATTCCACCTGTTTTTTTAAAGGAAGTAATTCATATGAACACCACCCAACTACAACAAATCATCGAATCCGCATGGGACAACCGCGCTGAATTTTCGCCCAACAACGCACCCAAAGAAATCACCGAAGCCGTTGAGCATGTTTTGGCTGAGCTTGATGTAGGCCGCTTGCGCGTAGCAACACGCCAAGGCGTAGGGCAATGGACTGTGCACCAATGGCTCAAAAAAGCCGTGCTGTTGAGCTTTCGCTTGCGCGACAACGCCCGTATGGCTGCGGGTGACTTGGCGTTTTACGACAAAGTGCCCACCAAGTTTGGCGGCATGAGCGAAGCCGAACTGCAAGCCACTGGCGTGCGCGTAGTGCCACCCGCCGTTGCGCGGCGCGGCAGCTACATTGCCAAAGGTGCTATTTTGATGCCCAGCTATGTAAACATAGGCGCGTATGTAGACGAAGGCACGATGGTAGATACTTGGGCAACAGTCGGCTCTTGCGCCCAGATTGGCAAAAACGTACACCTCTCTGGCGGCGTAGGCATTGGCGGCGTGCTTGAGCCACTGCAAGCAGGCCCCACCATCATCGAAGACAACTGCTTTATCGGCGCACGCAGCGAAATCGTTGAAGGCGTAGTGGTTGAAGAAAACTCCGTTATCAGCATGGGCGTATACATTGGCCAAAGCACCAAGATTTACGACCGCAGCACAGGCGAAATCACCTACGGCCGCGTGCCTGCTGGCTCGGTAGTGGTAAGTGGCAACCTGCCCTCAAGCTGTGGCAAATACAGCCTGTATTGCGCTGTCATTGTCAAGCGGGTAGATGCCCAAACGCGCTCGAAAACCAGCCTGAATGATTTGTTGCGCGACTAAGATACACACTTTATTCTGTCTATAAACGATAAGCCCGAGAGTTGCCAGTTATGGCGCTTTCGGGCTTTTGCTATAGCTGGTGATGAATGCCAGCTACCGTGGCAGCCAGCTTTAACGCTGGCTCAAGGCGTTGCCAATCATGCGCGAGGTAATGTCTACGATTTCAATCATGCGTTGGTATGGCATGCGGGTGGGGCCTATTACGCCCAGTGTGCCTACGATTTGCCCGTTTACAGCGTATGGGGCGCTGACTACGGAGAGTTCTTCAACAGGCATGGCGGGGTTTTCGCCGCCTATGTAGATGCGCACGCCTGCGGCATGGCTGGATTCTTCCAGCAGGTGCATGAGTAGCGTTTTTTGTTCAAACAAATCAAAGGCGCGGCGCAGTTGCGACATGTCGCTGGAAAAGTCGCTGACCGCCAGCAGGTTGCGCTCGCCTGCGATGACGACTTCGTGCTGTGCGCTGCTGACTGCCTCGGTGGTGGCGGCTACGGCGGCTTGCATGAGGGCGGCGATTTCGCTGCGCAGGGTTTCTACTTCGGCTTGCAGGCGCGGGGCGATTTGCTCAAGCGCCATGCCGCTAAAGTGGGTGTTGAGGTAGTTGGCGGCTTCGGTGAGTTGGCTCGGGGTAAAGTCGCTATCGGTAAATAGCACGCGGTTTTGCACGTCGCCTTCGGGGGAGACGATGATGATGAGGATGCGCTTTTCAGACAGGCGCAAAAATTCGATGTGTCTGAATGTTGAGCTGTGGCGCGGGCTCATGACTACGCCTACAAATTGCGACAGGCTTGAAAGCATGTGCGCGGCGCTGGTGATGACTTTTTGCGGCTGGTCGGGGGCTAGTGCGAGTGTTTGTGCTAGGGGGTCGAGGTTGTCAGGCTCGGCTGTGAGCAAGGTATCTACAAACAGGCGATACCCCCGTGCGGTAGGTATGCGCCCGGCAGAAGTGTGCGGGCTGGCAACCAGGCCAAGTTCCTCAAGGTCGGACATGACGTTGCGGATTGTGGCTGGTGAGAGCTCCAGCCCAGATGATTTGGACAAGGTGCGCGACCCAACGGGCTGACCGTCAGCAATGTAGCGGTCTACCAGAGTTTTAAGCAGAAGTTTTGCACGATCATCCAACATGATTGGTTTATTTTAATGCGCTATGCGTCGCGCTCTATGTTTTAATTAGCCCCATGGAAAAAACAGCCCGTTTCAAGCATGTCGGCCTGATTGGCAAATACCTGCCAAATAATGCTGATGTTGCTTCGCGCCCCGCGCATTCTTCGTCCAGTATGGTCTCTGCCAATGTATTGTGCGAGATTGCACGTTGCCTGCAGGACAATGGCTGTGTGGTTTCATTGGAAGCGCAATCGGCACGCGCTACAGGTCTGGCTGCGCAGTATCTGGCGCTGTCGATGGATGAAATTGCCAGTAAGTGCGATCTGGCTGTAATTGTGGGCGGTGACGGTACCATGTTGAGTGCAGCTCGACAACTGGCCGCTGCACAAATGCCGTTGATTGGCATCAATCAGGGGCGGCTGGGCTTTATGACCGATATTGCGCTGGAAAAAGTGCAAACAATGTTGCCTGCCATGCTGGGCGGCGCCTACACTGAAGATTTTCGTTACCTGATGCAGGCGCAGGTGTTGCGCGACGGAGCGGTTATGCATGAGGCAATGGCGCTCAATGATGTGGTGATCAACCGCGGTAGCGCTTCTGGCATGCTGGAATTACGCTTGGAAGTCGATGGGCATTTCGTCTGCAACCAACGTGCCGACGGTTTGATCGTGGCAACATCCACCGGTTCTACGGCGTATGCACTGTCAGCCGGTGGTGCTTTGATGCATCCTTCTGTGGCAAGCTGGATTTTGGTGCCCATTGCACCACATACCTTGTCGAACCGACCTATTGTTATCAGCGAGAACAGCGAAGTCGTACTGGAACCTGTTGCACAGTGGCGCGGCGCTTGCGTCAGTTTTGACATGCAGTCAATTTCCTCACTGCGTCCAGGTGACCGCCTGGTAGTGCGCCGCGCACCACATCAGGCACGGTTTTTACACCCGCTGAACTGGAATTATTTTGATACTCTGCGCGAAAAACTGCACTGGAATAAAGGGAGCGCCTGATCGTGGCCTTACAACGCATTATCCTGCACGATTTTGTATTGGTTGATTCGCTTGATCTGGAGCTTGCCAGCGGCTTTAGCGCGCTTACAGGCGAAACTGGCGCAGGTAAATCCATTCTGATTGAAGCCCTGCAACTGGTCATGGGCGCACGCGCCGATGCCGGCGTAGTGCGTGAAGGCTGCGCTCGTGCAGATATCAGCGCTACATTTGATCTGCCAGAAGCTGCACAAGCACTGCTTGATGAATACGGTATGGCTTTTGATGCCGATGAGGGTCTATTATTGCGCCGCAGTATCGACAATCAGGGCAAAAGTCGTGGCTGGATCAATGGCATACCTGCTACAGCCACGCAATTGCGAGCCTTGGGCGCTTTGCTGGTTGACATTTACGGCCAGCACGCCTGGCAAAGTTTGCTGCAGACAGATACCATGCGCAAGCTGCTCGACACTTACGGTCGCATAGATACGCACGATATGGCAGAGCTCTGGCAGCAATGGCGGCTAGCCAAAGAACAACTGCAAAATGCCAGCCAAGGGCAAGAGCAACGCCAGAATGAATGCGAGCGCCTGCAATGGCAGATTACCGAAGTCAGCCGCCTGCAACCACAGGCAGACGAATGGCCTGCGCTGAACGAAGAGCACCAGCGTCTGGCACACGCCAAAGAACTGATTGATGCTGCCCAGCAAAGCCTGATGCAACTTGACGATGAAGACACTGGTGTACTGCATGGCATTACCCGCGCGGCCCATTTGCTTGACGCACAGCGCAGCATTGCTCCCGAGTTTGGCGAATGGGCTGACCAGATAGAAAGCTGCCACGCCCAATTACAAGACACAGTGCGCCAAATGCACACCAGCCTAACGCGCATGGAGCTTGACCCGAGCCGGCTCGAATTGCTCGACCAGCGGCTGGCTGAATGGCTGGCACTGGCGCGGCGCTTCAGGCTGCAACCCGAAGACCTGCACACTGCATGGCAACAATGGCAGCAGCAACTGCAGTCACTTGAGGCAACGCAAGATCTCGCTGCATTGCAGCAGGCTGAAGCTACTGCAGCCAAGGCATACCACGCTGGTGCTGCTCGGCTTACCAAACAACGCCAACAGGCCGCACAAAGCCTGTCGCAGGCAGTCACAACAGCCATGCAGGATCTGGGAATGCAGGGTGGAGCTTTTTCGGCTGAAGTACAGGCTGCGCCACAACCCGGAGCACACGGCACAGATACGGTTGACTTTATGGTGGCAGGTCATGCTGGCAGTAGTCTGCGGCCAGTAGGCAAGGTAGCATCAGGCGGTGAACTATCGCGCATTGCTCTGGCCATTGCCGTTACCACTAGCCAGCCCGGGCAGACTGGCACGCTGATTTTTGACGAGGTTGATGCCGGCATTGGCGGCGCGGTTGCACATACGGTTGGCAAATTAATGCGCCAACTGGGGCAAGATCGTCAAGTGCTGGCCGTTACCCACCTGCCCCAGGTTGCAGCCTGCTCCCACCAGCATTTGCAGGTGCGCAAAATGCAGCTTGCCACAAGCAGCGGCAAAGCACCTGTAAGCACCGTGCAAATGCTCGATACCACTGCACGGCAGCACGAAATAGCACGCATGCTCGGCGGTGATGCCTCATCACCCACCTCGCTGGCACATGCGGCTGAAATGCTTGCTGCTGCACAATGATCCAGCACCTGATATTAGGTGCGCTACATCTGTATTTTTGACGCTTAAAGCTGTATTTTTGCTCATACAACAAGCCTGAATTCATGGTTTGTAAATATGCCTGCAAGCATGAGACACTACACTAGCAGACATATACCCCTTACCTGACAGGAGCTCATATGCCACCACAACAAACTACACCACAAGGCACCGCACCAGTATCTGCTGCCTCTCCTGCCCGGCTTGTGCTCATCAGCGGTATGTCTGGCTCAGGCAAGTCCATTGCACTGCATGCGCTTGAAGATGCAGGCTACTACTGCGTTGACAACCTGCCCCCTGCCCTGCTGCATGCCTTTTTCATCGAAACCTGCAAGGTGCAGCCCAGCAGCCTGATTGCCATCTCGGTAGATGCACGCAGTGCTGCTTCGTTTTCGGTCATTCCGCAACAACTGGCTGCCTTGCGCGACAGTGGGGTTGAAATCATTCCCCTGTTTCTGGATGCTAGCAATGAAGCACTGATGCGCCGCTTCTCTGAAACCCGCCGCAAACATCCCCTGACACAAAGCGGCAGCAACAGCCAGGTGCAGGATCTGCACGATGCCATCCAGCGCGAGCGGGCGTTGCTGGCCGATTTTCGCGATTCTGCACACGTCATTGACACAACCATGACCCGCACCGCGCAGTTACGCACACAAATCCGTGAGCTGCTGGCTATTACCCGCCAACAGATCACACTGGTTTTCGAATCTTTTGCCTTCAAACGCAGCGTCCCCACCGATGCCGATTATGTTTTTGACGTACGCATGCTGCCCAACCCGCACTACGAGCCAGCCCTACGCTCCTTGACTGGCTGCGATGCACCAGTGGCCGAATTTTTGCAGCAGCAACCCAAAGTAACCATGATGCAGCAGCATATTGGCGACTTCCTGCGCTACTGGCTACCAGAGCTGGCTCGCGACCACCGCAGTTACGTCACCATTGCTGTAGGCTGCACGGGGGGGCAACACCGTTCGGTCTATCTGGTTGAACAGTTATACAAAGACTTTGCAACAGACTGGGTATGCCTGAAACGCCACCGCGAAATGGAACTGGCTAGGTCGGTGTAAACAGGCGAGTATCTGCTGCATCCAGCCACTTGCGTACAGGCGCAGGCAAACCCAGCTGCTGCCACTGCTTATGCCATGCGCCTGCATTGCCAAGGTCAGGAGCAGCATCGCCCACAGCCAAACATACGCTGACAGGATGCAAATACAGGTCTTTATGGGTCAACACATGTTTGAATGGGCTATGCCACTGACAAACGCAAGCATTGCCCAACTGGCTGACAGCATCGCACAGTGCAGCTTCACTGGCAAACACCGGCAAACAATGCAAGCCTGCCCAAATACCGGTTTGCGGGCGCTTTTCAAGCCAGACACTGACTTGACTCTGCCCATTTGCTGCTTGATACAAAGCCAGCAACCACCAGTTTTCAGCCGTACGCTTGAGTTTGGCGCTTTTAACAGGATAAGCCAAGGGCATTTCTTGTGCATTTGCACGGCACAAAGTACGTACCGGGCATTGCTCGCAAGCTGGATTGCGCGGTGTGCAGACCGTAGCACCCAAATCCATAAGCCCTTGGGTATAGGCTGTCATCACATTGACTTGCACTGCATCTGACTGAGGTAGCAGGCTGGCGGCATGGTGCTGTAATTCACGCACATGGGCACTGCGCGACAGGTCGTTGCCATAGGCCAGCAATCGCGCCAATACGCGCTGCACATTGGCATCAAAAATAGACACACGTTCACCAAAGCAGAAAGCGGCAATCGCTGCCGCAGTTGAGGGGCCAATGCCCGGCAAGGTCTGCAAAGCAGCTTGTGTCGATGGAAATAAGCCACCATGCACATCACGCACCATCTGTGCACACCGGTGTAAATTACGCGCACGGCTGTAGTAACCCAAACCGCTCCACAGTGCCAGTACAGCATCCTGCTCAGCATTAGCCAATGTCAGCACATCCGGAAAACGCTGCAAAAAGCGCTGGTAATAAGCCATAACCGTACTGACCTGTGTCTGCTGCAGCATGATTTCTGACAGCCAGACCTGGTACGGATCACGGGTTTGTTGCCATGGCAAATGGTGGCGACCATGCTTTTCTTGCCAGCTTACAAGCAGCGGTGCAAATTCATGCCATGCAAATTTAATATCTGGATGTGTCATGGATGCAGGCTTAATCCTGCATGGAGCATGTTATGCGGCATTCGGATCTTGTGTTATCGAAGATGCAGCCGCAAGGTTGCTTTGCTGAAACTCTACCGGTGGCAAGACTCTTTCAAGCAGCGCATTGAATATGTATTGCTCATGCTGCACATCCAACATGGCACGCTGTATTTCCTGAATGCGCTCTTCCAGCCCGCTCGATGCCGTCTCTGCTCGCTCAATAGCAGTAAGGCGGCGTTTCAAGCTGCGACGACGCTCTCGCAACTGTGTATCAATCTGGTTGGACACACCGCGACTCCACTGCTCCACTTCATTCAGCGCTTTTTCAAACACACTGCGAAGCTGTGACACCAGTGTGCGCAGCAGACGGTCAACAAACTCCTGCTGCGCAAGCTGGAGCAAATTGCCAACACCCAGATACTGTGCATGTTTCTCTTCAACCTCTTTCAGCTCTGCAACACATTTGCTGAGTTGTGGCGCATCATCAACCTGCAGCTTGAAACCATACTCTTTGTTAATCTGTTGAAACATGCTGCCAAACATGGTATGCACTTCATCAACCTTGTCTTGTGCTTTATCAAACAACGTATACAAATTGGTAAAAGTATCAGCATAGACCTTCTTGATGCCTATTTTCATAAAGCCCGATTCGTTCAGGGCTGTTTTGAGTTGTGCTGTTTCTTTTAGCAAATGGGTATTGCCAAGCATGGAATATATTTGTTGCAGAATTTTGTAATGCACAATACGAACAGCATGCATACGCCCAACAGAAACTTCAAATTTATCCTGCTCATCGCAAATTCGTATGCGTTGCTGCTGCATGATGGTTTCATTCTTGCCCCTCAACCCATTCATTTCGGCAAGTTGTTCGCTCAATTCAGCTGATCGCGCTTTTAACTGAATATCTACCAGTTGGCGTATGTTGCCGATATCCAGATTCATGTGGTTATACATGATTTCATCGCGCCTTTGCACTATGCGCTGACTGAGCACGTTTTCCAGCAAATTTAAATGGCTTCTCTCAAGCAACTCGGTATCGCCATTGATTTTTGCCCGCAACCCTTTCTGCGCTGAAATAGCCATCACTTGCTCTTCTGCAATATCGAGCAGATGCGCTGAATCAAGCCGCTTTTGTTCAATTACTGCATCATTTTCCTCAAGCGTACACAAATCGTCCCACAATGTATCTATTTTGTTGAGAACGACAAATCGTGAAATATCCTTATCTTTGCCAGACAGAAATTCATCCCACATTGCCATGTCAGAAGCCGTTACACCAGTATAGGCAGACATAATGAATATGACTGCCTGCGCCTGAGGAATCAGGCTCATGGCCAGATCTGGCTCGGCACCGATGGTATTGAGTCCAGGCGTATCCAGAATAACCAGCCCTTGTTTAAGTAAAGGGTGATCTATATTGATCAAGGCATGGCGCCACTTTGGTATTTCAATGCTACCTTGCTCCTCGGTCTGAGCATCAGCGCGCAAAAAACCCAGTGCGCGTGCCTCTTCCAATGACACTTCAATAGTTTCAGATATCTTGTTTATCGCAGAAACAAGCTGCTCGGTATTGCCCTTGACAAGATCAATTTTGCTCCATTGCTCTGGCATCTGCCGCCATTCCATCAACGACTGTGGCTCCAGACGTGTTTGAATTGGCAGCAGACGCAGGCAGATAGCGTCGCTTTCATCGTAGCCCAATTCAATCGGACACAGGGTTTTGCGCATGGCGTCACCGCGAATGATGCGGCGGCCACGCCCTGCAAAAAAGATTGCATTGATCAATTCTGACTTGCCATGCGAAAGCTCAGCAACAAAAGCCACCATGATTTTGTCGCTGCGGTTATGCGCTTGCATTTTTTCAATTTGCGTCTTGACATCAGCCGTCAGCAAATCATGCTGCTCCAACCATTGCAGCAAAGCCCACAAACGGCTGCTTATTTCGCTACGCCAGTTGCCGTATTGATGAATATTGTCATTTAACATGGCTTCTCTGTCTTTTTTATGCAATCTATTTTTACATTGCCGAAAGTTGGCATTATTGCCTCTTTTGGCAACGGGAACAAAAATATGTTGATCGTTGCCCTTGGCGCAGCAACCGCACTGGCTGTGTGCAAACTGGGCACGGTTTGCCACTGCGCCCATAAACCATTGCCTCCAACTGAAAATAACCATTGCGCCCTTCAGCGTCGGAATAATTGCGCAGACTGCTGCCGCCCTGCTCAATCGCACTTTGCATCACGTTGCGTATTGCCTGCCATAGGCGTTTAACCTGTATCTTGCTCAATTTTGCAGCAGATGTTTGCGGATGGATTCTGGCGTGAAACAGCGCCTCCGAGGCATAAATATTACCCAAGCCTACAACTATCTGCCCACCCAGCAACACTTGTTTGATCTCGGCACGGCGCTGCTGCAGCTCACGGTACAAAACGTCTGCATCAAAGGCTTCATCCAGTGGCTCAAGCCCCAGTTTAGCCAGCAGTTTTTGCGCACGGGCATCATTTTCACTCTCTACCAGCAGTACTGCACCAAAACGGCGTGGATCGTTCAAGCGCAACAAGCCTTTTGTCGTATGCATCTCGAAATGGTCATGCTGACCAAATGCAGGCAAATCAGATGCAAAGCGCAGACTGCCAGACATGCCCAAATGCAGCAACAGCAGCCCCTCACTCAAATCCATCAATAAATATTTGCCACGCCTGCGCACTCCTAGAACACTGCGATTGAGCAGCGTTTGTGGCTCCGCACCAAGCGGCCAGCGCAAGGGTTTGCCCAGCCGCACAGCATCAATGCGTGCACCAGCAATGCGCTCGGCAAAACTGCGGCGGGTAACTTCCACTTCAGGCAATTCAGGCATGGCGATAGAGAAAATAAACAGTGACAGCAGATTCTCCACGAAAACCAACCCCGAAAAGTATCAAAACGGTAATGTTGGCTCTTTAGATCGATATTCTGTGATAAAGCTGGCATTTGACAAAGAAAAACCGCAATTGTCAGCAAGGTGCGGCCGCTTCCCTTATTATCATGCCCATGCATCAATTGTACTGGTGCCAGCTTTCTACTGGGGAATTCATTGTGTTTCGTCTGTCTCATACCTTTGCTACGGCTTTTCTGACTGCAGCATGTTTGTGCCCAGCTTATGCCGTATTGCCAGCCACAACCCATGAAATGGCAAAACGCTTGCCCACTCAAAAAAAGTCTCAAGCATCTGCTCCAGTTGCGATAACAAAAAGCTATGACTCAGCCACTACGCAGGAAATTGTGCGTAACGCTGCTGTGCTTTACGACGTAATGATGGGGTATCTGCACCTGCAACGCGGCGCAACAACGCAGGCCTATACCCATTTGATGGGCGCTGCAGAACGCAACCCCAACGCCAAACTTTTCGCACAAGCTACCGAAGTCGCATTGCACAACCGATCCTACGAGTCAGCCCTGTCCACCCTTACAAAATGGAAAGCAGCTTTCCCTGCCGATCCGGCTGCCAACACCTACCATTTGCAGGTATTGGTCGCTTTAGGGCGTATTGATCAAACCAGCATCCCTTTACAACAGGCATTTGATACCACTGATGCTGCAAAAAAACAATCTTTTATCCACGCAGTGCCCGCACTGTATGAATCCAGCAAAAAACCCGAAGCGGCATTAACTGCAGCCAGCCCCATGCTGCAAACAGCAATAACAAATCCGGAAACCACATTTATTGCTGCTGCCACTTTGGCGCGCATGCAAATCGCTGCCAACCAATACCAGCAAGCGTTGCAATCATTGCAGCAAGCTGTTGATGCGCCTGTTCCAGAAGAAAAACTGGGTGCTTTGCCTAACCGCGACCTCCCGGGCTTGATTGCCATTGATCTTATGCATAGCAGCCGCACCAGCGCTGCACATGTATCTGCCAAGGCCGAAGAATTGGTTATCAAACTGCTCCGGCAAGGTGAAAGTTCCAATGAATTCATCCTGACCTATGCCAAAGTACTGGCAGAATTCAGGCGCTATGACGATGCCCTGCCATACCTGCATGCCTTGCTGCAAAAAAAGCCAGATTACGCTACTGGCTGGGCTTTACAGGCTGGCATCCAGCTTGAACTCCGCCAGTGGAATGCTGCTGAAAACGCATTGCAACGTTATCTGGAAATACGCCAAAAAGAACTGGCCTCAACTACCAGTTATACCGAACTTGATACACAGGTTTATCTGATGCTGGCACGCATTGCTGACGAGCGCAACGACGCACAAGCTGCCAACAACTGGATCAATCGTATTGAACCAGCCCAGATTCGCACCAATGTCCAGTTGCAGCGCATCGAATTGATGGTGCAACAACAAGGAAAATATGATCAGGCCTTGCAAATGCTGCAAGACGTACCAGCCAATACACCACGCGAAAAAACCACTCATGCGCTACTAACCTCTCTGGTTTACGAAAAACAAGAGCGCTATGCCGACTCTGTCCGCGTTCTTAGTGCAGCCATTGAACATGACCGCAACAACCCTGAACTACTCTATATCCGTGGTTTCGCATACAGTCAGCTGGGACAGCATGCCAAAAGCGAGAAAGACTGGCGCAAAGTCATTCAGCTGCAACCACAGTCAGCCATCGCCTACAACGCTCTGGGCTATGGTCTGGCAGACCGCAACGAGCGTCTGAAAGAAGCACACGCGCTGATCTCCAAAGCACTTGCACTCAACCCCAGTAGCAGTGCCATACGTGACAGCATGGGCTGGGTTGAATACCGTCTGGGTAGACTGCCGCAGGCAAAACTGCTTTTGCAACAAGCCTATGTCGCAGAGCCACAAGCAGAAATTGCAGCCCATTATGGCGAAGTACTCTGGAAAAGTGGAGAGCATGAACATGCACGCGACGTCTGGCAGCAGGGCTTCAAGCTTGATCCCAAAGACAAGGTGCTGCTAGAAACCATACGCCGTCTTGACCCCGCATTTACCCCACATGACTGACATCGCGCCCTATCTGCAGCACGAATCTGCTGCAACACAACAACGCCATAGAACCCGCCTGTCTTATTGGCGTGCATTAAGTTATTGTCTGTTTTTGATAGTGCCCTGTGCCATACTGCTATCTGCATGCACAACAACACCTGCCATAACCGCAGCTTCAGAAGATGCCACACAGGTAAATACTGTCAGTTACAGCGGAAGGCTGGCTTTGCATATTGAGCAGCAGCCACCACAATCCTTCTCCAGTAATTTTCAGCTCTCGGGCAACACAAGCAATGGCAGCCTGCAAATTCTCAGCCCCTTTGGCAGCACATTAGCCATGGCACGCTGGAGCAGCAAATCAGCCACCTTACAGCATGGCAGCAACATTCAGCAATTTGCCTCACTGGATGATTTATTGACCGAACTTGCTGGAGCACAACTGCCAGTTGCTGCCCTGTTTGACTGGCTGCAAGGTCAAAACACCGCAGCAGAAGGCTGGCAAACAGACCTATCACAATACAGCACACAAGGCAAAATCAGCGCATGGCGAACACACCCCCTGCCAGCGGCCAAATTGCAAATTATCCTGCAATGAATACACAACCCTCTTTGTACAACCAGCCTGCACCCGCCAAACTCAATTTGTTTTTGCATATATTGGGGCAGCGCAATGATGGCTACCACCTACTGCAATCTGTATTCATGCTAATCGACTGGCAAGACAGTCTGGACTTCACCCGCACTACAAACGGGTGCATCAGCCGCAGTGACGAAGGCTGCCCTGCCCTGCCCGCCAACGATTTGTGTACCCGCGCAGCCAGACTACTCCAGCAAAACAGTAATTGCCACTATGGTGCCCACATTCACCTGCGCAAAAATATCCCCACACAAGCTGGCATGGGCGGAGGCTCATCTGATGCGGCCACCACACTGCTGGCACTCAACCGTCTGTGGGATCTTAACTACACACCGCAACAGTTAGCCGCACTGGGCCTGCAACTGGGAGCTGACGTGCCTTTTTTCATCAGCGGCCACAATGCATGGGTAGAAGGAATAGGCGAACAACTGCAAACTATTGATCTACCTGTAGCACGCTGGATCATAGTAAAACCCGATGCAGGCGTTTCAACTCCTGAAATTTTTTCTGCACCTGATCTATTTCGTGCCACGCCAGCTGCTACAATGCGCGACTTCGTTGCAGCCGACGATCCATTGAATTTTGGCCACAACGATCTGCAAACCGTGGCAACTCGGCTATGCCCTCCAATTGCTCATGCATTGGAATGGCTTGCAGAACATGGTTTAAAAGGCCGCATGACAGGCTCTGGCAGTGCAGTTTTTGCCAGACTGGCGGATGGAGACGAGATTGATGCAGAAAAAATGCAACAATCAGCTCCAAAAAATTGGATAATTAGAGTCTGCAACAATTTAAGCTCTCATCCTCTGCTATAATTTGAGGCTTCACAGATTTAACTGTGTAGGGGAATCGCCAAGCTGGTTAAGGCATCGGATTTTGATTCCGACATGCGAAGGTTCGAATCCTTCTTCCCCTGCCACTCTATTGATTTCAGTCATATGCCGTAGTGTCCGCATGGCGCGCATGCGTTGCATGTTTGCTGTAGTGGCGCTTTTTCTTGCCATTCAGCCTGAAGCATCCCATGCCCAACACTTGCAACCCTGATTTTCTGGTCTTTACCGGTAAAGCCAACCCTGAACTCGCTGAAGAAGTAGTCAAGTGCCTGGGCACTACACTTGGGAAAATTCAAGTTGATCGTTTCTCCGATGGTGAAGTTACCGTCGAAATCATGCAAAACGTCCGCGCACGTGACGTTTTCATCATCCAGCCCACTTGCGCACCCACAAACGATGCTTTGATGGAATTGCTCATTATGGTTGATGCCCTAAAGCGTGCATCTGCCGAGCGTATTCAGGCTGTTATCCCTTATTTTGGTTATGCCCGTCAGGATCGCCGTCCACGTTCCACTCGTGTGCCCATCTCTGCCAAAGTGGTAGCCAACCTGCTGCAAACTGTAGGCGTACACCGCGTTTTGACTATGGATTTGCACGCTGACCAGATTCAGGGCTTTTTCGATATTCCTGTTGATAATATTTACGCATCCCCCGTACTACTGGGCGACCTGAAACAACAAAATTACGAAAATTTGATCGTTGTTTCTCCCGATATTGGTGGCGTTGTACGTGCTCGTGCATTGGCCAAAGAGTTGGGTTGTGATCTTGCCATTATTGACAAGCGCCGCCCCAAACCCAATGTCAATGAAGTAATGAACATCATCGGCGACATTGAAGGCCGTAACTGCATCGTTATGGATGACATGATTGATACAGCAGGAACTCTGGTCAAAGCCGCCGAAGTACTCAAGCAGCGCGGTGCCAAAAAGGTTTATGCATACTGCACCCACCCGATTTTCAGCGGACCAGCCATTGATCGTATTTCCAACGGAACCGCACTTGATGGCGTGGTAGTAACCAACACCATTCCCCTGTCGCAAGCGGCGCGTGATTGCAAAAAAATCCGCCAACTCAGCGTAGCGCCGCTTATCGCCGAAACTATCAACCGCATCGCCACAGGCGATTCGGTCATGAGTCTGTTCTCAGAGGAGCATAAGCTCATCTAGGAACATATCTTGCGCCTGCCTAACAAAACATAAAGTAGGCGCATTTTTTATCTGGCGTGTGCTGGTCGCGGTCACGCTATTACTGGAGATTGAAATGAAAGTTGTCGCATTTGAGCGCAGCATGCAAGGTACGGGTGCGAGCCGCCGCCTCCGCAACGCTGGAAAAACCCCTGGCATCATTTATGGTGGCGAAGCCGCCCCACAACTGATTGAGCTTGATCACAACTCCCTGTGGCACGCTCTGAAAAAAGAAGTATTCCACGCTTCTGTGCTGGAAATGGAAATCGCTGGCAAATCTTCCAAAGTGCTGGTACGTGATGTCCAATACCATCCCTACAAACAGCAGGTTTTACATATCGATTTTCAGCGCGTTTCAGCCAAAGAAAAACTGACCATCAAAGTTCCCTTGCACTTCAAAGGTGCTGAAGACTCTGATGCAGTAAAAGTGGATAAATGCCTGATCAGCCACATCGTTAACGAAATCGAAATTACCTGCCTGCCCGCTGATTTGCCAGAAGCTATCGAAGTGGATCTGAGCAAAATTGCAAAAGGACATGCAGTGCACCTGAGTCACATTGTGCTGCCAAAAGGTGTTACTACACCTATGCATGGCGGTGAAGATCCCGTGATTGCTACAGCTACTCCACCTAAAGGCGGCGCAGTAGAAGAAACTCCTACCGAAGAAGCTGCGCCTGCCGCAGAAAAACCCGCATCCTGATCGCTGTTTTATCAGAGTGTTTTATCAAGGAAGTCCGCATCAGCGGACTTCCTTTTTTTATCCGGAAAATTTGTCACTTTGAGCGTACCAAGTGTCCGTTACCAGTGCAGGCAGCAGCAATAGTACCCAAAAGCCGAATAAACAGGAATGCCCAGCCACTTTGCCAAATAAACGGAGCTACGTGTCAGCTTGCTTGAAGCAAGAATTCGCCTTTATCTTCAAAAGCCGGTGAAGAATGTCGATTAATATTCAGAAAACTGACGCAAGAGTTGCTCACGCCCTGCCCCATGAGCCAGCGCGAGCATCAACAAAATACGCGCTTTTTGTGGATTCAAGCTATTGCCTGGAATACTCTGTAATTCTTCATCCATAGCTAAAGGAGAGACTACTCCACGACCACAACGGCTGGCTCGCACAACAACTACCCCATGGTCTCTGGCATGCGCTGCACCACGATATGCAGCAGGCGAAAGACTACCATTGCCCATACCTGCAATCACAATGCCGGCACATCCTGATGCGATACATGCTTCATAAAGACTGTAGCGTGCTGACTGGTGATCGTAAATGACATCAACCAAAGGCAAATCTTGTAGCTTTGCTACAGAAAATTCGCTGTTATTAGTGTGCCGATTTAGTGGATTCGCATTGAATACGATATCACTTCCGGTCACCTCGCCAATCTGCGCAGCAGCCCAGCCATTAAAAGTGGCCAGACTGGAAGTATGCTGTTTACTGCAGGAGCGTGCTTCCATGATGGAATCATTCATCACGACCAAAACACCTTTGCCAGCAGACAAAGGTGAAGCTGCAACTGCAATCGCTTCCAGAAGATTGGAAGGCCCATCGGGGCTCAGGTGATCAGCTGGGCGCATTGCGCCCGTAACGACTACAGGCTTGGAAGACCTGATTACCAGATTCAGGAAATACGCTGTTTCTTCAAGTGAATCTGTACCATGTGTGATCACTACACCAGCAACGTCTTTGTCATCGAGCCACGTTTGAGCAGTGTGCGCAATTTTCAGCAACTGCTCGTTGCCAATGTCATGGCTAGGCACTGCCAGAAGATCAATGCAATGAAGATTGGCCAATTGGCCTGCTTGTGGAACCGCAGACAGCAAATCACCCGCAACGTGCGAGACTGCGTAATCTTGCGCAAGTGCCTGCTCATTAGGCAATGTAGAAGCAATTGTGCCCCCTGTTGCCAGCACAACAACGCACGGCAGAGTGCCCGATTGGACAATAGATTGCTGCTGCAATTTCAACCCTTATGAACAGGCTTGTACCTTGTGCACTGCCATTGATTGCCTTAGAAAGCAATATTTCTGTGGCAGTGCAGCAGTGCTTTATTTTTTATCAAAATAGCCGGCACGAATGGATGCACCGATCAAATTGACGATTAAACGCCCAGCTGTAACACAGGTCAATTTACTGGGCAAATCTTTTGAAGGCTGAATTTCAACGATATCCATACCCACAACACGACCTTTTTTCACCAATCCATGAATAAGTTTACGTGCCTGAATGAAAGTTACGCCACCAGGGGCTGGACCATCAATAGCTGGAGCGATAGAAGCATCCAGACCATCCATATCGATGGTGATGTAGTATTTTCCGCCATCAGGGATTCTGTTGAGTACAGCATCCATACCGATGTCGTGCAGTTCATACGCGGTAACCAGCTCGGCACCATAATCGCGTGCGGCCTGATAATCAGCAGGTCTGGCACTGCCCTGCATTCTCAAGCCAATTTGCACTATCTTGTCAACGTGTGCCATTTCAGAAGCACGGCGAATGGGACTGGATAGTCCGTCTGGTACACCATTGACTTCATCGCGCCAATCAAGGTGTGCATCAATATGCACGAGGGTAATTGGGCCTTCATCTGCATAGCCACGCAGCGCTGGAGTAGTAATACCGTGATCACCGCCGAGAATGATAGGCAAAGCACCACCTTTACGCAGCTCCTTGATGGCTGCTTCAAGTTTGCGATAGTGCTCACGTGGCTCTGTGAGTGAGGGAAGAATGTCGCCACAATCAACAAAACGGATGTCTTTGCGACCCTGCAACAGTGGGCCATCAATATCAAAATCGTAGTGTTCTGGCGCCCTAACCATTCTGTCTGTCAGGTCACGCAGTGCTTGCGGCGCATTGCTCTGGTCATTTGTGTATGCACGTGGTGTGTATGCAGCACCAAAAGGCATGCCTATGACAGCCAAATCTGCCTGAATACCAGCCAGATTGGTAACCAGTTCCGAGTAAAGCAGTGTTTTATGACCAACGCGAGGGGCAACAGTTTCAAGATTCATGGGGCAAGTATCCGTTAAAAAGAGATGGAGTAAATGTGTGATTTTATCAACGATGCTGAACCCGTAACATTTGCTCCAGTTTTCGCCCGATGGCATCAAAGACGATGCTGCAAAGCCAGTAAATCAGTGCAGTTGTGCTCAATACCTCTACATAAGCAAATGTATCGGCTGTCATCAAGTTGCTTTGGTAGGTCAACTCAGGAAGGCTCATTACCGAGAAAATGGCCGAATCCTTGAACATCATGATTATCAGGCTGACAGTTGGAGGAAGCAGAAAACTGAAAGTCTGTGGGATCACCACATGACGCTGTACCTGCACTGCATTCATGCCCAAAGATTTGGCTGCTGATACCTGCCCGCGTGGAACGCTGCGCAGCGCTGCCCGAGCGATTTCGCAAAAATACCCCCCAGTATAGAAAGCAGTCGCTCCCACACCGATGGCATGAGCGGAAAAATGCAAACCAAGCTTGGGCAAACCGAAAAATGTCAGGTAAACCACAATCAGAAAAGGAACGTTACGCACACACTCCACATAAGTCAGAGCAATGGTTCTGATCAGGCGTACTTTGGAGTCCGCTGTATACGCAGCAATCGTACCAATAACCAACCCGATTGCAATACCAGAAAGGCTAATCACTGCTGTGATTTTCAAACCCTGCAGCAGCGCTGGCAGAGCTTGGGTAACGATATTTAAATCAATTGACATGGGGCAGCAACTTGGCGATACGGTTTTCGATGACTCGTGAAACGGATGAAGCGCACCAGAGTACGGAGAAGTAAATAATGGCGGTGATCATGAAAACCTCCACTGGCAAATCCGTTTGAAGTGTGGCATTGCGCGCATGGGTAGATAGCTCTTCAACAGCAATCAGCGACAGCAATGATGAAGCTTTCAAAATAACCGTAAATTCATTCGTCAAAGGCGGCAATGAACGATGGAATACTTGTGGCAAAAGAACGGATTTCCAGATTTGCACTGTGCGCATTCCAAGCGCCAAACCAGCCTGTTTTTGTCCGCGAGGCAATGTTGTCAAAGCCCCGCGAAAAATTTCACTGATATAAGCAGTGGTATTGAGAGCAAGAGCCAATATACCTGCAACCAATGGAGAAAGCTGAACACCAATCAACGAAGGAAGGACGTAAAAAGCAATCATCAGCTGCACCAACAAGGGTGTTCCTCGCATAAAACTCACATACACAGTTACCAGATAGCGTGCCGGTTTTCCACCATTGGTACGCAATACCAGCAATATGATGCCAAGGAACAACCCGATAGTAAATGCAACGACGCTGGCAAATATTGTCGTTCCAACTGCCTTAATCAGTCCCTCCGTGATGGACTGTATTGCGACTGGTAAGCTTTCTTCCATTGTGCTAGATGATTTGTTGGCCTGTTATGCCTGTGTAATTACAGAGCACCCTTGGGCAGATAGTTCTTTGTTGGAAGATTCAGGGGCTTGCCAAACCATTTCTTCTGCAGCTCTGCCAACTTGCCGCTGGCTGTGAGTTCTTCAAGAGTTTTGTTGACAAACGCACGAATCTCAGGGTCTTGCGGATGAGCTACCCATGATAGCAGACGCGCTTCACCAATTTCGCCAATAATTTTCAAGCTACCTGGTTTTTTCTTCATCTGAACCAGAACTACGTTATCAGGCAACACGCCAACGTCGATAGTGCCGTTTGCCAGCGCTGTAGATACGTCTGGATAGGTTTGGAACAGTTTAAGCTCAGCAAAACCTTGCCCACCTTTGGCTTTGAGGTCTGCTTCAAAGGCTTGTACCAGTGGTTGTGCCATAGAGCCCATTTGTGTGGCAACTTTTTTACCAACTGCATCAGCAGGTTTGGCGATGCTGGTATTGGAGCCATTAACGACAAATACGGTATTTACAATGCCAACTGGGTGGGTGTAGGCAAACCGTTTGCCACGCTCTTCTGTTACACCTACGCTGGTTGCGACAAAGTCAAACCGTTTGGCCAGCAGCCCGGGCAGCAAACCTTGGAATGGCAGGTTTTGCTGGTTGAGTTTGACACCCAGTTTGGTTGCCATAATTTCAAGGATTTCGCGGCCATAACCTGTAACTTTGCCGTTTTCCATGAATTCGTATGGCTCGTAAGCAGCCTCTGTGCCTACTGTCAACTGACCACGTTTTTTAATGTCAGCGAGCGTACCGCCTTCGGCGAGAGCCACGGAGGTTGTTGCGATAGCTGCAATAGCCAGGCAGCACTTGGCCGCCAGTTGGCGATAAGATGCGATTTTCATGGATAAATCCCCAAATAGATTTGTTAAAGGACTTTAATTCTATAACGGGGGAAATCATTTAACCAGCAGGGAAACCCCTATAACCGCAAGATTACTTTTTTGCAAAAAAGCAAGAAAAAGCAGAAGAAGACATGCAAGTTGGACGCTACATGCCTACAGTGAAGTTTACAAAATTTCTCAAGCCATGATTAATTTACTTATAAATCAATATATTAAGCTTGTTTATTAATGTAGAAAATTAAGTTGTAACAATGCTGCTCTATGGGAGCGCTGATTTGTTTCGGTTTTGGATCAAAAACACCTTGACTCGACATTCCTGCGCAGGCGGGAATCCATTGCAATAAGAAACGCAGCCGTGGATTCCCGCCTGCGCGGGAATGACTACTTTATGAGATTTTTCCTTGCATGAAGAATAAATCAGTACCTCCCTATATCTTTATTTTCGCATCCCAGCTTCCAATGCAGTCGCTCACAATGCCATGCTCTGCATCAAGTGCCAGCAATTCGGTGAGCTTTTCTTCGGTGGTGACTGTGTAAGAAATGCAGTGCATGCCCAGTTTTTTGACTGTGCGGATGCGTTCGGCATTCCATATATTTTGGTTACAGACCAGTGCCGCGCATTGCAGGCGCTGGGCATGTTCCAGGCAATCGTCGCTCCAGACATCAACCAAGAGGCCGCGCGGCAGGTGCGGTGCGGCTTGCTGTGCGGCGGCAAGCGCGTCTTGCTGGAATGAAGTGAGAAAGGGGGGCGTAGCGGCTTTTGCCCACAGGCGCGCGGCGTGTTCTGCTACGACCTTGCCTGTGATGGCTTCCATGCCTGGGGTGGGCTTGATTTCAAGATCGAGAAAATAGCCATTTGCCAGGCAAAACTGCGCTACGTTGGCCAATGTGGGCAATGTTTCGCCTGCATACTGGGGCGAATGCCAACCGCCTGCGTCAAGCTGCGATAAGGCGCTCCACGGCAGGTTGCCCGCTATGCCCTGCCCGTTGGTGGTGCGCTCAAGCGTGGCATCGTGCAGCAGAAAAGGAATACCGTCCTGGCTGAGTTTGACGTCGCATTCAAACATTTTCCAGCCGCTTTGCGCGCCCAAGCGAAAGGCTGCCATGGTGTTTTCGGGGGCGAGTTTGCCTGCGCCACGGTGGGCAATCCAACGGGGGTAGGGCCATGTTGGGGTAGTGGGTTCAGTCATTTTCAGTGTGCTCCGTCAATGCGTTTGCCTGTTTCCAGATCGAAAAAATGCAGCAGTTGCTTTTGGGGGCGTACATAAATGGTTTCGCCCACCTGCGCCGTGGGCAAGGTGGCATCCAGCCGCAGGGTAATGTCTTCTTCGCCAACTTTGCCGTGCAGCAGCCGTTCAGCGCCCAGCATTTCGTTGCTTTCAATGCGCATGCTCCAGCAGTCGCTTGTCTGCGCGGGGCAAATGCTCAGGTGCTCGGGGCGGATACCGAGTATTTTCCCTTCAGGGCAGCCTTGCACTTGTTTGAGCAAGTTCATGGCGGGCGCACCGATAAAGCTGGCTACAAAGGTGCTGGCTGGACGGCTGTAAACCTCCTCAGGTGTGCCAAATTGTTCCATGCGGCCTGCGTTCATCACAATCATTCTTTGCGCCAGCGTCATAGCTTCGACTTGGTCGTGGGTGACAAAGAGGCTGGTTATGCCCAGTTCGCGGTGTAGTTTTTCAATTTCCAAACGGGTTTGCACGCGCAGTTGGGCATCTAGGTTGGATAAAGGCTCGTCAAACAAAAAAACTTTCGGCTCGCGCACAATGGCGCGCCCCATTGCCACGCGCTGGCGCTGGCCGCCTGAAAGCTCGCGGGGCTTGCGTTGCAGCAGGTGCGATAGCCCCAGAATTTTTGCAGCCTTCTCTACCCTACCCTGTATTTCCTCTTTCGGGGTTTTTCTGATTTTTAGCCCATAAGCCATGTTTTCTTGCACGGTCATATGCGGGTAAAGCGCATAGTTTTGAAACACCATGGCAATGTCGCGCTGGGCAGGTTCAAGCTGGTTTACTACTTCACCGCCGATACGGATTTCGCCATCGCTTACGTCTTCAAGCCCTGCCACCATGCGCAGCAAGGTAGATTTGCCACAGCCCGAGGGCCCAACAATAACGACAAACTCGCCATCACGTATTTCGGCATTCACGCCATGCAGCACCTGATTGGCCTTCTCGCCCGTGCCGTAGCGTTTGATTAAATTGCAAAACTGGATAGATGTCATGTTTTATTTTTCCTGATAACTGTATTTGCTTTTATTGGGTTTATTTGCTTTTATTGGCTGGTATTTACTGTTTGCCCTATGCATGCCCCTTTACGCATAGCCCTTATTTCTCAATATCAACCAGCCCTTTTACAAACCACTTTTGCATCAGCACCACCACTACGGCGGGCGGCAGCATGGCCAAAATTGCGGTTGCCATTACAGTGTTCCACTCCACCATGCTCTCGCCACTGCCGCCCATCATGGTGCGTATGCCGAGCACTACGGGAATCATGTCTTCGCTGGTGGTGGTAAGTAGCGGCCAAAGATACTGGTTCCAACCATAAATGAACTGGATGACAAACAAAGCAGCCATACTGGTTTTTGACAGGGGCAGCAAAATATCCCAAAAAAAGCGCATGGCACTAGCGCCGTCAATACGCGCAGCTTCTACCAACTCATCGGGAATGGTGAGAAAAAACTGCCGAAACAGAAACGTAGCCGTTGCCGACGCAATCAACGGAATGGTTAAACCCGCATAGCTGTTGAGCAGCCCCATATCTGATACCACCTTGTAAGTAGGCAATATGCGCACCTCTACAGGCAGCATCAGCGTGATGAAAATCGCCCAAAAGCACAGCCGCTTGAATGGAAAACGGAAAAACACCACGGCATAGGCCGATAGCAGCGAAATGGCAATCTTGCCCAATGCAATCGTCATGGCCGATACCAGACTCACCCACATCATGCGCGCCACAGGCGCACGGGCGGCAGCGCCTTGCTCTGCACCAAACAGCGCAGCTTTATAGGTTTCCCAACCATGCTCGCCAGGCAACAAAGGCATGGGCGCTTGCACAATATCTTGCGGCAAATGCGTAGATGCCACTAGCGCCAAATACAGCGGAAACGCAACCAGCAGCACACCCAACACCATCATGCAGTGCGAAAATATTTTAAGAAAAGGTCTGTTTTCAATCATTTTTCTTTATCTACTTATTTCTTTTAATACTGAACTTTTTTCTCAACATAGCGGAATTGCAGAATAGTTAAAACCACCACAATCAGCATTAAAACTACAGACTGCGCAGCCGAACCACCTAAATCAAGATTTTTAAAACCATCTTGATAAACCTTGTACACCAAAGTGTTGGTACTCTGCCCAGGCCCACCACTCGTAGTAGCATCAATAATGGCGAATGTTTCAAAAAAAGCATAAACCACATTAATTACCAGCAGAAAGAATGTTGTTGGTGAAAGCAATGGAAACTGTATATTCCAAAATCTGCGCCAAGGCCCAGCACCATCAATAGCAGCAGCTTCTATCAGCGACTTGGGTATAGACTGCAAACCAGCTAAAAAGAACAGAAAGTTATAAGAAATCTGCTTCCATATAGCAGCCATTACCACCAGCGCCATTGCCTGATGCGAGTTAATCAAATGGTTCCATTCGATTCCCCATTTGCGCAAAACCCATGAAACAATGCCTATACCTGGCGAAAACATAAAACCCCAAAGTACACCAGCCAAAACAGGCGCAATGGCATAGGGCAAAATCATCAAGGTTTTATAAATACCAGAGCCGCGCGTAATGCGGTCGGCAAAAGTGGCAAACATCAATGCAATGCTTATGCCAAAAAATGCAACCAGTACCGAAAAAATAGCAGTGGTTTGAAACGATTGGAGATAAAACTCGTTATTCCATAGCTGAATAAAGTTCTTCATGCCAACAAACTGCGTACGCAAGCCAAAAGGGTCTTCTTCCTGCACCGATTGGATAAAGGCTTGCGCTGCTGGCCAAAAAAAGAAAATACTTATTACTGCAAGCTGCGGCAGCAACAAAAGCCAAGGCAGCAGGCGGTTGTGAAATAGTGTGCGTTTTTCCATGCGTTTAGGTATAATTTAAATCAATATACATTAAATGGCTATTTGATATTTGAAGTTTGCTATTTTAAATTCATCTAGCAAGAAAACTCTGATTTGTTCTTTATATATATTTACTAAAGAAATTCATCAATCCACTTAGGCACAGAATAAAAACTATGCAACTTGCTGCAACAGGTTGCCACCTGCTCAGAGATGGCGAGCAACTGCATTTCTTATACAAAATGGAACAAATCAGCGTTTCCCTAATAGTTTTCTTTTTAAAAAGAAAATCAGGAAAGCAGCAGCAATAGACTGCGGCTTTCCTGCAAACTGATTATCTCAACAGATTTTTAATCAGTTACCGCTGGCTTGAAAGCGGCTCAACTCTTCGTTGCCGCGTTTAACA
The DNA here is from genome assembly GCA_964618495.1 of uncultured Allobrachymonas sp. GTDB lineage: Bacteria > Pseudomonadota > Gammaproteobacteria > Burkholderiales > Burkholderiaceae_C > Brachymonas. Next base: position 9,146 of record CAZUBE010000022.1, on the reverse strand, counting down.
GCAGCATCAAGCGCTTCTTTGGCTGATTTTTTGCCTGCCCAGATGTTTTCGGTTTCTTCATCAAAAATGGTACGAATCTGGTTGTAATTACCCAGACGAATACCGCGCGACTTGTCTGTCACCTTGCGCACCATCTGGTTTACAGCCACCTCGGTACCTGGGTTTTGCTTGTAAAAGCCAGATGCTTCAGTCAGCTTGAAAGCAGCCGTTGTAATAGGTAGATAACCCGTACGCTTGTGGCTTTCAGACTGCACTTTGCTGTCTGAAAGGTATTCAAAGAACTTGGCTACGCCTTTGTACTCGGCTGGAGTCTTACCCGCCATTACCCACAGGCTGGCACCACCAATTACGGTGTTTTGCGGCGCACCTTTTACGTCTGCGTAGTAAGGCAGCTCAGAAATACCCCAAGCAAACTTGCTATCGCGCTTGATGCTGGCGTAGCTGCCGCTAGAGCCCATAATCATGGAGCACTCGCCAGAAGTAAACGATGCCAAGCCTTTGCTGGCGCGGCCTTTGTAATGGAACAAGCCATCTTTATTCCACTTTTCCAAGTTTTGGAAGTGGCGCACATGCAGCGGCGAATTTGCCAGCAGGCGTGCCGAAGTGCCGCCAAAGCCGTTGTTTTGCGTGGCATACAGGGTGTTGTGCCAAGTAGAGAAGCTCTCAAGCTGTACCCATGTCATCCAGGTTGTAGTAAGCGGGCAGCTCTCGCCAGAGGCTTTGAGCTTTTGCGCGGCTGCTTCTACTTCTGGCCATGTTTTGGGAGGCTTGTTGGCATCCAAGCCAGCTTTCTTGAAGGCATCCTTGTTGTAATAGAAAACAGTGGTTGAGCTGTTAAAAGGCAGCGACATCATCTGCCCGTTAGGTGCTGTGTAGTAACCCGCAACGGCTGGAATATACGCCTTGGAATCAAACGGCACGCCCTGCTCTTTGAGCAAAGTTTGCACAGGCTTAACTGCGCCCTTGGCAGCCATCATGGTGGCAGTACCCACCTCAAAAACTTGCAAAATGTGAGGCGCTTTGCCTGCACGGTAAGCGGCAATACCCGCAGTCAGCGACTCGTTGTACTGCCCCTTGTAAACAGGCACAACCTTGTAATCGCTTTGTTTGGCATTGAAATCTTTGGCCAAATCATTGACCCAGCCCTCAAGCGCACCATCCATCGAGTGCCACCATTGAATCTCGGTTGCTGCCTGTGCAGGCAATGCAAGCGCAACAGAAAGTGCGGCAAGTGCAAATTTTTTCATAAAAAATTCCTCTGTAAAAAAACCAACAAGGTTAGATAAGGTGAAACAAATGCAGAATTAAGCGTCGAAACTTTAACAACAGTAAATGTCAGTTAAATGACATTAATGAGAAAAGCAAATAAATATCGAAAATTAGGAGAAGATATTAATCAGCTTGACTGTGTTTTTTCGGCAAGATTAGCCTTGCGCAAGCTGCCCATTTGCCAGCCAATGCTGCACAGGCCAGCCCCGCGCTTGTGCTGCTGCTTGCAGCGTCGCATCAGGATTAACCACCACGGGGTACGCCACAGCTTCAAGCAATGGCAAGTCGTTGGCCGAGTCGCTATAAAAAGTCGCCTGCGCCAGCGCACTCTCATCCAACCCTTGCTGTTGCAACCACAACTTCAGGCAATCAATCTTTTGCCCTGCAAAGCACGCCATGCCTTGCAAGCGCCCTGTAAAAGCACCCTGCCGCACTTCAGCTACCGAGCAAATCACAGGCACGCCAAACAAAGCTGCCGTGCTCTCAACCAAAAAGCTGTGCGTAGCCGTAATAATGGCAACCCGCGCACCGCTAGCCACGTGCTGCGCCACAGCGGCAAACGCTGCTGCACCAATACGTGGCTTGATAACTTCAGCCATAAAATCTTCGCGCAAGCGCAAAAGCTCTGGCATAGGGTGCCGTGTAAGCAGCCCCAAGTGAAACTCCAAATAAGCCGCAATATCAAGCTCTTGACGCGCATACAACGCCATAAATTCGGCCTGTTTTGCTACATCGGCAGCGTCAAGCAAACCGCGTTGCTGCAAAAAATCAAGCCAAAGCGAATTGCTATCACCATCAAGCAGCGTGTGATCAAGATCAAAAAGAACCAAACTCATACATTACCAACCTGCAACAAACAAGCAAACTGGCGCGGGCCAATCTTGCAGCCCGCACCAGCACGAGTGCCGCAGTATGCGTAATGAATATGTCAATTATTTGAAACCGCCCTGCCCACACCCATAACACCTACACCCCATAGCGCCCACCTGCCAAAGCCAAGCTAAAACATCGCCAACCTTGGGCGCAAACACAAGTAAACTAGCCCCCTGTATCTGCGCACTGGCACAACCCGCAACGGCTGCCCAGCAGCGCATCCCTCCATAACACCAAAAAAGCGCACACGCGCGCACAAAAAAAGCCCTCAACGGGCATACACACATGATTGAATTAATAGTTGGCTTGGGCAACCCAGGCAGCGAATACCTTGCCACCCGCCACAATGCGGGCTTTTGGTGGGTCGATACACTAGCGCAACAATGGGGCGTGCAACTGGCGCAAAGCCGTGACTTTCACGGCTTCGTCGGTTGCAGCAGGCAGCAAGGGCAGAAAATCTGGCTGCTTGAGCCATCTACCTTTATGAACCGCTCAGGCCAAGCCGTAGCCGCGCTGGCGCGGTTTTACAAAATACTCCCCGAAAACATACTCGTCGTACACGATGAGCTAGACCTACTGCCCGGCCAAGCCAAACTCAAAAAAGGCGGCGGCCACGCTGGCCACAACGGCTTGCGCGACATCCACGCCCAACTCGGCAGCACCGACTACTGGCGGCTACGCATCGGCATAGGCCACCCGGGAGATAAAAACGAAGTCACCAACTGGGTACTGAAAAAACCCTCGCAAGACCACCGCATAGGCATAGAGCAAGCCATAGACCGCAGCCTCAAAGCCGTGCCCGAGCTGCTCAGTGGCGAGATGGACAAAGCCACCAAAATCATTCACACGGCAGGTTGAAATAGCCTCTTTATTCTTTCCACACCTGCGCTGACAGGGGCAAGGCATTGAGCTCGGCGCGTGCCTCGCGCCAGCTTGGGTAATGCGTATCGAGCAAAGCTATAAAGCGGCTGCTGTGCGTGGGCTCAATCAGGTGCAGCATTTCATGCACCACTACATACTCCAGCAAATCTCTGGGTTTTTTCACCAGTTCGGTATTGATGCGGATATGGCCTGCTTGCGGGTTGCAACTGCCCCAACGGGTTTTCATGCGTTGCACAAAATAGCCCGCCACGCGCACGCCTAACTTGCTCTCCCACTTGCCAATCAAAGGCGGCAGCGCCTCATGCAGCAGCCGCTTGTGCCACTCGTGCAGCGTTTGGGCGCGTTTTTCTGCGCTGCTGTCTGGGCGCACCGTCAGGCGTATTTTTCTGTTTCCCAGCGTTACGGCTGGCTTGGTGTTTTGGTAGTCAATCGTTAGCAAATAGCGCCGCCCCCAAACATAGTGGCTCTCGCGCTCAATGCACTGGCGCGGCATTTCACGCGCTTGTTGCTCCAGCTTTTTTTGCTGCTCGCGAATCCAAAGCAGCTTGGAAACCGCATAAGCCCGCACCACCTCCGGGCGCGTGCTGCTGGGCGCAGCCAGTGTTACGCGCCCATTGGGCGGGTGTACGCTCAAATGCACGTTTTTGATGTTTTTGCGGGTTAGCGCAATTGCCACGTCACCCAGTTGGATGATTTCGCCCATCAGTAGCCTGCCTGATTTTTGATAATGTCAAAAATAGCCATCGTAGCAACGCCATCCCCAAACATGATGGGATGCAAGGCATTGAGCACCACCTTTTCTTTTACATCGTCACCTTTCCAGCCTGCGGGGGCTTGCGCGTGCATGGCTTGGTCAATCTCCAGCGCCAGCGCCGCCTTGCCTGCATCATCGGCAGGGCAAACAAACGTAGTGGCAGCAATGCTTGGCAGATTGTTAAAAATCGCTATGGCTTCGGCATTGCCATGCAACGCTTGCGGGTGGTTTTCTGCCGCCTTGTTCGCCATCTTTTTCACCAATTCTTCTGCATTGCGCAAAAATTGCTCGTAAGCGGCTGTGTCGTCGCGCCTTTGCTCAATCAGGTCGGCCAGCAGCTTAGACATTTCTTCGTAAAACCTCGGGTCAGTCAGTTGGTCGCGAATAATGGTTTTACGCACATTATTGATAATGCCTTCGGCAACGGCATTGTTTGACAAATTGCCCTTTTGGTTGAGCTTTTTTGCAATCGCGTCATGAATACCCGTTTCAATAATAAGCTCGGTTAAAGAAAGCGCACTCAAATTGCCCAAATCTTCGCTTGGCTCTGCCTGAATATAGGTATTAATCAAGTGGCGCATATCTGCCTCGTAGGGCTTTATATCCAGTTCCTCGCCTGAGTGCTTTTTAATTGCCATGCGCGTATCGCTGTAAAACTCCACCTCTTTTTGCAGTGCGGCAATATCTGCCGCTGCATAGCCTGCTTCTTGCAGGTTTTGGGCAATGCTTGCATAGGCGCGTAGCAGTGTGGCGCTTGATTTATAAAACGTAATGCGCAGTGGCTCGGTTTTAGCCAAACTTTCGGCATCGCTGGCATCGCCACAAAAGTAGTGCAAATACTGCTCCACCTCGCGCGGCGCGGCTACGGGCTCGCACAAATAGCGCAAACCTTCGCGGGCTGCATCAAGCTGCGCCCTGCCCTCTTGTAGCCAGTCTTTCACAATTACGTTGCCGCTGTCGCCGTTTGCATCTACCTCTAGCGCGTCTGATGTATATACGGCAATAGAGTTTTGCACCTTTTCAAACAACTCTTTGTAATCAACGATATGGCCATAATCTTTGTCTTCGCCATCCAGGCGGTTGGTGCGGCAAATGGCCTGAAACAGATTGTGGTCGCGCAACTCGTGATCAAGATAAATACAGGTGCATGAAGGCGCATCAAAACCCGTTAATAGCTTGCTCACCACAATCAGCAGCTTCAAGTTAGCAGGCTCATCAATAAAGCGCTGTTTGATTTTGTCTTCGTAATCTTTGGTGCTTTGCCCCTGCTGCAATACATGCTGGGTATAGGTATCGAATTTATAGCGTTCATCACTATTGGCAGGCTCTTTGGCAATAGCCGACTGGTTGGGCTCGTAAGAGGTAACAATGCCGCAAAACTTGCCAAAAGCCGTATGCTGAAACAGGCGGAAATAATGGCAGGCATCGTAAATAGAAGCCGCTACCAAAATAGCCGTGCCACGGTCGTTATTCAGCCGTGGTTTAAGCGCGAAATCACCAATAATGTCGGCAATAATTTCCCGTTTGCGCCCTTCTGCGCTCGTCAGCTCTTGCATCGTAGCCCAGCGTTTGCGCACCGCTGCCTTTTGAAAATTGTTTAGCCCTTTGGTTTTTTGCTCAAACCAGGCATCAATTTTTGCCTGTGACGTAAGCCGCTGCCGCACATCACGCGCTTCGTATTTCAAATCGAGCACCACGCGGTCTGCCACTGCCTCGTTAAATTTATAGGTGTGAATGTAAGTGCCAAATACCTCGTGCGTGGTTTTTTTGTCTTGCCGCAGCAAAGGCGTGCCCGTAAAGCCGATAAAAACAGCGTTATGCAGCCAGCGCTTCATCTGCTTGTGCATGCCGCCGCCTTGTGTGCGGTGGCACTCATCTACGAACACATAAAAACGCCCCTGCACATCGGGCAAACCACCCTCTTGCAGCACCTGGTTTACCCCCTCATACACGGCGCGGTCGTCATCTTTTGCTTTTTTGCTGGCAGGAAACTTATGCACCAGCGCACACAGCAAGCGCGGCGCTGCGGCGCACAGCTTTTCTACCAACTCGGCGCGTGAAGTAATGCGCGGTGATGGTGCTTCTTCGCCAATCACGCCCGAATTGCGCATTACCCCTTCTATTTGCTTGTCTAGCTCGTCGCGGTCGGTCACTATCAGCACGCGGGCGTGCGGGTCGTGCTCCAGCAGCCACTTGGCAATAAGCACCATCAAGATACTCTTGCCGCTGCCTTGCGTGTGCCAGATTACGCCGCCCTCTTGCCTTTGGATACGCGCCTGCGCCGCCTTTACCCCAAAATACTGGTGCACGCGGGGTACTTTCTTTTGGCCTGCATCAAAAATAATAAAGTTGCGCATCCAGTCAAGCAAGCGCTCTTTGTTAAACATCTGCGCCAGTGGCGCATCAAGCAAAGCGCCTACCGCCATACAAGCCTGCCCACCCTGAGCCTGCCCGCGCTGCTCGGCTTGCTCTTTCCACTGCACAAAAAACTTTTCAGGCGTGCCCGTAGTGCCATAGCGCAAGCCCTGCGCATCGCTGCCTGCCAGCAGCAATTGCACGGTAGAGAAAAAATCCTGATTAAAAATCTCTTCCTGGTTGCTAATAAGCTGGCGCACCCCGTCTGCCACCTCTACCGAACTGCGTTTAAGCTCAATCACCGCCACGGCAATGCCATTGACATACACCACCAAATCGGGGCGGCGCTCGTAGCCGCCGCGCAAAGTAACCTCTTGCGCCAGCGCAAAATCGTTATTGGCAGGTGCATCCCAATCAATCAAATGCACCGTTTCGTGGTTTTGCCCCGCAGCCACCTGCACCTGCACGCCATAGCGCAGCAATTGGTAAGTGCGTAAATTGGCGGCATAAGGCGTTATGCCCGTGCCATCTGCCGCTGCCAGCAGTTTTTGCCAAGCCGCTGCAATTTGCGCGTCGGTGTAGCCGCGCTTTTGCAGATTGGCGCGGAGCAGCTCTTGCTCTATGTTGCGGTTATTTTGGCGCCCGCTCCAGTTGCCCAGATAGGTGTAGCCCAAAGAGTTGGCGCAGTTGGCATCGGTAAACAGATCAACAATGCGGTTTTGTGTAGTGCGTTCAGAGCGAACCATATTCGTCATAAAAAAATTACCTCTCTCCAGCCAGAGGCTTTGAAATAAAACCTGCTTGCGACAATGCCTCAATCACGCCCCGCATTAAATACTTGTTTTGAAAGCCGAGGGTATATTGGCGTGCTTTGGCAGCAATAGGCAGCAGCATACCGCTATCTACCAGCTTTTTGATTTGATAAGTACGCTTTGCGGGGCTTGCAGCAGGCATAGCCGCTTGCAAATCTGCTGCCTTTACCACTCCACCCTGCACCGCGAGCTGCAATATTTTTTCTTCCTGTTCAGAAATCAAACCACGCTGGCGGGCAAAACCCACAGCGGGGCGCAAAACCTTCTCGCTCAAATAATCGTATTGGGTTATTTGATCGACTTTATAAAGCTCGTTAGAAATACCCTGCAACACATAAATACACCATTTCTCCAGCGCATCTGGCGTACCCTTATCTGCCAGTGCCAGCATGGCGTAATAGCGGTCGCGGTCGCTGCAAAACACCGCTGTAGGGTTTAACACACGCCCGCCCGCCTTTACATTAAAGCCATACTTAATCAACAAGGCATAAGTCAATAAACGCACCACACGCCCGTTGCCATTGCCAAAGGGGTGAATCCAGCCAAAACGGTGATGCGCCAGTGCCACCTTCATCAAATCGTATTTATCTGCATCGGGGCGGTTGATAAAAGCCACCAGCTCTTGCATATAGCCTGCCACCTCCACCCCTTGCGGCGGCAAATGCGCTGCCTGCGCAATACGCACCTCGCCTGCACGATACGCCCCTGGCGTAGCATCGCCCTCGCGCACCAGACGTTGCACCGTTAAAGCGTGCAATTCACGAATAAAGCGCTCGGTAATCTCCGAGCCTTTACCCACTTCATTTTCGATATAGCGCATAGCCTCTTCGATATTGTCAATCTCGGCAAGCTGCTCGCTGGGTGCGCTGGCGGGGGCAAACGTATTTTCTACATACTCGGCCAACGTTGTATGGTTGCCCTCTATGCGTGCCGAGCCCAAACTCTCCAGCATATGAAAAATATACTTAAGCTGCAAAAAAAGCGCGGGCGGCGTAGTGCCCTCTAGCCTGAGACGGCGCAAATGCTCCAACTCAGTCAAAACATCGACCAAAGGCGAATCAAACGCAGGGTTGAGCAAAGCAAGATCGAAGTGATTAAATGTAGCCATAGTGCCAACTATCTCTAAAGCAGGCTGCCATCATATAGAAAATACAAGAAATAATTTAAAAAAATCAGCACCTTGCGAAAAAAGAAAGAAAAAATTATCTCTAAAGCGCGGCATACAAATCTCTAAAGACGCGAGGGTTTATGCCCTCTCGCCTTATTTATGGAAGCGCTGATTTATTCTGGTTTTGGATCAAAAACGCCAAAGCTCCTCATCCCCGCATAGGCGGGAATGGCGGCGTGGGCGTGGGCGTGGGTAACGTTCTGCGCGTGGGTGGGGGGCATGGATTCCCGCCTGCGCGGGAATGACGGCTTTCTGTGCAGATGGCTGCTTGTTTGGCTGCTCCGCTTTTGTGCAGGTCAAACCAGCGGGCGTAGGGTGGGTGACTTGTCACCCACGCGGTAATTAACCCGCAAATTAACTCGCAAATGCCGCACCGCGTGGGTTACGGCTTGCAGCCTAACCCACCCTACCAAGCTACCCGACGCTTTTAAAGCGGGTTTTACGCGGTTTTCAAGCGGGTTTTGCCTGTGAGCAGCTCTTGCATCATGGCTTGCTTGAGTTGGCGGGTTTTTTCGCGGCGGGTTTCAAGTGCGGATAGTTCGGTATCCATATCGGACAGGACGGTGGCAATGGCGGTTTGTTCGATCAAAGTGGGGAGAGCAAGACGGAAAGCCTGTACCATTCCCTTATTTAAATTGGCTTGTGTTCCTTGTTGTCCAAGTGTTTTAGCTGTAGATTTTAATGATGACAAATAATAATAAAGAAAAGTTGCATCCAAACTACTCTTGGTTTGAATTCCTAAAATAGCTTGACTGGTACATAAAGGAATGCCAGCAATACAGCATTCGCCTATAGATGCATACATTGCATACAACACCGTTCCGATTGGAAACATTTGTGCTGCCGAATTTGAAAAACCAAGAGGTGTTAAATTCTTTTCAGTATTATCTAAAACCCTTCTGGTTTTTGTCATATCAGAGATAGAAACCCAAGGAATTTCTCCACCATAATATTCGGCGATTGATGATAGTGGCGTGCCTCGGTATTCCCCCCATTTAGGGCGGTGCTTAAAAGTAGAAGCTATGCCGCCATG
>CAZUBE010000021.1:0-38449 GCA_964618495.1 uncultured Allobrachymonas sp. | reverse complement strand
GCATGAGGTTGCCTGCACTGTTGGGCAGGTTGGTGGCTGCACCGAGCAGCAGGTTTACACCTTTGACATCGACATGCGAGCCACTCTTGTGGCGGGTTTTGCCGCCAGACATGCCGCCAAAGCCGTTTACACCGCTTTGTGCTGCTGCCAGGGCACGCTCCATACCCATACCGGCAACCATATCGGCGCCTTGATTGACAAAGGCTGCAGCACCAATGCGGCCTTCAGACAGGGATTTGGCACGCGGGTTGGCATTGACTTGGGAGACGGTGGCACTCAGGGTGTTGCCGTCGCCAGCGAGTGTCATGGTATACAGCAGACCCAGACCCTGTGAACCTGTGATGGTGCTGGGAAGTTCATCCACATCGGTTGTCAGGACGCCGGCGTTGTGGATCAGGTTGACACGCTGACCAGCTTGCAGGGTGTTGCTGCCGCCTGCAATGCTTACGCCCACGGTGGTGGCTGATTCACCAAGCGGGGTGCTGATATCGGTACCGCCTACATCAGTCAGGGTCAGTGCAGCAGTGCCGCTGGCAATGCTGCTGTTGGGCAGGGCAAAGCGCAGGTGCTGGAAGTTGGCTATGTTGCTGGCGGTAACACCGGTGGTGCGCATATGCAAGGTGTTGCCGGTGCGTACATCGCCTGTGCCATAAACCAGTCTGCCGCCGGCGATATTTGTGCCAGCGCCAAAAGTGGGCGTGCCGCTGATAACGATGGTGTTGCCGGTGGCGTTGACAATGCTGTCTGTTCCGCTTACATCTACCTCACCACCAACAACATCACCCCCCACTGCGCCGCTAACCATGATGGTGTTGCCGCTGGCTGTGGCTGTGGCAAGGCTGTCTGTGCCATTTACAACTGCCATTGCATTGCCACCGAACACATCACCACCCACCATTGCTGTATCGCTGACCGTAATGATGTTGCCGCTGGCCGTGGCTGTGGCGGGGCTGTTGGCACCGTCTGTCGCTGCATATGCAGTACCACCAAGAACAACACCCCTTACCATGCCGCTGATCGTAATGGCATTGTTGCTGGTTGTGGCTGTGGCAGGGCTATTATCTGAACCGTTTGCATAAGCCTCTGCAGCGCCACCATGAACATCACCTACATTGCCACCGATCGTAATGGTATTGCCGCTGGCCGTGGCTGTGGCTGCGCTGTTGGCACCGCCTGTGACGGCACGAGTTTCGCCACCGAAAACGTAGTCATCTACATAGCCACTCACGGTAACGGTATTGTTGTTGGCAGTGGCAATGGCTGCGCTGTTGGTGCCATCTGTATCTGCATCGGCATCGCCACCGTAGACATAATCGTTTGCTATGCCGCTAACAGTAATGGTATTGTTGCTGGCTGTGGCAGTGGCAGGGCTGTTGTCTGCGCCGTATGTATTGGCTGTTACACTACCACCCCAGATATCTTCATCTACATAGCCGCTATTGCTAACGGTAATGGTATTGCCGCTGGCAGTGGCAATGGCTGCGCTGTTGCTATTACCGTCTGTACTTGCATCGGCTTCGCCACCATAGACACTATCGTCCTCCACCCTGCCGCTAATGACAATGGTATTGTTGCTGGCTGTGGCTGTGGCAGCGCTGTTGTCACCGGTTGTATCTGCATCGGCTTCGCCACCCTTGACATCATCCTCTACTGTGCCGCTGATCGTAATGGCATTGTTGCTGGCTGTGGCTGTGGCAGGGCTGTTGTCTGCGCCGTATGTAGAGGCATATACTTCACCACCATAGACATAATTGTTTGCTATGCCGCTAACCATAATGGTATTGTTGTTGGCTATGGCTGTGGCAGCGCTGTTGGCACCGCTTGTCTCTATATCTAAATAGCTACCATAAACATCATCATCTACCGTGCCGCTAACCGTAATGGTATTGTTGCTAGCTATGGCTGTGGCAGCGCTGTTGGCACCGCTTGTCTCTATCTCTAAATAGCTACCATAAACTTCTTCATCTACCCAGCCACTAACGGTAATGGTATTGTTGCTGGCTGTGGCTGTGGCGGGGCTGTTGTCTGCGCCGTATGTAGATACCTCTGCATGGCCACCACGAACTTCATCATCTACATACCCGCTGACTGCAATGGTATTGTTGCTGACAGTAGCGGTAGCAGCGCTGTTTTCATCGTTTGTACTTATATAGGCATAGCCGCCGTAAACGTCATTATCATCTGCCCTACCGCTGACCGTAATGGCATTGTTGCTGGCAGTAGCAGTAGCAGCGCTGTTTTTACCGCTTGTACTTACATTGGCATAACCGCCGTAAATGCCATTCGGGGCCTCGCCAATCCAGCCACCAATCGCAACTCTATTGTCGCTGGCAGTGGCAGTGGCAGAACTGTTGTCGCCGCTTGTACTTGCATTGGCATAACCACCGTAAATTTCATCGTCCACAAAGCTGCCAGGACTCGTGCTAATGGTATTGCGGCTGGCTGTGCTGGTAGCGGGGCTGTCTGCGGTGGTGTTTGCTACATTTGCATAGCCACCGTAGATGTCAAGTGTTACACGGCCTGCAATGAAATTGACGGTATTGCCACTGGTGTTGGCCTGTGCGTCTGTGCTTTGGAAGGCGCCATACACATCGCCACCAATGGTGTTTGCGGCCTTGATGGTAACTGTATTGCCACCAACGCTGACACTGTTGCCGCTGGTATCAAGAGCAGTGTCCAGTGAATTGGCAACACCATTGATGGTTTGCAACATGGATGGATCACCAGTGTAGGTAATACTCTGCTGCGCCTGTGCTGCACCGCACAGCAGCACACCCGCCAGAGCAAGGGCTATAGGTGTGTGTGTAAAAGCATGTTTGCGTGAATTGTGCGTCAGGTTTTTTGCCGCACGATGGCTGCGCACTGATTTGATTTGTCGGCCCATGGTTTTTTCCTCTCTGGTCGGTAAAACAATTTGCGTTTGCCATGGCTTGCTATATGACACCCACCACCCCAAGACAAGGCAATGGCTGAATACCCAAGACACAGAAAACTTGTAAGCAACGTTGTTTTTCTGTTGCTTAAACCAGTTTAGGAAAGCGGCAAGAAAAGAAAAGTCGTCCGACTGTCAACTTTTTGGCTAATTTTGTAAACTTTTTCTCGCCTGACTGTCAACTTTTGCACAGCGCATGGCGTAGTGTTGTATTTATTACACAGCAGAATGGTTTACAGCGGAGGTATTGCGCCAAAAATGCTTTGCACCACCTCTAGCAACTGTTTGCGGCGAAAAGTACCTGTTTTTTGTACATGCGCTGCATATAGGTTTTAACCGAAGATTCACTCAGATCAAGCGCGGTTGCTGCTTCACGGTAGGTAGGGTATTGCGCTACAGCTTGCAGCACGCGCCACTCTTGCGCTGAAAACGTGGGTTTGGGCATTTCCAGCGGCGTTGGCTCTACAGCAGGGGATATTACAGATGGGGCTTCTGCAGATGCATGAAGTTCTACTGGCGCAAGGTGGCCTGCGGGTGCTGGATAAGAGCTTGTTTCAGGCAAGTCTATGTTTTCGTGCATTTGCTGTTTGTTTTTTGCAAAAAGTAATGCTATGGCTGAAAAAACAAGCGCACTGAGTGCAGCGGTGCTCAAGGCATTGGCACTTATCCACTGATCCAATAGAGACCCAGTGCCAATACCGGCCAGCATGGTGGCAAAACAATAAGCAATGGCACGCGGCTGGTTTTGGAAAGAAAGTGCGTAGGCTATTACTGCAATATCAACAATGCCTACCGCCGCCATGATGAGCCATACGCTGGCATTGCTGGCCAATGTTGGTGACGGTATCTGCAACATGGCATAGGCAAGTGTGGCAAACAATATGCAGCCAGCCAGCATGGCCTCTCGCCGTTGGTTAAGGTATTTGGCCGCCACAATGGCAGCAACGGCGTATACAAAAATTTCACTTCCCTGCAGGTATGCTTCCCTGTAGTAAACAGGCAGCAAAAGACCATACATAAAGCCACTGGTGATCTGGAAAAGGTAGATAAATGGCAAATGGCGATAACTTGCCGAGCCTTGCATGGCCCGAGGCATCTGCGGGCGAAATGGCACAGTCAATACAAACAGCAATGCAGCGCCGAGTAATGCCAGTTTGATAGGGTTTGCCACAGGCAGTTGCTTTAGCGCCAACATGCCAAGGTTGCCCACAGCTATGCAAAATGCCCCAAAGAGCACAGGAGAGCGCGAAGTGCTCTCAAGCAGCAAAAGTGACTGGATCAACAAGGGGGAAGCAGCAATGCCCAATACCAACAAAATCGCCGTATCGTAACCGCCCCCATAGAAGGCATAGGCCAATGTGGCGGCAGCAGTCAAGACAGTTGCCCCAATGAATATCTGATGAAATTGCCGAACCACAAGGCGATGGGTACACAGCAGTAACCCGAAAACGTGTGACCACAAAAAGTAGTCCATCGTTTCTTTGTCGTCGAGCAAAGGCCCAGCCATTGGAAAAGTGGTCAGCCAAAGCACAAACAGCGCAAACGGCGTGGCTCGCCGCAAATCGGTCAATAGCTGTTCAGTTCCAGATTTGTACGACATGTTACTTTTGCGAATGGCAAAAACGGCAGCACAGTGTTGGATGAACAATGTTGCGTTCAGCTGTCCAGCACAATGATAAAAATTTAATGGCTTGAACACAGAATGCTTCCTGGCTCCAAATAAGGTTACTTTACCTTTTTTGTTTGCTTTTATCGAGCAGTATGAAGGAAAGGCAGCTGCTTTGGCAGCAATGCAGGCCTTTTCTAAGGGTAAACATGTGGCGCACATGGCACAAGAGGCTTCTTATACTATAGGAGCTGTCAGTGGCACGCTGATGAATACTCCCCCACAGCCAGCCCAAAGCGCACCCTGTGTTAGCAACACTTTTTTTGAAAAGGCCGGTATCCATGACACAACGCACCACCATCCATTCGCTGCAAGTAGACACCCAACTCTACGACTTTATCAACCGCGAAGTGCTGCCCGATATTGGTGTGCAGCAAGATGCATTCTGGCAAGGCTTTGATCGCATTGTGGCCGATCTAGCTCCCAAAAATGCCGCCTTGCTGGCCGAGCGTGATCGCTTACAGGCTGAACTGGATACATGGCACAGTGCCCACCCTGGCATCATTACCGATATGGCTGCCTACCGCCGCTTTATGGAGCAAATCGGCTATCTGGTGCCCGCGCCCGAAAACGCAAAAATAACCACCGCTAATGTGGATGACGAGCTCGCCGTGCAAGCCGGCCCGCAACTGGTGGTACCTATCCTGAATGCCCGTTATGCCTTAAACGCTGCCAACGCCCGCTGGGGCAGCCTGTACGATGCCCTGTATGGTACAGATGCCATTGCTGAAACCGACGGCGCAGAAAAAGGCAAGGGCTACAACCCAGTGCGCGGTGCGCGTGTAATCGCCTTTGCCCGCGATTTTCTGAATCAGGCTGCACCGTTGGAAGGTGGCGCCTCGCATGCAGATGCCACCCGCTATGCTGTGCAAGGCGGCCAGTTGGCCGTAACCCTTGCCAACGGGCAAACCGTTGCTTTGCAAAATCCTGCGCAGTTTGTGGGCTATCAGGGCAGTGCAGATGCTCCTTGTGGTGTGCTGCTGGTCAATAACGGCCTGCATATCGACATCCGTATTGACCGCGACGCCCCCATTGGCAAAGGCGATGCAGCAGGCATCAGCGACGTGGTGGTTGAAGCTGCCGTGTCCACCATTCTGGATCTGGAAGACTCAGTCGCCGCAGTGGATGCACAGGACAAGCTACTGGGCTATCGCAACTGGCTGGGCATTTTGCGCGGCACACTGACTGAAACCTTCAGCAAAGGTGCTCAGACTATTACGCGCGGCCTGAATCCCGACCGTATTTACACCGCCCCCACTGGTCAGGGCGAAGTGCGCCTGCATGGGCGCTCGCTGCTGTTTGTGCGTAATGTTGGACACCTGATGACCAACCCTGCTATTTTGTGGGGCAGCGAAAACAAGGAAATTCCTGAAGGCATTCTGGACGCGGTAATCTCCACCGCCATTGCCGCCCACGATGTAAAAGGTCTGGGTAAAGACGGCCTGCGCAACTCGCGCAAAGGCAGTGTGTACATCGTCAAGCCCAAAATGCACGGCCCAGCTGAAGTGGCTTTTGCCAGCGAACTGTTTGGCCGCGTAGAGCAAATACTGGGGTTGCCCGACAGCACCGTCAAACTTGGCATCATGGACGAAGAGCGGCGTACCAGCGTCAATCTGCAAGCCTGTATTGCCGCCGCTGCCAGCCGCGTAGCTTTTATCAACACCGGCTTTCTGGATCGCACCGGCGACGAAATGCACAGCGCCATGCGCGCCGGCCCCATGATTCGCAAAGGCGACATGAAATCTACTGCATGGATCGCAGCCTACGAAAAAAACAACGTGCTGGTTGGCTTGGCTTGTGGTCTGCGCGGAAAAGCACAAATCGGCAAAGGCATGTGGGCCATGCCCGACTTGATGGCAGATATGCTCAAACAAAAAATCAACCATCCAAAAGCTGGTGCCAACACCGCCTGGGTACCCAGCCCCACAGGCGCCACACTGCACGCCCTGCATTACCATCAGGTCAATGTTGCGCAGATACAGGCCGAGATGGAAAAAATCGACACTGCTGCCCAGCGCGATGACCTGCTTACCGGCCTGCTTACCATCCCCGTTGCCGCGCAAGCCAACTGGAGCGAAGCCGAAAAGCAGCAAGAGCTCGACAACAATGCCCAAGGCATACTGGGCTATGTGGTACGCTGGGTAGATCAAGGCGTGGGCTGCTCCAAAGTGCCAGATATTCACAATATTGGCCTGATGGAAGACCGCGCCACACTGCGCATCAGTAGCCAGCACATTGCCAACTGGTTGCTGCACGGCATTGTCACGCCCGAGCAAGTACGTGCCACATTCGAGCGCATGGCTGCCGTGGTTGACGAGCAAAACGCAGGCGACCCGCTGTACCAACCTATGAGTGGCCACTTTGACACCAGTTATGCCTACCGTGCTGCACTTGATCTGGTATTCAAGGGTGTAGAGCAGCCTAGTGGCTACACCGAGCCGCTGTTGCACGCCTGGCGGCAACGCGTCAAGGCCAGATAAATACACGAAGTGGCTTTAAGTGCAATACCAACTAGTAATTAAAGCAACAAAAGCTTCTATACAACGCATATTTGCTGTTTTTTGCAGTGAATATGCGTTATTTTTTGCTTGCTCACCAGCTTGCAGCGTTGTAACCCCAAAAAAACTCTGCCACCATCAACCTGCATCTGCATAAAAAAGGAACTTTCATCAAATATCCAAAAAATGCACTCATTCGTAGTCTTTTGCAAATAAAAGTCGCCAGAATAGTTTCCAGCATTCAGTGCAATCTCTTGTGGTGTTGCTTTTTTGCGTCAATTCTGTAAAATAGAAGGATTGATTCTCTCGTCTCCATCCGCCCTGCACAGTCTGGCGTGCCAGCGGCTCTCATCCAATGCTACGCATTTAACGCACTGCATAACACCAAGAGCAGCACAAGCCGTACCTGAAACGGGGACAAAAAAAATGAAAAACCCCCAATTTACTCACGCACTGCAATACCTGTATGTTTTATGCGGCACTGCGCTTATGGCCTTTGGCGTAGTCTGCTTTGTTTCACCCAACAACCTTGTTACGGGCGGCGGTACGGGGCTGGCGCTGATTTTGCACTACCTGTTTAACTCATTGAGCGTAGGCACGCTTTTGTTGTGTGTCAGCGTCCCATTTGTTATTTTGGGATTTTTCTATTTTGGCAAACAGTACACAATAAAAACATTTTTCGCGCTTTTTTCCACTACGTTTTTTATTGATTTCTTCAGGGAATTTCTGCAACTTAAAGCAATAACCAACAATATTTTGCTTGCCACTATTTTCGGTGGTATTTTTCTGGGAACTGGCGTAGGGCTGATTATTAAAGGCCGCTCGTCTACGGGAAGCACCTCGGTTCTGGGAGAAATTATTGCCCTGAAAACTCGCTTTAAAACTGCCGAAGTGCTTTTGGTGATGGATATTCTCATTATTCTGGGATATATCCTCACTTACCGCAACGCTGAAAAAGCCCTCTACAGTATAATTGGCGTGTATGTCACGATAAAAATGATTGATTTGGTTATTTCGGGGCGACCTTCCCGCAAAATCGTTCATATCATTTCGCGCAACCCGCAAGCGCTGGCGCAAGAAGTACGCGAGCGCATTGAGGAGCACGGCACCATCCTTACAGGCACGGGCTTGCACCACCAAAATCAGGCGCGTAGCGTGCTGCTGCTGTGTGTAGATGCCTCGCGCTTGCAGCTTTTAAAAGACATCATTGAGCAGTTTGACCCCGAAGCCTTTTTAATTGTGTCTGAGGCTTCCGAATTTTTTGGCTGGGACAAAAAACCCCACACATCCCGCCCCCATGCGGCTTAAGCTGGTTTGCGCCAGCGGCACTCGCGCGGGTTTATTGATAACAAGCAAAACGCCCTGCGGCAGCGCCTTTTATGCCGCGTGCAGGTACGGCTACCACTTGGTTGTGGCAGCTTAAGCAGCTTGCTTTACAGCCCGTTTGGCTGGCGTGTATTTGCACTTGCACCCGCACTGGTTCTTGCACTTGTTCGTACATTTGGCGCGTGCTTTTGCCCGCCAGCCTGCTGCACGCAAGCAGCAACGCTTTTTTTATCCACTGCCGCCTGCTGTGCCTGCCAAGGCATGCCCGCAGCCGTTTTTCTGAATCGCTGCATCTGCTGCGCGGCGCTTTCATTCACCCATAGCCCAAGGAGCTGATACATGGCAAAAGAAGACTTAATCGAAATGCAGGGCGTTGTTGACGAAGTACTGCCCGACTCGCGCTACCGCGTAACGCTTGAAAACGGCCACCCCATCGTTGCCTACTCCAGCGGCAAAATGCGCAAGCACCACATCCGCATTTTGGCGGGCGATAACGTGAGCATTGAACTTTCCCCCTACGACATGAGCAAAGGGCGCATCACCTTCCGCAAGCTCGAACCACGCTCTGGCGGCGCACCCGCTGCACGTAGACAGCACCGCTAAACTGTGGCGCTTGCGCTGCACCCCAACGCACACGCCAGCTAAATGGCCTGCAAGCACACCGCAGTGCTGCTGCTCAGGCCATAATTGCGTGCATGAATACGCCCAACACCAGCGCCACCGCTACGCACACCTTTCTCTGGCACGATTACGAAACCTTTGGCACCAACCCGCGCACCGACCGCCCCGCGCAGTTTGCCGCCATCCGCACCGATGCCAACCTCAACCCCATTGGCGAGCCCATCAACCTGCTGTGCCAACCAGCAGCAGACTACCTGCCCGACGCCCAATCGTGCCTCATTACAGGCATCACCCCGCAGCACTGCCTACAGCATGGTTTGCCCGAGCACGAATTTGCTGCCCGCATACATGCCGAGTTCAGCAAACCAAAAACCATAGGTGTGGGCTATAACACCATTCGTTTTGACGACGAATTTACCCGCTACCTGTTTTGGCGTAACCTGATAGAACCCTACAGCCGCGAGTGGCGCAACGAATGCGGCCGCTGGGACTTGCTTGACGTAGTACGCTTGGCCTACGCCCTGCGCCCGCAAGGCATCAACTGGCCGCGCCACGAAGACGGCAAACCCAGCTTCAAACTAGAGCACCTAAGCGCCGCCAACGGCTTAGAGCACACCAGCGCACACGATGCCTTATCAGACGTACGCGCCACCATTGCACTGGCGCGCCTTCTGCGCCAAGCCAACCAAAAGCTCTTTGACTTTGCCCTGGCTCTGCACAAAAAAGACCGCGTAGCCCAAGAACTCGGCCTGCCCACCACGCAGCAACAAGCGCAACCCTTTTTGCACGTATCGGGCATGTTCCCGCCCGAGCAAGGCTGCTTGAGCCTCATGTGGCCGCTGGCCGACCACCCCACCAACCGCAACGAACTCATCGCCTGGAACCTGCGCCACAACCCCGCCGAGCTTGCAGCCCTGTCTGCCGCAGAAATACGCCAGCGCCTGTTTACCCGCAGCGACGAACTACCGCCCGACGTGCAGCGCCTGCCCATCAAAACCATACACCTCAACAAATCGCCCATGGTCGTACGCAACCTGCGCACCCTCAGCAACGAACAAGCCGCCGCCTGCCAGATAGACCTGCAACAAGCCCTGCAACACGCCGATGCTGCCCGCGCCCTGCCCGACATGAGCGCCATCTGGCGCGAAGTCTTCACCCCGCTGCCCATCGACCCCTCCATGCCGCCCGACGTGGATGCAGCCCTGTACAACGGATTTATTAACGACAACGACCGCCGCAAACTCGACCACATCCGCACCCTGCCGCCCGCACAACTGGCGCAACTGCCGCCCAGATACACCAGCTTTGACGACGAGCGCCTGCCAGAGTTACTCTGGCGCTACCGCGCCCGCAACTTTGCGCAAACCCTGAGCGAAGAAGAAACCGAACGCTGGCAAGAACACTGCGCAGCCCGCCTGCTCGAAGGCGCAGGCGGCGCACGCACCGTAGATGAGCTGCTCGCACAGCTCGACACCCTGCAAAGCAGCACCGAAGACGAAGCCAGTCTGGAAATCATCAACGCCCTGCACGAATACGCCGAACACATTGTGCCGATGTGACTGCTGCCTCAAGCTGCCATGCTGGGTGCTGGGAATGCGGGGCAGAACGCAAAGGGCGCAGAAGTTGCGCAAAAGAAATACCAAAAATATTGTTTGGATGTTTTTAGCGTCTTTTGCGGAGTTTTTGCGTTTTTTTGCGTTCGTTCCCAGTGCAAAACGTGGATTCCCGCCTGCGCGGGAATGACACTGTTTTATAGGGCTTTTAGGGCAACAGTTGGCAGCGCGTTTTTCTGCGCAAACCTGCTACAACACCAGCCTGTAGCCCACGCCCGATTCAGTCAGCAGATGCTGGGGGCGGGCGGGGTCAAGCTCCAGTTTGCGGCGCAGGTTGGTCATGTAAACGCGCAGGTAGTGCGCGTGCTCGGTGTGGTTGGGGCCCCACACTTCGCCCAACAACTGGCGCTGGGTTAGCACGCGGCCTGCATTGGCTGCCAGTGCGCCGAGCAGGCGGTATTCAATGGGTGTGAGGTGTATGGGCTGGCCTTCGCGCATAACCTGCCTGCGCGACAAATCCAGCTCGATGTTGCCAAAGCGCAGCACTGGGCTGGCTTCAAGTGTGCACTGGCTGCGGCGCAACAGGGCGCGTACGCGGGCAAGCAGCTCAGGCACGCCAAAGGGCTTGGTGAGGTAGTCGTCTGCGCCTGCATCTAAGGCTCGGACTTTATTGGCCTCATCGCTGCGCGCCGACAAGATAAGCACGGGCGTGCTTGCCCAGCCCCGCAGTGCGCGTACCAGCTCTATGCCGTCGCCATCGGGCAAGCCAAGGTCAAGAATGAGCAAATCGGGGTGGCGGCTGGCGGCTTCTATCAAGCCGCGCTCCAGTGTGGCAGCCTCCCAGACTTGGCAGCCTTCTTTTTCAAGGGCGCTACGCACAAAGCGGCGGATATGCGGCTCGTCTTCTACCAGCAGGGCAACGGGCGCGGGGCTGTGGTCGGTTGGCATGGGGGCTTTCGGGCGGTTGGGCGTAGGAAGCCTCTATTGTGCAGCAGGCGGTGGAATGCGGGGGCGGAATACGGGGGCAGAACGCAGAGGGCGCAGAGGTTGCGCAGAGGACGCAGAAAAATACCAAAAAAGCGCTTTGCGTTGCTTATTTATGGGCAGTGCTTTTAATTCCCTTGTGCTGATTTGGTAGGGCGAGGCTACAAGCTGCAACCCATGCGGTGCGGTGTTTGCAGCTTGCTTGTCCTCTGTGTTCAGCTAGTCTGTACAGTGGCAGACGCTTTGGGCTTACTTGGTGCAGCGTTTGAAATAAAAACGCCCGTTTTTGTCATAAGTGTGAATCAGGGAGTCGCCATTTCGCTCCAAACGAAAGTGTTTGCGTTTGATATTGGGATCCGGATCTGCCCCTTCTTCCCATTCTGAGGCGTTGCCAATACCTTGTACGTCACCAGGACGGCTGGAGATGATTTTTATGACTTTCAGTTCATACCCGGCCACATAGGAAGCAAACTCAATTTTTGACGCCGACACTTCCAGCGGATAAATGTCCGTATGTTTCTGACTGAATTGGAAGCCGCTGCGACATTGCTTGGCCTGCTCTTGTGCCGAATAGGCAACACCGGAAGCATCTTTAATTGCCGCCCATTTGCCATGAAACTCCTTTGGTATGCCTTGCGCATGAGCCGTGACTGCAAATAGAGCCATTGACAATACCAAAGTGAGATGTGTAAAGCGCGGAATGAATCGCATACCATTTTCCTTTCAGGGCAAACCGTGTAGAGCCTAAAGTTGCAATGTAGCATGTGCCAACTAGACCTGTAGTGCACTCACTGCACTTCCTCAGGCATAGCTGGCGGCGTGCCTAGTGGCAACGTCATGATAAAGCAGCTTCCGCCGCCTGCGCGGGGTTCTGCCCAGGCGCGGCCTTTGTGGGCTTCGACGATGGCGGTGACGATGGCTAGCCCCAGCCCTACGCCTGGTATGGCTGATTCTTCTTGCCCACGGGTGAATTTTTCAAAGACGAATTTTTCTTTTCCTTGGGGCACGCCCGGGCCGTTGTCGCACAGGCGGATGTGCATGTAGCCTTCTTGCACTTGGGCGCTGAGGGTGATGGTGCTGCCTGCGGGGGTGTATTTGGCGGCGTTTTCCAGCAGGTTGCACAGGGCGCGTTCAATCAGTACGGCATCAAACTCAAGCAGGGGCAGGTCGTGCGGCAGTTGTACTTGTATGTGGTGGGCGGCTAGTACGCTGGCGCGGGCTTGCAGGGCTGTGCCTGCGACTTCTTCAAGTGGTTGCCATTCTTTGTGCAGGGTGATGTTGCCCGATTGCAGGCGTGCCATTTCAAGCAGGTTGTGTACGAGTGCGCTGGTGCGCAGGGCTTCTTCGCGGATGGCGTGCGCCAGCTCGGTTTGCTCTGCTGACATGGGCGGGTTGCGCGAGAGGGTGAGTGTGTCTGCCAGCCCGACTAGCGCGGTTAGCGGGGTGCGCAGGTCGTGCGATACGGCTGCGAGCAGTTTGTTGCGCAGTTGCTCAGACTCCATTTGCAGCAAAGCGCCTTGGGCTACTTCGGTGTAGTGCAAGCGCTCTATGGCAATGGCTACCAGCGATGCGCCCGCTTGCAACAAGCGCTCTTGCTCGGGCGAGGGTAGCCACGGCTGGCGGCGCGGTTGCACGGCAAGTATGCCGCGTGTGCGCATGGGGGCTTGCAGGGGCAGGTAGAGCACGGGGGCGCTGGGCAGGGTGTCGGTGCCAAGGCCTGCGGCTTCGTTGTGGTCGAGCGCCCATTGTGCAATGGCTATGTCAAGCGGCATGTTGGCGGGCACGTTTGCAGGTGCTGCCAGTTTGTCTTGCATGCCTTGTTGCAGCAGCACGGCTTGCGCCTGAAAGCCTTGCTGCACAAAGTTTTGGGCAATGGTTTCAATCTGCTCGGCTGTGAGCACGGCAGAGAGTTCACGCGCCATGACGTAGAGCGAAGAGATGCGGCGCTCGCGGCTGCGGGCTACGTCGCGCTGAAAGCGCAGGGTGGATGTGAGGTGCGCGGTGGTGGTGGCAACTGCCAGCATTACGCCAAAGGTGATGAGGTATTGCAGGTCGCTTACCGCCATGTTCATGCGCGGGGCAACAAAGAAAAAATCAAACAGTGCCACGCCCAGCACTGCCGCTGCAATGGCTGGGTTGCGCCCGAATTTGAAGGCGGAAAACATGACTGCCAGCAGGTAGAGCATGACGATATTGACTTGGTCAAACACGCCATGCAAAGGCAATGCCGCCAGCGATATGGCTACGATTGAAGCCAAAGACAGTGCGTAATGGCGCAAGCCTTGCCCTTGCAGGCTGTGGTGCGGGTTGGCTGCATCGGCTGAGTCGCCACTGCGCTCTGCGTTGCGCTCGGGGGCGGGGCGCTCGCCGTCTACGCCTGCGCTGGCCAGTTGCATGATGTCCAAATCGGGTGCGCGTGCCAGCAGGCGCTGTGCCAGCCCTGGGCGCAGGCGTTGCCACCACCATGCGCGGGGCTGCTCGCGCCCCAGCAGCACTTTGCCCAGATTGTGCTCGCGGGCGTAGGCAACGATGGTGTCGGCGCTGTCATCAGCAGCCTGATTGGTGATTTGTGCGCCCAGCGTGTGTGCCAGATGCAGTGCTTTTAAAATGCGGGCGCGTTCGGCTTCGGGCAGGCGTTGCAGGCGGGGCGTTTCTACATACAGCGCGTGCCAAGGCACTTGCAACTGCCCTGCCAAGCGGGCGGCGCTGCGCACCAGCCGCTCGGCACCTACGCCTGGGCGCAGGCAAACCAGTAGCGACTCGCGCATGGGCCATACGGCTTTTACGGCTTGCTCTTTGCGCCATGCCAGCACGTCGGCATCGACCCTGTCGGCGGTGCGGCGCAAGGCGAGTTCGCGCAGTGCAATGAGGTTGCCTTTGCGAAAGAAGTTTTGCATGGCGCGCTCGGCCTGCTGCGGCAGATAGACTTTGCCCGCTTTCAGGCGCGAGAGCAGTTCATCAGGGGGCAAATCGACCAGTACCACGTCATCAGCACCGTCAAACAGGCTATCAGGCACGGTTTCCCACACGCGCGCGCCTGTGATGCGGCCAACTACGTCATTCAAACTTTCAAGGTGCTGCACGTTGATGGTGCTGTATACATCTATGCCCGCGCCCAGCAGCTCTTCTACGTCTTGCCAGCGTTTGGGGTGGCGGCTGCCCGGGGCGTTGGTGTGCGCCAGCTCATCTACCAGTATGAGTTGCGGCTGGCGTTTGAGGGCGGCATCCAGATCAAACTCGTGCAGGGTGCGGTTGCGGTGTGCCACTTGGCGCAGGGGCAGTTGCTCCAGCCCTTCGAGCAGGCGGGCTGTGTCGGCGCGCTGGTGCGTTTCAACCAGCCCAACGAGCACGTCTGCACCCAGCGCCTGCTGCTGGCGTGCAGCTTGCAGCATGGCGTAAGTTTTGCCCACGCCCGGGCTGGCTCCGAAAAAGATTTTTAGCTTGCCACGGCTGGCCTTGCGGGTTTCGGATTCAACCTGCGCGAGCAGCGCATCGGGGTCGGGGCGATCGGTTTGCATGCGGGATTATGGTTACGTTATTGATAAATAGGCAAATGCAAGCCGCGCGTAATGTCTAGATTGTGATGTACACGTCTATGCCAGCTGCCAGCAAAGTTTCTACATCTTGGCTGCGTTGGGAGTGGCGGCGGCTGTTTGTGTTGCTGTGCGTTAAATCATCCAGCACAACCAGTTGTGCATGGCGCTTGAGTGCAGCATCGAGATCAAACTCTGTATGCACGCCATCAATGTGTTGGATACGGCTGGGGGCAAGCTGCTCCAGCCCGTCAAGCAAATGCTGTTCGTTTGCCATCTGGTGCGTTTCAACCAGCCCGATGAGCACATCTACGCCTTGCGCCTGTTGCTGGCGGGCTGCTTGCAGCATGGTGCGGGTTTTGTCTGCATCTGTGCTGGTATCAAAAAATATTTTCAGCTTGCCTCGGCTGGTTTGGCACAAGTCTGATGGAGCCATTGCAGGCGGCGCATCAGGGGGAAAATGGTTGTTATCGGCTGGCATGGTGAAACCTATGAAATATGCAAGGGCAAGATGCAAAGCGTGTGCAGACTGCGTTGCGTTGGCATTACTTGCGTTTTTGTCGTTACTTTCGCGCCCTTTATCGCCTATTGCGCTTTGGGTGCTGCATCTGCATCCAGCGCCAGATTGAGCAGCAGCACATTGACCCGCGCCTCGCCCAGAAAACCCCATTGGCGGCCTTCGGTGTGTTGGGCAATCAAGGCGGCAACGCGCGGCAACGGCCAGCCACGCGCACGCGCTACGCGGCTGGCTTGCCACTGCGCTGCCGCTGAGCTGATGTGGGGGTCTAGCCCACTGGCTGAAGCGGTTACCAAGTCCACAGGGATGGGCGCGGTTTGGCTGGGGTCTGCCGCTTTGAGGGCGGCAATGCGTGCTTGCACGGCGGCTTGCAGCGCGGGGTTAAGCGGGCCGTGGTTGCTTCCGCCTGATTGTGCGCCGTTGTACGGTTGGGGCGCAGTAGCCGATGGGCGGCCCCAAAAATATTTGGGGGCGCTGAATTGCTGCCCAATCAGCACCGAGCCAACGATTTTGTCGCCCCGTTTAACAAGGCTGCCATTGGCTTGCTGTGGCATAAGCACTTGCGCCAGCCCCGTTACGAGCGCAGGATATGCCAGCCCCAGCAGGGCGCTGAGCAACGCCAACAGAATAAATGCGGGTTTGAGGTGTTTCAGCATGGTTTGTGCCTTGTATCAATGAAAGGTTTTTTCTGCGTCTTTTGCGTTCTGTGTTTCCGTTGCTGGCTCAAGTCAGGTGCATTGCCACCAGCAGGCAATCAATCAGCTTGATGCCAACAAAAGGCACTATCAGCCCACCCACGCCATACAGCAGCAGGTTGCGCCGCAGCAGCATGGCGGCGCTTTGCGGCTTGTAGGCCACGCCTTTCAAGGCTAGCGGTATCAGGGCGATGATGATGAGTGCGTTAAATATCACGGCCGACAAAATGGCCGATGCGGGTGTGGCCAGCCCCATCACGTTCAAGCGGTTGAGTGCCGGGTAGGTGCTGGCAAAGGCGGCGGGGATGATGGCGAAGTATTTGGCAATGTCGTTGGCAATGCTGAATGTGGTGAGCGAGCCGCGTGTCATCAGCATTTGCTTGCCAGTTTCAACCACTTCAATCAGTTTGGTGGGGTTGCTGTCCAAGTCCACCATATTGCCTGCCTCTTTGGCGGCTTGTGTGCCGCTGTTCATGGCAACGGCTACGTCGGCCTGCGCGAGCGCGGGTGCGTCGTTGGTGCCGTCGCCTGTCATGGCAACGAGTTTGCCTTCGCTTTGGTGCTGGCGTATGAGGGCTAGTTTTGCCTCGGGTGTGGCTTCGGCCAGAAAGTCGTCTACGCCTGCTTCGGCGGCAATGGCGGCAGCGGTGAGGCGGTTGTCGCCTGTCACCATCACGGTTTTGATGCCCATGCGGCGCAGTTCGGCAAAGCGTTCTTTGATGCCGCCTTTGACGATGTCTTTTAACTCCACCACACCCAGCACGGTTGCGCCTTCGCTCACTACCAGCGGGGTAGAGCCCCGCCGCGCGATGTCATCGACCATGTCTTGCAGGCTTTGCGGCCAAGGCGTGCCTTGCTCGTGCATGTGGCGCTTGATGGCATCTGCCGCGCCTTTGCGTATGCTGCGCCCCTGCCAGTCAATGCCACTCATGCGGGTTTGCGCGGTAAAGCGTACGAATTGTGCGCCTTCGGTTTCAATATCGCGGCCACGCTGGTTTAAAACCTGCTTGGCTAAACTCACGATGGAGCGGCCTTCGGGCGTTTCATCGGCTAGCGATGACAAGAGCGCGGCTTGCGCCAACGTTTTGTCGCTGATGTTCTCCGCGGGCATAAAGGCCGATGCCTGCCTGTTGCCCAGCGTGATAGTGCCTGTTTTATCGAGCAGCAGCACATCCACATCACCAGCAGCTTCTACCGCCTTGCCCGATGTGGCTATGACGTTTTTCTCCATCATGCGCCCCATGCCTGCCACGCCTATTGCCGAGAGCAAGCCGCCTATGGTGGTGGGTATCAGGCAAACCAGCAGCGCAATCAGCACCGTTACCGTTACAGGCGAGCCTTGCCCGCTGGCACGTACGCTGAAGATGGAAAAAGGCAGCAGGGTAGCGGTTGCCATCAAAAAGGTAAGCGTGAGTGCCACCAGCAAAATGGTCAGCGCGATTTCATTAGGGCTTTTCTTGCGCTTGGCGCCTTCAACCATGCCAATCATGCGGTCTAAAAAGGTTTCGCCAGGGTTGGTCATGATTTGCACTACCAGCCAGTCAGACAGCACGCGCGTGCCACCCGTAACCGCGCAAAAGTCGCCGCCCGATTCGCGAATAACAGGCGCAGACTCGCCCGTAATGGCTGATTCATCGACCGAAGCCACGCCTTCAATCACTTCGCCATCACCCGGCACGGTATCGCCCGCTTCAATCAGCACCACATCGCCCTTGCGCAGCTCTTGCGACTGGGTCTGCACCACGGTTGCGCCATAGCGCGGCTCTGTGAGTTTTTTGGCAAAAACGGTTTTCTTCAGCCCTTTAAGCGCCGCTGCCTGTGCCTTGCCACGGCCTTCGGCCATAGCTTCGGCAAAATTGGCAAACAGCACGGTAAACCACAGCCACAGCGTAATAGCCGTGACAAACCATGCGGGCTCTTCACCACGCTGCACCAGTGCTTGCACCGCCAGCCCCGTACACAGCACGCTGCCGAGCCAAACGACGAACATCACCGGGTTTTTAACCTGCGCCAATGGCGACAGGCGTTTGAGCGCATCCACAGCAGCTTGGCGCATAAGTGCCTTGTCGTAGAGCGATTTAGGAGGGTTAGCCATGATGGGTTCTTTCTATATTTGAATACGGGTGCACGACGCAGAAGGCGCAGAAGTTGCGCAAAGCTCGCAAAAGAAATACAAAAGTTTTTGTTTGGATGTTTTTTGCGCCTTCTGCGTAGTTTTTGCGTCTTTTGCGTTCATCCCCGTATTGGTTATGCATATCACCGCCCCGCCAGCATTTGCAAATGCTCCACCACGGGCCCCAGTGCCAGCGCGGGCAAAAATGTGAGTGCGCCCACTACCACCACCGTAATCACCAGCAGCAGCACAAACAGCGGCCCGTGCGTAGGCAGCGTGCCTGCCGAAGGCGGCACCGTTTTTTTGGCTGCCAGTGCGCCCGCTATGGCCAGCACCGCCACAATGATGAGATAGCGCCCCCACAGCATGGCCAGAGCCAGCGCGGTGTTGTAGTACGGCGTATTGGCTGCAAGCCCCGCAAAGGCGCTGCCGTTGTTGTTGGCGGCAGACGAAAACGCGTAGAGAATTTCGCTAAAACCATGTGCGCCAGGGTTGGCAATGCCTGCGCGCCCCACATCCAGCACTAGCGACAAAGCCGTGCCAAACAAGGCTGCCAGCGGCGTTGCCAAAATAGCGACAGATGCCATCTTGACCTCAAACGCGCCAACCTTCTTGCCCAAATACTCGGGCGTGCGCCCAATCATGAGGCCAGCCACAAACACCGCCAGCATGGCAAACACCAACATGCCATACAGCCCCGAGCCTGCGCCACCAAACACCACTTCGCCCAGTTGAATCAGCCACATGGCAGCCATGCCGCCCAGCGGGGTGAGCGAATCGTGCATGGCATTGACAGCGCCGCACGACACCGCCGTAGTTACCGCCACAAACAAAGCCGATGCGGTAATGCCAAAACGCAGCTCTTTGCCTTCCATATTGCCGCCTGGCGCCAAATCACTGCCTTGCAGTGACGCGCCCCATTGCGCCAGCAGCGGGTTGCCGCTGTGCTCTGCCCACATCACTACCGAGAGCATGGCAAGCAAAATCACCGTCATGGCTGCCAAAAGCGCCAGCCCTTGCCGCTGCTGCCCCACCATCTGCCCAAAGCAGAAACACAGCGCCGCAGGTATCAACGTGAGCGCGAGCATTTCAATCAGGTTTGAAAGCGGCGTTGGGTTTTCAAGCGGATGCGCCGAGTTGGCATTGAAAAATCCGCCGCCATTGGTACCCAGATGCTTGATGGCGATCTGGCTGGCAGCGGGGCCCATGGGAATGGTTTGTGTGGTGACTGTTGCTGTTGCGGGTGCAGTTTGTACCCCTGCCGCAGTCGTTGCAGCAGCCTTTGTATCGGTAGCTGGCACGGTGTAAGTCACGCTTTGCGTAAGCTGCGCACTGGCGTAGGGCGACATATTCTGCACCACGCCTTGGCTCACCAGCGCCAGCGCCACCAGCAGCGACAAGGGCAGCAGCACATACAGCACAGAGCGCACCATATCTACCCAAAAGTTGCCTATGCCCGTTGCCATCTTGCGACCAAACGCCCGTATCAGCGCCACCACCACAGCCATGCCCGTTGCGGCAGAAACAAAGCTCTGCACCGTAAGCCCCAGCATCTGCACCAGATAGCCCATGCTCACTTCGCCCGCATAGCTTTGCCAGTTGGTGTTGGTCACAAAACTCGCTGCCGTGTTAAAAGCCAAATCGGGGCTGATGCCCGCGCGGTGCTCGGGGTTAAACGGCAACACTGCCTGCAAGCGTTGCAGGCCATACAGCGCCAGCACGCCCAATAGCCCAAACACCAGCACAGAAGCGGCATAGTGCGTCCACGACATATCGTCGTCTTCGCGCACGCCAGCCGTGCGATACAACAGGCGCTCAAACGGGCGCATCCAGCGCATCCACGGCACCATATCGCCCTGATAAATACGCGCCATATAGCGCCCCAGCGGCCAGGCAAAAGCAAACAGCAAGGCAAAAAACGCCGCCACCTGCATCAGTGCATTGCCCATCATGAAAACCTCTCTGGGTAAAACAACACCACGAGCAGATAAATAAACAGCCCCAGCACGGCTGCCAGTGCAACGAAATAAAGCACGCTCATACCTGCCCCCGCACCCGTTCAAGCCACGGCAGCAAGCCGCATAAACCAGCGAAAAACGCCAGCATCACCGCGATATAGAAAATGTCCATTGCAACTCCTCTGGCATAGGTATACATGCCTGAAAACACTGTAACCAGAAGTAGGCGCTACGGCGTTAAGGCTGTGCAAAAGGTAGGCGCACGCGTGTTAAGAAAATATAAAAATCAGCCTGCCATGCCGCCTGCCAGCGCACAGGCATGTAACAGTGCTTATACA
Organism: uncultured Allobrachymonas sp.; assembly: GCA_964618495.1. Taxonomy (GTDB): domain Bacteria; phylum Pseudomonadota; class Gammaproteobacteria; order Burkholderiales; family Burkholderiaceae_C; genus Brachymonas. The sequence goes on along the minus strand of CAZUBE010000021.1, from coordinate 17,715 downwards.
TAGATTGCACTAAACTATGCGCCTACACATCGCCCAAGCGCCCAGAGAATCGCTGATTTGTTCTTCGTACAAGAGAGGCACAGAAAAGAGAGGCGCAGAGGCTAAAAAGTCGTCATTCCCGCGCAGGCGGGAATCCATGCCCAGCCCAGCGCAAAACGTGAATTTCCGCACCGCACCTTTGCGGGTGCAGGCTCTGCGCGGCAATGGCGGGTGTTTGTGTTTTTTATACGAAACTGAAATAAATCAGCGTTTCTCACGCTACTTTCCATCTCCTGCACCCCTATGACTACTCCCGCACCCATCCAACTTCTCAGCTACCCCGACATGGCTCAACCGCTAGCTATTCAAGCAGTTATGTTTGATTTGGACGGAACTCTGGTCAATGCCATTGACGACATTGAAGCCGCCCTTAACGCCATGCTCAACGATTTGGATTTGCCCGCTGTAAACCAAACCTTTGTTGGTCACACCATAGGCAGAGGCACAGAAAGGCTGGTGCATGAAACCTTACAACATGTTGGCGCACTGCCTGCCGATGCCCCCATTGCGCCAAACGCGCCCTTGTTTCAGCGTGCTTTGAGCGGCTACCAGCAGCACTACGCCCGCACCAACGGGCAGCGCAGCTATGTTTACCCTGGCGTGCGCGAGGGGCTTGATACTTTGCGCCAGGCGGGTTTGCCGCTGGCTTGCGTCACCAACAAACCCGTAAAGCCCGCCCACAGCCTGCTGATGCAGCTTGGCCTTTTGCCCTACTTTGTCTGCGTGCATGGCGGCGACAGCTTTGCCCGCAGAAAGCCCGACCCGCTGCCCTTGGTAGAAACCGCCAAACTGCTCGGCTCACCGCTGGCGCACACCCTCATGATTGGCGACTCAAGCAACGATGCCCAAGCTGCCCAAGCCGCAGGCTGCCCCGTGCTGCTGCTGGGCTACGGGCATAACCACGGCCAACCCGTGCAAAGCGTAGCCGCCAATGGCTATCTGCAAAGCCTGGCTGATTTGCGCGTGCAAGCCAGCATCTGAATGTGCCCAACCATGTCGCACGCTGGTGCAGCTTGCAGTAAAACGGGATTCGGATTATTGCTTGGCTAGCTTGTGCTGGTGCGCCACTTGCACCAGCGAATGCGGTTTTTCCTGCCCATGCGCTTGCATCAGGGCTTCGTTACCCAAAATCTCTGCGGGCAAGCCATCTGCCACTATCGCGCCCTCATCAAGCACTACCACACGGGTGCAGACTTCCAGCAAAAATTCCAAATCATGCGAAGCCACCAGCACCGTAGGCGCTGACTGCTTCAGGATAGGAATCAGGCGGCGGCGGTTACGCATATCCAGCCCCACGCTGGGCTCGTCGTAAATAATCATCTGCGGGTTCATGGCCAGCACACCCGCAATGGCAACCTGGCGCTTTTCCCCGCCCGAGAGGTGGTGAATCTGGCGCTGCACCAATTGCTGAGCGCCTACGGCAGCCAGCGCCTCATCCACACGCTGCGCCACCTGCGCATCATCCAGCCCCATATTGCGCAGGCCAAAAGCCACATCTTCCCAAACCGTAGGGCAAAACAACTGGTCATCGGTATGCTGAAAAACCAGCCCCAACTGCGGGTTGAAGCTGCCCTTTGCCACAGGTTTACCCAGCAGCATCACCTGCCCTGTAGTAGGAGCCAGAATGCCCGTACTCAACAAAAACAAAGTGCTTTTACCCGCCCCGTTAGGTCCCACCAACCCCACCCGCTCACCTGCTTCAATACGCAAATCAACCTGACACAGCACTGTGTGCCCGTCAGGGTAAGAGAAAGACAAGTCTGCCAGATGCAGTACAGGGCAAGATGGGCTGGTCATAATGGAAAGTGCCAATATTGAATCAGGAAACAAGAAAAAAATCAGCCCTTAATCGGGCAGGCTGTGCAGCATAGCAAATAACACGCTTTGGCCACTACCCCAGCCAAAATACAAGCCCCGACAAACCCGCCACCAACGCAAAACACAGCCACTGGTTGGCTGCAATTGGCGGATAGTGCCTTGTCGCCGCCTCTTGCCCGTATCCACGCAAGCGCATAGCTTTATACACGCCATCTGCACGCTCATAACTACGCAGCAACAAACTGGCAGCAAGCCAGGCACTGGTTTTTACCGTTTTGAGCGACCAGCCCTTGTTTTGAAACCCGCGCAGGCGCATGGATGTATGCATATTGTGCAAATCCTGTTTGAGCACCTCCAGATAACGCACCATCAGAAGTGCCATATCCACCATGATGAACGGCAGCCCCAGCGCCTGCATTGCCGCAATATTCGCCAGCAGCGGCGCTACGCTCAAAAACGCAATAGCCAAGGTCAAAATGGCATAAAAGCGCCCTGCAACCAACATGGCAGCGTCAAGCCCTTCACGCGTAACGCTCACAAAGCCCAGTTTGTAGAGCACCGTTTTGCCACTGCCAAAGGCAAGCGCTGCTGCAAAAAACAAAACCAGCATGGAAGGGTAACGCAGCCTATGCAGCAAATAACGCACAGGCAAGCCCGAAAGCGACCAAAAAACCCCTGCAACAAGCAGCATAGGCGCTATGGCGCGCACATCTTTTACCGATGAAAAAGCAAATGCCAGCAGCACCAAAGCGGGCAGGCGCAGCCGCGCATCCCAACGCGCCAGTGGCGAGCCGCCACCAGCACAACTACTGGCACAACCGTTGGCAGCCCCCATCACATACTGCCCAGCAAATGTGGCTTGGCCTTTTGCAAATACAGCACGATAAAGGCAGTAACAAACCCTTCCACCACAATCACGGGAATATGCAGCAAGCCCAGCGTAATAATGGCCGAGCGCTCAAGCGAGGCATCTAGGTGCGCGGGAATGGTGTAAAACAAAAACAGGGTGAAAATTGCCACTGACAAGGCGGTAGCACCTGCACCTGCTGTAAAACCAAACAAAGCAGTACGCGTCTTGTTGGGGTGGGGCGTTTTGGCATACAGGCGAAACACAAAAGCCGAAATCAAGGCTGGCAAGCCCAGAATAATGCCATTGACTCCCAGCGTAGTCAGCCCGCCGTGCCCAAACATCACTGCCTGAAAAAACAGCGCCACCAAAATGGCTGGAAACGCAAAATACCCCAGCACCGCGCCCAGCAGCCCACCCAGCACCAAATGCACACTGGCTGGCGGTATGGGAATTTGAATCAGCGAAGCCGAGAAAAAAGCCGCTGCAAGCAAAGCCGCTTTGGGAATATCGTCACGCGGGTCGCCGCGCTGCTTGATTTTGTAGATGCAAAATCCAGCCAAAGCGGCTGACGCGGCATACCCCGCCAAAGTAACGGGCAGGGGCAACATACCGTCAGGAACGTGCATAAATCAAGCTGCCTTTCTGCGCGAGAAAAATAGACCTGTGCCAATAAAGCCCCAAATCACCGATGCACCCATCAGCCAGCGTTGCAGCGGGCTTTGCGCTTCAGACTGAACCGAAGCAGCAGCCACAGGCGTGCCAGGCGCAGCACCCGAAGCGGCTGCGCCAGATGCGCCATCTTGTGCAGCCGCACTGTCATTGCCCAAAGTAACGTGAATCATGGCGCCATGCCCCGCTTCTCTGGCCTGCACCACCCACTCACCAGCAATGGCTGGGTCTGGCACGAAGCTGAAACGCCCTTCTTTGTCGGTTTTACCTGTCAGCCAGGGTTTTGACGGGTCACTGGGCGCATACACCGTCACCTGTGCCGTTGTCATCGGCTCGCCCGCGTCATACATGGCTTGCAGAGCAATCGCAGGCGCTATTTTGTATTCGATTTTGGCACCATGCGCCTGCGCTGCCGTGGGCAGCACAGCGCAAAGCGCAACAGCAGCAAGCCCGCAAGGCGCAAGTACAGCCTTCAAAAAAGGTGTTTCAGTCATCTGCTATCTCCTTAGTGCCACTGCACGTTGCAATGGCCTTCACCCGCGTGGCCAAGATGTTGGCCTTTCAGGACGATGGTCTGCTTGCCACCTTTGGCAAATGGCTCAAAACCAATCGCGCCCTTGTTGAGCGCGTCGCCAGCGCCCAGCTCGGCGTTACCAAAGAGGTGATCAAGGTGGAAAGTCATTTCGATATTGCTCTTGCCGCCAGCTTTCAAAAAGCCTTTGCGCTCATCGCCTACATACTCGCCACAGCGGTAAGTTGCTTCTTCGTTGCTGACCAACTGGAAATCAACCGTTTTGCCGCCCTTGGTAGCCTTGCCCACAAAAACCGTGGCATAACCCGCAGATGGGCCAGTTTCAGCTTTAACTACTTTCCATGAAATAGCGTTGTAGTGCCCTGCAGGCGCTTTTACCTGCCCAACGCGCACCAAACCATCTTTACCAGCGCCTTTCACCAAATCCACCACAGGGCGGCCAGGCAAATCTACCTTGACTTTGGCTGCAATATCGCCGCCTTTTTCGGCGTTATAAGCAGGAGCCGACTGGTGCGCCACGATATTTGCCAGCCCAATATAGATGTTGCTGAACTTCAGCGTCCAGCCATCTTTGGTCAGCTTGGGCGCTTTAAAGCCTTTTACCGCCAACTCCTCACCATTGGCCTGAAACTGCAAAGTGCCTGCAGCAGTCTGCGCAGAAGCAACCGAAGACAAAAGCAGCATCGCACCGCACGCCGCAGCAACACATGATTTACGTAAAAACATTTCGGCTCCTTGATTGTTAACAATTAATAAAGGCTATATCTTAAGGTAAATAATCTCATAGAGATGCATTTTTTTGTGAAGAAAGTAATTTTTTTGACTTCACTGAGCACATGCTCTGGCTTGAAAATCACATTGCTATGCAGTTTCTTCATGCACCTAAGAAAATACGCCGACCCGCATTGGCTGCTGATCGGCGTATGGGGCAAATCTTCAAGCGCTAAACCATTTCAGGCTCAGACATACTTGAGCGATTTATTCTTCACTAACGTGCTGTGCTTCAAAAGTCAGCGTAGAAGAGCGGCCCAGCTCAGCAGCCTTGCTCGTATCAGGATGTGGCTCGGTGTGCTCCACTTCAAAAATATTGAATACCCTGTTAGGAATAGTCAGCACAGCTTTGCCTTGGGCATTGGTTTTTACCCTTTTGTTGTTACCAAACAAGTCGTTGGTAATAGAGGCTCCTGCCAAAGGCTTGCCACGCAACAGCACCTGCACGCTCAGTTTTTGACCTTGCTTGAGCGTAGCGGGGTTCACCGCAGGCACAATCTCCAGATCCAAACCTACAGGCTTGGCGGTTTCACGGGCGTTCAGGTACGCTACAGAGTGTTTTACATACTGGCCGCTGCTTTTGATTTCGATACCAGCTTCGGCTTTGGACTTGTTAATCCACGTGCCATCTTTGCTTTCTACCCAGTAGCCGTTATCAAGCACAAAAGCCACAACGTTGGCAGAGTTGGTTTCAACAGTGACGTGGTTGCTCTGCGGCTTTACAGCAACCGTTACAGGCTGGCCGTTTTTAACACCGCGAACTCCAGAAACCTTGCTTGGTTCGTACCCTTCGTTATTGGTAGCGTTGTGCCCAAACATGATGCTGGGTGTTCCAAACGTCGTTGCCAGCCAAGGTACGTGTGCATAGACATTGACACTGGCAACAAGACTTCCAGCTAATGCCAAAGCAGCCAGAGTAAAGCGTTTACGAGACATGGAGTGTTTCCTTTCAGCGTTGTGAAATAAGTTAAAAATAAAACTCAAAATGATGCCGAGGGGTTAGAAGCAATTGCCGTACTGCCCCAGCAGCTACCTGTCACGGCTTGATAACCGCATGGTCGACTTCAACCATGTGGTTATCCGCTCCTAAAAACTGCACATAAAACTTTTCTTTGGGTCGCGGAAAGGCGACTTGCCCACTGGTATCGACCTTGCCTGTCCAGACAACAACATCTTTGTAGGTCAAAACGCGCACGCTAGCACCATGCAGACTTTTGCCATCTGAAAAAGCGCCCTTGCAGCTAACTTCTTTTGCACCCTTGCAAACGACATTGATGCCATGCGCTTGTGCCAAAGTACAAGTCATAACTGCAAACACAAACAAAGCGGATTTGCGCAAGCCGAAGCGGGTAGTTTTCTTTCCATCAGTCATGTGAATGAACCTAAAAAAAATAAGACTTTAAAAGTCTATCATGAATCATCTGAATATTTCATCAATCTGTAAGAATTACATCTCATCCCAATGAAAATAGCGTCAGGTGCCTATGTCATGCAAATGCCAAGCAAATTTTTGCCGCTTCTGTTCAACACTTCCCCCCTTGTCAAGTAAAAAAATCTGTTATTGCGCTTTTGCTGGCGTTTTTTGTTAAACTTACCAACCATGTTTTTCCACTTCAGCATCACAGCAGGCCTTTCTGGCCGAGGAGCCTGGTCCTGGCGGGCCTGAGCTTATATGGCGCAAAGCTCTTTAGCCTTGCCGCCGCAATGCGTGTGTGATGTATGCAGCCCGCACCAGCTTGTCGCTGGCATTCGCGGGCACGTCAAAGTTAAATAAACGCAGATTTACAGGCAAAGCTGTTTGATAACAGTTGATTTTGTCTGCCCTGCATTGACATGAAGTGGAGCTTTCCCATGATGACCGAACTCGAATTTAACAGCCTCGTGCAACAAGGCTACAACCGCATTCCATTGATGCTGGAAGCATTTGCCGACCTTGAAACGCCACTGTCGCTGTATCTGAAACTGGCCTACGCCGAATACGGCGGGCAACACAGCTTCTTGCTGGAGTCTGTAGTAGGCGGCGAGCGTTTTGGCCGCTACAGCTTTATCGGTCTGCCCGCACGCACGCTGCTTCGTGCCAGTGGTTTTGGTGCCGATGCCCGTACCGAAGTAGTCACGCAAGGCGTAGTCACTGAAACTGCGCAAGGCAACCCGCTGGAATTTATTGCCGAATACCAAAAGCGTTTCAAAGTGGCACTCACCCCAGGTATGCCGCGCTTTTGCGGCGGGCTGGCGGGCTACTTTGGTTATGACGCTGTGCGCTATATCGAGAAAAAACTCGAGCACACCTGCCCGCCTGATGACTTGGGCTGCCCCGATATTTTGCTGCTGCAATGTGAGGAATTGGCCGTTATCGACAACCTTTCAGGCAAGCTCTACCTGATTGTGTACGTCAATCCACAAGCCCCCGAAGCCTACAGCCGTGGCAGGCAGCGCCTGCGCGCGCTTAAAAGCCGCTTGGCCGAGCCAGCCAGTGCGCCCATGTCTGGCGTTTACAAAAGCGAACCCGTGCAGCGCACTTTCGACAAGGCCGATTACCTCAAAGCCGTGGCACACGCCAAAGAGCTTATCGCGCAGGGCGACTTTATGCAGGTGCAAGTGGGCCAGCGTCTGCAAAAACGCTTTGCCGCTCACCCCTTGAGCCTGTACCGTGCGCTGCGCTCGCTCAATCCATCGCCTTATATGTATTACTACCATTTTGGCGACTTTCAGGTGGTAGGTGCTTCGCCCGAAATTCTGGTACGCCACGAGCGCAATGCCGACAACACTCAAACTGTCACCATCCGCCCGCTGGCAGGCACCCGCCCACGCGGCGCCACTCCCGAACTGGACAAAGCAGCCGAACAAGAGCTTGTCAATGACCCGAAAGAACGCGCCGAGCACGTCATGCTGATTGATTTGGCGCGTAACGACATTGGTCGCATTGCCAAAACAGGCTCGGTGAAAGTCACCGAAGCCTTTGTGGTTGAGCGTTACAGCCATGTCATGCACATCGTTAGCAATGTGCAAGGCACTCTGAACGCAGGGCTTGGTGCAATGGATGTGCTCAAAGCCACTTTCCCTGCTGGCACGCTTACGGGTGCGCCCAAGGTACACGCAATGGAAGTCATCGACCAGCTCGAACCCGTCAAGCGCGGCATTTACGGCGGTGCTTGTGGCTACATCAGCTATGCGGGCGATATGGACGTAGCCATCGCCATCCGCACAGGCATTGTCAAAAACGGCGTGCTGTATGTGCAAGCCGCAGCAGGCATCGTGGCAGACAGCGTGCCCGAGATGGAATGGGCTGAAACCGAACACAAAGCCCGCGCCCTGCTTCGCGCTGCTGAATTGGTGGAAGAGGGGCTGGAATGAGTACGGACACAATACCGAACGCAGAAGACGCAAAAATTACGCAAAAATCGCAAAACCTTGAAAACGATTTTTCTCGCACTGTCATCGGCGCCGCTGTAGAGGTGCAGCGCGTATTGGGTACAGGCTTACTGGAAAGCGCCTATGCTGCCGCTTTGGCAATAGAGCTTGATGCGCTAGGTTTGCACTATCTGCGCGAAGTACCCATTACTGCGCGATACAAAGGGCAATCGCTGGGCGTGGCATTTCGTGCTGACTTTATTGTTGAAAACAGCCTGTTGCTTGAACTCAAAGCGCAAGAATCCATCACCGAGGTGCATCGCGCCCAGCTTCTTTCTTATTTGCGCGTTTCCGATTTAAAGCTTGGTTTGCTCATCAATTTCCATGCTTTCCCTGTCGTCAAGGCCGTGCACAGGGTAGTCAATAAACTATGACGCTGCATTTATTTTGCGCCTTTTGCGTAATTTTTGCGCCTTTTGCGTTCGTATTCCTGGAACAAGCATGAAACTATTAATGATCGACAACTACGACAGCTTTACCTACAACATCGTGCAGTATTTTGGCGAGCTGGGCGCACAGGTTGCCATTTATCGCAATGACGAAATAGCCATTGAGGAGCTTGATGCTCTGTTCCAGCAAGGCAAGTTTGAGCGCCTGTGTATATCGCCTGGCCCGTGCTCACCCAACGAAGCCGGCATATCCATTGCTGCCATCAAGCACTTTGCTGGCAAGCTGCCCATACTTGGCGTATGCCTTGGGCACCAAGCCATTGGCGCTGCTTTTGGCGGCAACATTGTGCGGGCGCAGACCCAAATGCACGGCAAAACCAGCCTCATGACTACCGACCAACAAGGCGTATTTGCAGGCTTGCCACAGCAATTCACGATCAACCGCTACCACTCCCTTGCAATTGAGCGCGCCTCGCTCCCCGCCTGCCTGCAAGTCACCGCATGGACAGATGATGGCGAAATCATGGGTGTACGCCACACCAGTTTGCCCATAGAAGGCGTACAGTTTCACCCTGAAAGCATCCTGACCGAACACGGCCATGCCATGCTGAAAAACTTTTTACAGGGCTAACGCCCACTTTACACACAGCAATCCACACACTGCAGCCTATGCAGCGAACTTTGAAAGGTTCATCCACCATGAAAACCATTGATTTGCGCAGCGACACCGTCACCCAACCCACGCCAGCCATGCGCGAAGCCATGCTGTCTACACCTGTAGGCGATGACGTATTTGGCGACGACCCCACCGTCAATGCACTGCAAGAGCGCATTGCCGCCATCACTGGCAAAGAAGCAGCACTATTCATGCCCAGTGGCACGCAAAGCAATCTGTGCGCCCTGCTCACACACTGCGGGCGTGGCGATGAATACATCGTAGGGCAACTCGCACACACCTACCGCTACGAAGGCGGGGGAGCCGCCGTACTCGGCGGTATACAGCCGCAACCACTCACACAAAACGCCCAAGGGCAAATGGCGCTCGCCGATATTCAAGCCGCCATCAAACCCGATGACTGCCACTTCGCCCGCACCCGCTTGCTCTGCCTTGAAAACACCTGGAACGGCTTTGCCATGCCCTTGCAATACCTGCAAGACGCCACCGCACTAGCGCGCCAACACGGGCTGGCTACCCACCTGGACGGCGCGCGCCTGTTCAACGCTGCCGTAGCCACGCCAGAAGCGGGTTCCGACCCCTACAGCGCCACACGCCACATCGCCAGCTACTTTGACAGCGTATCTATCTGCCTGAGCAAAGGGCTGGGAGCACCCATCGGCTCGGTGCTTTGCGGCTCACGCGACTTTATTGCACAAGCCTTGCGCTGGCGCAAAGTGGCGGGTGGCGGCATGCGGCAAGTAGGCATGCTGGCAGCAGCAGCCATATACGCACTTGAGCACAACGTGCCGCGTCTGGCACACGACCACGCCATGGCCGCACGGCTGGCAGCAGGCCTGGCAAACATTAAAGGCATCACGCTACGCTCGGCACAAACAAACATCGTATTTGTTGATGTCGCCAATGGCCGTAGCGCTGATTTACTGGCGCATCTGGAAAAGCACAACGTGTTAGCCACAGGGCTGCTGGGCTTGCGCTTTGTCACGCACCTGCACATCAACGAAGCCGATATCGACTACACAGTAGCCGCCGTGCGTACGTTTTTTGCCTGACTACTTGGGCACCAATAAGACAGGAACGCAGAAGACGCAAAAATTGCGCAAAAGTCGCAAAAGCAATACAACAAATCTTTAGCAATTGACTTTGGTATTTTTCTGCAACTTTTGCGTAGTTTTTGCGCACTTTGCGTTCGTACCCGTATTTTCTCCACCCACCCCAAGTCAGAAAACCATGTCCCACCCCATCCAAATCACCCCCCAAGAAGCACTGCAACGCACCATCGAGCACCGCGAGATATTTCATGACGAAATGCTCCACCTTATGCGCCAAATCATGCGCGGTGAGCTCTCCCCCGTCATGCTTGCAGCCATTACTACAGGGCTGCGTGTCAAGAAAGAAACCATCGGCGAAATCACCGCTGCCGCGCAAGTCATGCGTGAATTTGCCACCAAAGTGCAAGTCGCAGACAGGCAGCATCTGGTCGATATCGTAGGCACTGGTGGCGACGGCACTCACACCTTTAACATCTCTACCTGCAGCATGTTCATCGTGGCTGCTGCAGGCGCAAAAGTTAGCAAACACGGCGGGCGTAGCGTCAGCAGCAAAAGCGGCAGCGCCGACGTGATTGAAGCCCTTGGCGCAAATATCAACCTTGCACCCGAGCAAATCACCCGTTGCATTGAGCAAACCGGCATCGGCTTTATGTTTGCCCCCAACCACCACCCTGCCATGAAAAACGTAGCAGCTGTACGCAAAGAATTAGGGGTGCGTACTGTCTTCAATATTCTGGGGCCACTCACCAACCCCGCCAATGCGCCCAACATACTTATGGGCGTATTTCACCCCGACTTGGTAGGTATTCAGGTACGCGCACTGCAACGTCTTGGCGCTGAACACGCATTGGTGGTTTACGGCAAAGACGGCTTAGACGAAGTCAGCCTGGGCGCAGCCACCATGGTGGGCGAACTCAAAGACGGGAAAATCAGCGAATACGAAATCCACCCCGAAGACTTTGGCATGCAAATGGCAAGCACCCGCGCCCTACGTGTAGAAACCCCCGAGCAATCACGCGCCATACTGCAAGGCGTACTCGCTGGCAACCCAGGCCCCGCCCGTGAAATCGTGCTCCTCAACGCCGCCGCCGCACTGTATGCAGCCAACGTGAGCAGCAGCATTGCCCAAGGGCTTGAAGCCGCACGCCAGGCACTCGACAGCGGCGCCGCACAAGCTAAACTGGCGCAATTCATCGCTGCCACACAAGCCGCTTGAAACCATGCGCTTTAAAAGCGCACCTTGAAAACAACACCTAAAAGCACTAAACCAACGTGCGGCAAAGCTCAACCGCCAGCCGCACCACCCCATAAAAGGCCAGCCACCGTTATGACCGACATCCTTGCCAAAATCGTTGCCACCAAACAGCAAGAAGTAGCCGCAGCGCAGCAAAAAACTCCCCTTGCAGCCATACGGCGCGATGCAGAAAGCCGCACACAAACACGCGACTTCGCTGGTGCCATCCGCCAAAAAATAACGCAAGGCCAAGCCGCAGTCATTGCCGAAATCAAAAAAGCCAGCCCCAGCAAAGGCCTCATCCGCGCCGACTTCATCCCCGCCGACATCGCCCAAAGCTACACCGAAGGCAACGGCAAAACCAGCGCCGCCTGCCTATCCGTCCTCACCGACAAACAATACTTTCAAGGCTGCAACGACTACCTCAAACAAGCCCGCGCCAGCTGCCCCCTGCCTGTACTGCGCAAAGACTTCATGATTGACGTCTGGCAAATCTACGAATCCCGCAGCGTCGGCGCAGACTGCATCCTGCTCATAGCCGCCTGCCTGAGTGATACCCAAATGCGCGAGCTGGCACAAACCGCCCACGCCCTAAACATGGCCGTACTCATCGAAGTACACGACCAAGCCGAACTCGAACGCGCCCTGCACCTCACAACCAGCATCGGCAACCATGCCAACAACACCCTGCTAGGCATCAACAACCGCAACCTGCGCACCTTTGAAGTAAACATCCAAAACACCCTGCAAATGCTCCCCCTCATCCCGCAAGAGCAACTCATCGTCACCGAAAGCGGCATCAGCACCCGCCAAGACGTACAAAGCCTGCGCGAAGCAGGCGTTCATACTTTTTTGGTTGGAGAAACCTTCATGCGCGCCCCCGAGCCCGGGCTGGCATTGGCCGAGCTGTTTGAATAAACGCGCTCTGATTGCAACAAGGCTTTAAGGAAGCTCTGATTTATTCTTCATATAAGAGAGCTCAAAAAGCCGTCATTCCCGCGAAGGCGGGAAGGCGGGAATCTGCAGCTGTGCTTTTTTGTTGCAATGGATCCCCGCCTTCGCGGGAATGACAAGCGAGTGTGTTTTTTATACAAAACTGGAAGAAATCAGCACTTCCCTAATCGCATTTGCCCCAAGGCCAACCCATTCGGGCATTGCTTGGGGCAAATGTTTCACCTATCAATATTTGAACTTGAGTTCAGCAAAGAAGGTGCGGCCAGCATAGGGGTGTGTTTCATAGTATTTGGTATCGGTCAGGTTATTGACACCAAACGCCATGCTGCCCCACTTGTTAAAGTTCCACGAAAGGCGTGCATCGGCCACGGTATAGGCGTTGCTGCCGCCATAGGTGTCGTGGTTGACCTCTTTATTACCTAGACTCCTCGGACGTTGACCTTCGTGGCGCACGCCCAGCGAGCCTTGCCAGTCACCGCGACGGTAGCTGGCAAGCACGTTGGCACGGAACTTGGGCAGACCAACCCACTGGTTGCCTACAACCGTGGGATCAATCTGGTTTTTCATCACGCGCGAATTGAGAAAGGTCAGGTTACCCGTCAGATCAAATCCTGGCGTAAGCAGGTCTTTTTGAGTGTAAGCTAATTCCAAGCCCCTGACACGCACCCTGTCAACGTTGGTGGGAAACGAGGTTTTGGTGCCGCCCGCATTTATCGCTTGCTGATTCCAAATCGCATCCTTGATATCGTCTTCATACAGTGAAGCACGGAAATTCATCGCACCGGTTTCGTGTATAACGCTGAGCTCCTTGGAATCGCTCACCTCAGCCTTGAGGTTGGGGTTGGGCTGCACCAATTCGCTCCCCACCTTCACACCTTTGAATAGATCAGGTGCTGTGGGGAAGCGCACACCGCGCCCATACGAAGCACGCACTGTCCACTGGTCATTGATTTCATGCGCCAGCGACAGTTTGGGGCTTAAACCATTAAGAGTACGCTTAGGATAAAACTTCGTGATACTACCGCTAGTTTCTGCACCATCTTTAGCCTCGAACCGTTCAGCACGCAAACCAGCTGTAAGCGTCCAGCCTGGCTTGAAGCGCCAACTGTCTTGTGCATACAGCGCCTGCACAGTGGTTTTACCCTCGTTGCTGCTACCAAGGGTAGAGCGACTGCCGCGCCACTGTGTCAGATTCCAGGTCTTGTTCTTGAAGGTGTAATTATTTTGGTGGTAGCCAAACGACAGGGCATGTCCCAACTCCTGTGAAGGTGTGTAGGTGGCTTGCACCTCAAATGTGTTCCAGCCCGTACCCTTGCCATCGGTCTCCGTACCAGCTTTGTTGGCTAAGCCAAAATGGCTGGCTGAGTTCCAGCCGCTAGACTTCAGCATACGAAAATCACTGGCCTGCACAGAATAGTTCCAGCCCTGCTTGTTGCGGGTGCGTAAACGCAGCCCAATTTGCTGGTGGTCTTCTTCGCCTTCGCGGGGAGTCATGCCAGTACCCTTGTCTCCAACGTCATATATCTTTCCGTTGTAATTAACCTTACCACCCCATACTGGGTTGCCGCTGGCGTCGCGTAACATAGTTTTGGCGTTGGATGTGGTGCTGTTAAAGACACGGTTGTAAATCAAATCACCAGTCAATGTCGGCGTAAAGTCGTAATAGAGCTTGATTTTGGCTACCTGCAACCTGCTGTCTTCCATACCAGAAGTGCCGGCGATGAAGCGGGGCTTGCCTGCTGTGTCAGTGTCTGCTACTGCTCCTGTTACTGGTACTGCTGCGCCACTACTGGTTGCTGGGCTCACAAGATAGCTATAGCCCGTTCCATGCGTATTGGCATAGGTATTTTCAAGCGCAATAGAGGCAGCAAAATCACCCCAGCGGTTGCCCAGATAGATGTTTTCGGTGTGCCCAGCAAATTTTTGCTTGATGCCAAAGTTCGATTGCGTATAGTTATAGCCCAGCAAACGACCACTGAATTCAAGCTTTTGCGGCGTGCGTGTAGTAATCGCCACCGTGGTACCAATAGAGTTGCCCGGATAAATAGCCGAGAAAGGCCCATACAAAATATCGTACCGTGCCACCTCTTCAGGGGTAACAGTGTTCCACCGTGCCACATCATGCGAATTGCCGCCAAAGTTGTTCAGCAACATGCCATCTGCATACACCAGCGTGCGCATAGGCTGCCCCACGCCACTGTTGCGCGTAGCAATGCCGCCACTGCGGTCTGACATCTTGAGCTTGCGCACCACCATATTAGGCGCATAGTCAAGCGCGTTTTGCATATTGACCATATTCTGGTTGTTTGTCTCCTCCTTCGTAATCGAAAAAGTAGATGCGGGCAAATTGGGATCGAGCGGAGAGCGCGTGCCGGTAACCGTAGTAACCTCAAGCTCGCGATCCAACGCAACCCCTTGCGCCAGTACTGGCAAAGGCGAAAAAGCCACAGCCATACTCCATACCAGCGGCTTGAGTCTGGTAAGTTTTGCCAACTTCACGCCAGCAAATTGTTGAAGCCGTTTTTCATAAGAACCCATACAACCTCCTTAAAAAAATTTGTCGAATTCTATGCTTTTTTTAAGGGTTATTAAAAAATAATTCATATTCGTAGCTCAATTGCGACAACTATATAATTAACAAACGTAAAACTACTCTTTCGCTACAAATTCACATAAAAACTCTATTTCGGCTCACGAAAGAAGTGCTATAAAGCACTCGGCATAAGATGTTTTAAGCAAATTATGCTATTCACAAAAGGAGTAATTTTTATGAAGCGTTCCATCTTGCAAGCCGCCACCTTGGCCACCATTGGTCTGTGCGCTATTCATCAATCGGTGCAGGCACATGGCGCCTGGATGTCAAAAATTCACGGCGACTACCATGTCATGTGGGGCCACGACCCATCCAAGACCGAGTCTTACAACCCCGCTGACGTGCTTGAAGCACGGGCAATTAAAAACGGTCAGACTTCAACCCTGCAAGTCAATCGCGCGCAAAAATTTGCCAGTGTTGACGCTGGTGATGCAGGCATAGTGGCTGCAACCATGGGCGGCGGCTTCAGCACTAAAACTGCAGATGGTAAATACCACAGGCTGCCCAAAGACGAAGCCGCCAAACTGGGCGAAGTGCAGACTTCGGCTTTCCGCACACGCTACGTTGTGGCATACGCCAATAACCGCGAAGAGCCCAAACTGATGGGTTACGACTTGGAGCTACTGCCTGAAAGCAACCCGGCCAGACTGAAAAAAGGCGAGAAAATCAGCGTGCAGGTACTGTTTAAAGGCAAGCCATTAGCCAATGCCACTATCAATGACAACTTCCTGTCACAGCCTCGACAAATGGTCAAGACAGATGCGCAGGGCAAAGCCACGTTGACAGTAGCAAACTATGGCCATAACACTTGGTCAGTAAGCCACAGCATCCCCTATGCCGACCCAAGCAAAGCAGACACTACATCCTATACAACCAATGTGTCATTCATGGTTCCGGGAGCTGAAAGCGCACATTAAACGCAGCAATACTCAAGAACCCAAGGCTTTTAGATTAAGCATGCCAGCTTATGCCAGACAAGTTGCAAATTAAATGTGTTGCGCGATCTGCGGCCTTGGGTCTTGATAGAATAGTGGTGCAGCTACAAACTGGCAGAAAAATTGCATTTTTGTAGCAAGTCTTCAATTTTCATCGAAAAGCATGGCATAATAATGCGCTTATGTGGAGAGGTGGCCGAGTGGTTAATGGCAGCAGACTGTAAATCTGCCCTCTTGCGAGTACGCTGGTTCGAATCCAGCCCTCTCCACCATATGCTTGAAACAAGACAGCACTATGCAGTCGGGGTGAGGTTTGCGGCATTACTGTAAACCAGTGGAGTTTCCTGCGGGAGTAGTTCAATGGTAGAACCTTAGCCTTCCAAGCTAATGACACGGGTTCGATTCCCGTTTCCCGCTCCATCAACCACCTGCCTGTTTCAATAATACATGCCCATGTGGCTCAGTGGTAGAGCACTCCCTTGGTAAGGGAGAGGTCGCGGGTCCGATTCCCGCCATGGGCACCACCTTCATGGCTGGCAGTATTTTTTGCCGCCGTGGCAATTATCAATCGCTCATATATTTGTTTTTTCGGAGTCGAAACATGGCCAAGGAAAAATTTGAACGCACCAAGCCGCACGTCAACGTAGGCACCATTGGTCACGTTGACCACGGTAAAACCACCCTGACAGCGGCCATTGCCACTGTACTGTCTGCCAAATTTGGCGGTACTGCCCGCAAATACGACGAAATTGACGCTGCTCCCGAAGAAAAAGCACGCGGCATTACCATCAACACTTCACACGTTGAATACGAAACCGCCAATCGCCACTACGCCCACGTAGACTGCCCCGGCCACGCTGACTATGTTAAAAACATGATCACTGGTGCTGCGCAGATGGACGGCGCTATCTTGGTATGTTCCGCTGCTGACGGCCCCATGCCACAAACCCGCGAGCACATCCTGCTGGCTCGTCAGGTTGGCGTTCCCTACATCATCGTATTCCTGAACAAATGCGACATGGTTGATGATGCAGAACTGCTCGAACTCGTAGAAATGGAAGTGCGTGAGCTCCTCTCCAAATACGACTTCCCCGGTGACGACACCCCCATCATCAAAGGTTCCGCAAAACTCGCCCTCGAAGGCGACCAAAGTGAAATCGGCGAAGCCGCCATCATGCAACTGGCTGCTGCTCTGGACAGCTACATCCCCACACCTGAGCGTGCAGTAGACGGTGCATTCCTGATGCCTGTTGAAGACGTATTCTCCATCTCTGGCCGTGGTACTGTAGTTACTGGCCGTGTTGAGCGCGGTATCGTCAAAGTCGGCGAAGAAATCGAAATCGTCGGTATCAAAGACACACAGAAAACCATCTGCACTGGCGTGGAAATGTTCCGCAAACTGCTCGACCAAGGTCAGGCTGGTGACAACGTCGGTATTTTGCTGCGCGGCACCAAGCGTGAAGACGTTGAGCGCGGCCAAGTGCTGTGCAAACCCGGCTCCATCAAGCCCCACACCCACTTCACTGCCGAAGTGTATGTGCTGAGCAAAGATGAAGGCGGTCGCCACACACCATTCTTCAACAACTACCGTCCCCAGTTCTACTTCCGTACTACGGACGTAACTGGCTCTATCGAGCTGCCAGAAGGCAAGGAAATGGTTATGCCTGGTGACAACGTGAGCATCACTGTCAAGCTGATTGCTCCTATCGCCATGGAAGAAGGTCTGCGCTTCGCTATCCGCGAAGGTGGCCGTACCGTTGGTGCTGGCGTTGTTGCGAAAATCATGGAGTAA
>CAZUBE010000020.1:15022-42437 GCA_964618495.1 uncultured Allobrachymonas sp. | reverse complement strand
CTGCTGTTAGAAAATTCTACCTTTAAGACCGTTCCTTTTCTGGGGGGAATACCCCTCCACTTGCCATATCTGCCACATCCCCCAACCGCTTTTCCTCCCACGCCCCGCTAAACCCGGGCAGGCGCGTTTTGCCTGTGAGTAGTTGCTGCATGGTTGCCTGCTTGATGTCGCGCTTTTTGGCAATTATCTGCTCGAGTGCGCCGAGCAATGCGTCCATATCGCTCAAGGCTTGGGCTATGGCGCGTTGTTCGGGGAGTGGTGGAATTTGAACCTTGAGGCGACCTAATGCACCACGTGAAATGCGTTTGTGAGTTGTCCCGCCACTGCAATCATTGACCGACTTAAACCATTCTGATGTTGAGAAAACTTGAGAAAGATATGTGCGATCAATCTTTTCATAAGGTGGTCTAAAAATTGTGACATCAACGGATGTAACAACTTTTTCCTCGCCTATATCCTCTAAAACACAAGACCTTCCAGCAGGCTCAGCCAAACGGCAAATAAGTAAATCGCCTTGTTTTAATTTTTTACACCTTAAAGAATAAAATGACGCTTCGTATATATATTTCCGTTCATCCTTTTCGATAAATTTTCCAATGCCAATATTCCCTGTCTGGATTAAACGGACACCTTTAGTCGTGATGTGCTCAGCTTCAATCCAGTCGCCATCATCAAAGAGTTCTTTTTTTCCTTCGGCCAGTTCAAGAAGAGTTTTAACCTCCCAATCCTCAGGTATCACCCCCACTTCGCTGTGCTTATAGCCCGCCTTCAGTGCCATACCACCCCCATGTTTTGCAGGTGCTCCCCTACCCGCGCCGAGAGGGTTTGCAGCTCTTGCTCCAGTGCTGGCAGGGGTGTGTCGTAGCGTTGTGCCAGTTCGCGTATGCGGCTGGTGAGGGTTTGCGATACGCGCTCAAGTTCGTTTTGCACGGCTTTGCTTAGGGTTGCCATCCATTTGTCAGATATGGTTATGGTTTTGATGTCTGGCACGGTGAGTTTGGCGTATTGCTGGTGGGCGTTTTGGTCTAGCGCGGTTTCTAGTTCGCGCAGGGTGCGTTTGTGGGCGGTTTGCTGCTCGCTGAGGGTGAGCCATTGGGTGAGTGTGGCGAGTTCGTCGGGGTCGGCGCTGTGGGGGTCGCGCTTGATTTCGCGGATGCGGTCTTTTACCTGTGCGGCGTTGATGCGCTCAAAGCCTGCCAGTGCGCCTTCTTCCGGCGCTGTGTTCTTCTTCTAGCTCGGCTAAAGCGGCGCTGGCTGCTTCTAGCGCGGTTTGTGTGGTGTGCAGGGTTTGTTGCTCGGCGGCAAAGTAGCGTGCCACTATGAGTTCTTTGGGTATGAGTTGGCCTGCCCAGCCTTTGTCTTTGTGTTTGCCGCGTTTGTCGGTTTCGGTGATGCGGGTGGGCTGTGCGGCGGCTTGCCAGCCTTCGGCGGCAATGAGGTGGCAGTCGTCTTGCATGGTGGCTGCCCAGTAGTCCATCAGGTGTTGGTAAAGGTCGTAGGCGTTGATTAAGGGAGTGGCGGCAAAGCGTGCCAGCAGGTCTTCAGACAGGGTGTGTATGAGTGCGCTGGGCTGGCTGCCTTGGTCAAACGCTTGCAGTAGCGGGGTGCTGGCTTGTTGCCATTGGGCAAATGTTTGCGCGGCTTGCTGGTTGAAGGCGGCAAATTCGGGGTGGGCAAGTATGGCGCTTTTTAGCTCTGCGGCGGGTAGGCTCAGGCTGGCGTAGCCTGCGCGGGTGTGGGGCGCAAACAGGGCGCTGCGTATGGTGGGGAGCACGCGCCAGTAGTGGGCGAGTGCGTCAAGGTCGCGCTCGGGTATGCCGCCTTGCAGGTGGGCGGTGATGTCGTGCAGGTCTTCGGGGGTGGTGCTGTCGATGTAGCGCGGTAGGTTGAGGTTGTAGTTGTTTTTGGGGTCGGCTATTTCGTCTATGTGTACCATGCGGGCGTAGCGCGGTTGCTCGGTTTGTTTGGCAAAGGTGTCTACGATTTTGTGTATGTCTTGCTCGCGCAGGCGGTTTTTTGCGCCGTCTTTGATGAAGCCCTTGGAGGCATCAATCATAAATACGCCTTTGCGGGCGCTGGCGTTTTCTTTGTCTAGCACCAGTATGCAGGCCGATATGCCTACGCCGTAAAAGAGGTTGGCAGGCAGGCCAATGATGCCTTTTAATATGCCCGATTGCACCAGTTTTTCGCGTATGGCGGCTTCGGCATTGCCGCGAAAGAGTACGCCGTGCGGCAAGATGCAGGCAGCTTTGCCTGTGCTTTTCATGGAGCGGATGATGTGCAGCAGGTAGGCATAGTCGCCCTGCTTGGGTGGCGGCTCGCCCCAGGTAAAACGCTGGTAGGGGTCGCTGGCGGGGGTGAGGCCCGTGCTCCAGCTTTTGTCTGAAAATGGCGGGTTGGCTACTACATAGTCGTAGGTGCGCAGGTTTTCTCCGTCTTTGAATTTGGGCGCGGCCAGTGTGTTGCCTTGCAAAATGGTGGCAGTGGGAAAGTCGTGCAGAATCATGTTCATTCGCGCCAAGCCAGCGGTGGTAATGTCCATTTCCTGCCCTTCGAGCACTATGTGCCGCCCTGCTTCGGCAGCTACTTTGAGCAAGAGCGAGCCAGAGCCGCAGGTGGGGTCATACGCGGTGGTGCGCCCGATTGTGTTGGCTGGCGATATGCCTATGACTTTGGCCATGATGCGGCTTACTTCTGAAGGGGTGTAAAACTGCCCCTTGCTTTTGCCGCTTTGCGAAGCGAAGTGGCGCATGAGGTATTCGTAAGCGTCGCCCAGTATGTCGTCGTTTTCGGCGCGGTTTTTTGAAAAATCAAGCTCTGGCTTTTGAAAGATGCCAATCAGGTTGCTCAAGCGATCAACCATGGCTTGGCCTTCGCCGAGTTTGTTGGGGTCGTTAAAGTCGGGAAAGTCGCTACGCGCAAGGCGTGAGTTGGCATCAATCAGGGGCTGTATGACTTGGGTGTTGATTTTGTCGCCAATATCGCTTTTGCCCTTGAGGGCAATCATGTCGCTAAATGATGCACCAGGCGGGATGGTGACTAGCGGGAGAAAGTCGTCAGAGTTGCCGTATTTGTCAGAGATGTATTTGATAAACAGCATGAACAGGACGTAGTCCTTGTACTGGCTGGCATCCATGCCGCCGCGCAGCTCATCGCAAGAAGCCCAGAGGGATGAGTAAAGGTCAGATTTTTTGATGGCCATTTTTTAGTCTGTTTTTAGTCTGTTTATTTGTGTTGTATTGGGCAAGGGTGCAGCAAAACAAAGTGCAACGCAATTGTTTAAACATGCGTGAAATACCCATGCAAATATGCGTGTGCGTATCACAAACCATGAAGGAAACGCTGATTTATTGCAGTTTCGTATAAAAATGCAATAGCCCGTTATTCTGGCGTAGGAGAGAATCCACGGCTGCGCCCCTTATGCGGATGGATTCCCGCCTACGCGGGAATGACGCGACTTGCTGATTTTTGTCTTACCATAAAGAATAAATCATGCGCTTCCTGAAAACGGCATTATTACCCCAAAACAAGGCAAACAAAAAGGGCTTACGTTTTACCGTAAGCCCTTGAATTTTTTTATTTTTTTGGAGGCGCGGGCCGGAGTCGAACCGACCTACACGGATTTGCAATCCGGTGCATAACCGCTTTGCTACCGCGCCTTATGTGCTTAAAGCGCACCTCTAAGAAAGTGCGCTTTAAAACAATAAGTGGAGCGGGAAACGAGGCTCGAACTCGCGACCTCAACCTTGGCAAGGTTGCGCTCTACCAACTGAGCTATTCCCGCTGAAGCCTTAGATTGTAGCACTTGTTTGGGCTATTTTTCAAGCCCTGCGCTTTTTAATGTTTAATTGTTTGCCGTTTGGTGCGTGTTTTTGCTGTGCTGGCTACTGTTTCTGCCAGTGGCGCTACATCAGCATCGACATCAGCAAGGTTGGCTGGCAAAGGTTGCGGCTGTTTTTCCAGCGCAATGGTCAGCACTTCATCAATCCACTTCACAGGGATGATTTCCAGCCCGTCTTTCACGTTGTCTGGAATTTCCTGCAAGTCTTTAACGTTTTCTTGCGGGATGATGACCTTGCGGATACCGCCGCGCAGTGCCGCCAGCAGTTTTTCTTTCAGGCCGCCAATGATGGTGACTTCTCCACGCAGGGTGATTTCACCAGTCATGGCTACATCGGCGCGCACGGCTATGCCTGTGAGGGCAGAAACGAGCGCGGTAGTCATGGCTGCGCCTGCGCTGGGGCCGTCTTTGGGCGTAGCGCCATCGGGTACGTGGATGTGGATGTCGCGCTTTTCGAACATTTCATCTGTAATGCCCAGATGCGCTGCGCGGCTGCGAACCACGGTGCGGGCAGCCTCTACTGATTCTTTCATCACTTCACCCAGCGAGCCTGTGCGGATGATTTGCCCTTTGCCTGGCATGGTAGCTGCTTCGATGGTGAGCAGGTCGCCACCAACTTCGGTCCACGCCAGCCCTACCACTTGCCCTACGCCATTGTTGGCTTCGGCGCGGCCATAGGTGTAGCGTTGCACGCCCAGATAGTCGTTGAGGTTTTCAGGCGTAACTACCTGCTTGCCCTGCACTTTTTTAAGTTGCACAGCTTTAATTACTTTGCGGCAGATTTTTGACAACTCGCGCTCCAACGAGCGCACGCCCGCCTCGCGTGTGTAGTAACGCACGATATCGCGTATGGCTGCTTCGCTGATTTCAAGCTCATCGGCACGCACGCCGTTGTTTTTGATTTGCTTGGGTAACAAATACTGGGTGGCAATATTGACTTTTTCTTCTTCGGTATAACCCGACAGGCGTATGACTTCCATACGGTCGAGCAGTGCTGCAGGTATGTTCATGGAGTTGGATGTAGCCACAAACATAACGTCGCTCAAGTCAAAATCCAGCTCAACGTAGTGGTCGTTGAAGGTGTGGTTTTGCTCGGGGTCGAGCACCTCAAGCAGTGCGCTGGATGGGTCGCCGCGAAAGTCTGCGCCGAGTTTGTCGATTTCATCGAGCAAAAACAGCGGGTTGCGCACCCCTGTTTTGCCCAGATTTTGCAGCACCTTGCCTGGCAAAGCGCCAATATAGGTGCGGCGATGCCCGCGAATTTCAGCCTCATCGCGCATGCCACCCAAAGCCATACGCACATATTTGCGCCCTGTGGCTTTGGCGATTGACTGCCCCAGCGAGGTTTTACCCACACCAGGCGGCCCCACCAGGCACAAAATAGGCGCTTTGACTTTATCTACTCGCTGCTGCACAGCAAGGTATTCCAAAATGCGGTCTTTAACGCGCTCAAGCCCGTAGTGGTCGGCATTAAGCACTTCTTCGGCAGTGGCAAGATTGCTTTTGATTTTGCTTTTCTTGCTCCACGGCAGGCCCGTTAAAACCTCCAGATAATTGCGCACCACGCCTGCTTCGGCAGACATGGGCGACATCAGGCGCAGCTTTTTAAGCTCTGCATAGGCCTTGTCGTTGGCAGCTTTGGGCATTTTGGCTGCTTTGATTTTCTTTTCTATTTCTTCAATATCTACGCCGTCTTCGCCTTCGCCCAGTTCTTTCTGGATGGCTTTGACTTGCTCATTGAGGTAAAAATCGCGCTGGTTTTTTTCCATCTGGCGTTTAACACGACCACGGATGCGCTTGTCTACATTGAGGATTTCAACCTCTTGCTCAAGCCGCGAAAACAGCAATTCCAGTCTTTGCTGCACATCTACTTCATCAAGAATGCCTTGCTTGTGTGGCAAATCCAGTGGCAGGTGCGCTGCAATGGTGTCGGCCAAACGACCAGCATTGTCAATACTGTTGATAGAAGTGAGTATTTCTTGTGGAATTTTGCGGTTGAGCTTTACAAACTGCTCAAATGATTGCAAAACCGCACGGCGCAGTGCTTCTGCTTCATTAGTTGGCTCTGCACTGTGCTCTGCCTCTGAATATGGCACGGGCAATACGGTAGTTGAAAAATACTGTTCGCCTTCGCTAACTGCCAGCACTTTGGCGCGCTGACGGCCTTCAACCAGTACCTTGACTGTGTTGTCTGGCAACTTGAGCAATTGCAAAATAGACGCAATGCAGCCTGTGCCGAACATATCATCGACGGTAGGAGAGTCTTGCGTGGCACTTTTTTGTGCCACCAACATGATGCTGCGGCCTGCTTCCATAGCCGACTCAAGCGCCTGAATACTTTTTTGACGGCCAACAAAAAGCGGTATCACCATATGCGGAAACACCACTACGTCGCGCAAAGGCAACATGGGTAGTTCCACTGGGTCGGCGGGAAAATAGCTAAAGTCAGACATGTATTTTTTTCCAGAAAAGAAACTGTAGGCAATTGTTCATTATGGGGGCTGCAAGTGTTATTTCAATGTTGTGCCAAATGGCAACATTGCAGACTTGCTATTTTCTTTGTTTGCCTTTGTTGATACCAGACTGCCCTGCCCGCAATGGCGTTGAATTACTGCGGCGCGGGCTTTGGTAGCTACCGTCTGCCACAGGTTGCCAGGTAGGGACAAGGTGTTGCTTGCCGTTGCCTATCAGGTCGCCACGCCCCATTTTTTTAAGTGCTTCACGCAAAAGCGGCCAGTTGTTGGGGTCGTGGTAGCGTAAAAAAGCTTTGTGCAGACGACGACGGCGCTCGCCTTTGACAATATCAACTTTTTCGGCACGATCATCGCGGTGTATGCCCTTGAGCGTGTTAAGGCCACTGTAGTACATGGCCGTGGCATTGGACATGGGCGATGGGTAGAAGGTTTGCACCTGATCGGCGCGAAAGCCGTTGCGTTTGAGCCAGAGTGCAAGGTTCATCATGTCTTCGTCGCTGGTACCGGGGTGGGCTGCGATGAAGTAGGGAATGAGGAATTGTTTTTTTCCTGCTTCGGCGTTGTATTGGTCAAACATTTGTTTGAAGCGGTCGTAGCTGCCCATACCGGGTTTCATCATTTTTGACAGGGGGCCAGCTTCAGTGTGCTCTGGGGCTATTTTGAGGTAGCCGCCTACATGGTGTTGTACCAGTTCCTTGACGTATTCGGGTGAATGAACAGCTAAATCGTATCGTACGCCAGAACCAATAAGCACCTTTTTGATACCGGGCAAGTTTCGGGCACGGCGATAAATCTTGATAAGGTGTTCGTGGTTGGTGTTGAGGTTTTGACAAACGTCAGGGTAAACACAGCTGGGTTTGCGGCAGGCTGCCTGTATTTGCAGGCTTTTGCAGCCCAGCCGGTACATGTTTGCCGTAGGCCCGCCCAAATCACTGACCACGCCGGTAAAGCCTGCTACACGATCGCGCATTTCTTCGACTTCGCGGATGATGGAGTCTTCGCTACGGCTTTGTATGATGCGCCCTTCGTGCTCGGTAATGCTACAGAAAGAACAACCGCCAAAGCAGCCGCGCATGATGTTTACGCTAAAGCGAATCATCTCCCATGCAGGAATTTTAGTTACGCCATCGTGGCGGCCTTGTGCGTCGGCACAGCCTGGGTGTGGACTGCGGGCGTAGGGCAGGTTAAATACCCAGTCTAGCTCGGCACTGCTCAAGGGAATGGGGGGCGGGTTAATCCATACGTCACGCGCGGTGCTGCCTTCGCCGTGGGCTTGTACCAGTGCGCGGGCGTTGCCAGGGTTGGTTTCAAGGTGCAGGATGCGACTGGCGTGGGCATAGAGCACGGGGTCGGATTTGACTTGTTCGTAACTGGGAAGGCGGATAACGGTTGTGTGGCGCTCGGCTCTGGGTGCTGTGCTGGTTGGCGCTGCGGTGGGTTGTGCAGCTGCTTTGCCTATGAATGTGATGATTTGCTCGGCTGGCTTGTTGCCGGCCTGTGCTTGATTGCAGTATGTGCCGTGGCTGGCAGCCGCTTCGGCTGTGGTTTGATAGGGGCTGGTGTATGCGTCAATGCGCCCCGGGCGGTCTACTTCTGTGGAATCAATTTCAAGCCAGCCTGCTTCAGAACTGCGGCGAACAAAGGCCGTACCACGCACGTCGGTAATATTGGCTACAGGCTCGCGCCGAGCTATGCGGTGGGCTATTTCAATGAGGGCGCGTTCAGCATTGCCGTAAAGAAGCAGATCGCATTTGCTGTCGACCACGATGGATCTGCGTACTTTATCGCTCCAGTAATCATAGTGGGCAATGCGGCGCAGGCTGCCTTCCATGCCACCTAGCAGTATGGGCACGTCTTTAAATGCTTCGCGGCAGCGTTGGCAGTAAACGGTGGCGGCACGGTCGGGGCGGCGACCTGCTACGTTGCCTGGGGTGTAGGCATCGTCACTGCGGATTTTGCGGTCTGCCGTGTAGCGGTTAATCATGCTGTCCATATTGCCCGCTGTTACGCCCCAGAACAGGTTGGGTCTGCCCAGCACTTTGAAGCCTTCGGCGCTGTGCCAGTCAGGCTGGGCGATGATGCCTACGCGAAAACCCTGCGCTTCGAGTACGCGACCAATTACGGACATGCCAAAGCTGGGGTGGTCGATGTAGGCATCGCCCGTGACGAGGATGACGTCGCACGAGTCCCAGCCGAGTGCTTCCATTTCTGCGCGGCTGGTGGGCAAGAATGGGGCTGTGCCAAACCGCTTTGCCCAGTATGGACGGTAGCTGCTAATGGGTTTTGGAGCTTGTGGCTGGCTCATGCTGCCCATGTCACCAGGCCAGTCCATGCTGTAGCAAGCACGATGATGCCAAATGCTATGCGGTACCAGGCAAACAATACAAAGCTGTGATTGGCAATATAGCGCAGCAACCAGCGCACACAAATCCAGGCACTGATAAATGAGAACAACAGCCCTACACCAAACAACGGTGCATCAGCCATGGAGAGCACGGCGCGTTGCTTGTACAGACTATAAACACCTGCCCCAATGAGGGTGGGAATGGCCAGAAAGAATGAAAAATCGGTAGCTGCCTTGCGCGACAAGCCCAACACCATACCGCCAATGATGGTAGAGCCGCTGCGACTGGTGCCCGGAATCATGGCCAAGCACTGCACGAGCCCCAATTTAAGTGCGTCAAGCGCTGTCATATCATCAACGCTGTGAATGCGCGTTTGGCTTTGAGGGCGCTTTTCAGCCCACAAAATAATAAAGCCGCCCAGCACAAAAGAAGTGGCAACGACTACTGGGATGAACAGATGCTCTTGAATCATTTTGCCAAACAGCAACCCCAGCACCACGGCTGGTGTAAATGCAATCAGCACATTGAGCGTAAAGCGTTGTGCTTGCCGGCTGCTGGGCAGTGCCAACAAGGTATCGCGCAGCTTTGACCAATAAACAATGATGACTGCAAAAATTGCGCCGGTTTGAATGGCAATGTCAAAAACCTTGGCCTTGGCATCGTCCATGCCCAAGAGCGCACCAGCCAGAATCAGGTGCCCGGTTGACGAAATGGGCAAAAACTCGGTCAGCCCTTCTACGATGCCCATGATGGCTGCTTTGAGCAGTAACACTATATCCACGCATATCCCCTAAAAAAGCCACAATTGCCTCAAGCCAGCATAGACTTGTGCAAAAAGAAAAAGATGGGTGATTATCGCTGCACTGCCAACACTTGGCACGGGTGCAGGCTGTAACTGTCCATTGCAGAAATGCGCCTGCCAGAAACCGAGGTTTCAGTTTCGTATAAAAAATGCAATCGCCCGTCATTCCCGCGCAGGCGGGAATCCATTGCAACAAGAAGCGCAGCCGTGGATTTCCGCCTGCGCGGGAATGACGACTTTCTGAGTTTTGCCCTTGCATGAAGAATAAACAGTGCTTCCTTAGGCACAGGCAAAAATGCATTTCTACCAAGGCGACAGACTGGTTTGTTTGATCTGGAATTGACGCTGGCGGTAGTCGGGCAGGATTTTTTCTACCCAGCCCCAAAAGCGCGGGCTGTGGTTCATTTCATGCAGGTGTGCGAGTTCGTGCACCACCACATAATCAAGCAGCTGCATTGGAAGCTGCACCAGCCGCCAATGCAATCGTATGCCACCTTGGCTGGTGGCACTGCCCCAACGGCTAGCAGCATTGCTGAGTTTCAAGCTGCTCCAGCGCACGCCCATTTGCGGTGCGTAATGGTTGAGCCGCTCTGCAAATAGCGTATAAGCCTGCTGCTGCATCCAGTAGCGCACAAGGTTGCGCAACGTTTCACCTGCCATGTTTTCGGGCAAATCCATTTGCAAAATGCTTTGTGCCAAGCTGCTTGCAGGTGTTGCTGCATGCAAGTCTGGGCTGGTTTTGCACAACAATTGCGCAGCATCTGCTTTTTGCTGCAAATATGATGCGCGCAGCGCCTCGCACTGCCCTGCCCCACCTGTAAGGCTGACTTGCAACAAGCCACCTTGCCAAGGTAGATAAACACCGCTTTGCCAAACAATTTGCTCTTGCTGCTGGCTGGCTAAGGTGAGTTTTGCCTGTTCATGCAGTTTGCGCAAAATCCAACGGGCTTTAGTGTGGAGTATCTGCTCAATTTCATGAATAGCTACCCAAGGCGGCGCTGCTACAAGCAGCCCCTGCGGGCTGATACGCATGCCTATGCTACGCCTGCTGCGACGTTGTAAAACATAGCCTAATGCATACTGTTCAAGCACAATCTGGCGATTGGCTTGCGGATGCTGCATGGCAGCAACTGCCACAGTGCCAGGCTTGCTGCCAGCATGCTCTGAATTAGGCGGCAACAAGCCCTCGCACACCACAGTATCGGAGACTGTCTGTGTCTGCTGCAATTGCATTTCTGCAGGCTGACAAGCCGTGGGACAAGGTTGCATATCCCAGTTCAGTGCCAACTGGCCATATTCTGCTGCCTGCTTGGATAGCATAAATACTGCTCAGCCTTGCGCGCCAGATGGCATAGCAACTGCCTGCGCATAGTGCTGTATCTCTGACGATGTAACAGCATTGCAATCGGACTCCTGCTGTGCCAGCAAAAAACGTGCAAACGCCAGCAAATCCGCATGTACCTGCGTTTTCGGGGGGAAATTACCCTCCAATGATCGGCCACGCCAACACTCGCCCTCACCTGTGCATACTAGATGCGGTATGCAACCAGCCTGTGCTGCAGCTTGCGTGTCACGCAAAGCATCGCCCACTACATGAATGGATGAAAGCTCTACACTGTAGCGCTCGGCAATTTGCAGCAATAAACCGGGCAGCGGCTTATGGCAATCACAACCATCATCGGCACTGTGCGGACAAAAAAAGACAGCATCTATTCGCGCACCCGCAGCAGCCAGTTGCTGGTGCATAACAGTGTGAATGGCGTTTAGCGCAGCCATGTCCATTACCCCGCGCCCTAGCCCGGGCTGATTGCTGGCCACTACCACATGCCAGCCCGCACAGTTAAGCATGGCAATGGCTTCCAGTGAGCCAGGTATGGCCTCAAACTCTTCAGGCGATTTGATATAGCCCTCGCGGTAGGTATTCAAAGTACCATCACGATCGATAACGACCAGTTTGAGTGCGTTTTTAGAGCGGAGCATAGGGCTTTTCAGGTATGGTTCAGCTATGTATTTATCAGGCTGCCAAGCGTGACAAATCAGCCACACGATTCATGGCCTGATGCAGCATTTTCAGCAGCCCCTGCCTGTTCAGGCGCAAATCAAGTTGTTCGGCATTGACCAGTACATAGTCAAAAAATGCATCAACAGCACTGCGAAGCGCAGCCAGTGTTTGCAGCGATTCAGTATAGCGGCCTGCCTCAAAGTGGCTGTCGGCCTGCGGCAATACTTGCAGCATGGCAGCGTGCAGTGCGCGCTCGGCATCTTCCTGAAGCAGCACTGTGCTGACGTGTGCATCTACCGTGCCTTCGGCTTCTGCTTTTTTCAGAATATTGCCAATGCGTTTGTTGGCTGCTGCCAGTGCAGGAGCTTCGGGCAGTGCGGCAAAGACACGCACGGCCTGCAAACGCCGGGCAATATCACCCAAGTGCCCTAACGGCAGGGCTAGCACAGCATCGGCTTCTTGTGCGCTGTAGCCTTGCTCGCGCAGACTGATGGCTATGCGGTCGGTCATAAAGGCCAGCAGTTTGGCCTGGGTGTCATCCTGCATGCGGCGCGGTATAAATGACTCAGCGCCTGTGGACAGTTTGTTGAAAAATTCAAGCTGCAGGCCTTCATCGTTATGTACGGCTATAGCTGCATCAAGCAAAGCTGGCAGTTGCAAAGGCAGATTTTTTTCAGTCAGCATGCGAATGATACCCAGCGCGTGGCGACGCAGTGCAAATGGGTCACGGTCGCCAGTGGGCAGGTTGCCTATGCCAAACATGCCTGTCAATGTTTCGAGCTTGTCTGCCAATGCCAGCACGGTGCCGGTATGGTTGCGCGGCAGCTCGTCACCTGCAAAGCGGGGTTTGTAGTGGTCTTCAATGGCAATGGCTACGCCGTCGCGCAGACCTTCATGGCGCGCGTAGTAGTTGCCCATAATGCCCTGCAGCTCCGGAAACTCACCCACCATATCTGTGAGCAAGTCGGCTTTGGCTAAACGTGCAGCCTGCTGCACTTTACTGTCGAGCACTTCAAATTCGTTTTTGGCTTCAACAGTAAAGGGTATTTGCGCCATGCTGAGTTGCTGCACGATCTGATGGGCAATATAGCGCACACGTTCGCTGCGCTCAGCCTGCGTGCCCAGCTTGTTGTGGTAAACCACTTTGGCCAGTCCATCCAGACGGCTTTCCAGTGTTTTTTTGCGATCCTGATCGAAGAAGAATTTTGCATCAGCAAAACGTGGACGAATAACACGCTCGTTACCGCCAATTACGGCGCTAGCATCTTTTGGATCAATATTGCTAACGACCAGAAAGCGGTTGGTGAGTTTGCCCTCTGCATCTAGCAGCGGAAAGTATTTCTGGTTGGCCTTCATGGTCAAAATCAGGCACTCTTGCGGCACTTGCAGGTACTCTGGTTCAAACTGGCAGAGCAACACACGAGGGCGCTCTACCAGTGCAGTTACCTCATCAAGCAGTGCATCATCTTCAACCGGTTTACAGCCACCGCCCACCTGTGCAGCAGCAGCCTGCAGCTGAGCCGCAATTTCAGCGCGACGCTCGACAAACGAAGCAATGACTGCACCTTGCTCGCGCAGTGTGGCGGCGTAACTGTCGGCATCGGCAATAGTTATAGGGTCAGCCGTTGCCTCAAAGCGGTGCCCGCGTGTGCTGTTGCCGGCAGAAAGACCGAGCACCTGTACAGGCACAAGAGTTTTGCCATGCAGCGCTAGCAGCCCGTGAGCAGGCCGCACAAATTGCACACTGCTCCAGCCGGGCAGCTCACAGCCAGACTCAAGCTGATATGTCATGACCTTGGGAATGGGCAATTTGGCAATGGTTTCGTCCAGCGCCTTTTGCAGACCAGTATCAAGCACTACGCCATCTTGTATGCTTTCGTACATCAACACTTCGGCCTTGCCATCATGGTGGCGCTTTAGCTCTGCTACAGCTTCGGCATTTGCACCCAAAGCAGCTAGCTTTTTCAGCAATGCAGGGGTGGCATTGCCAGCTGTATCAAGCCCCACGCTGACAGGCATGAGTTTTTGAGCAATGGGCTTATCGGCGGCTTTAGCTGCTACATGGGTGATGTGTGCTGCTAGCCGGCGTGGACTGGCGTAAGGCGTAACTACGCTGTCTGGCGCAGCCAGCCCCTGCTCAACCAGAGATGCTGCCAGAGTACTGGCAAAGGCATCGCCCAGTTTTTGCAGTGCTTTGGGTGGGAGTTCTTCTACGAAGAGTTCGACAAGGAGGTTTTGCTGTGTCATGCTTGCTGTTCCTGTTTGGTGCTGGTGTGTGATTGGCGGGCTGCAAATTTGGTAAATACAAATGCAGCTTTAAAGAAAGGTCAATCAGACAGCTTTTTTGTCTTCTGTTTTGGGCATTTGCGCCACCCACTCGCGCGGCGCAAGCGGAAAGCCCAAACGCTCGCGGCTCTCGAAATAACTTTGTGCAACAGCACGCGCCAGATTTCGAATGCGGCCAATGTAGGCAGCGCGCTCAGTCACACTAATTGCCCCACGTGCATCAAGCAGATTGAAAGTGTGTGCAGCTTTAAGCACCTGCTCGTAAGCGGGTAGCGCCAATTGCTCGGCCATCAGGTGCTGTGCCTGTTTTTCATGCGCGGCAAAGGCGGTAAACAAAAAGTCGGCGTCAGAGTGCTCAAAGTTGTAGGTACTCTGTTCAACTTCGTTTTGGTGGTACACATCGCCATAACTGAGGCCATCGGTCCATTGCAGGTTGTAAACATTGTCTACACCCTGAAGGTACATGGCCAATCGCTCCAGCCCGTAAGTGATTTCGCCTGTAGCGGGTTTGCAGTTGATGCCGCCTACCTGTTGGAAATAGGTGAACTGGGTTACTTCCATGCCGTTGAGCCACACCTCCCAGCCCAGCCCCCACGCGCCCAGCGTGGGGTTTTCCCAGTCGTCTTCTACGAAACGGATGTCATTTTTCTTCAGATCAAAACCCAGCGCCTCAAGGCTGCCCAGATAGAGCTCAAGAATATTGGCCGGAGCAGGCTTGAGCACGACCTGAAACTGGTAATAGTGCTGCAGGCGGTTGGGGTTATTGCCATAGCGCCCGTCTTTAGGCCGGCGGCTGGGTTGCACATAGGCAGCTTTCCACGGCTCGGGGCCTATGGCGCGTAAAAAAGTGGCAGTATGGCTGGTGCCCGCGCCTACTTCCATATCGTAGGGTTGCAACAGGGCGCAGCCTTGATTGGCCCAGTAGTTTTGCAAAGTGAGGATGATTTGCTGAAAGGTGAGCATGGTGCTTTTGGTGCCTTGTTAATTGATAGGTATATGTAGCGTGTGTTTATGTGTAGTTATGCTTGTTGCAAGGGGTGATTTTAAGGGCAGAGCACCAAGCTGCCTGCGCCCTGCCTGTCTTTATCTGAAATGTAGTCTGCTATACGGCCGCTTGAAGCTGCAGACTGTTTTTTCGTGCCTGAACGCAGCAGGCAATAGTTAATAATGCACCCAACACCCACAGCGGCCACAAGCCCCAGTGCGCCGCCCATTGGGCAAAAAAGGTAGTCTGCCCATCTACACCGCGCACGCTGGCATGAAGCACGCCGCGTTGCAAGCGGGGCAACTCGTGTAGCACCTGCCCCGTTGGGCTGATGACTGCTGTTGCGCCCGTATTGGTGGCACGCAGCATGGGGCGCGCCAGCTCTATCGCCCGCATGCGGCTGATATGGCGGTGCTGGTCTATAGCTACAGTATCACCAAACCACGCAATGTTGCTCAGATTAACCAACATGGTGGGCGCGGTGGCGGGGTCGGCAAAGCTGGCGGCGATTTCTTCGCCAAACAAGTCTTCGTAGCAGATATTGGGCTGAATGCGCTCGCCATGCAGCAGTAAGCGCGGCTGCACCAGCGCTCCACGTTGCAAGTTGCCCAGCGGAATACGCATCATGCGTACAAACCAAGTAAACCCTGAAGGAATAAATTCACCAAATGGCACCAGATGCTGCTTGGCATAGCTATATGCGGGTTGCGCCGATTCTGGCAAGCTCAAGTCGTGCAGCGGTGCATTACCCACCGCGTGTGCGCCACCTGGCACCAGCCCCACTATGGCATTGGTAAAGCCCGCTTGCCTGTTGCCAGCAGGTATGCCAATCAAGGCTGTTTGCCTGCCACTGGCAAAGCGATGCAGCAAGTCATCCCAATAGCCCTCGGGCAGATAGGCAGGCGGCAAGGGCAAAGCGGTTTCGGGCAACACCAGTAAATCGGGCTGCAAGCTATTTTTTAGATTAGGCTGCAAATCAGTCTGCACGCCGTGCAGTTGCTCGCCATACCACTGCAAGGCCGTTTGCACGCCGCCGTTGGGTATGAATTTTTCGTTCTGTGCGATGTTGCCTTGCAACAAAGCAACCCGCAAGGCTAGCCGCATTGCTGAGGCAGTTTGTAGCTGCTCATACGCCTGAATCTGCCCAAGTTTCAGCCAAATGCCTGCACTGCACACACACACTATTACCAGCACTGCCGTAATTGGCGCTGACACAACTACCCGCCAGCCATCAGCCATTCGCCTGCCATATTCGCCCTGCCCTGCCTTGGCATACTTGCCTTGGCGCATGGCATGCACAAAAGCAGCACCCGCCACATACAGCAAGCCAGAAAAAGCGGCAGCAATGGCACCAATGCCATACACGCCTACCCAAGGCGCAAAACCAGCCAATGCACCATCAATATGCGCGTAGCCAATCGCCCCCCAAGGAAAGCCCGTAAAAAACACCCCGCGGCACAATTCAGCCAGCAGCCACAGTGCCGCCAACAGCAGCACTTGTCCAACCGCACCAAGCCAAGCCCGCGCCAATAGCCAAACCCCGCAGGCCAAGGCATAGTAAAAGGCCAGAAAAGCAGCAAGTAGTAACACCGCCAGCGCCGCCAGCACCGAAGGCAAGCCGCCATACAAGTGCATAGAAACGTACAGCCACCAAAACGTTGTTGCCAGCCAGACTGTGGCAAAACACCAGCCCCGCCAAAAGCCTGCTTTGAAACGTGCTGCGCCATCTGCAATACCGCCAGACGCATCAGGCACGGCCAGCACCCCTACAGCCGCCGCCAGTGCCAGCACTTGTAACCAACCCAACGCCTGCCCGCCCCAAGGCCAAGCCAAGCTCCACGCTTGCAACAACCCCGCCGCTGCAAGTACAGCGTAGCGCACGGGGCATGTGGCAAGGTCGCGCACAAGCCAGCCGCACCAGCCCTGTAATCTGCTTTTTTGCGCTGTGTTTTTAGGCGCGGTACGTTTTGCCATCAGCTTTTATGCACAAGCCACCGCTGGCGTAACCTTAAACCAACGCACCGCGCCGCCTTGGGTGTGCATCACCAGAAAATTTAGCCCGCACAGCGTAATGTGCTCACCGCGCCGTGGCACATGCCCCATTTCGTGGGCAATCAAGCCACCGATGGTGTCAAACTCGTCTTCATCTTCGCTATCGCTGGGGTGAATATCCACCTCAAAATGCTCGTTGATGCGCTCAATCGGCGTATCGCCACTCACGCGGAAGCTGCCATCGGCCAGATTGTAGATATCGCCTTCTTCCTCGTCGTCATCAAACTCGTCTTCGATTTCGCCCACGATCTCTTCGAGAATGTCTTCAATCGTGATCAGCCCTGCCAAACGGCCGAACTCGTCAATCACTATCGCCAGATGGTTGCGCTTTGCTCGAAAATCGCGCAACAGGTCGTTCAAGCCTTTGGTTTCGGGCACGAACACGGGCACACGCAGCAAGGCACGGATATTGAGTTCAGGCGCACGCTGGAGCTTAAGCAGGTCTTTGGCCAGCAGCACACCAACAATATTGTCTTTTGCGCCTTCGTATACAGGAAAGCGAGAGTGCGCTGTAGTAATCACCTCTTTGAGAATTCGTGCATAGTCCCAACCTATATCAATCAAATCCATGCGCGGGGCTGGCACCATCACGTCACCCGCCGTCATATCGGCAATGCGAATAACCCCTTCAAGCATAACGCGGGTATCAGACCCGATTACGTGCCGTGTCTCGGCATGTGACAGGCTGCTGTACAACTCGGCTTGCGAGTCAGGCCCAGGATTAATAAATTCAATGATTTTCTGCAAAAGACTGCGCTTGTCTTCGTACCCTGAAGCGGGCACAGGCGATGGGTCACTCACGGTTTATAAGAGCACGCTGTGGTGCGTAGTTGATACAACGTTGAGCATACACAAAAATTAAGGCAATATTGCAAAAAACTTGCAGCTAAACACAACTGTATACCTTCACGCATTAACAAGCAGTAGTCAGCTAAGTCGGTTTTTTTACAATACGGCAGGGGCTTGACACGTAGTGGATAATGGAAAACTTGCACAGCATTTTTTGCGCTGCTGCCAAACCACCTTTGGGGAGCAATACAACATGATGGTTCTTTATTCGGGCACAACCTGCCCTTTCTCGCATCGTTGCCGCTTTGTGCTGTTTGAAAAAGGCATGGATTTTGAAATCCGTGATGTAGACCTATACAACAAGCCCGAAGACATCAGCGTGATGAATCCTTATGGCCAAGTGCCCATTTTGGTAGAACGTGACCTGATTCTGTACGAATCCAACATCATCAATGAATACATTGACGAGCGCTTTCCGCACCCACAACTGATGCCTGGCGACCCGGTTGATCGCGCCCGCGTACGCCTGTTCCTGCTCAACTTTGAAAAAGAGCTGTTTACCCATGTATCAGCACTTGAAAACCGCAATATCCGCGCCAACGACAAGGTGCTGGACAAGGCGCGCAGCCAGATTCGTGATCGTTTAACGCAACTGGCACCTGTTTTCCTGAAAAACAAATTTATGCTCGGTGACAATTTCTCAATGCTTGATGTTGCCATTGCCCCGTTGCTGTGGCGGCTTGACTATTACAAGATTGAACTGAGTAAAAACGCTTCGCCACTGCTCAAATACGCAGAGCGCATTTTTTCTCGCCCCGCTTATATCGAGGCGCTCACACCCTCTGAAAAAGTCATGCGCCGCTAACAGGCGGCCGATTTACGCACCCGTTTCACGCACAGCTCTCCCATGCCTAGCAACACACCAGCATTAAGCCCCTTGCAACCATACATGATTCGTGCCTGGCACGAGTGGATGATGGACAATGGTTTGACCCCGTATATCCAGGTCAGGGTTGATAAAAACGTGGCTGTGCCGCACGAGTTTGTCAAAGACGGTGAAATCGTACTCAACATCAGTACCGAAGCAACTGGTGGCCTGCTTCTGGGCAATGAAGAAATTCGCTTTCAAGCGCGTTTTTCCGGGCGAGTGCGTGATATTGCAGTGCCTGTAACGCATGTCGCTGCCATTTTTGCGCGGGAAAACGGTCAGGGCATGGTCTTTGAAGAGAGTGATTTTGCTGACGATGCCGCTTATCTGGAGTCAGACGCCATAGCTGACCAGAGCCACCCCCCACAGGATACCAAACCTGCTGCCAGTAGCTTGTCACTGGTAGAACGAACAAGTAGTACACCACCAGCAGACAAAGCCCCTGAAGCCGATGATAAGCCTCCCGTTCCGCCCAAAGGAGGTAGCGGCTTGCGGGTGGTCAAATAACCCTCCGTTGCTGACGTCGTTGACACAAGCAGTTTTGAAACGCCACAAAAAAACCAGACAGCTTTTTATATGCTGTCTGGTTTTTCTTTTTTAAGCACAGAAACAATGTCTCTGGCTTAGCGCAAAACAATCAGGGCAGACCGTTTATTTTCACTGGCGTAACGTCAAACTTGAAGTATTTATCAGCCAGTTTTTTGTAAGTACCGTTGGCACGAATGGTGTCAATAGCCTTATTGAATTCTTCAGCCAGTTTGGTATCGCTCTTTCTGAGAGCAAAACCAGTACCTGGTCCCAACACCTCAGTATCTGCCTCATAGGTTACAGGCTTGCCTATAACCTGATAGCTTTTACCCTGATTGCTCTCAACCAGATTCATAACCGCACCAGCTTCAGAAAACACCAGTTTCAAACGACCTGTTGCCAGATCAGCGAATGCTGCCTCAATGGTTTTGTAACGCTTGATATTGGTATCTTTATAGTGCTTGGTCAGGTAGCGATCCTGAATCGTAGCCTGCTGTACACCTACATCCATGCCTTTGAGAGCAGCTGGCGATGTTTCTGTTTTCGTGCCAACCTTGCCAACAAACATATTGGGCGTAGCCCAGATGCGCTTGGTAAACAGAACCGCTTTTTGGCGCTCTGGTGTTACGCTCATGGACGAGGCAATCACGTCATATTTCTTGGCCAGCAAGCCGGGAATGATACCATCCCATGCCTGGTTGCTGAAAGTGCATTTGGCCTTCATCACCTCACACATGGCTTTGGCCAGATCAATGTCAAAACCAACAATCTCTCCGCTTGGTGTGGTTGACTCAAATGGGGGATAGGTTGCATCAGTACCAAAGCGGATGGTTTGCTGAGCCGATGCTCCGCCGGCCATCAACAGACCGCAAAACAAGGCGGAAGCAATTTTTTTGTTGCTAATTTGCATAGTATTCATACTCCAGTAATGGTTATGGGATAAAGCCTTGAACAGTGTACATCCTTGAATGAGTCATTAAAACCTATTTCAAAAATGTATTTGCATTTCGTTTCAATTAATAAGTTTCACACACAAAAAACCGGACTATCCCGTTAGAGATACGTCCAGTTGGGTAAGTGCTTAAATCACGGCGCAGTAAGAGCCTGAACAGCTCTTATTTGTTATACACCTCAAATTTAAAATACTTGGCAGCCAGCTTCTTATAGGTACCATTGGCACGAATGGTATCAAATGCCTTGTTCAAATCGGCAGCCAATTTGGTATCTGTCTTGCGTACTGCAAAAGCCGTACCTGCACCCAGCACCTCGGCATCGGCCGAATTGGGTACAGGCGCACCCACGGACTGGTAACCCTTTTTGGGGTCATCAATCAAATTGGTAACTACGCCGCCATCAGCAAATACTGTTTTTACCCGGCCTGTTGCCAGATCGGCTATGGCATCTTCAACGGTTTTATAACGTCTGATTTTGGCTGTGGTGTAATGTTTGGTCAGGTATTTGTCCTGCACAGTGCCTTGCTGCACACCTACATCAACCCCCTTCAAAGCAGCAGGAGTTGTTTCCATCTTGGTGCCAGCCTTGCCTACAAACAGGTTGGGCGTTGACCAAACCATCTGTGTAAACAGCACCGCCTTCTGGCGCTCGGGCGTAACACTCATGGACGATGCAATGACGTCATACTTTTTGGCCTGCAACGCAGGAATAATACCTTCCCAGTTCTGGTTGGCAAAAGTACATTTGGCCTTCATCACCTCGCACATGGCTTTGGCCAGATCAATGTCAAAACCAACAATTTCGCCATTGGGCGCGGTGGATTCAAATGGCGGATAAGTCGCATCGGAACCAAAACGGATGGTTTGCTGGGCTGATGCAGCACCAGAGAGCAATAGACCGCAAAGTAAGGCGGAAGCAAATTTGGCAGGGATTTTGCGCATATTCATACTCCAGTCATGGTTGAGTGATAAAAGAAAGGCGCATTAGTCTACATCCTCACGCGCATGAGTAAAGCATTTTTTCAAAATTTTTGCAACTACCAGATCAGTCAGGCCGGCTGAAACGCCAAGCGCACATAGATGGGTGCATAGGCTTCGGCTTGGGTAATTTCAACCAACGCTTCCTTGGCCAGCTCAAGCAGCGCAACAAAAGTAACAACCAGCACGGGTACACCTTTGCTCGCATCAAATAATTGCTCAAACTCTAAAAAGCGGCGCCCTTGCAGCGTTTTGAGCACCAAGCTCATGTGCTCGCGCACGCTGAGTTCTTCGCGGCTGATTTTGTGGCTTTGCACCAAGCGGGCGCGCTGTAAAATTTCAGCCCAAGCCTGTTGCAGCTCACTCACCGACACATCAGGCAAGCGGGGTTGCAAAGCCTGCTCAATATAGATTTGCGCCTTGAAAAAGTCACGCCCCAGCACGGGCGCATGCTGCAACTGCATGGCTGCGAGCTTGATTTGCTCATACTCTTGCAAGCGTCGCACCAGCGCCGCGCGCGGGTCTTCGGTTTCTTCGCCTTCTGCTACAGGTTTGGGCGGCAGCAGCATGCGCGATTTGATTTCTATCAGCATGGCAGCCATTAGCAGGTATTCGGCGGCAAGCTCCAGATTACGGGTGCGGATTTCGTGAACGTAGGCCAGATATTGCCGCGTAAGCGCAGCCATAGGGATGTCAAGGATATTGAAGTTTTGCTTGCGTATCAGGTACAGCAGCAAGTCCAGTGGCCCTTCAAAGGCCTCAAGAAAAATTTCCAGCGCATCAGGCGGTATATACAAGTCTTGCGGCACAGCAAACAAAGGCTCGCCATACAACCGCGCAACGGCTACATGATCTACCACTTGTGGCGTAGCCACAGCAGCGGCAGGTTCTGGCTCTGGCAATAGCGGCAATTCAGGCATTAGATGCACAAGGCGATTGCACAGAAACGCTGGCATAGCTGCCAGATAGCGCGTATGGCACCTCAGCCTCTTTAAAGCCTGCCTCAAGTGCTTGCTGCTCTGCGGCATCGGGCAGTGCAGGTTCCCACAACAAGGCACGCCCCGCTAACTGCTGCGCTTGCAGATTCGGGTTATTGCGCTTGAGTTCATTTAAAAACAGCGTAGTGTCAGAGTCGTAATCTGGACGGCGAAAGAGGTTCATACAGCAGGCAACCTTTAACAAGATGTGCGAATGTGCGAATGTGCGAATGTGCGAATGTGCGAATGTGCGAATGTGCGAATGTGCGAATATACATATCTGCAACGCTCAGATTCTAGAGTGTTTCCGAGTCTGAAAATGCAGGATTTAGCAATCCAGTGGCTACTCAAACGGGTATAAGCCAAACGAGCGCATTGATATCGCTTGCTTTAGCTTGGCGCCAAGCATAAGGCTGTACCCTCTTTAAGCTGCACACCTTGAGCCAAGCCCCGTAAAGCCCTTTAAGCGTTGTCTGTAGCAGCCTCAAGCGGCAAAGCTGGAGCAGAGGCTTGTAGCAATTCTGCGGCTCGCGCCAAAGCACGTTTCAAATCTGGCATTTCTTCCACGCCTTCAAGCTCCAGAAAACCAGTACGCTGTGCAATGTCAAGTGGTTGCTTAATCAAGCCGCTGAGTATGACGTGTACGGAGCGCTTGC
Organism: uncultured Allobrachymonas sp.; assembly: GCA_964618495.1. Classification (GTDB taxonomy): domain Bacteria; phylum Pseudomonadota; class Gammaproteobacteria; order Burkholderiales; family Burkholderiaceae_C; genus Brachymonas. The sequence continues at coordinate 19,841 of CAZUBE010000020.1, read as the reverse complement.
GGCAGCTATTGACTAGCTCAAGCACCTCATCTGCACCTGATGCATCCAGATAAATGACGTTTTTAAAGTCAATAACCAACACATCACGGGGAAGGTTGTCTGAAATTTCGTCAAGCAGCCTTACAGCACCGAAAAACAGCGCCCCAGACAAGCGCCATACACGCATCTGGCCATCTTGCCACTGCACGCCTTCTTCAGCAGTTGCAGCCGAGGTAATTTTCTCGGAGCGCGATAGTACCGAAATGCGATACATAAAAGTAATACAAGCAGCAATCAGCCCTACTTCTACTGCCACAGTCAAATCAAACACCACGGTGAGGAAAAAGACTGCGAGCAGCGTAGCGCGGTAAGAAGGCGTTTGGTGGCGCAAGCGTGCAAACTCGCTCCATTCGCCCATATTCCATGCCACAAACATCAACACTGCTGCCAGCGTTGCCAATGGCACCGAAGCAGCCAGCGGCGCGGCAACCAGCACAATCAGCAACAAGGCAGCCGAGTGCACAATGCCTGCAACTGGGCTGCTTGCACCGCTTTTGATATTGGTTACAGTGCGTGCAATAGTGCCCGTTGCGGGCATACCGCCAAAAAACGGGGTAACAATATTGGCTACACCTTGCGCCATCAACTCTTGATTAGAGTCATGGCGGTCGCCCGTCATGCCATCAGCCACACGCGCGCACAGCAGTGACTCAATCGCACCCAGCAACGCCAGCGTAATTGCCGATGGGAGCAAAAATTGTGCTGTTTCCCAGTTCAGATCAGGCAAGGTAAAGCTGGGCAATTGCGCTGGAATGCCGTTAAAGCGGCTACCAATGGTTTCAACAGGCAAGTTGAATACTTTAACAACTACGCTACCCACAACCAAGGCAACGATTGAGCCAGGAATGATGTTGAGCTTGCCACTAAAGGGCAGCTTGGCCGCACCCAGGCTAGGCGAAAAACGCTGCCAAAGCACAATGACTGCCAACGAGCCTACTGCCACTGCGAAAGCATAGAGGCTAAAGCTGCTCAAATTGGCGTACAAAGCACCCAATATGCCGATAAAGTCAGCAGGCATTTTGGCAATGGTGAGCCCTAAAAAATCTTTGACTTGCGATAGGCCAATAAGCACTGCAATGCCATTGGTAAAGCCAATTACCACGGTAATGGGTATAAAACGCACCAGCGTGCCGAGCCGAAAAACCCCCATAAGGAACAGCAGCACGCCCGACATGGCCGTAGCAATTATCAGATTGCTCACGCCATAACGCTGCACAATGCCGTACACAATCACGATAAACGCGCCAGCAGGCCCACCAACCTGCACCTTGCAGCCGCCCAGCATCGCGATTAAAAAGCCAGCAATAATGGCAGTAAAAATACCCGTTTGCGGCGGCAGCCCGCTGGCAATAGCAAACGCCATGCCCAAGGGCAAAGCCACCACGCCTACCGTTAGCCCCGCCGTTACATCCTTTACGAACCTGTCTTTGTTGTAGCCACGCATGGCTTGAAAAATACTGGGTTTAAAGGATAGCAGTGAGTTTTTTTTAGGGCGCGACATGATGTGTAGGTGAATTCAGACGAAAGTCAGCGGGTACGAAAAGTACAGGCGGCAAGCAGCACAAACCAAGGGGGAAAATAATTTTGCACGAATAATTATCTGCCTCGATTCGTTCAGGAAGCAATTATTCATTATATAAAGGTTACAGTAAGCGTGCCACTAGAATGCTACAGTTTGTCATTCGCTTTTATCTTTTTTGCATTTCTGAATTTTTGGAACTTTGGAATGTTTAATACTTTGATATCAGTCAACCAGTTACTTGATCTGCAAAGCAGTAACAAGCCGCTGATGGTGTTTGATTGCAGCTACGACCTGAGCAACCCGGCAATTGGCCAAACCCAATACGCGCGCGCGCATATTCCAGGCGCTATTCATGCCGACCTGAGCAAGCACCTCAGCAGCCAGCATGCAGAGCGCAAAGCCAGTGGTGGCCGCCACCCTTTGCCTCTGCGAGGAGACTTTATGGCAACCTTGCGCCAATGGGGTTTTACCAACGATATGCAAGCCGTGGTCTATGACCGCAACGGCTGCAACTACTGTGGCCGCCTGTGGTGGATGCTGCAATGGCTGGGACACGACGCAGTAGCCGTGCTCGATGGCGGCCTGCAGGCATGGAAAGCTGCTGGCCACGCCACTGCATCCGCCACCGGCTCTGAAGCAATAGCAAGAAGCGCCAGCCCCAGCAACTTTGCCCTTGCCGACCCACTGGTAGAACTGCTTGATACGAAAACCATTGCAGCCAGCCTGCCAGAAGCAAGCCTGACCCTGATTGATGCACGCGGCGCACCCCGCTACCGTGGTGAAGTTGAACCCATTGACCCAATAGCTGGGCATATTCCTGGTGCTATCAACCGCCCGTTTACCGATAATTTCGATAGCCAAGGCTGCTTCAAATCCCCCGCTGTTTTGCGCGAAGAATGGCAGGCACTACTGCAAGACAAGCACCAAGACGCTCCCATCGTGGTGTACTGTGGCAGCGGTGTTAGCACCATTCCCAATTTGCTGTCTTTGCAGATGGCGGGCTACAAGCGCCCTGCCATGTATGCTGGCAGCTGGAGCGCCTGGTGTGCCACGCCCGACTTACCTGTAGAGCGTGGTTAAAGCTATTCAATGCCAGCTTCCGACACTAATCCTGATGCATACGAGCAAGCGCAAAGTACGCTTGCATCTGCTGCTCCTGAGCCTATTTGCGCAGACAGTTTGTTACAACAAATGCATCAAGTGTTGGGCGAAAACGGCTTGCTTGCCCAATCAAGCACCAGTTACCGCCCCCGCGCCGACCAGTTGCAAATGGCCCAAGCAGTTACCCAGGCCATTGCCAGCAATAGCGCAGTCGTTATTGAAGCGGGCACAGGCGTGGGCAAAACCTTCGCCTATCTGGTGCCTGCCCTGCTCAGTGGCGAGCGCATAGCCGTATCTACCGCCACCAAAAACCTGCAAGACCAGCTTTTTGCCCGTGATTTGCCGTATCTGTGCCAGTTGCTCGGCCTGCCCTTGCGCATGGCTTTGCTCAAAGGGCGCGGCAGCTACCTGTGCCTGCAACGCTTGGCCAATGCCCGCCAGCACCCCGATGTGCACGGCGGTATGTTGCTGCGCACACTGGCAAAAATCGAAAAATTCGCCCAAAGCACCCACAACGGCGATTTGGGCGAACTCGATGGTTTGGATGAACGTTCACCCGTACTGCCGCTGGTCACCTCCACCCGCGAAAACTGCTTGGGCAGTCAGTGCCCCGAGTTTAAAAACTGCTACGTCAACCAAGCGCGGCGCGCAGCGCTGGCGGCAGATGTAGTCGTTATCAACCACCACCTGTTTTTTGCGGATTTGGCTGTACGCGAATCGGGCATGGCCGAGCTGCTGCCCAGCGTACACACAGTGATTTTTGACGAAGCGCACCAGCTCAACGCCATTGGCGTGCAATTTTTGGGACAGCAACTCACCACGGGGCACTTGCTCGACTACAGCCGCGACCTGCTTGCCTGCGGCTTGCAGCACGCACGCGGGCTTGAAGACTGGAGCACGCTAGCCCAAAAAACCGAGCAAGCCGCACGCGACTTGCGCCTGCTTGCCGCGCATCTGACACACGGCAAATACCGCTGGCAAGGCAGCGTGCCCGACGGCATAGCGCCCGAGCAATGGGCAAGCGCCTTGCAAAACTTGCAGCAGCACATCGCCAACAGCCATGATGCGCTGCACACCGTCAGCGAGCTATCGCCCGATTTTGCCCGCCTGCAAGAGCGTGCCACCGCGCTGCAAGACCGCATTACGCTATTTAGCCAGCCCCAGCCGCCCGATACCGTGCGCTGGATGGACGTAGGCAACAGCCTGCGGCTGGCACAGTCGCCGCTAGATATTGCTGCCACCATGCAGCACACCCTCATGGGCAGCCCTGCGCAAAGCACAGCGCCAACCCTGCCGCAAGACGAACAAGAAGAAGCCGAGCACACACCAGCAGCCCCGCCGCGCCGCGCATGGGTATTTACCTCGGCCACACTGGGCGAAGACCCGCATCTGCGCTGGTTTACCGAGCCCTGCGGCCTGCAACACGCCGCCACCCTGCAAGTTGCCAGCCCCTTTGCCTACGCACAAAATGCAGGGCTTTACATTGCCGATATAGTGCCACCCAGCGACCCCAGGCACGCACAGCAAGTCGCGCACCTTGCCGCCGAAACCGCCGCCTTGCTGGGCGGGCGCACTTTGGTGCTCACCACTACCTTGCGCAACCTGCGCCTCATTGGCGAGCAACTGCGCGAACATTTTGCTGGCGACCAGCGTATTGAAGTTTTGATACAGGGCGAATCCACCAAACGGCGGCTGACCGAGCGTTTTCGCCAAGGCGATGATGGCGGCAAACTGCCTGGCTGCATTTTGGTGGCATCAGCCTCGTTTTGGGAAGGGGTAGATATTCCAGGCGATGCGCTGCAACAAGTCATTATCGACAAACTGCCCTTTCCCCCACCTAACGACCCCATGGTAGAAGCCCACGCCCAGCGCCTGCAGCAGCAGGGCAAAAACCCCTTTACCCACTACCATCTGCCCGAAGCTGCCGTGGCACTCAAACAAGGCGCAGGCCGATTAATCAGGCATGAAAATGATCGTGGTGTATTGGTCGTGTGCGACAGCCGTCTGCTCAAAATGGGCTATGGCAGGCGGCTACTGGCCGTATTGCCACCCATGCAGCGCCTGCCCGATCATGCTGCCTTGCTGCAAAAAATAGAGCAAATCAACCAAGCGCGCGCCAGCGTGGTTTGATGCTGGCATGAAGGTATGCCAGCTAAA
>CAZUBE010000020.1:0-14922 GCA_964618495.1 uncultured Allobrachymonas sp. | reverse complement strand
AGCACAGCCAGTGCCAGCTCTTGCGAAGGCGTGCCATCGTAATTGGCAACAACCGATTGCGCACGGTTAATGGCTGCTACATAAGCACCCTGACGGTAGTAATAATCAGCAATGGCCAGCTCCGACTCGGACATGGCATTGGCGATATACACCATGCGGTGACGCGAATCAGATGCGTAGCGCGACTCAGGGAAACGGGTGATTACTTCCTTGAAGGCAGCAAACGACTCTTTGGCTGCTTTCTGGTCACGCTCAATCAAGTCTTGCTTGGTAAGAGCCGATAACCAGCCAGCGTTTTCGCTGAAACTGACAACGCCTTTGAGGTAATAAGCATAATCCAGCCCCGGGCTGCCTGGGTTGAGCCGGATGAAACGATCCAGTGTTGCTTTGGCATCATCGGTATCGGTGTTTTGATACTGGGCATAAGCTTTTTCAAGCTGTGCTTGCTGTGCAAGTGTTGTGCCAGCGGCACGGCCTTCCAGCACGTTATACAGCTCAACAGCACGGTCATAACCACCTGACTGGCTCTCGTCGCGTGCTTCACTGTATATGCGGTTAATGCTCCAGCCTGCTGTTTGCTTATCAACTGTAATCTTATCCGCGCAGCCTGCAAGCAGAAGTGATGCTCCTGCCAGGATCAAAGCAGAAACGCTGGATAATGAACGTGCGCCATTTGGTGTATGCATGGGTACTTTACTCGTGTTCGCCTAAGATGCGGCTGATTATAGCCAGACACCTATATAGTAGGCTCATAGCCTTTGATAAAAGAAAAGATTCGCCTTGTCACGCTCTTGTCCACAACCTGCTAATGTACTCCCCCAACAAGGCCAATGGGATGATGATACCGAATCGGCCTCAGATGAAGAGCGCCTGTTACATGCCGCCCCCTCCGACCACGGCCTGCGGCTGGATCGTTTTTTGGCGTTGCAGCTCATCGAGTTTTCGCGCAGCTACCTCCAGCAACTGATTACTGATGGCCTGCTGCGCCGCAACGGGCAAATCTGCGCCAAAGCTGCCACCAAAGTGCTCGCGGGCGACCAATACCAGCTTGTTTTGCGTGCCACAGCACAATCGCAAGCATTTGTGCCACAAGATATTGCGCTCGATGTGGTGTATGAAGATGCACACCTGCTCATCATCAACAAACCCGTGGGCATGGTCGTACACCCTGCGCCTGGCAACTGGAGCGGCACACTGCTCAATGCCTTGCTGCACCACTACCCCGCCTCAGCCGCACTGCCTCGCGCTGGCATTGTGCACAGGCTTGATAAAGACACCAGCGGCCTGATGGTGGTAGCGCGTGAGCGCAGCGCCTTTGATGCACTCACAGCCCAAATTGCGGCCCGACAAGTGCAGCGCGAATACTGGGCTTTAGCCCATGGACACTGGAAGCACGCAGCAGACAAGCCGCTTAGGGTAGATGCCGCCCTAGGCCGCGACCCGCGCAACCGCTTGCGTATGGCCGTGGTAGACATTACCCGCCAAGCTGGCAAGCCCAGCCAAACCGACTTTACTCTGATAGGCAACAGCACCAGCAACACCAGCCCTGCAAGCTGCTGGGTGCACTGCAAGCTGCACACAGGCCGTACCCACCAAATTCGCGTACACATGCAGCACTTGGGTCACCCCCTGCTGGCTGATGCACTGTATGGCAGCGTAACCGCGTTTGGCATGCAGCGGCAAGCACTTCACGCCTTTAGCCTGCAATTGCAGCACCCCATCACCCTGCAACAGATACAATGCCGAGCAAGCCTGCCCGCTGATATGCAGGCAGCCATCTGTGCCATGGGTCTGCCCTTGCCAGCGACCAAGACACATGCCGCAACTGGCAACTGAAACAGCAACCCTGTTTTTGCTCCACCTTCTGCACCATACTGACTCAACCACACCTGCCCTCTTGCCCTGATGAACTCCACGCAAGCCAAACGCATACTCGAAACCGCCCTGCTCTGCGCCGCGCAGCCGCTGCCGTTGCGTGATATGCGTGCGCTATTTGAAGACATGCTGGAAGCAGACACCATCCGCCAACTGCTGCATGAAATTGCCTTGGAATGGGAAAACAAAGGCATTGAGCTGGTCTGCCTTGCCACAGGCTGGCGCGTGCAAAGCCGCCCCGAACTGCGCGAGTGGCTCGACCGCCTGCACCCCGAAAAACCGCCCAAATACAGCCGCGCCACGCTGGAAACACTGGCCATCATCGCCTACCGCCAGCCTGTAACCCGTGCCGATATTGAAGAAATACGCGGCGTAACCGTCAATTCACTCATAATCAAACAACTCGAAGAGCGCGGCTGGGTTGAAACCGTAGGCTATAAAGACACCGTAGGCCGCCCCGCGCTGCTGGCAACCACCAAACAATTTCTCAACGATTTGGGGCTCGCCACGCTCGACCAATTGCCTCAGGCCGCCCCAGGAGAAGCCGCCGCCCTGCTCGCGCAACTCAATCTGCAAAACGAAGCAGACCCCGCGCCCGAAACGCACGAATCACCCGAAACCGAAGCATTCCTTGCCCAACAAGAATTGCCCATTGAACCAACGCATAATGCGCCCGAAACCCCGCCCAGCCAGCCTGTCGCCCCTGACAGCAACTCTGGCGCTAGTAACGAATAAACACCATGTCCACTGACTCTGCCAAAAAACCCCGCGCCCGCACCGCAACCCCGCGTGCCACAGCCCCACGCACTGCTGCCAGCGCAGCCAAGCCCCGCGCCCGCACCAAAGCAGCAGCGCCAGCGGTTGAGGCAAACAGCGAACCTATCGCTGAAGCAATCGCTGAAACAATCGCAAACAGCAACACAAGCAATAACGCCGTCAGCAACAAAGCCACCAGCATCTTTGCCGACCTGCTCTCGGGCCAGTTTGATGCCGATGCCGAAAATGACGCCGACGGCGACGCAGACAACAGCGAACCCGCCAAACGCGTACTCACCCCGCAGGCAGACGCACCCAAGCTGCACAAAGTGCTGGCACAAGCGGGCTTGGGCTCGCGCCTTGAAATGGAGCGCTTCATCGCCGAAGGCCGCATCACCGTCAATAACCAGCCCGCCCACGTGGGCCAGCGCATCCAGTTCGGCGACAGCATCAAAATCAACGGCAAGCCTGTGCGCGTGCGCATCACACCGCCCGCCCCGCGCGTCATTGCCTACCACAAGCCAGTGGGCGAGCTAGTCACCCACGACGACCCGCAAAACCGCCCCACCGTTTTTCGTAAACTGCCACGTCTGCAACAAGGCAAATGGCTCTCGGTTGGGCGGCTTGACTTGAATACCGAAGGCCTGCTGCTGCTTACCAACTCGGGCGAGCTTGCCAACCAGCTCATGCACCCGCGCTTTGGCCTGCAACGCGAATACGCCGTGCGCGTACTCGGCGCACTCAACGAAAACGAAAAACAGCTTTTAACCAGCGGCATCAAACTCGAAGACGGTATGGCGCAATTCGACAGCATTGAAGAAGGCGGCGGCGAAGGCGCCAACTGCTGGTACCGTGTGACCATCTCCGAAGGGCGCAACCGCGAAGTACGCCGCATGTTCGAGGCCGTAGGCCGCGCTGTAAGCCGCTTGATTCGCGTACGCTACGGCATCATGCACCTGCCACGCAGCCTGCGCCGTGGGCAATGGGCAGATCTGCACGAACGCGACATCCGCGACTTGATGGACCTGGTAGGCATGACCCCCACCCAGCGCGGCGAAAACGAACCCGCCACACAAGCCGCCACCCTGGCCACCCGCCGCCGCAACCCCGACCGTGGCGGCAGCGGCAAGGGAAAAACCAGCAGCAAAGGCGCACGCCCAGCCACTCCTGCAAGCCGGCCTGCTGCGCCACCTGCCGCTTCCCCGCGCTTCGGCTCTGGCCGATCTTTGCGTGGTAACAGCACGCGCGGCAAAAAGTAGTTTAGTATCGAATAAAAAAAGCCTCGGCATCCAAAGATACCGAGGCCAAAATCGGCGCATGACACGCCGATCGCAACAATCTTGCGTTTACCAGTCAGTACTATGCAGCTTATTGCGCCGTTGCAGTTTCTGCATTGCCAGCAGCTGCTGGTTCTGGTGCCGGTTGCGTCCAGCCACCACCCAAAGTCTTGTACAACTCAACCTGATTGAGACGCTCCATCAGGCGTGTCTGTATCAAAGCCTGCTCACTACCAAACAAGGCACGTTCCGCATCAAGCAGATTCAAATGGCTGTCTATACCATTGCGATAGCGCAGGCCTGCCAAATGGTAACGCTGACGTTCCGCCTTGGCTTGCACTTGTTGTGCGGCTATTTGTTCGCTCAAAGTTGCGCGGCCTGCCAGTGCATCTGCCACTTCGCGGAAAGCGCTTTGAATAGCTTTTTCATACTGTGCAACCGCGATATCTCGCCCGGCATGGCTTGCATCCAGATTGGCCATATTGCGCCCCCAGTCAAAGATAGGCAGGCTGATCTGTGGCAAGAACGACCATGTGCGTACGGCTACACCATCAAACAGGTTTTCCAGTTCGCTGCTGGCGCGGCCATACATGCCTGTAAGTGCTATGCGTGGGAAGAATGCCGCACGTGCCGCGCCGATGTTGGCGTTGGCAGCTATCAGTTGCTGCTCGGCAGAGCGTATGTCAGGGCGACGCAGGAGCACTTCAGATGGCAGGCCTACTGCAATGGGTGCAAATTGCGAGAATATGTCTGGTGCCGCTGCATCTGCAGTGCCATTTTTTACAGCAGCTGCCTTCACAGCAGATTTGCTTTCTTTGCCTTCGCTGGTTGCAGTTGGCAACAATTGTTCTGGCACGGTTTGCCCAAGTAGCAGCGTAAGCGCGTTGATGTCTTGCGCGCGCAGGCGTTGCTGCTGGCTAGCTGCTACTTTGGCGCTGGCTGCAAGTGATTCGGCTTGTTGCAGGTCCAGCGCCGAAGCTACGCCTACTTCTTGGCGCTGTTTGATTAGCGCCAGTGATTGCTGGCGCGTGTGCTGCGTGCGCTGCGCCAGTGCCAGTAGCTCGGTGTTGGCCTGCAAACTCAGCCATGTGCTGGAAACAGCACCGATCAGGCTGATTTGTGCTGCCTTGCGTGCTTCTTCAGTAGCCAGATATTTGGCACTGGCGCTGTTGCTCATGGAGCGTATGCGACCAAAGAAGTCTAGCTCCCACGAGTTGATGCCAAAGCCAGCTGCATAGCTGGTGGCTACGCTGGGGCCACCAGCGGCGGCTGCCGGGTTTGGTGATGTGCGCGAACCGCTTACGCTGGCGTTGAGCGTGGGGGCAAGGTCGGCACGGTTGATGCGGTATTGCGCCTGCGCCAGTTCGATGTTTTTTACGGCTATGCGCAAGTCGCGATTGTTTTGCAAAGACAGCTCAATAAGCTGGCGCAAACGTGCATCTTGCACAAAGTCCTGCCAGGGCATATCGGCAGCGGCTATGCCTGCTGCGTCTTGCGGTGCGGCAGCACTGGCTGCTTGCGCTGCAGGCTGCGCCGATGGCCATTGCGTAGCTACCGGAGCGGCTGGGCGCTCGTAGGTGGGTGCCAGTGTGCAGCCTGCCAGCAACGCTGCTGTTGCGGCTGCTATGGCGATTGCGGCACGCTGCGGTTTGGCGCTTTGCTGCAAGCTGTTGGCCGCGGCGTGCAGCGGTTTAGCTAAAGTGCTTGTCATCATGGCAGTACTGCCTCCTTGTTGTTTTCTTCGCAACCTGGGTTTTGCTGGTCGTTGCTGCTGCCATCGTCAGAATGGTCTGCATCGTTTTTCCTGCTCTTGAACATGCTACGCACCAACAGGTAGAACACTGGAACCAGAAACACGGATAGAACCGTACCAATGGTCATGCCCCACAGCACGCCAGTGCCCACTGCGCGTTGGCTCGCCGAGCTTGCACCCGTTGCTATGTAGAGGGGCACTACGCCCAGAATAAATGCCAGCGATGTCATCAAAATAGGGCGCAGGCGCAAGTGGGCAGCTTCCAAGCTGGCTTCAAATACGCTTTTGCCTTGGTCTTGCAGGTCTTTGGCAAACTCAACAATCAAGATGGCATTTTTCGCTGACAGACCAATGACCGTAATGAGCGCAATCTGGAAGTAAATATCATTAGGCATGCCACGCGCAACAACGCCCAGCAAGGTACCAAAAACGCCCAACGGCACAACCAGAATGACTGATAGCGGAATGCTCCAGCTTTCATACAGCGCTGCCAAACACAGGAATACTGCCAAAATCGAGAAGCCGTAAAGCATCATGGAAGATGAGCCTGCTTTTTTCTCGTCGAGCGAAATGCCTGTCCATTCGTAGTCAAAACCAGCGGGGAGCTGCTTGGCGATTTGTTCCATCTCGGCCATAGCATCGCCCGTGCTGCGGCCTGGTGCTGCCATGCCTGTAATGTTCATGGAAGGGTAGCCGTTGTAGCGCTGCAACTGCATAGGGCCTGTTACCCATTTGGCGCTAACCATGCCCGAAAGCGGCACGAGCTGCCCCTGGTTGTTAGGCACTTTCAGGCGCATCACATCTTCTGGCTGCATGCGACTGGCGGGTTGCGCCTGCACCGTTACGCGCTGCATATAACCAGCATTGGGAAAATCATTGACATAACTAGAACCCAGCGCTGTTGATAGCGTGCTGCCAATGGCTGCCAGCGACACATTTTGTGCATTGGCCGCATCGCGGTCGATATCGATTTGCCACTGGGGCGCATCTTCAATTCCTTCGGGGCGCACACCAGCCAGCACCTGGCTTTTCGCTGCCGCTGCCAGCAATTGACCACGCGCAGCCAGCAGCTCTTCATGACCGTGGCCACTGCGATCAATCAGGCGGAAGGCAAAACCACTGGCATGACCCAGCTCCTGAATGGCAGGCGGTGTTATAGCCAGCACAAAGGCCTCGCGGATATGGCTCAACTCACCTGTCAAGCGGTCGGCCAATGACATGGCATCGCTACCAGGTGCACTGCGTTCTTTCCAGTCTTTGAGTGTGACAAATGCCAAGCCTACGTTTGTACCCTGCCCCGCAAAACTGTAGCCCTGAACGGCAATCATGTTTTCAACTTCTGGCTGTTTGAGCACATGCGTTTCCACTTGCTTGATGACATCAAACGAGCGCTCATTGGTAGCAGCAGGGGGCAGTTGCATATTGATCATTACCACACCCTGATCCTCCTGCGGCATGAAAGAAGTGGGCAATCTGGTGTAAAACAAACCCACGCAAGCAATAATTACGGCGTACACACCCACCATCCACACGCTGCGCTTGAGTATGCGGCTTACCGCACTTTCATATGCTTTGGTGCCACGATCGAAATGGCGGTTAAACCAATTAAAGAAAGGGCCCAGCGGACCGGTTTTCTTGTCATGCGCATGCCCTTTGGGAATGGGTTTGAGCATAGTCGCGCACAGGGCTGGTGTGAGCGTGAGCGCAAAAAAGCCCGAAAACGCAATCGACACGGCCATAACGATAGAGAACTGGCGGTAAATATTGCCCGTTGCGCCCGTAAAGAACGACAGCGGCAAAAACACCACCACCAAAATCACCGTAATACCCACCACTGCGCCAGAAATCTGACCCATGGCTTTAATCGTAGCTGCCTTGGGCGACAAGCCCTCTTCGGCCATGATGCGCTCGACGTTTTCAACCACCACAATGGCATCGTCCACCACAATGCCGATGACCAGCACCATCGCAAACATGGCCAAAATATTCACCAGCATGCCCGCAGCCAGCATCACTGCAAACGTACCCAGCAAAGCAATTGGCACCACGATTGAAGGAATCACCGTATAGCGCCAGTTTTGCAGAAAGATAAACATCACGATAAACACCAGTGCCATGGCTTCAACCAGCGTCATAGCCACTTTCTGAATCGAAATCGAAACGAATTGCGAAGTGTCATACACCTTGCTCCATTCCACCCCATTGGGCAGGAAGGGCGCAAGCTGCTCCATGCGTTTTTCAAGCGCAGCTACCGTATCGAGCGCGTTACCACTGGCGCTGAGCTGAATGCCCAAAGCTACGCCGGGCTTGCCATTGACGCGCGATGTCAGCGAGTAATTTTCTGCGCCCAACTCCACCTGCGCCACATCCCGAATACGTACCGTTGAACCATTGCTTTGGGTGCGCAACACAATGTTGCCAAATTCATCAGTCGTACTTAGCTGCCCGGGCACATTAATCGTGGCTGTAATAGCCTGCCCTGGTACAGCAGGCGCTGCACCTAGAGAGCCTGCTGAAATCTGCATATTCTGCAAACGAATCGCGTTATTGACATCCTCCATCGACAGGCCATAGCCCTCAAGTTTGGCAGGGTCAACCCAAATCCGCATAGCACGGCCTGCACCAAAAAGCTGGGCATTACCTACGCCAGGCAAACGCTGTAATTCAGGCAGAATATTGCGCTTGACGTAATCGGCCACATCATCAGGCGAAACCGCTGGATTTTTACTGTGAAAAGCCACAATCGCCAAAAAGCTCGACTGTGCCTTATCCACCTGCACACCAATTTGCTTGACCACTGCAGGCAAGCGCGGCTCTGCTCGCGCGAGGCGGTTTTGCACATCCACCTGCGCCATATCGGCATCGGTACCGGGCTGGAACGTAATGGAGAGTTCGCCCATACCAATAGCCATGGCCTTGGAGTCCATATACATCAAGCCATCAAGACCGTTCATCTCGCGCTCAATGAGCGAATTGACTGTCTCGTCAATCGTTTTGGCATCAGCACCAGGGTACATGCTGGTGACGTGAATAGTCGGAGGAGCCACCAACGGATACTGCGACACAGGCAGCATCGTGATAGAAACAAGACCTGCAAGAATGACGAAAATCGCAATCACCCAAGCAAAAATAGGTCGGTGAATAAAAAACTTTGACATGTTTTAACTCTCCCCGTTTATTTGCTTGCTGGCGCAGAAGCGGCCGACGCAGCAGGCGTAGCAGATGCAGCCACCGCCGCCGAGGCCACAGCAGCACTGGCCGAAGCTGGCGCACTGGCGCTTTCAGCAGCAGAAGAAGCCGCACCTGCAGCCGCTCCAGCCGCCTTGAAAGGCACAGCCTTCACCTTGGTCATGCCCGGGCGCAGCTTCATAAAGCCATCAACCATCACCTGCTCACCATTCTTCAAGCCATCAACCACCACCCAGTTATTGCCCTGAGCTTGGCTAATCTTGACCATGCGAGGAGCAAACGTACCATCGGCCGCTACCACCATCACCGTATCACCGTGGGCACCACGTGTTACGGCCTGCTGCGGCACAAGCACTGCGTTTTCTACCTGAGCTTGCTCAAGGCGTACACGCACATACATGCCCGGCAGCAACAAATGATCAGGATTGGGCAGCTCGGCACGCAAAGACACCTGGCCCGTGCCAGGATCAACCGTCAAATCGGTAAACAGCAAACGGCCACTGTGCTCATACACTTGGCCGTTTTCAAGCACCACCTCTACACGCACCCCGTCCCCATCACCAGCACTCTTTAATGTGCCCGCTTTGATCGCTTGCTGCAGCTGCATCACCTCATTGGCGGACTGGGTCAGATTGACATACAGCGGATGCGTTTGCTGAATAGTGGCCAAATGTGTTGCTTGTCCCTGCCCCACCAAGGCGCCTTCCGTCGCAAGTTCGCGCCCGATACGGCCAGAAATAGGCGCAGTTACCGTGGTGTAGCCCAGATTGATGCTGGCTGCCTCAACTTGTGCGCGTGCAACTTTTTCAGCTGCCAGAGCATTGTCATACTCCTGCTTGCTGATCGCTCCACTCTCCAGCAGCGGCTTGTAACGCTGCAACAAGCCGCTGGCCTGCGCCAGATTAGCCTGTGCACTGGCAAGCGTAGTGCGATAGGGGGCAGGATCAATCGTAAACAACGTTTGCCCGGCTTTTACTTCACTGCCTTCGCGGAAATGGCGTTTGAGCAAAATACCCGCTGCACGGGCACGCACTTCGGCTACACGTGAAGCTTCCAGTCGACCCGGCAGCTCCGTTCCCAAGCCTACAGTACCCAAATCCACCGTTGCCACCCCTACTTCGGGCGCAGGAGGTGCACCTGCAGCACCTTGAGGCTGCTTGTCCCCGCAGGCGCTGAGCGCCAGTGTTAAAACAGCAGCCATCAAGGGCGCAGAGCGTCTTTTGGTAGGTGAAAGCGAAAAACGGTTCATAGTCATAGCAGCATCTTTCGAGGCGACAAAAATAGAGCTTGGCAAGCTGTTGCATTGCCAAGACCCAAGGAATAAGGGATGAAAAGAATAACCTTGCCTGTGATTGGCACTACAGCCTACGCTGCAATCAGGCAAAAGCAGGTTCGTATTAAACCATAAATCAAACGATTGATTGATTTGCTCGATAAAAAATCATCTCTATTATTCGTGTGTATTGTGACAAGATGCCTCATGGCAGTGACCTGACAATGGCCTGATAAAAAATACACGCCCGTTTTTTTGTTATCTTCTGCCCTTCGCATGCTTTGAGACAGATATGCCCTTTATTCCCGAACCCGCCCAACCAACATCTGCCAGAGATAAACACACTGCCATCATCTGGTGCAATCTGGGTTCACCAGATGCGCCTACAAGCAATTCAGTGCGCCGTTTTCTGGCTGAATTTCTATGCGATCGGCGAGTCATAGATCTGCCACGAATACTCTGGTGGCCAGTGCTTCACGGCATTGTGCTACGCACGCGCCCTGCAAAATCAGCCCAAAAATACGCACATATCTGGACCGATGAAGGTTCTCCGCTACATGTCTGGACAGAAAAACAGGCCAAACTGCTGCAAGGCTGGCTGGGCTACCACGGCCATATCGTACAGGTCAGGGCCGCTATGCGCTACGGCCAGCCCGCCATTACCCAAACCATTGAACAATTGCGCGCGCAAGGCTTTCAGCGCATACTGATTCTGCCCGCTTACCCACAATACTCATGCACAACTACTGCCAGCGTTTTTGACAGCGTTTTTGCATGGGGCAAAAGCTGCCGCAACTTGCCCGAATTGCGTTTTGTCAAAAGTTACCACGACCACCCCCTGTACATACAGGTATTGGCAAAAAGCATTCAGCAACACTGGCGTGAACATGGACGCAGCAGCAAGCTGCTCATGAGCTTTCACGGTACACCTGAGCGCACGCGGCAAAAGGGCGACCCCTATGCCGCCCAATGCCACACCACAGCGCAGCTGCTGGCACAAGCGCTAGGGCTGGATCAGCAGCAATATCTGTTGACTTTTCAATCACGTTTTGGTCACGCACAGTGGCTGCAGCCATATACGACAACCACTTTGCAGCAACTTGCCCGCGAAGGAATAGACAGTGTGGACGTAGTCTGCCCAGGCTTTGTCTGCGATTGCCTTGAAACGCTGGAAGAAATCAGCCAGCAGGCGCAACAGGTCTTTATCACCGCTGGTGGCAAATCTTTTCACTATATCCCCTGCCTGAACGACGCACCCGATTGGATCGCAGCTCTAGGGCAAATCAGTCTGCAACATCTGGCAGGTTGGGAAAACATACCTGCAGCCAAACTTTAGCCACCAAGCTATAGCCATACACACCAAAGCAACTGACTTTGTACTACTTTCCATATTGCAATCGCAATTATTCTGCTAGAATGCGCAGTTCGATCCTCTGTTAGCCGCCCCGCTGGGTCATATTCAGATGCAAACGCCCATGGCTCAATGCCCAAACGCTTGCCCGACCAGCAGCAGCCTGTAGCCGTGGTGGTTACCGTGTGTAGGGGTCTTTAGTGCAGCTTGAATACGATCGAAAAGCAAACAGGAAAAATCATGAATCTGATCCAGACACTGGAACAAGAAGAAATTGCCCGCCTGGGTAAAACAATCCCCAACTTTGCACCTGGTGACACTGTTATCGTTAGCGTCAAAGTGGTTGAAGGTGCACGCAAGCGTCTGCAAGCATACGAAGGTGTTGTTATTGCCAAGCGCAATCGTGGCATCAACAGTGCTTTTACCGTGCGTAAAATCTCCAACGGCGAAGGCGTAGAGCGTACTTTCCAAAGCTACAGCCCGCTGATTGCTGGCATCGAAGTCAAGCGCCGCGGTGACGTGCGCCGTGCCAAGCTGTACTACCTGCGTAGCCGCAGCGGCAAGTCTGCACGTATCAAAGAAAAGCTCGTCTTCCGCAACAAGGAAGCTGCAGCAGCCAACACCGAGGCATAAATCACTGCCAAGGCATGTTAGCCAGTTAAAACCGCTTTATGCTTTAGGGCTGAAGCGGTTTTTTTTATGCGTCACATCAAAACACTTACCAGAAAGCCTGAGCCATCAACCCCTTTACCCTGCCCGTTTGGCACGAAGCCACTGCCCTGCTGCAACAGCAACCCGCTGTGCCGGCAGAGCGGCTTACGCCAGAAGCATTGAGGCAACGCTTTACCATGCCTCCTGCGTGGAGCACTGAACCACGAAAAGATCCACCGCCTACTTTGCAACCTATGCGTAAAGCGGCAGTGCTGATTGGTTTACAAGCCGTGCAAAGTCGATCGGCCACAGCGCATTTGCAGGTACTCTTAACACAACGCCAGCCCTACTTGGATGTGCATCCGGGACAAATTGCCTTTCCTGGCGGAAAAATCGACACCAACGACGCCAACGCCACCGCTGCAGCCCTGCGCGAAGCCCATGAAGAAGTTGGTCTGGCACCAGCATCAGCCACCGTACTGGGCACTTTGCCCGTTTATAAAACTGGAACAGGTTTTTGCGTAACACCCGTGGTGGTTTTGCTGGCAGCTGACACAACACTGCTCGCAAATCCACAAGAGGTGAGCGAAATCTTTTATGTGCCACTGCCATTTTTGATGAACCCAGCCAACCACTGCAAACACATTTGGCAACCACGACCACAAGAGCAGCACGAATGTTTTTCCATGCCCTATCATCCTGCCGGGAAAGATCAAAGTTATTTCATATGGGGCATTACAGCAGGTATTTTGCGTGATTTTTATCAATTTTTATCAGCCTGATATGCTACGTTGCGCTAACTTCATGCGAAGATAGCAATAGTTACTATTTTTGCTGGGCTTTTTCTCTATGGCTTTGTTCGCACTGATTTGCGCCCTGCTACTGGCACAGTTTTACCCCCTGCCTACCACCAATCCAGCGTGGCAGGCACAACAGCGTCTGTCTGATTGGGCGCTGGATTATCTTGATGCAGGCAACTCCGCCCATGGCTGGGCAAGCTGGGCTTTAGCTGCCCTGCCATTAACTCTGCTAACGGTAGCATTGCATTTTTTATTTCGCTTTGTCGGCTGGTTACCTGCATTGTTATTGCATGTAATGGTGCTGTACCTGACATTGGGTCTGCAACAATTCAACCGCAATCTGGCAGCCATCAGCAACGCACTTGATGCTGGTGATCTGGCACGTGCCAGCACCCTGCTTGCACAATGGAAAAATACCACCAATACCCGTCTGCCACGCCACGAAATTATCCGTCAGGCGCTCAACCACGGCACTCTCAATGCCCACCGCCATGTGTTTGGCGTACTGATTGCATTTGCACTGTTTGCCATTTTTGGATTAGGGCCTGCAGGCGCTGTGTTGTATCGTTGCAGTGAATATGTAGCACGGCACTGGCCACAGCAATGCAATGCAGCAGACCTGACTACTGGCCACGCACCACGTGCTGCCACAAAAGCATGGAGCTGGATTGATTGGCTGCCTGCCCGCATCAGCGCCTTTAGCTTTGCCGTTGTCGGCAACTTTGAACAAGCCATTGAAAACTGGCGGCAAATTAACGAGGCAACGCCAAATTCTGACCAGCAAAGCAATGCAGACGCTTTAGTGCTGGCCGTAGCTGCTGGTGCTATGGATCAATCTGGCAATTTTGACAGCCAGACTTACACAAACCGCTCCAACAGCAACACAGTCAATGCTGGTATCGATGATGATCCAACTTTGTTCGACCCACCTCCCACCATATCCCAACACGCCCAACACCTGCCCGCGCTGATACGGCTGGTATGGCGCGCCGTGCTGCTATGGGGCGGGCTAATTGCACTGGTCACCATCACCAACTGGGTCAGCTAAATGCCAGCAAACAACTGCACTGCTAACAGCACCATTGCCCAAGCCCTGCAACAAGCAGCCACCCTTGGCCTGCTGCGGCTTGATGCCCAGTTGCTGCTGCTGCACGCCCTGGAGCAAAGCAGCCAAAACCGCGCATGGCTGCTCGCACACGATACCGAAACCCTCACCCCTCCCCAGCAGCAGCACTGGCAACAACTGCTGCAGCGCCGACTTGCGGGCGAACCCGTAGCCTACCTGCTAGGCCAGCGCGAGTTTTTTGGCCTGCAGCTGGAGGTAAACCCGCACGTGCTCGACCCGCGCCCCGATACCGAAACACTGGTGCAATGGGCTTTGGATTTGCTACCCACCCTGCCCGCAAACCCTGTGCTTGCCGACATGGGCACGGGCAGCGGTGCCATTGCCTGTGCGCTAGCGCACCATACCCAGCACAACGGCATACACGCATCCATTTACGCCACCGATGCCAGCCCCAGCGCACTCGCCGTAGCACAGCACAACGCGCAGCAACTCAAACTGCCCATCACCTTTGCCCAAGGCAACTGGTTTGCTGCTTTTGCCGCCTTGCCCACCGCGCCAAGCAGCGCACCCCATGCTACGCCACGCTTTCACCTCATAGCCAGCAACCCGCCCTATATCGCCAGCAACGACCCCCACCTGCCCGCCCTGCGCCACGAGCCGCTATCGGCACTGGTCAGCGGCACTGACGGGCTTGACGACATCCGCACCCTGATTGATCAAGCCCCCCACTGGCTGCATGACGGCGGCTGGCTGCTGCTTGAGCACGGTTACGACCAAGCCGCCGCCGTGCAAGCCTTGCTGCAAGCGCGTGGTTTTACCCAAGTGCAGGGGCGCAAAGACTTGGGCGGCATAGTGCGCTGCAGCGGCGGGCAGTGGCTGGCTGGCGCAGACAGCCGCCAGTAATACGCTCGCAATATACGAAATACTGCTA
>CAZUBE010000019.1:0-43035 GCA_964618495.1 uncultured Allobrachymonas sp. | reverse complement strand
GGGCGCCACAGGCGCTACCCACAATACCGTCAGCATCAGCGGTGCGCCCGTTTTCAATACAGATGACACCTTTGGCACAGGTCTTTACGGTGGCTTTGGGGGTGGCAATGTCCGCACCGGCAACACCCTGCAAATGCGCACCAAGGGCGTTACCGTTCACAGTATCGAAAACTTCGAATACCTGCACTTCTACCTGCCTGCCAGCATTACCAACGGTGATACGGTGCTGACGCTGACCAATGCAGGCAATATTTGGAGTGGTTCAACCGGTGCTGATATTACTGGCAGCAAGGTAGGCGTAGCCGTGCAAAATGGCGCAAGCCCTGCCCTTAAAAAGAGCGATACCGTTACCCTGATTCACACCACAGGCGGCGACCTCACTACCGATGCCAACAATTTGGTCAATAACGTAGCAACGATGGGAACTGTATCGACCCTCTACGAGTTTGCATTAAGCACGCAAGATAATAACAAGCTGCTTGCCACAGTAACCAAGGCAGGCATCAACCCCCAAACCAAGTCTTTTTCTGAAGGCAGACTCGGCGGCTTGGCTTTTGTTAACCAGGGCGCAGATATGGCAAGCGGCACCGGCATGGAGCGTGCCACGGCCGCTGCCCAAGCTGGCAGCAATGCCTTTGGCGCCATTTCTGGCGGCAGCAGCCGCTACGAAAGCGGCTCGCATGTAGATGTAAAAGGCTTCTCTCTTATTGCAGGTGCTGCTGCCAACCTGCCCAACAGTGCAGGCAAGCTGATGCTGGGCGGCTTCTTTGAAGCAGGCTGGGGCAATTACGACAGCTTCAACAGCTTTGTTGATGTTGCCGATGTAAACGGCAAGGGTGATAACCGCTACTACGGTGCTGGCGTGCTGGCCAAGCAAAGCTTTGGCGATAAGTTCTACGCCGAAGGCAGCGTTCGCGCTGGTAAGCTCGAAAACGACTACAGCGGCGTAGTTGCCGATACCGCTGTGAGCTACAAGATGAACAAAGCCTATTACGGCGCACATCTGGGCGCGGGCTATGTGCTGCCTTTGGGCACGGGCGAGCTTGATATGTATGGCAAATACCTGTGGACACGCCAAAAAGGTGGCAATGTGGTGATTGCGGGTGATTCCTTTACCTTCAAAGACATCAACTCCCAACGCACCCGCTTGGGCGCACGCTACAGCTACCCGCTCAATACCAGCACCACCTTGAAGCTGGGTGCAGCGTGGGAGTATGAGTTTGATGCCAAGGCCAAAGCCAGCGTGAATAGCATGGATATTACTGCGCCAGAAATCAAGGGCAGCACGGCTGTGCTTGATGCAGGCATCAAGGTAAGCCCTGCCAGCAACAAAAACCTGAGCTTTGAAGCAGGCATACAGGGCTACGCTGGCAAGCGCAAGGGTGTAACGGGCAATGTGGCGGTGAAGTATGCTTTCTAAGCCTAATTAAGCCTCAGTAACTAAACAGGGCGGGTGCAATACCTGCCCTGTTTTTTTTGGGCTGGCAGGAATGCGGGGGCGGAATCGGGTACGGGGCAGAACGCAGAGGGCGCAGAGAGATACGCAGAGGGCGCAGGAAAATACCAGAAATGGGTTTTGCTGGGCTGGAATGCGGGGGCAGATACGCAGAGGACGCAAAGGGTGCGCAAAAGACGCAAAAAATACCAACATGGGTTTTGGTTGGTTGGTTGGTTGGTTGGTTGGTTGGTTTGGGTTGGTTTGGTTTGGTTTGGTTTGGTTTGGGTTGGGTTGGGTTGGGTTGGGTTTGGTTTGTGCTTAGCGCTTCTACGCTTTACAGCCTTACCCCCGTCATTCCCGCGCAGGCGGGAATCCACAGCAGCGCACAATCAAAGGCATGGATTCCCGCCTGCGCGGGAATGACGGTAACAAGAGGCAGGGTCGGTGCGTGGATGACGGTAACAAGAGGCAGGCTCTGTGCGTGGATGACGGTAGCAAGAGGCAGGGTCGGTGCGGAAATGGTGGCCACTTGCGGCAGGCTCGGCGCAAGAATGGCAGGGTAAAGGTGCTACCGCCAGCGCCACCGTCTTGACAGCAATAATCAAACCCATTTTTTTGTATTTTTCTGCGCCCTCTGCGTATCTCTCTGCGCCCTCTGCGTTCTGCCCCCGCATTCGTACCCCACATACAAAACAAAAAAAGCCCCGAAGCATACACTTCAGGGCTTTTATCTAATCGCGCAGAAACTAACCGCAATAAGCGCTTATTTCTTCTGGCGGAACTTACGCAGGGCAGCAATTTGCGCGGCCATAACCGCCAATTCAGACTGTGCCATAGCCACGTCAAAACCAGTCTTCGCATTTCTAAGTGCTTCTTCGGCCTGACGCTTGGCAGTGTTGGCTTTTTCTTCGTCCAAATCCTTGCCGCGAATAGCCGTATCCGACAGAACCGTTACGCAATCAGGCTGCACTTCAAGAATGCCACCCGCAACGAAAACGAACTCCTCCTGCCCATCTTCCATACGGATACGCACCGAGCCCGGGCGAATGCGGGTAATCAGGGGCAGGTGGCGCGGATAAATGCCCAGCTCGCCATTTTCTCCGGGCAGAACGACAAAACGGGCGCGGCCAGAAAAAATCGACTCTTCGGCGCTAACCACATTGACTTGCAGGGTATTCACATCAACCTTTCAGTAGCTGCAAACAATGCCTGCTGACTTACGCCAGTCAGGCCATTGCTGCATGGGCATCATGCCACTTTCTTGGCTTTCTCAATTGCTTCGTCGATGGTGCCAACCATGTAGAAGGCTTGCTCTGGCAAATGGTCGCATTCGCCGTTCACAATCATCTTGAAGCCGCGGATGGTTTCGGCCAGCGAAACATATTTGCCCGGTGCGCCAGTAAACACTTCGGCAACGTGGAATGGCTGCGACAGGAAGCGCTGAATTTTACGGGCACGCGCCACAATCAGCTTGTCTTCAGGTGCCAACTCGTCCATACCCAAAATGGCAATAATGTCGCGCAGTTCTTTGTAACGCTGCAATGTGTTTTGCACAGCGCGCGCTACAGTATAGTGCTCATCGCCCACCACATAGGGGTCCAACTGGCGGCTGGTAGAGTCCAGCGGATCAACCGCAGGATAAATACCCAGAGCAGCAATATCACGGCTCAGCACCACGGTCGAGTCCAAGTGGGCAAATGTGGTTGCGGGAGATGGGTCGGTCAAGTCGTCGGCAGGCACGTACACGGCCTGAATCGATGTAATCGAACCCACTTTGGTAGAGGTAATACGCTCTTGCAGGCGACCCATTTCTTCGGCCAGTGTAGGCTGGTAGCCCACGGCAGAAGGCATACGACCGAGCAGAGCAGAAACTTCAGTACCAGCCAGTGTGTAGCGGTAGATGTTATCCACAAAGAACAACACGTCACGGCCTTCGTCACGGAAAGATTCAGCTATGGTCAAGCCTGTCAGCGCTACACGCAAACGGTTGCCTGGCGGCTCGTTCATCTGGCCATAAACCATCGCCACTTTGGAGTTGGAGAGGTTTTCCAAATCCACAACCTTGGAATCGGCCATTTCGTGGTAGAAGTCGTTACCTTCACGGGTACGCTCGCCCACACCAGCAAACACCGACAAGCCACTGTGTGCCTTGGCAATGTTGTTGATCAACTCCATCATGTTCACGGTCTTGCCCACACCGGCACCACCGAACAGACCCACCTTACCACCTTTAGCAAAGGGGCAAACCAAGTCAATCACCTTAATACCTGTTTCAAGCAGCTCTTGCGAGGGGCTTAGTTCATCATACACAGGAGCTTTGCGGTGAATAGATGCAGTATCTGCATCCTCGATCGGGCCACGCTCATCGATTGGGCGTCCCAATACGTCCATGATACGACCCAGCGTGGGGCGACCAATGGGCACAGTAATCGGCGCATGGGTGTTGTACACACTCATGCCACGGCGCAGACCGTCAGACGAACCCAGAGCAATGGTGCGCGCAATGCCACCACCAAGCTGCTGCTGCACTTCAAGCGTCAGGTCTGAACCTTCCATCTTGAGTGCGTCATAAATTTTTGGCATCTCATCGCGGGAAAACTCCACGTCGACCACTGCGCCAATGCACTGTACGATTTTGCCCTGCGCACGGGTTGCGGTTGCTGTCATTTTTCAACTCCAATCCATCTTTGAATTAATCCTGATGTACACCTTGTACCGTTTGTGTTCACTGTTTTTTTATACCTGTGCACGCTATACACACTTCACGGACAAGGCCACAACGCTGCACACCCATCACACTGCAGCAGCACCAGCCACAATTTCAGAAAGCTCTGTCGTAATCGAGGCCTGTCGGGTTTTGTTATAGAGCAGTTTGAACTCATCAATCACGCTCTTGGCATTGTCACTGGCCGCCTTCATAGCTACAGTTCGTGCAGACTGTTCAGAAGCCATATTTTCTGCCACGGCCTGGAACACGAGTGACTCTACATAACGTACCAGCAAATCATCAATCACAGATTGTGGATCTGGTTCGTAAATATAGTCACGCTTGCCCGTATAGGCCGATGGCTGCGAGCCCTCTTCATGCGCATCATGCTCAGGAAGATGTGCTGGTTCGTCTTCTCTTTCAATATCCGCACGCTCCAGTGGCAACAAGCACTCAACCACTGGCTCTTGGCGCATGGTATTGATGAAGCGCGTGTAACACAGATACACAGCACTGAGTTCGCCTTTGGCGAAAGCATCCAGCAAAACCTTGACTGGTCCAATCAACTTATCAAGACGCGGCGTATCGCCAAGCTGGGTAGCATGGGCATAAACAGGAGCACCCATGCGCCCCAAAAACCCGTGCCCTTTGCTGCCAATGGCAACCGTCTTGACCGACATGCCCTGTTCCTGAACTTCACGAATCTTATGCGTAACCATACGCAGCATATTGGTATTGAGACCACCACACAGACCCTTGTCTGTTGTGACAACAATCATGCCGATTGCCTTGGCCTCATTCTTTTTCATGAAGGCATGGATGTACTCAGGGTTGGCACGGCCGAGGTTGGCCGCAATCACCCGCACTTTTTCACTGTACGGACGCGCCATGCGCATGCGTTCCTGCGCCTTGCGCATTTTAGAGGCGGCGACCATTTCCATGGCTTTAGTGATCTTGCGGGTATTTTCAACCGACTTGATCTTGCCACGTATTTCCTTGCCTGCTGCCACGTTACTCTCCCACGATCATGCGAAGTTTTTTCTGAACGCCTGAATGGCTCCTGCCAACTCTGCTTCAAGCTTGCCTTCTTTATCAAAAGCACGGTCAGCTTCAAGTTTAGTCAGCAAAGCGGCATGCTTATCTTTCAAATAGGCATGTAAGCCAGATTCAAAAGACAGCACCTTTTTCACTTCAACATCATCCAGATAACCCTTGTTAACGGCATACAGCGATGCAGCCATCAGACTAATTGACAGAGGCGCATACTGCGGCTGCTTGAGCAATTCGGTCACACGCGCACCACGATCAAGCTGTTTGCGGGTAGCTTCGTCAAGGTCGGAAGCAAACTGCGCAAATGCAGCGAGTTCACGGTACTGCGCCAAGTCGGTACGAATACCACCAGACAGACCTTTGATCAGTTTGGTTTGCGCTGCACCACCTACACGCGACACCGAAATACCCGCGTTAATAGCAGGACGAACGCCAGCATTAAACAAACTGGTTTCCAGGAAAATCTGGCCGTCGGTAATAGAAATTACGTTGGTAGGAACGAATGCCGATACGTCACCCGCTTGGGTTTCAATGATAGGCAACGCTGTCAATGAACCAGTTTTACCTGTCACTGCGCCATTGGTGAATTTTTCAACGTATTCTTCATTCACGCGGGCTGCACGCTCAAGCAGACGGCTGTGCAGATAGAACACGTCACCTGGATAGGCTTCACGGCCTGGTGGACGACGCAGAAGCAACGACACCTGACGGTAGGCAACAGCCTGCTTGGACAGATCGTCATAAATAATCAGCGCATCTTGACCGCGATCACGGAAGTACTCACCCATGGTACAGCCAGAGTAGGCGCTTACGTACTGCATAGCTGCCGACTCAGAAGCCGACGCAGCAACAACAATGGTGTAATCCATTGCGCCTGCTTTTTCCAAAGCACGCACCACGTTTTTGATCGATGAGGCTTTCTGACCGATAGCCACATAGATACAGGTCATGTCCTGACCCTTTTGATTGATGATGGTGTCAATTGCGACAGCTGTTTTACCAGTCTGACGGTCACCAATAATCAATTCGCGCTGACCACGACCAACCGGCACCATCGAGTCGATGGATTTCAAGCCGGTTTGCACAGGCTGGTCAACCGATTTACGCGCAATCACGCCCGGAGCAACCTTTTCGATCACGTCCGTCATTTTGGCGTTGATGGGGCCTTTGCCGTCAATGGGCTGACCCAGTGCGTTAACCACGCGGCCGATCAGCTCGGGACCAACTGGCACCTCCAGAATGCGACCGGTACATTTAACCCTGTCGCCTTCGGAAATGTGTTCGTATTCACCAAGAATCACCGCACCAACCATGTCGCGCTCAAGGTTGAGCGCCAAACCAAAGGTTGGCGTGCCATCTGCCGTAGGTGGAAACTCCAACATTTCACCCTGCATGGCACCAGACAGGCCATGAATGCGGCAAATACCATCGGTTACGGTAGAAACCGTACCCTGGTTGCGCACATCAGCCGTTTCCACCATCCCTTGGATGCGGCTTTTGATTTGTTCAGAAATATCTGCGGGATTGAGCAGCATGACTCTTTCCTTCTTTCTTTAATAGCCTTCAGCCCACCCTTTTATGCAGTGAGAGCCTGTTTCAAATTTTCGATCTTGTTCTTGATCGAAGCGTCGAGCACATCGTCACCAACAACGACGCGAATACCGCCTATCAGGGAAGCATCCTGCTCCACCTTGAAGGTCAGCTTGCGTTTAAAGCGGCTTTCCAGCTTGTCCTTGAGACCGCCAAGCTGCGCATCACTCATGGGAAAAGCGCTGTAAATCACCGCTTCTGTAGCATCCGTTTGATCGGCGTTGCCACCAATAAAGGAGCTGAATTTCTCCATCAGATCAGATGCACCCGATTGCTGAATGGCACGCAGAAAATCTTGAATTTTGGCGTTAGCCATATTGCACTCCTCGATTACAGTTCAGCTTTGAGGCGCTCAAGCAGATCAGCATGGGCAGCAGCGTTGATTTCCTTGTGCAGGATTTGTTCTGCGCCTTTAACTGCCAGATTAGCCACTTCAATACGCAAAGCATCGCGTACTTTAACTGCTTCGTGCTCGGCATCTGCTTTGGCAGCAGCAATTATGCGCGCACCTTCTGCGTTGGCACTTGCTCTGGCGGCTTCGATGATTTCTTGTGCCTGACGCTCAGCATCAGCACGCTGAGCTGCAGCTTCGTTGCGCATGGCTGCAAGTTGCTCTTCAACTTTCAGGTTCATGTCAGCAACTTCAGCTTTTGCTTTATCAGCAGCAGCCAAACTGTCGGCTACTTTTTTGGCACGGTCATCCAGTGCTTTCATGATGGGTGGCCATACCAACTTCATAGTGAAAAGGCACAGCACGAAAAACACCAGCGTCTGGAAGATTAACGTTGCATTGATATTCATTTGTTTATTCCTTTACAAGGCTTGCGAACAACCACTCTCTCGTCTTATTAGAGTTGGAAGGGGCTGGCAAAAGCAAACAACAGGGCAATAGCAACACCAATCAGGAAGGCCGCGTCAATCAGACCGGCCAACACGAACATCTTGGCTTGCAGATCGTTCATGAGCTCAGGCTGACGCGCTGAAGACTCAAGAAACTTGCCGCCCATCAGGCCAATGCCCAAAGCAGCACCCAAAGCGCCCAAGCCAACAATCAAACCGCATGCCAGCGCAACCAGACCTATGATATTTTCCATTTGTAACTCCTTGTTCAGGTAAATGAGAGAGTGAGAAGAAAGTAGAAGAAAACGATTTACGGCATTAATGCTTCGTGTGTGCTTGGCTGATGTAGATCAGCGTGAGCATCATGAAGATGAAGGCCTGCAGGGTAATCACCAGAATGTGGAAGATTGCCCAGATCGAACCAGCCGCAATGTGTGCGACTCCCAAGCCGATATACAAGCCAGCGAAGCCCTTCCAGGCACCGCCCAACATAGCAATCAGCATAAACACCAGCTCACCAGCAAACATGTTGCCAAACAACCGCATGCCGTGAGAGATGGTTTTGGAAGAGAATTCAATGACTTGCATTCCAAGGTTGATGGGCGCAATAGCCAGATGAGCGCCAAATGGTGCACTGATCAGCTCATGACCCCAACCGCCCAAGCCCTTCATTTTGATGTTGTAGTAAACACAAACCAGCAATACACCTAAAGCCATACCGAAAGCAGCAGACAGGTCGGCTGTTGGCACTATACGCATGTATGCGTATGGTGAGTGATGCCCTACAGCACCTTCCCACATCCATGGCAACAAATCAACCGGCAGCATATCCATGGCGTTCATGAAGAAAATCCACATGAACACGGTCAATGCAATGGGCGAGGCCGCTTTCAGGCTTTTCTCGTTATGGATCAAGCCTCTGGCCTGGCCATCAACAAATTCAACCAAAAACTCAACCAGCGCCTGGAAACGACCAGGAACCCCGGACGTTGCCTTGCGTGCAGCAGCCCACATGATCAGGCAAGCCAGCGCACCCAAGGTGACACTGAAGAACAGCGAGTCTGCGTTAAACAGACTGAAGTCCACCATTTTGGTTTGCTTGACGGGTTCTAATGCGAAATTCAACTGCAGATGCTGCAGATGGTGCTTGATGTACTCGCCCGCAGTAGGCGCATGTGCCGCGGCTTGTGCTACAGCTTGCTCAGTAGACATATTTGACTCCGTTAACTCAAAACCTACCCACTCACACAACCGTGGCGCTATTTCTGCGCCGCCTGATGTGATCGAAAACAAAAGCCAGCCAATACCCTTTAACCGCGATGATGAAAACTACCAGCATCGCCAACCAGCTTAACCTATCCACACAACGCGGCGCTACCAAGAGCATCAGGGTTGACAAAAAAATCTTGATACCTTCCCAGAAGAAAATCGTCAGGCAACCAGCACCGCCAGCTGTCTGTCGAGGTAATTTTCCGATACGTGCCGACATTCGCTGATACCCTGCTGTACAAAACACTGCTGGAACTAAACAAGCCAGTGCACCATACAGCATGGAAGTCAAAACGTTTGCAGACAAACGCATCAATAGCCCCCCCAACATGACCAGCGCTACCACGACACATTGTGCCAATAGTGGCATCCAGAGTGGCATGGGTTGGTGTCTGGCACGGAATGCCTGCACCTGTTCAGCCGTCCAAGGGACTATCTGCTCTTCCTCTTCATCGATTTCCTTTTGCATACGGGTAACCACTCTTACAAATCAATCACCCTGCACACAACTGGGAACATCTCCTGCCGCGGCATTATACCCATCATCTGACTGTGTTTTTTAATAATTGTTCCAAACAACGGCTTTTTCATACAAATTTCTATCTTAATAAGCTTAAAAGGCGTTATTTCTTTTCAAAAATCGCTTTCAAGATGGCGTGTCTTCACTGTTTGACAGATGTTCTTTTAAAACCAGTGCTGCTTCGCGCGTGTGCGGATCTTCGGGATACAGGCGGCGCAAACCATGATACACCTGTAGCGCTTGTTGCGGCTGATGCAGCCCCTGCACCAAAACCCGCACGATCAGAGCGTAAGCTGCTGGAATATGTTTATCGCCCTTGAACCGTTTATCGAACCCGCGCAAAAGCTGGATTGCAAGCATGTATTCTTGCAGCTTACAGGCGTAACGCGCAAGCATCAATGAGGCAACTGCGTTTTGTAGCGCAAAGCCTGGAATTTTTTCCTGACAGGTTTTATATATTTGCAGCGCTTCTGACTGCGCCTGCTTTTTAAGTAGCAATTCTATAAAAGCATGTCCTTGCAGCCGCAGGTTTTCTGATGCCCCTTCAAGAAGCAGCAGGCGGTAGTAACGGCGCTGATTAGCCAGATTTTCAGGCTCGCTGTTTTGCCAGTCCAGCGCTATTTGCAGCGCTTCTTGCAACTGGCCTTGCTCAACCATGCGAGCGACTTCGGCATCGCGCTGGCGAGCTTGCTCGCGTGGGCTGGCTGGAATGTGCGCGTCTGCTACATGGTCGTTTACTACGTCAATGTCTAGCGCACGGTGGTACTGGTACATGGTGTAACCAATCAATGCGGCATTGACCCACCAAAAGTAGATGCTGACAAACATCAACCCTGGCAACAGTAGCCACTCTGGTATTACCTCGGCCAGCAACTGTGCTGCCATGCTGCTGCCTTGCATCAGCAAAAACATAAATAGCCACAACAGCAGATAAGGCCAGCCTATGCTGCTGATGCAGGTGAACAAGCTTGCAGGGTTAATAGCAGCACGCAAGCTCATATGCTGAATCAGCACCATCATGGTAGCTGGTATGAGCAAGGAAAATACCATCAACGCTACGGGTGCCAATGCCGGCATTTGTTTAATTACAAAGCCTACTGCCATAAGCTGGAGAAAGAGTGCGCCGACAAATTTCCAGGGCAGGTATTTCCAGCCTTCATCATCGTCAGCAGGCATATGCTCGTTAAGGCTGAGAATGCCAAACGATGACAGCGCTGCAATTTTGAATGCGTAGCGTCCCGCCGCCAAAGTTGCCCCCAGTATGGCAAATGCGCCTATAAGCGGCGCAACAAACACCAGCAATGTGCAAGCTGATAGCAGCAACGCGTAAAGCAATGCCTCGGTTTGCATAGGGAACAGGAAAAATTTGTTCAGCCTGTGCCAAAACGGTGGGATGGCAGACGGTTGTGTTTCAGTGTCGCTCATGGCGGAGGGTTTAAAGGGCGCTGGCTGCAGCAAGTCACACATTGTTGCATACATTTAGGCGGCACATACTGCCGCTGAAATGAATCAGCCCGATTCTGTGGCAACACGTTATGCGCAAAATGTTGTAGTTACATGCGTGGCCTGCAGCCGCCTGCTATTTGCCAAGATTAACGGATAGTGAGCGCGAGGCTGAATGTTTGTGCCGCCCGGGTTTTGCGGGCGCTGTTGCGGGTTTGTAGCACGCGCACGGTGTATGTGCCGTTGCGTGGCAGGGTGTAATCTTGACCGTCGCTCAGGTCTATGCTTTCGTTGCCGTAGAGAATAGCTTGCAGGCTGGGGCTGCCTGTGAGTTGGGCGCTGAGTGTTTGGCCTGCGCGGGCGCGGATGCGGTATTCGCAATAGTTGTAGCCACGTACGGCACTGCTGACTGTGCCTGTGTAGCTCCCAGGGGCAAAGCGCACTTCGCCACGGCAGATCCGCTGTGCGCCTGCTGCTTGGGTGGCTTTTTGTGCCAAGGCAGGAGTGGCACCAAATATAGCGGCTGCACTGATAAGTAGGCTAGCGGCGATAGTTTTTGGATGTTGTTTTCTTTGTTTCATGAATCGCCTATTTGATTGATGTGGTTTTTTAACTCGGTTTAAAGAAAACTATCTGTTTTAAGCCCGCAAGCTGGCAAGTTGCGCCTGACGCAAGGTATCTCGCGTGGCAATAGCGGCGGCGCGGGCGGCTTGGGCGAAGTCGGCTTGGGACGATGCGTAGAGTATGGCGCGGGATGAGTTGACGATGGCAAAGGCGCTGCTGGTGATGGTTGCGCTTGCGCTGCTGCCTGCACCACTGCCAGTTACGCCTGCACCGCCGCTTGCGCTGCCACGCCACGCGGCTTGTACGGTGGCTACGGCATCTCCGCCTTGTGCGCCTACGCCTGGTATGAGTAGTGGCAAGCTGGGGGCTAGTTGGCGTACGCGGGCGAGTTCTTGCGGGTAGGTTGCGCCTACGACCAGGCCGAGTTGCCCGTTGCTGTTCCACTCTGTTTGCGCTTGTTGGGCGATGTGCTCGTAGAGCAGGGGTTGGCCGTTGATGCTTTGCAGGCGCTGGGCTTGCAGGTCGTTGCCGCCTGCATTCGATGTGCGGCAAAGTAAAAATGCGCCTTTGCCGTGGCGCTTGAGGTAGGGGGCAAAGCTGTCTGCGCCCATGAAGGGCGAGAGGGTGACGGCATCGCAGCCGTAACGCTCGAAGGCTTCGATGGCGTATTGCTCGGCGGTGCTGCCGATGTCGCCACGTTTGCTGTCCAAGATGACGGGCACGTGGGGTGCGGCGCGGCGGATGTGTTGCACCAAGCGCTCAAGTTGCTCTTCGGCGCGGGCGGCGGCAAAGTAGGCGATTTGCGGTTTGTAGGCGAGTGCCAAGTCGGCTGTGGCATCAACGATGGCCGCGCAAAAGTCGTAGATTTTGCCCGCGTTGCCCTGATACGGCTCGGGCAGGCGGGTGATGTCGGGGTCGAGGCCCACGCATAGCAGGGATTGGTTGCGCTGTTCTGCTGCGCCGAGCATGTCGAGAAAGGTTGTCATAACGGGGTTGCTTGTGAAGGTTGCTTGGTTTGTGGCGTATGCTTGTTTACATTTTGCTTGTTTGTGATTTGCTTGTTCGCATTTTGCTCATTTACGCTTTGCTTTTGAGCTTTTTGCCCAGTTCTACGGCAGCCAGCACCAGTGCGCCAGCCAGTATGCCTATGCCCATATTGACCAGCATGGCGGCCAGCGAGCCTAGCAGCCCGCCCCAGCTAAGTTCTACCTCGTGCAGCCAGTGAAACAGGGGCGCTATGCCGTGTACGAGTATGCCGCCGCCCACCAAAAACATGGCTACCGTACCCGCGACCGACAAGCCGCGCATCAGCCAAGGCATGCCCCAGAGCAGAAAGCGCCCCAGTTTTTGCGCGGCGGCGCTGCTTTTGCGGTGCAGCCACAGGCCAAGGTCGTCGAGCTTAACAATGCCAGCGACTAGCCCGTAAACCCCTACCGTCATGGCGATAGAGATGAGCGAGAGCACCATGATGCGGTGCAGCAGCGAAGCCTCGCCAATGGAGCCGATGGTGATGACGACGATTTCTGCCGAGAGGATAAAGTCGGTACGCACCGCGCCTTTGATTTTGTCTTTTTCGCTTTGCTTGCCGTCTGCCACTGCGCTTGCTTGGTCAGCTTGCAGCTGCGCGGCGGCGGTGTGCTTCTCGTGCTTGGCGTGCATCAGCTTGTGGGCGATTTTTTCTACGCCTTCAAAGCACAGATACGCACCGCCCAGCATCAGCAGCGGGTTAATCAGCCAAGGCAACAAGGCGCTGATAAGCAATGCCAGCGGTACCAGTATGAGCTTGTTAATCATGGAGCCTTTGGCTACCGCAAAAACCACGGGTAATTCACGCTCGGCATGCACGCCTGCCACCTGCTGCGCATTGAGTGCCAAATCGTCACCCAATACGCCAGCGGTTTTTTTGGCGGCTACTTTGCTCATCACGGAAACGTCGTCAAGCAAAGATGCAATATCGTCAAGTAGCATTAACAGGCTGGTAGCCATCAGATTGTTCCAGTAATAGTTAAGAGTTTGCTTATTGTAGGGATTCTTTGTTGTAGCCGCAGGCCAAAAATGTGGTGCCGCAGCCAGAATCTGGCGCTTGCCCGCGTCTGATTTTTAGCGCATTTTTTCAGCCACCGACCGCGCCAAACACAAATCTTGCCAGGCGTTGGCTTTATTCTTCGGTTCTCGAAGCAAATTATCGAGCGGGTAACTGAATATTACTGGAATATGCGCCAACGCGGCTTGCAAATCAGCCTCGTGCGCCGGCACAGCCAAATGGTGAACCTGCCCCCGTAGCCGCCCGGATGCCAAGCTGCTTCCCAACAGACCAGCCGCCGCTGGCCGCCCCAACGCCACGATGATTTGCGGTTGCAGGCGGGCTATTTCGCGCAATAACCATGCGGAGTCTTGTGTTGGCAAAGGGTTATGGCTGCCCTGCTCTAGCTGAACGCCAACTGCACGAGCCATATTGCGCAATAAAACCCCTTCTTTTTCGGGCTCAGTGTGCATGGTGGTATTTTCTGGCAACACATCGCATACAAACAGCCAGCGCACGCCTTCCTCAACTGGCATGAGCCCATCGCCCTGTTCGCTGCACTGCAAGCCCAGACACAGGCTGTAAGGCGCTTGCTGGCTGGCCTGTGGTGCAAGCGCAGGCTCTATACGGACTGGTGTAGTGGGCTTGGTCTGTGACGCTGCGCGCGCCACTGGCATACTGCGCTCTTTTTGCGTGGCTGAGACAACCGCTGCTTGCGCAGGTGACGGCAGCAGATTTGTTTGCTTTGCCGCAAGCACCACATCACTGTCCGTCTGGCAGCCAGCAACGTCCGCCATACTATTGCCGCAACGTTGTGACAAGTAAGCGCGCACCCCCATTTCGGCCAGCATGTTGCACTGGCGACGATCAAGTATTAAACTCACATGCACCCCTGAAAATACGCACTATTTGACAAAACAAATTATTCATGCCACATTCATCTAACTCAAAATAATAATCGCCTATTTGCAACAGTATCTTGCTATTTTTACCCAGAAAACTTGCTGTTATTTATAAAATCTAGTTTGTGTATTTTGACACTATTATTGCTATGAACAATCTTTCGTTTGCACCTGGTTCTTTTTATTTTCAGCGTAAAGATTTTTCTTCATTACGAAAAACATCACTCCTGTTCATCTGTCTGAGCGCAGCTTTTTTGATCTCAACCCCTGCGCTGGCAGAAGCTGCTGCAAACACACCGAAACCCACAGCCAAAGGCTCCAGCATCAATTACACCGTGCGAACAGGTGACACATTGGCAGGAGTTTGTGCAAAATACAACATAAATGCTGCAAACTGCCAACAAGTAACCCTATTTAATGCCCTTGAAAATGGCAAGCTACCGGCAGCAGGGGCTGTGCTGCATATTCCATTAGACGCACTGACATCTCGCCCCGAACAGGTGCGCCTGATACAAACCACAGGGCTGGTCAAAGTCAACGGTAGCGCAGCCACCGCTGGTGCTCACCTTTCTGAAAACACCAAGATTTCTGCCGCTGCAGATGGTTCAGCAGTGCTTGAAATGGCCGACGGTTCGCAAGTACAGGTACTACCCAATTCAGTCGCCGAAATTGTGCGCAGCCGCAATTACTCTGCTCCCGATGGCAATACCGGCGGAAAAGTCATCAACTGGGTTGGCAGCAAAATTCGACTCCTGCAGGGCATGCTTGAAACCAAAGCCCAGAAAAGCCAGAAGCAGCAACCTGGAAAACCAGTAGAAGTTGAAACCGCCACATCCATGATTGGTGTGCGCGGCACCCGTTTTCGTGTAGCGGCAGCCGATAAATTCGTTCCATTTGACCGTGCCGAAGTACTTGAAGGCAGCGTCAGCAATATCAACACCTGGAAAAATTCTGAAATCGCACTGAACGCAGGTCAGGGTGCTGTTGTTAATCCCAACAGTGCCGACATGCAAGCCATTACCCTGTTACCTGCTCCAGCAGTGCCCGCAAATGAACAAGTGCTACGCCGACCCGATGCATACTGGCAGTTTAGCCCTGTTAACGGTGCAGTAGCTTACCGCGTAATCGCAGCCAGCGACAAAAGTTTTCAAATCGTCTCATTCAGCGAAAAAATTGCCACACCCGAAGTTGATTTAAGTGCTCTACCAAATAACGGTACCTGGTATCTGCGTGCCCGTGCCGTTGATAGCCATGGCTTGGAAGGGCTTGATGCCACCAGCAGCATCAATCTGCGCCAACCAGCCTGGGTCTGGTACAACCCGTCTATCTATTCCCGCAATGGACGGCCTGCATTGATGTGGACAGATATGACTGATGCCAAATTCAAGCCATTGCCCGGAAACAGCACCTTGAAAATGGAGTTTTCACACAGCAATGATTTCTCCAACCCGATTGCCACCTTAAGCAACAGCAATACGAAAGAGCAGGAGCTGCCTTCTTTGGGCTACGGTACTTATTACCTGCGAGTCAGCCTGGCAAACGATGCTATTAAGAATGATGAGCAACAGGTATTTGTCTTTGATTTATCTGCAAGTGAATTAAAGAACAACCGTTATCACGGCCTGTTAACTCCTGTGCGCAGTTTGCCCTGATTTTAAAAGCGCTTGATTAGTTAGCCTGCCTGCCGTTGCATCCAGACGATGCAACGCTGCGCATCCAGCTCTGGCACAAGCAATTGTTCCACGTGAAACGCTTTCACCCAAGTTGGCAGACTGGCTATTTCATCATCAGGGAGCTTCCCTTTCATCGCCAGCCAGACACCATCAACCGCCAAAGCCTTGTCTGACCAGCTTACGAAATCAGGCAAGCTGGCAAAGGCACGGCTGCACACAATGTCGTATGTTTGTTGGAGCTTCTCCACCCGATTGTGCAAACTTTGCAGATTATGCAAATTCAAAACACCAGCAGCCTGTTGAATAAATGCAGCTTTTTTCCCAACTGTATCTACACAGGCAACCTGCAAATCGGGGTTGCAAATGGCAAACACCACACCCGGCAGACCTGCACCGGAGCCAACATCGAGCAATGTTTTACATCCATGCTTGCTGATGTGGCGACGTAAAGGCTGCACGGCTGCCAGACTATCAAGCAGGTGATGAGACAGCATCTCTTCCAAGCCACGCACAGCAGTCAGGTTATAAACTCGGTTCCACTTGCCAATCAGTGCCAGATAATCCAGCAACTGCTGCTCTTGCATAGCATCCAACACCAAACCCAATTGACCCAAACCCCGTTGCAGTTGCGCTTTCATAGCATCTTGCCTTCAGAAAGTGTCACTGGAAGCACTGTTGGATTGGACGCATGCAGACTGCCCATCTGCACGTGGTAGGTATCGCTGCTCAGCTCTATATTGTGTTCTCGCAAGGCCTTCAACACGTTATGAATAACATGCGAACGAATATACATATGCTCAGTCACAGTTGGCACCACATGGGTATCGATCCAGAAAAACACCCTGACCACTACCACATAGCGGCTTTTTGCACTCATGATATGCACACTCGGTGCCCTGCGATTTTTTGATACCACATCAGAAGTATCAGCCGCTGTCTTAATTACAACCTGCTCAAGCTGCTTGAAATCGAAGCCGGGTGCCATAGGCAAGTCAAAATCGTAGCGCAACAATGGCATAAATGTCAGGCTGGCAAACTTGTTATTGATCAGGTTAGCGCTTGGAATGTAAACCTCTTTACCGTCAGGAGTAATTACACGTACAGCGCGCAGACTGATTTCGCAGACGCGGCCAATGGTGTCTTCGTATTCGATGAAATCGTCAATAGCAAATGGTGGGCGCAGTGCTAGCATAAAGCCAGCAACAAAATTTTCACCCAGCTCCTTGAATGCAAAACCCAAGACTACAGACAGGATACCTGCACTGACAAAAATATGCCGCGTGATATTGATGCCAAATGCCACCTGTACTGATAGCGTTAGCCCTCCCAACATGGAAAGTAACCAAAAAACGTCAGCCAGCAAAATCCAGAGCAGCGCATCTTTGGTTTGTTTCGCAATAACCCGTTTAGTCAAAACATAGAGTGCTCTGGCTAGCACCATGCTGACAACCATCACCAAAATACCCAAACCCAAATCTGTCGCATTTTCCTGCAAGTAGAGCCAAAGGGAAAAAAGATGCTTCATTGTTCAAAAATCCGTTTATAGTGTTCTGCAGAGTTCCATGCACTTATTATTAGCGCTTTACACCGCGCTTTTTCAAATACACAAGCAACAACGATATCGCAGCGGGCGTAACCCCACTAACACGTGAAGCCTGCCCCAGTGTTGATGGTCGCTGGCTAGCTAAGCGTTGCCTGACTTCAAAACTCAAGGCATCCACTTCGCTGTAATCCATATCTGGCGGCAAAGGCAGATTTTCATAGTGGGCTGCACGACTTATTTCGCTTTTTTGTCTATCAATATACCCTGCATATTTGACAGCAATTTCTACCTGTTCAACTACTGCCTGTACTTCTTCAGCCGATAGCTGCGTCAGCTCTGTTTCACGTGAAACAGCATCAACAGACAATGCCTTTGCAATAGAAAAATCTGGGTTTACATAACGTCCACCATCCAGCGTCATCAGAGTGCTATAACTTACTTCAGGCCGGCGCAATAAGTCTGCCAGGTGGTATTCGCGTTCTATGCCTTTACCAAGAACTCTTTGCGCTTCAGACGCCGGTAAATTATTTGGATTGACCCAGATACTGCGCAGGCGCTCTGTTTCACGTGAAACAGCATCGCGCTTGCGGTTAAAAGCAGTCCATCGCGCATCATCAATCAGCCCAAGCGCCCTGCCCTGCTCGGTAAGGCGTGCATCGGCATTGTCTTCGCGTAATTGCAAACGAAACTCTGCGCGGCTGGTAAACATGCGGTATGGCTCACTAACCCCTTTGGTAATCAGATCATCGATCATCACACCTAAATAGGCTTCATCCCGCTTAGGTAACCACGGCTCTTTACCTGCAAGCTGCAAGGCTGCATTTACGCCGGCAAACAAACCTTGTGCAGCCGCTTCTTCGTAACCCGTTGTGCCATTGATTTGACCAGCAAAAAACAACCCTTTGATTTGCTGCGTCTCGAAACTGGCACTGAGATAACGTGGATCAAAATAATCGTATTCAATAGCATAGCCGGGCCTCAAAATATGTGCATTTTGCAGACCAGGTAAAGTACGCACCAAAGCATATTGAATATCAAACGGCAAGCTGGTACTGATGCCGTTGGGATAAATTTCGTGTGTAGTTAGCCCTTCGGGTTCCAGAAAAATCTGGTGGCTTTCCTTATCGGAAAAGCGATTGATTTTGTCTTCTACACTTGGGCAGTAGCGTGGACCCACACCTTCAATCTTTCCGGTAAACATGGGGCTACGGTCAAAACCACTGCGGATAATTTCATGCGTATGGCTGTTGGTGTGTGTAATCCAGCATGGTACCTGCTGCGGATGCATGCTGGCGCGACCCATAAAACTAAATACCGGCATTGCTGCAAGTGATTGACCATCATCTGCCAAACGGCCACCAGGCATGCCATCACCCGCTTGCTGCTCACATTGGCTGTAATCAATAGTACGCCCGTCAATGCGAGGTGGCGTACCCGTTTTAAGCCTGCCTTGCGGCAACTTCAACTCTTTGAGACGCGCAGCCAAAGAAACAGAAGGTGGATCTCCAGCTCTGCCCCCTTCATAATTACTCAACCCAACATGGATGCGCCCATTTAAAAAAGTACCAGCAGTCAATACCACGCTACGCGCACGGAAAACCAAACCAATTTCTGTCACAACACCAGCTACTCGGTCATGAACACCATCGCTTTCAATAATCAGATCATCGACTGATTGTTGAAACAACAATAAATTGGGCTGATTTTCCAGACGTTTTCTAATTTCTGCCTTATATAACAATCTGTCAGCCTGTGCCCTCGTAGCACGCACTGCGGGCCCCTTACTGGAATTAAGCACACGAAACTGGATTCCAGAAACATCTACCGCCAAGGCCATGGCTCCACCCAGAGCATCAATTTCCTTGACCAGATGCCCTTTACCAATACCGCCAATTGACGGATTACAGCTTAGCTGCCCCAATGTTTCGATGTTGTGCGTAAGCAGCAAAGTGGCACAGCCCATGCGTGCAGCAGCCAGCGCAGCTTCAGTACCCGCATGACCACCACCAACAACGATAACGTCAAACTGTTGGGAATATTGCATAAATATTAAAAATGAAAAATATACTGCTCTCTAGAGCAATCAGATACATGCAGTAGATGGCAGTTGCGGTAAAACAGGATCTTTAACCTGAACATAAAGCAATAAAAACTGCAATCGTATGGAATAAAAAGTTAAGTATCGACGCAGCACGAACAAAAATAAACAATAGTATTGCAGTTGCATAAAGCTGTGGATATCTTTTGAACAAGATCTATCTTATCCACAGCTTTTAAAAAGGAGGCTGGTTGCTCCAGTTTCACAAGCAACAGAAAACTTGGATGAGCACAGCTTTAATTGTAATGTAAGCTATTGATATATATATAGGTTTTTAGCTTATCAACAGAAGATTGTGTACTCTACTATGACTACTATCTTTATATCAACCTCTGCATAACAATACAGGGAACAAGTCTTTCTAAAAAAAGATGCCTAACAGCTTAATTTTTAGACAAAGTTTTCTTCAGATTTGTACGTGATGCTGTTTGTTATATTTTTTAGTATCTGTTTGATGCTGGTTTTCCTGTAGAAACATACAAATAAAGCTCCACAAATAGAAACTACCGCAACATGATTTGAAGAAAAGCTTTTTAGGCTAGAAAATTTTCAGCTCGAAAAACATAGAACAAATAGCAAAAAACTCGGATAAATTTGCAGCTATATTGCCAACCAAAAAAAAGCCACTAACATCATCAAAGATGAGTGGCTTCTAATACAAGTATTACTACAGAAATCAAAGTAAAGTATGTGCTTACTAACTTTTAAAACGTTGATTTATAAGCGTTTAGTTAAGATAGGTAAAACTTCATCCAGCATGCGTTGCAGGCCACATTGCCAGTGAGGAAGAGTCAAGCCAAAGGTTTTTTGCAATTTCTGTGTTGCCAAGCGCGAGTTGTGCGGGCGCAAGGCAGC
Source organism: uncultured Allobrachymonas sp. (assembly GCA_964618495.1). Classification (GTDB taxonomy): domain Bacteria; phylum Pseudomonadota; class Gammaproteobacteria; order Burkholderiales; family Burkholderiaceae_C; genus Brachymonas. The sequence continues at coordinate 22,520 of CAZUBE010000019.1, read as the reverse complement.
AGTGGGAAAAGCGCTGGTGGATATAGCAGTGATTGCATCAGGTGCTACTTGTAACGGCAGGCCTGCGCGGCGGGCAGCATCTAGTACGAAACAGGCGTAGTCGTACCAGCTGGTTTGACCATCGGCGACCAGATGGTAAAGACCCACACAAGAGTTGTCACCAGCAAGCAACTGACGCACAGCGTGGGCAGTGATATCGGCCAGCAGTTCTGCACTGGTAGGTGCACCAAACTGGTCGTCAACTATGCTCAGCCGTTTGCGCTCTTGCCCGAGTTGGAGCATGGTTTTTGCAAAATTATTGCCATGCGCAGCATAGACCCAACTGGTACGGAAGATTAGATGCTTGGAGCAGTGCTGCTGCACCAGTTGCTCACCTTCGAGTTTGGTTTTACCGTAAACATTCAGTGGTGCGGTGGCAGCGTTTTCATCTCGCGGCTGATCACCGCTACCGTCAAAAACATAATCTGTTGAATAATGCACCAATGTTGCACCTAGTGCCTGAGCTTCTTGTGCCAAAACTCCTACGGCGGTGGCATTGATGCAGCGAGCCAGATCAGGGTTGTTTTCTGCTTTGTCTACTTCTGTATAAGCAGCAGCATTAACGATTAACCCAGGACGCAGACGCTGTACTGTTTCAGCCAAGCCTTTCAGATTACTTAAATCACCACATAAGGGTTGATCTTGGTGTAGGGGGTTTTCTGCTGGATTACGACTTAAGGCTACCAGCTCACCAAGAGGAGCCAGGCTGCGTTGCAGTTCCCAACCGAGTTGACCGTCTTTGCCCAAAAGCAGAATTTTCATGATGAAGCTCCTGAAAGTATGTTTGTATGCGTGCAATACATGTGAAAAAACAGCTGGATATAGCAACCCTGCAACCAGAGAAGTAAGCTGGAAAACGTTCAGATGAGGCTGCGTTTTACCAATTACCAGATTATGAAATATTATCGCCCGTTACTGCTTTAAGAATGGCTTGTAAACAAGGTATTTATCTACAAGAAACAAAAAATGTGGCTGGAAGTGCGATACGGTAAGCTGGCTTGCGTGTAACGGATAACCGATTGTTTATCTGTTTATAAAGAAAAAGCCATAATTGACCGTGTTTAATTTTTGATTAGCTTCCTTGCTGCAACTGCCATGCTTTTTATACTTTCACCTGCCAAAGCGCTGGATTACGATAGTGCTCTGCCACCAGAGCTGCCACACAGCAAGCCCTTGTTCCCTGACCAATCGGCTGAACTCATCGCTGTTTTGCAGCAATACGCTCCACAACAAATCGCCAGCTTGATGGGTATCAGCGACAAGTTGGCTATGCTCAACGTGGCACGCTATACTGCATGGCAGCCAAAATCGGGTGCTGATAATGCGCGGCAAGCATTGCTGGCGTTTAATGGCGATGTGTATGAAGGGCTGCAAGCTGCAACTTTAAGCAGGGAGCAACTGCAATGGGCGCAGCAGCATTTATGCATACTCAGCGGCTTGTACGGCGTGTTGCGCCCGCTTGACTGGATGCAACCCTATCGGCTGGAAATGGGCACTGCCTTACCTACAGCGCGTGGCAAAAATCTGTACCATTTTTGGGGCAGCCAGATTGCAGATTATTTGCGCCAGCGCATGGATGAGCAAAGCCTGGCAAAGGGTGCAGACAAAGCCAGTGCACACATACTGGTTAATCTGGCTTCGCAGGAATACTTCAAGGTGGTGGATTGTACGGCTTTGCGTGCGCGGGTGATTGACTGTGTATTTGAAGACTACAAGGGCGGCGTTTGGAAAATCATTACCTTTTACGCCAAGCGCGCGCGTGGCTTGATGATGCGCCACTGCATAGAAACTTGTGCCAGCCATCCGCGTGATTTGATGACATTTAACAGTGCGGGCTATGCCTATGCGCCAGAGGCTTCTACTGTAGATCGGATGGTATTCAGGCGCAGAAATGCGGATTGAGGTGGATAGTTTGCGTTGCATGATGCAAGCTGCAACGACCAAAATGTATTTTTAATCCGATTTTTGATCCACGATGGTATTTATATACTTTAGGGCTTGCACAGCCACAGATTTTTACACACCAGGCCATGACATCAAATAGTACACCCGCCGACGTATTTACGCCCGAGCAATCTCTTTTGGGCAAAAGCAGCAGCTACGCGCAAGAGTACGACCCCAGTTTGCTCTACCCTTTGCCGCGCGCGCCCAAGCGGGCAGAAATTGGCATAGAAGGCGGCACTTTGCCGTTTATGGGCATGGATTTATGGACGGGCTATGAACTCAGCTGGCTCAACCCGCGCGGCAAGCCGCAAATTGCCATCATGCAGGTGCAAATCCCGTGCGAGAGCACGCACATTATCGAAAGCAAATCGTTCAAGCTCTACCTCAACAGCTTTAACAACAGCCAGTTTGCAGATGCCCAAATGGTGCAGCAACGCATTACAGACGATATCAATGCCGCCTTGTGGCACGGCACCAACAGTGCCAACATACCCGCGCGCGCCAGTGTGCAACTGGTGCTGCCCGAGCAGTTTGGGCAGCAAAAAATTGCCGAGCTGCAAGGCTTGAGCTTAGACAGGCTTGATGTGCAATGCACCCACTACCAGCCCGCCCCAGAGCTGCTTGAGGCCGACCACAGCCAGCCCGCCGTAGATGAAACCTTGACGAGCAATCTGCTCAAAAGCAATTGTCTGGTTACGGGCCAGCCCGACTGGGGCAGCGTGCAAATCAGCTACAGCGGCGCGGCTATCAACCAAGAAGGGCTGCTGCGCTACCTGGTGAGCTTTCGCAACCACAACGAATTTCACGAGCAATGCGTAGAGCGCATTTATATGGACATCATGCGCCGCTGCCAGCCTGCGCACTTAACGGTGTATGCCCGCTACACGCGCCGAGGTGGGCTGGATATTAACCCTTTGCGCACCAGCCAGCCGCAAGCCTTGCCCGCCAGCCTGCGCTGTGCCAGACAGTAACTACCAGAGCAAACACAACAGCCACTGCTTGCTAAATACTACCAAACCATTGCACCAATGCATAGAGGATTACACCGACGATGCCGCCGATGATGGTGCCATTGATGCGGATAAATTGCAGGTCACGGCCAACGTTGCGCTCGATTTCATAGACCAGATACTCAGAGTCCCAGTCTTGCATGGTTTTACGGATGTGCTCGGGAGCGATTTGGCGCAGGTGGTCAATCATGTACCAGGCTAGGGTTTGTATCTGTGCATTGATAGATTGTTGCCAGCCGGGTTCGTGCCGCAAACGGCTGCCTAATAAAGAGGCGTATTGCATAAAACGCGATGCCAGATGGGAATCGGGTTTTTTCAGGTCGTTTGTCAGCCAGTTGCGCAATATGCGCCATAGCGTTTGTACGAAAAGCTGCAAAGCGGGGTGCTCCAGCATTTCTTCTTTTTGCTGCTTGATTTTGACCCGCATGATGGGGTCGCTCATGATCTGTTGCATCACCAATTTAATTTCGCTAGAGTAATGCTCTCGCAAAGGATGGTTGGGGTCAATCAGTATTTTTTGCACTTCGTCGAAAAGTGACTGAGACAGGTGAGTGACCAACGTTTCAGCAATGTTGTCTGTGTATTCAAGCTTGTCTGTGATCCAGAGCATTTTTGGGTAGCGATGCCGCGCGGTTTCTACCATTTTTCCGGTAATTTTTTCGCGCACATCAGGCGTGCCAGCCCAGGTGGCGATTTTTTTAAGAATACTGTCAAGCAAGCCTTGCTGGTTATGGTTGTTTTTGAGCAAATCTGTCAGTTGTTCGACAATGGGAACAGTATCCAAATTTTTTAGTTGCTGTTGCAGTATCTTGTACAGTTCACGTTCTATTGTGGGGCTGTCAATAGATTCAAGAGAGTGGACAGCCCAATCTTGCATTTGCGTGGAAAATTTGCGCAAAAGCCCAGGGTTGCTCAGGCTGCTACCCAGCTTTTGAGCGGGGTTATAGGCATTGATGCGCTGCATCAACAAATCTTTGTCAAGAAATTTATCCTGAACAAATGAAGCCAGGCTTTTGGCAATACGTGCCTGATTGCGCGGGATGATGGCAGTGTGAGAAATGGGCAAACCCAGTGGATGGCGAAACAGGGCGGTTACGGCAAACCAGTCGGCTAAAGCGCCAACAGTAGCAGCTTCGGCAAAAGCACCCAGCCAGCCCCATACTCCCTGCCGCCCCATATAGTGACTGAGTAGCAAAAGAGCCAGAGAAAATAAAAGAGCAAGAAGAGCCAAAGCTTTCATGCGGCGCAGGGAGCGAGTTTTTTCGTCGGGTGGAGGCATGGCAGTTTTGGAAAATAACATGGCGAAACCCCTGCAATATTCATGCCAAAAATTTGGCAGCACGGGTGGATACTTTAATGCTGCCACGAAAGATTGCGCGGAAAATAAAATAAAAGCGATTCTGTGATATATAGCCGCTTTTTGCAAACTTTTCAAAAGAAATGGCAGCGAAGAAGCTGTTCACTAAGTCGCTTAAACTACTCGAAATTGTGAATAATTTTTAATACGGCTGCGCCATAGCGTTCGAGTTTGGCATCGCCCACGCCGCTGATGCTGCGTAGCGCGGCCAGTGTTTCGGGGGCGGCGCTGGCAATGGCTGCCAAAACGCTGTCGCTAAAGATGACGTAGGCTGGCAGGCCGTTGGCGCGGGCGATTTCGCTGCGCCATTGTTTGAGCGCATCAAAGCGGCTGCGGGCTGCTGCATCGAGCGTGGCGGCGGCGGGGCTGCTGCGCCGTGTGCTTGCACCCGAACTGCGCTCGCGGCTGCGGCTGCTGCGCGGGGTGGGCGCGGCTTGGCGCAGGTGTACGGGCTGCTCGCCGCGCAAGATGGGGCGTGCGGCGGCGGTGAGGTGCAAGGTGTTGTATTGGCTGGCGTTTACCAGCAATGCGCCGCTGGCAACCAGTTGGCGTAGTACGCTGCGCAGTTGTGCTTCGCTCATGTCGGCAGCAAGGCCAAAGGTGCTGATGTTTTGGTGGCCAAATTGCTGCACTTTTTCGGTGTCTTTGCCGCGCACTACGTCCATGATGTGGCTTGCGCCAAAAGATATGCCGCTGAGTTGCTGCACGCGGTAGATGGTTGAGAGCAGTTTGCGGGCGGCATCGCTTGCGTCCCACACGTTGGGGCGGTGTAGGCAGTTATCGCAATTGCCGCAGTAGTGGGCGGCGGTGGTGGCGGTGCTTGAGGTGCTGCCGGGGTCGGCTGATGCAGCAGTGGCGCTGGTTTCGCCAAAGTAGGCAAGCAGGCGGGCGCGGCGGCAATCGGTGGCTTCGGCCAAGGCAAGCAGGGCATCGAGTTTGGCGGTTTGGATGCGTTTGAAATCGTCTGCGGCGGGGCTGGCATCAATCATGCGGCGCTGGTTTACTACGTCTTGCAGGCCGTATGCCATCCATGCTGTGGCAGGTGCGCCGTCGCGCCCTGCGCGGCCTGTTTCCTGGTAGTAGCTTTCGATATTGCGGGGTAAATCCAAGTGCGCCACAAAGCGCACGTCGGGCTTGTCTATGCCCATGCCAAAGGCAATGGTTGCCACCATCACCACGCCTTCTTCGCGCAAAAAGCGGTTTTGGTGCGCGGTGCGGGTGGCAGTATCAAGCCCCGCGTGGTAGGGCAAGGCGTTAATGCCTTCTTGCGCCAGTGCCTCGGCAACGTCTTCGACACGCTTGCGGCTTTGGCAGTAAACAATGCCTGCGTCGCCTTCGTGCTCGTCGCCAATAAAGCGCTTGAGCTGCGAAAGCGGGTCGCGTTTTTCAACAATCTGGTAGCGGATGTTGGGGCGGTCAAAGCTGCTGATAAATTGCGGCGCGGCTTGCAGGTGCAGCCGCTCGGCAATGTCTTGCCGCGTAATGGCGTCTGCCGTGGCAGTAAGCGCCATGCGTGGCACGCCCGCAAACTGCTGGGGCAGCACATCAAGCTGGCGGTATTCGGGGCGAAAATCGTGCCCCCATTGGCTTACGCAATGCGCCTCGTCAATGGCAAACAGCGCCAGAGCGCCCTGCGCGTAAAGCCGTTGCAGCAGCCCTTGAAAGCGCGGCGTAGTCAGCCGCTCGGGCGCAACGTAAAGCAAAGTGATGCGCTGCCCAAGCAAATCAGCCTCTACGCTGGCGGCTTGCTGTGCATCAAGCGTGGAATTAAGAAAAGCCGCCGCCACGCCCGCTTCGTGCAGTGCGCCCACCTGGTCGTGCATCAGCGCCACCAAGGGCGACACCACCACCGTGCAGCCGCGCCCACGGCGCTGCAAGGCAATGGCAGGAATCTGGTAACACAGCGACTTGCCCCCGCCAGTAGGCATAAGCACCAGCGCATCACCACCAGCCAGCACCGTATCAATCACGGCTTGCTGCTGCCCGCGAAACTGGGGGTAACCAAACACTTGCTGGAGAATGTCAAAAGGGTGGGCTGAGGCGGTGTGTGGCACGGGCAGATTGATGGGTGTGGGCAAAGCTGCAATTATTCGCTATTTTCAGCAAGCATAAGCACCACATGGCACAATGCACACCACTGTGAACGACACCCTGCCCTCCCTCCTGCCAGAATCCAACGATTTAACCCGCGCCCACCGCCTGCACGATGGCGGCATGGCTTCGCGGCGGCGTTGTGTGTGCGTGTGCGTGGATGACTTTGGCCTGCACAGCGGCATCAACGCAGCCGTGCTGGACTTGAGCCAGCGCAAGCGCATAGGGGCTACAGGCTGCATGGTTGATGGGCCCGCTTGGGCGCAAGGTGCGGCAGCACTGCGCGAGTTGCCAGCCAGCTTGCTTGATGTGGGGCTGCATTTTGACTTGACCGAAGCACGCCTTGCCCCCCAGCGCACAAGCGCTATAAGCCCCGCCAACGGTGCGCTGCAAGCAGGCAGCAAACTGCCACTGCGCCACATCATCATCGCCAGCTACCGCCAGCAGCTCGATAGCGACTGGCTCGCAGCCGAAGTCACGCGCCAGCTCGACGTTTTTGAAGCCGCCATGCAGCGCCCACCCGCCTTTGTAGACGGGCACCAGCACGTACACCAACTGCCGCAAGTGCGCGAAGCACTACTGGCTGAATTGCAGCGGCGCTACCCTGCACAAGAAGCCAGCCCAAGCAGCACCGCCAGCATCACGGCAAGCAGCACAACAAGCGGCGCAACAAACCCCGCCCGCCCACCTGCCCGCCCTTGGCTGCGCTGCACCCGCCCCGCCCTGCGCGGCTTAAAAGCAGCCAGCGCGGGTGCGGCCAATGCGTTTAAAGCCAGCGTTATCGGCTGCTTGGGCGCGGCTGAACTGGCGCGGCAAGCACAAGCCGCAGGCTTTGCCATGAGCCGCGCCTTATCAGGCGTGTATGGCTTTGACGGCTCTGCCGCGCGCTACCAGCGCTTGCTTGCCCTTTGGCTGCAACACAGCCAGCATGGCGACGTGCTCATGTGCCACCCCAGCGCCAGCGTGGTTGAAGGCGACGCCATAGCCAGCGCCCGCTGCATTGAATACCAAGTGCTAGCCGCCGAGAGCTTTGAGCAAATCATGCAACAAGCCAATGTACACATTGCCCCGCACAGCAGCGGCGGCGCACTGCCCCTGCCCGCCTGAAAGCAGCCCGCATTGCTTGCCAGCCTGCCGTTAGCACAACACGGTTGCAAGCGACACAGAATGGCATCAGGCAGCCTAAGATGGCACAAAGCTGCATAAGATAGCCAACAAGATACAAAAAAACCGCCCCACCAACCCCCAAGCCAATCTGCGGAGCAACCCCCCTATGCAATGGCAAGCCATCCTCACGCGCATAGCGCAGCACCTGCAACACACCCATGCCGACCCCGCCCAAAGCGTGGTGCTGCTGCCCTTTGCCCAGCTCGTACCATTGGCGCGCAAGCAATGGGCGCAGCGCTGGCCTTGCAGCTTGTTGCCGCGGTTTGAGACCACCAGCAGTTGGGCGCAACGCCTGCACGCCTTTACGCCCGACGCAAACGATATTAGCCGCGATGCCGCGCGCGACTTGCTTACCGCGCAGCGTTTGGTGCAACAAACCCCTTGGGCGCGACAAAGCCACTGGCTGGCCGCGCGCGTATACGAAGCCGCCATGCAGCTTGCACCTCTTGCCGCTGCCCAGCACCCGCAAGCACGCGCCAGTTGGGGCGCAGACATGCAGCAGCAGCTTATTGCCCTGCACCAGCAGCGCCACAACGAACTCACCACGCTTGACTATGAACAAGCCATAGCCGCCATAGCCATCACATGGGCGGCGCATTCGGCTTACGCCACTGATGCCCTGTTTGCCGCCATAGACGCGAGCCAGCTACAAGCCCTGCTGGTGCTCAACGGCCTGCAACCCGACCCGCTGGCGCAAGCCCTGCACACCCAGCTTGCCGCCCAGCGCCCGCAAGCCGTCTGCATGCTGCAATGGGATGAAGCACAGGATGAACCACAAGCCCCAGTGCAAAATCCTGCCACCCTGCCCCCCGTGCGCCTGCACACAGCCGCACACTTTGAAGACCAAGCCCAACGCGCCGCCGCCTGCGTGCAACAAGCCGTTGAGCGCGGCCAAGGGCTGGTTGCGCTGGTAGATAACGACCGCGCCCTTACCCGCCGCATTCGCGCCTTGCTTGATGGGCAAGGGCTGGCCCTGCGCGACGAAACTGGCTGGAAACTCTCCACCACCCACGCCGCCAGCCAGCTTATGGCGCTGCTACGCGCCTGCGCCGCCCAAGCCGAAAGCGATGCAGTGCTGGCATGGCTCAAACTGGCGCAAGCAGCGCAAACGCAACCAGCGGCACAAATGCAACCAGCGGAACAAGCGCCGCAGCAAGCAGAGCCAGCCGCGCCGCCCGCGCCCGAGCCACAGGCAGCCACAGCCATCACCGCCGAGGCAGTCAGCCAGATTGAAAGCCACCTGCGCCGCCACAGCCATGCCCGCTGGCCGTCACTGCCCTATTGGCAAAAATGGGCGCAAAAAAATGGAGTAAACCCCGCCATTGGCAACATAGATGGCAACGCCAGCATCAATACAGCGCAAGCACTCGCCTGCGGTGTTGAGCAATGGCGGCAAGCCCTCGCGCAGCCGCGCCCCTTGCAACAATGGTTGGCCGACGTGCGCCGCATTTTGCACCACACAGGCCAGTGGCAATGGCTGGCGCAAGACGACGCGGGCAGTGCCGTGCTGCAAAGCCTGCACTGGCAAACAGGCGCTGCTCCGCTGTTTGAGGCCGATGCCAACAGCGCCGCGCCGCGCTGGACGCAAGCCGAATTCACCCACTGGGCAAGCCAAGTCATAGAAGCGGGCAAATACAACCCCAGCCACCCCCAGCGCGAGCAAGTGGCATTGGTGCCACTGAGCCAACTGCTCTTGCGCCCCTTTGCCGCAGTCGTCATCCCGGGCTGCGACGAAAAACGCCTGCCCGCTGTGCCAGAACCATCAGGCATCTGGACACCCGCCCAACGCGCCTTGCTGGGCATGGGCGAGCAAACACAATTGCAAAGCAGCCAGCGCCATGCTTGGCAATATGCTTTGAGCTACGCACAGGTTGATGTGCTCTACAGCAGCAGCGAAGACGGCGCTAGCCAGCAGCCCAGCCCGCTGCTGCTGGAGTACCTGCTCCAATCGCAAATCCAGTCACAACCTCAGTCACAGCTCGCGCCACAATCCACAGCACAAGCCACACCTGCTGGCGCTAGCCTGCGCCCCATTTGCCCCGCACCCGACCCGCGCCCTGTGCGCCCGCTGCCAGCCGCGCCGCAAACCATGCCCCAGCCGCAAAGCCAGCGCCTGCCAGTAACGCACCTGTCAGCCAGCAGCTATGCCACCCTGCGCGAATGCCCCTACAGCTTCTTTGCACTGCACCAGTTAAATCTGCAACAAGCCCAAGAGCTCACCGAGGCCATCGAAAAACGCGACTTTGGCAACTGGCTGCACCGCACCTTGCAGATTTTTCATGAGCAGCTTCACAAAGAAGGCTTGCAGCCCGCCAGCCTGCCCGCGCCTGAACTGGCAACGCGGCTTGATGCCGCTGCCAACCAAGCCAAAGCCGAAAAAGCATTTGACGAAGCCGAATTTCTCCCTTGGCAACTGGGCTGGCACAAACTGCGCGACGGCTACCTGCAATGGCTGCTGCACGACTACGCCAAAGAGCATGCAGAGTTTGTAGCCAGCGAAGAAAAGCACAATTACCTGCTGGCACAAGCCATACAAGCAGCCAACCCGCTTGAGCCCGCACCCGCCCTGCCCCCGCAGCCCGTAACCCTGCGCGGCAGCATAGACCGTATCGACCGCCTGCCAGCCACGCCCGCCGAACCCGCCCAACGCATGCTCATTGACTACAAAACCGAGCAAGCCGACAAAACCAAAAAGCGCATCACGCAAGACGGCGAAGACACCCAACTGGCCTTCTACGCCGCCCTGCTGCCCGATACGGCGGTGCGCCTGGCGTACCTCAACATCAGCGAAAAAGGCCAAGCTGTTTTGCACGAGCAGCACAACGCCAGCGCCCTGCGCCAGCAGCTCTTGCAAGGCATAGCGCACGACCTGCACGCAATAGCCCAAGGCAGCCCCCTGCCCGCGCTGGGGCAAGGCGCACGCTGCGGCTACTGCGCCGCGCGCGGCCTGTGTCGGCGCGACTTTTGGCAAGAGCAAAGCACATAAATTTCATGTCTTGTTTGCCCTTTTGTCGCGCGATACTCTGTGCGTATCCAGTCCTGCGCCGTGTTGAAGTTGTGTTGCGCAACGCGCAACGTTTTGCTATCATCGGCGCATGATTAAATCTTTTCGGCACAAGGGGCTTGCCAAGTTGTTTGAAACAGGAAGCGCAGCCGGAGTTCAGCCAAGTCACGCAAAGCGTTTGCGTCTTCAGCTTACAGCGCTGGATACGGCGCAAACAATAGAAGACATGGATATCGCAGGCTTTCGACTACATCCTTTATTGGGTCAAGAAAAAGGGCGCTGGTCTATTGCTGTCAATGGCAACTGGCGTTTGACCTTCGCGTTTACAGAAGGCCATGCCTACGTTTTGGATTATGAGGATTACCACTAATGGCTATGCACAACCCTCCCCACCCAGGTGAATTTATCGCGGGTATTTATTTAGAGCCCAACAACATCAGCGGGCGCGAGTTGGCTGAAAAATTGGATGTTGCGCCCTCCACACTACATCGCATTTTGAATGGCATGAGCCGTATAACGCCAGAAATGGCTTTGCGCTTGTCTAAATCACTGGGTCGAAGCCCAGAGAGTTGGCTTACGATGCAAGACAACTATGACCTTTGGCAAGCCAAGCAAAGTTTAGACCTTGGGCGTGTGCAAAAACTCGAATTGCACCCAGCTTAACAATACCTTCATTTGTGTCGGCGTCAGATGATGACGCGCAGAGCAAAACCACAAAATACCGCCCACCGCAAGGCACTACACTGAAGGCATGAAGCCCATTACCCCATCCGCACCAAGCCACCCGCCAAGCCAAGCGTCAAGCGCCAAGCATGCCTACACCGCCAACGGCCAAACAGTCAGCAGCGCAGACTTCTACGCCATAGCCTGCAACCCCGCCCGCGCCGTTGTGGTAGAAGCCTGCGCGGGCGCTGGCAAAACGTGGATGCTGGTTTCGCGCATACTTCGCGCCTTGCTGGCTGGAGCCGAGCCGCAGCACATATTGGCCATTACCTTCACCAAAAAAGCCGCCGCCGAAATGCGCGCGCGCCTGCAAGAATGGCTGGCTGAATTTGCCACTGCCCCCGCCGAAAAACTGATTGAAGCGCTGCAAAACCGTGGCATGAGCGCCTCTGAAGCCGCCCAGCACGCCCCCGCGCTGCAAGGGCTATACCTCAAGCTGCTGCGCCACGGCCGCACCGTGCAAATACGCACCTTCCATAGCTGGTTTGCCGCCTTGCTGCGCGCAGCTCCCTTGCAAATCTTGCAACAACTGCAACTGCCCCCCGATTACGAGCTGCTCGAAGACAACAGCCGCGCCGTGCAAGCCGTGTGGCAGCCCTTTCATGCCGCCTTGCTGCGCGAGCCAAGCCTGCTGGCTGATTACCAATCGCTGCTTGACGAACACGGCCGCAGCAACGCCCAAAAAGCACTCACCGCCGCGTTAGAGCGCCGCACCGAATTTATGCTGGCCGAAGCGCACGGCATACCGCAGGCCAGCGTGCCGCATTTTTCGCAAGAATTTGAAAACTACCCGCACCTGCAAGGCGCAGACGACCCCATCACCGCCACCATGCAAAACGCCGCCGTGCGTGATTTGCTGCAACAAGCCGCGCGGGCCTTGGGGCAAGCAACAGGCAAAACATTTGTAGATTGCGGCGTAACGCTGGAAAAAGGGCTTACAGAAAACAACTGGGAAAACATCTTAAATGGCTTGTTCACCAAAGAAAAAACCGCCCGTAAATTCAGCGATAAAGTGCCCAATCTGCCAACCATCAGACAAGCGCAAGACGCGCTGGAAGACACCCTGCAAGCCCAAACGCAGCACCAAGGCTGGCAGCACCAGCAACGCATGGTGCGATTAACGCGCAAGCTGTGCCAAATCTACGCGCAAGTCAAACACAGCCAAGGCTGGATTGACATGAACGACGTAGAAAGCGCCGCCCGTGTGCTGCTGCAAGACAGCCATCTGGGCGCATGGGTGCAAGAGCGGCTCGATGCCAGCGTGCGCCACTTGCTCATAGACGAATTTCAAGACACCAACCCCCTGCAATGGCAAACCCTGCACGCATGGCTGCAAAGCTATGCGGGTGCGGGGCAAGCGCCCAGCGTCTTTATCGTGGGCGACCCCAAACAAAGCATCTACCGCTTTCGCCGTGCCGACCCCGAAGTCTTCCGCGCCGCCCGCGCTTTTGTGCAAGAAGCCCTCAAAGGCGACACACTGAGTTGCGACCACACCCGCCGCAACGCACAAGCCATCATCGCTGCTGTCAATGCCAACATGCTCACAGCACATGCAAACGGCTTGATGGGCGAGTACCGCGCCCACACCACGCAAGCCGAGCACAGCGGTTACGTGCTGGCACTGCCCCAAATCCCGCGCCCCGATAAAAAAACCAAAGCAGCCGCCAACGCCAACACAGACGGAGAAGCCAGCGCAGACGACGCACAAACAGACACCCCCGCATGGCGCGACAGCCTCTCCACGCCCAAGCTCGAAGCCGAAGAACGCCTCATCACCCTTGAATGCCAGCAAGCCGCCCGCTGGCTCGGCAGCCTGATACAAGCGGGCTTGCCTGCGGGCGAAATCATCGTTATGGCGCGAAAAAACGACCACCTGACCGTAATGAAACAAGCGCTTGCCGCATGCGCCATACCTGCCCAACTTGCCGAAAAGAACCTGCTTGCCGATGCGCCTGAAATACAAGACATCATTGCTCTGGTCGATGCCCTCATCTCCCCGCGCCACAACCTCTCACTCGCGCACGCCCTGCGCAGCCCCCTGTTTGGCTTAAGCGATGCGCAACTCATCGACATAGCACTGGGCGTACAACAAGCCGCACAACAGCTTGCCGAACAAGACCAAAAACAAACCGAAGCACAAACCCAAGAACAAGCCGCACAAAACACAAACGCCAACACTAACACCAACACAGCCACCCCACCCAGTTGGCTCGCATGGCTACTCAGCCACGCCCCCAGCACCCAGCCCAGCGCCGAGCAAAGCGCAGAGCCAGACACAGAGCCAGACAACACAGAGCGAGAACCAAATTCAGAGCGCCCGTGGGCAGCACTCGCCAGTCGCCTGCAACGCTGGCAAAACTGGCTGCAACACCTTCCCCCCCACGACGCGCTCGATGCCATCTACCGCGAAGGCGACCTGCTCGCCCGCTACGCCGCTGCCACCCCTGCCGCGCAGCGCGTAGCCGTGCTTGAGCGCCTGCAAGCCCTGCCCGCCCAAACCTTGGCGCTCGATGGTGGCCGCTATGCCAGCGCCTACCAGTGGGTGCGCGCCATGCGCAACGGCAGCAGCCAAACCACCCCCGACACCGTCAGCCCCAACACCGTGCGCCTGCTTACCGTACACGGAGCCAAAGGGCTTGAAGCCGAACTCGTCTTGCTCATAGACACCGACTGCCAAAAGAAAAAAGCCGAAAGCATGACCCTGCGCATAGACTGGCCCGGTGCACAGCCTCACCCGCAAAAGCTGGTATTTTTGGCCAGCGAAAGCAACCCACCCCCATCAGCCGAAATACTGCTACAGCAAGAGCAAGCCGCCGACCAGCGCGAAACCTACAACGCATGGTACGTTGCCATGACCCGCGCCCGCAGCGTGCTAGCCGTCTCATCATCTGCCCCCCACCAAAATGATGCACAAAGCTGGTGGAAACAAATGCAAGCCACGGCACAGGCGCAACTCCTCGCACTGGGCGACGAACCACTCGGCGAACAGCCCGAAGAACAAACCGACGAACAAAGCGCCAACACGACTGCAAGCCTGCACCACTGGGCGCAAATAGTGGGGCAAGAACACCGCAAAAAGCAGCAAAAAACACAGCCAAACCAGACCCAACACAGCGATACCAATGGCGCTCCAGAAGGTGCAACAAACAGCACCAGCACGCCAGCAGCGGGTGCAGCCGTCAGCCCAGCCATTGCCGCAACAGCCAGCGAACCCATCACCCTGCCCGCGCTGGCTCCGCTACCTGCCCACCTGCGCCGCCCTGCCCCTGCTGCCCCTGCCCCCGCCGAGCTGCAACTGCTTGCCCGCATAGGGCAAGCCATGCACCAAATACTGGAATGGCACAGCGCACAGGCGGCATCCAAGCCAACATCTGAGGCAGCAACAGCCACCCTCGCCCACCTGCAACAGTTGCACCAACTCACGCCAGAGCAAGCCCAACAAGCATGGCAAAGCGCCCAAGCCATACTGCAAGGCGAAGGCGGCTGGGCGTGGAGCGCGGCAGAGCTGCTTTGGCAAGGCAACGAAATAGACATCGCCTGGCAAGGCAAAATCTTGCGCCTCGACCGCTTGGTGCAGCGCCGCGCCACAGCCAGCACGCCAGCGGCTTGGTGGGTGCTCGACTACAAATCAGCCCCACAGCCCCAGCAGCAAGCCGCCCTAATCGCCCAGTTGCAAACCTACCGCGAAGCCATCAAAGCCCTGTATCCACAAAGCACGGTAAATGCTGCTTTTCTTACTGCCGATGGCAAACAGGTGCAAGTTGATTAACCCCCCGCTACTCGCACAAAAAAACAAGAGCACGGGAACGCAGGAATGCGGGTGCAACGACGCAGAGGGCGCAAAAATTACGCAGAAGCCGCAGAAAGAATACCAAGAATACCAAAAGTGGTTTGTGGCTTGCGGTATGCCGCGTCTATAAAAAAGCACAGGTACAAGCCCTGGTTTCGTCATTCCCGCGCAGGCGGGAATCCATCGCAACAAAAAGCGCAGCCGTAGATTCCCGCCTGCGCGGGAATGACAACTTTCTGGGTTTGCACCATCTAAATGGCCCAGAAATGCTGGGCTGGCTTTCTGCAATATGTATTGCCGCGATACAAAGGCAGTTGCTTCTGTCTATAAAATCGGAGCAGACCCAGCATTTCAGCAATTCTTAACCTTCTCTTTTCATCATGCCCCGCCCGATTCAGGCCATCATTCATACTGACGCACTCTTGCATAATTTGCAGCGTTGTCGCCGCGCAGCAGGCGATGCCAAGGTCTGGGCAGTGGTCAAGGCCAACGCCTACGGGCACGGAATTGAACGTGTGTACGAAGCTTTTCGTGCTGCCGATGGTTTTGCCATGCTTGATCTGGCAGAGGCGCAGTGCGTACGTGAGATGGGTTGGCGCGGACCGATTTTGCTGCTTGAAGGGGTGTTTGAAGCGCGCGATCTTGAGCTTTGTTCTCGCCTGCAACTGTGGCACAGCGTTCACCACGAAGCACAAATCGATATGTTGGCCAGCCACAAAACCTTGCAACCGCACAAGGTTTTCCTGAAAATCAACACAGGCATGAATCGGCTGGGCTTTGCACCACAAAGCGCACGCTCAGTCTGGACACGGTTACAAGCCCTGCCGCAAGTGGATGAAGTAGCGTTGATGACCCACTTTGCCACAGCTGACGTTGCCCAGCCCGACTTGCACACGGCATGGCAACTGTTTACGCAATGCACTACCGATTTGCCTGCACAGCGCAGCGTGTGCAACAGCGCCGCCTTGTTGCGCCACCCAGAAATTGCCACCAGCACCGATTGGGTGCGACCAGGCATTGCACTGTACGGTAGCAGTCCTGATGCCCGCGCCAGCAATGCCAGCCATAGCGCTGCCGACTGGAGTCTGCGCCCATCAATGAGTCTGCGTAGCCGCATATTGGCAGTGCGCGAATTGAAAGCGGGCGATAGCGTAGGCTATGGCGCAACGTTTACCGCCACAGCTCCTATGCGGATTGGTACTGTTGCCTGTGGCTATGCCGACGGCTACCCGCGCGTCTGCCCCACAGGCACGCCCGTGCTGGTTGGCGGCTACCGCAGTCGCACGCTGGGGCGTGTAAGTATGGATATGCTGGCTGTTGATTTAACCCCGGCCACTACGTGCATACCAGTTTCTGCAGATGTGGGCTTGGGCAGTGAAGTAACGCTTTGGGGGCAGGCAAGCAGTGGGCAGGTGCTGCCAATTGATGAAGTTGCTGCCTGTGCAGGCACGTTGGGCTACGAATTGATGTGTGCTCTTGCACCGCGTGTGCCCGTGCTGGTGCAGCCCTGAACTTGGCAGGACAGATTTTTGCCCGATTAAAAACTGATGCGCAAGCTCCCGATCGGCGAGCTGTGGCAAAAAGCGCAATCACAGATTTATGCGCTGCATTTGCCTGCAGTTTTGCCTTCGGCAACGTGGCCGCATACTGGTCGCGTGGCCGTTTCGCAAGTTCCGCAACTTGATGCATCGCATGATTGGCTTTGTGCTTTGGCATCTGCCATGAGCACCTGGTGCGGCTCAATATCGCGTGGCATCAGTTCAATGCTGGCATGCAGTTGAGGCATGGCTGTCAGCAATATCAGCTCAACCTGATTGCGTAAATCAGCGGCTTTGCGCAGTGTCCAGCATGCTGGCACATGCATATGCATGGTAACGAAACAGCGCACACCAGCGGCACGGGTAAAAACGTGGTCAAAGCGCACTTCAGGCTTGCCTGTACTGTCTTCAGTCTCAAAATCATTGAGAATTTCGTTGATTTTTGCGGTAATTTCTGGCGGGGCAGCACTGTCCATCAGACCCTGGCTGGAGTTGTACACCAGATCCCAGCCTTCGCGCAAAATATTGAGTGCAACCAGTATCGCCACTGTAGGGTCAAGCCAGTGCCAGCCAGTCCATCCAGCCAGACCAATACCAGCCACCACGCCAAGTGAGGTGTAAACGTCAGTACGCAGATGTTTGCCGCCGCCTTCAAGTGCAATGGAGTTGTATTGCTTGCCACCTTTGAGTAAAAGCCAGGCAACAAAGCCGTTTAGCAGCGTACTGAGCATCGAAAGCCCCATGCCCCAGTCCAGACTTTCAAGCGGTTGCGGGTGCAGCAGGCGCTGGATAGATGTCCACAAAATAGCCAGTGCAGCGCCAAAAATCAGCACGCCTTCAAAACCTGCTGAAAAATACTCTGCCTTGTGGTGGCCGTGCGGGTGTTCATCGTCGGCTGGACGCTCGGCAATGGTCACCATCATCAGCGAAAACAGAGCTCCAGCCAGATTGACAAAAGACTCCATGCCGTCAGACAGAAGACCTACGGAACCTGTCACATACCATGCCAGCAGTTTGAGCACAATAGTAGCTACTGCCGCAAGAGAGGAGAGCTTTAACAGGGTTTTAGGGCTAGGTAATTTCATGGGAACACAACAAAAAGTATTGACTTCATAAGTGTAGCCCGTGCTGACAGGAAATCCTTCAGTGAGGAGATAAAAAATCCTGATAATTCAGATAGTTAGAGCATTTTTTAGTAAACAGGAATCACACTCATTCTGCCGAAAAATCTGCTTCTGCATGCTGTTTGGCTGGCTTGGCTGCATCGGGCGGGAGCTGCCAGAAAATCCAGCTTGAAGCCCATGTAATCAGCCCCATGCAGACTAGCGTTGTGCGAAATGCAGCCATAGCATTGGCCTCGCCAGTGCGTACTTGCCACCATGCACTCCAGCCAGCGAGCAGTGCGCCAGCCAGCGCTACGCCCAGACCAATGGCCAGCATTTGCACCATCGACAGCAAGCCGTTGCCGCTGCTGGCCTGCTCAGGCTGCAAGCCAGAAAGCGCCAGAGAATTCATGCCCGTAAACTGTAATGAGTTGCAGGCACCAAAAACTGCCAACTGGGGAATCAGTAGCCACATGGGGGTGTGGTCAAGCAGGCTGAAACTGGCTATCAATGCGCCAATTGCTACGGTATTGCCTGCAAGCACATAACGGTAGCCATAGCGGGAAATAGACCAGGTGGCAAAGCGTTTAACCAGCATACCTGCGCCGGCGAGGGGAAGCATCATCATGCCTGCCTGCGAGGGCGAATAGCCCATTTTGAGCTGTAGCATCAACGGAATCAAAAACGGTACACCGCTGCCACCCAAACGCGAAAACAGGTTGCCAAGCAAGCCTATTGAAACGGTAGGCACAGCAAAGAGGCTGGGTGGAAAAAGTGGATACTCCTGCCGCGCAGCACGCCACCAGTAAGCGGCCAAAGCCCCTGCGCCTGCCAGCATAGAGGCGGTGATTGCTGCCGCAGACCAGCCAAATCCGGCAAAACCATCGACAGCGAGCGATACAAACATCATACCCAGCGCCAGGAGCACGTAGCCAAATACGTCAAGGCGCTGAACGTTGTTGCCACGAAAATCGGGCAAAAATTTGTGCGCAACCAGCCAGCCCAGCAAGCCGACTGGCACATTGATGAAAAAAATCCAGTGCCATGATGCAAACTGTACCAGCCACCCACCCAGCGCAGGCCCGAGCAGCGGGCCAATGAGGCCGGGTATGGCAACAAAGCTCATGGCGGCAAGAAAACGCTCTCGCGGGTAGCCGCGCAACACAGCCAGACGTCCAACAGGCAACAGCAATGCCCCGCCAGCGCCCTGTACGACCCGGGCAGCAACCAGTTGGGAAGTCGTTGCAGACAGACCGCATAAGAGAGAGCCCAGTACAAAGCCCAAAATTGCAGCCATATAAACACGTCGCGTGCCAAAACGGTCAGCCACCCAGCCCGATATGGGGATAAGCATGGCCATGGTAAGCGAATAAGCAACCAGCACCGTTTGCATATGTAGCGGACTGGTATTGAGGCTTTTGGCCATGGCAGGCAGCGCTGTATTGACGATTGTTGCATCCAGCGTCTGCATGAAAAACCCGACTGCAACCAGCCACAGCAGCATGCGCAACTGACGTTCGTCAGGAGCAGTTGTTTCAGGTGCGGAAAGTATCCGTGCATCAGTTTGTGGCTGATGGGCTGCTGTTGGGTGTGAGGGTGAAGGTTTCACTATTGATCGGATGTACAGGGCAAAGCAGCACTGCTTGCTATTCAGGCCATTGTGGCTCAGGCCTGAATGCTGGACTAAATACTAAAACTTGAACCACAGCCGCATGTAGTGGTGGCATTGGGGTTGCGTATAACGAACTGGGCACCCTGCAAGTCTTCTTTGTAGTCAATCTCTGCACCAACCAAATACTGGTAGCTCATGGCATCAATCAGCAGGGAAACACCGTTTTTTTGCATCACGGTATCGTCTTCGTTGGCGATTTCGTCAAAGGTAAAACCATACTGAAAGCCCGAGCAGCCACCGCCTTGTACAAAGACGCGCAGTTTCAGATCTGGGTTGCCTTCTTCTGCGATCAGATCAGCCACCTTCGCGGCTGCACTGTCGGTAAAAATGATAGGTTCATCGCTGGCGGGGGCAACAGATGGCTCGGTGGGTGTGGCAGTATCCAGATTCATGGCGAATTTTATTTAATAAGCTGTAAATGCTTTCTATGGTACAGCAGCCGTGCAAATCAGGCAGTAACAGAGTTTTGCCGCCTTATGCCTGAGTCCAGTAATGTTGCTTGCGGGATTTACTGGTTTTGGTCGAGCGTGGATTGCAAGCATGGTTTAAGCCTATACGCGCTGCTGCAGCATTTGCCCGACTGCATCGTGCATGGCTTGAGCCAGCTGCTGGCGGGTGCGGCCATCAGGCAATTGTGCGGTACCGAAGGTGACTCGCACCACCAGTCCTTGCGTGCGCAGAGTGCGCCAGATGGAGGCAAGCAGGGTATCGTCACCAATGTAGCAGGGTGCTAGGCTGATGTGCCCTGCCTTATCAAAAAACTGTAAGGCCACAGGTTGCAATGAGGCATTGGCATCAATCGGTGCTTGCAGCAGGTTGGCGTAAAAGGGCAGCAGCGTGCGGCCATCACTGGTTGTTCCTTCGGGAAAAACTGCTACCACATCGCCCGAGCGCAGGCTTTCTGCAATGCCGTCAAGCACTCGAAAAGTGTCACGGCGTGAGGTGCGTTGCAGGTAGATGGTTTCGGCGCTGTTAGCCAGTGTTCCCACAACAGGCCATTGTTCGACTTCAGACTTGGCCACAAAGCGGCAAAAGCACACAGCATGCAAAGCCTCAATATCAAGCCAGGAAATATGGTTGGCCACCAGCAGTAACCCTGCGCCATTGGCAGGAGTGGCAAGCTGGCCGCATACTTGCAGGCTGACTCCACAGCGCCGAAGTAATTCTGCTGACCATTGCTGCACCTGCGCATGCCGTTGCAGGCGAGACATGTGAGGTAAACGCAGATAAACAATGTACAAACCACGCACAATATGCAATGCAACTGCAACCAGTCGGCACAGCGCACGCCAACGCCCACCCGACGGAGCAGAGGCGCCAGATGGATCAGAGCTGGCAGAGCCAGAAGAATACAGATTGCCAGACATGGATTAGCAATAAACACCAAATGCAAAATGCACCGCGCTGCGGTGAAAACCGAACTAAACTGTATTTTCCATCTATTCGCCGCATGCCTTGCATTGCGC
Source organism: uncultured Allobrachymonas sp. (assembly GCA_964618495.1). Taxonomy (GTDB): domain Bacteria; phylum Pseudomonadota; class Gammaproteobacteria; order Burkholderiales; family Burkholderiaceae_C; genus Brachymonas. Next base: position 1,616 of record CAZUBE010000019.1, on the reverse strand, counting down.
AGCAAAAAACAATCCAGCGCATATGACACGAATCTGTGTAGGCTCTAATCTGCGACAATCACAAACCCATGCGCAGCGCCAACGACACTCATACAACTCCACCCCGAGCTAATTGGGGCTTTGTTTACGCACATCCCGCGCATTGGCTGGGGCTGGGGTTTGGCTCGGGACTAGCGCCCAAAGCGCCCGGTACGGCAGGCACGCTGTGCGGCTGGGTGCTGTTTGTGGCAGCGCAATATCTGCTGCCTGCCAATTGGCTCTCTGGTGTGGCGGGTGGTGCGCTGGTTGGTGCAAGCATTGCACTGGGCTGGTGGGTGTGCACGGTCAGTGCTCGAAATCTGAATCTGCCCGATCCGGGCTGTATCGTATGGGATGAAATTGCTGCTTTCTGGCTTGTGCTGTGGCTGCTGACGCCTGATGCGGAGCAACTTTTCGGCCTTGCACACTGGGGCTGGCAGATAGCGGCTTTTGTGCTGTTTCGTTATTTCGATGCAGTCAAACCCCAGCCAGTACGCTGGGCAGATACGGTATTTAAAGGCAAGGGCTGGCGTGGCGGCTGGGGCATCATGTTTGATGATCTGGTAGCCGCAGCTTGCACTCTACTGGTGCTGGCTTTGGTGCGATTTTTTATCGGGCAGTAAAAGGCGATTTCAGATTTATGCAGCGTGCTGTCTGCCCAAAATTAATAACCACCCCAGCTACGAACCAGACCAGTATCGACGTGGACAAAATTATCGTTGGGGTAAAAACCCACGCCACCAGCTTGCAAGGATATGGCTGCATCACGCAGATCTGACAGGGCAACGCCTGGAATGCGCAGGTCAATGGCCTTGCCTTCCATGTGCAGGCTTTTTTTGGCAACGCCACCGCCGCCAGTCTTGCGTAAACGGTCATTGGTATTTGGGCTGCGATAGCCAGAAATAATCTGGAACGGCTCACGCGTACCCAGAGCCATACGCAGGCGGTAGAGCAAATCAAACAACTGCGGATCCATGCTACCAACATCGCCCGTGTAATGATCGCGCAAAAACACATCAAGCCGACCCAAAGCGCGCGGCAGCAGAGAATCGCCCACAGCATAAACGAGCGACATGTGTTCGTTGGTGTGCAGATGCTCAAAGGCCAGCGAACGTGTGTTTTTCACGTTTTTGACAGACGCCAGCGCACTGCTGCTGCCTACAGCCAGAAAGCCACCCAATGCAGCAAGTTTGGCGGTATTGTGTAAGAAGGCGCGGCGGCTGGTATCAGGGGCAAAATTCATCATGCAGGCTTGTGGCATTAAGACCAGAAATAAAACAATTTTTTATTCTAGGCAAACGCGCCCTTGTAAGCCAGTACTTTTTTGTAAACCGTGCCTGACTGTAGCTGACAGCGGCAGCCAGCACGGTGGCCTGCGGTGTGCAAAGCGGCATGCAGCGGTGCTTTGCCAGTGCACGCGCATTGCTACAAACTCTTACCTGGACGCAGTTTTACTGTTGGCAAGCTGTGGCTTGGATGTGGTTTGAGTGCGACTTGGCGCTGTTTAGGAGATGCTGATTGATTCTTCAAGCAAGAGAAAACTCTGAAAGTCGTCATTCCCGCGCAGGCGGGAATCCATTGCAATAAGAAGCGCAGCC
>CAZUBE010000018.1:0-44666 GCA_964618495.1 uncultured Allobrachymonas sp. | reverse complement strand
CTGGCCGTTCATTTGATGGCCGCGGCAACTACAACGTTGGCGTTAAAGAGCAAATTATTTTCCCTGAAATTGAGTACGACAAAGTCGATGCGCTGCGCGGTCTCAATATCAGTATTACTACAACGGCCAAAACCGACGAAGAGTGCAAAGCGCTGCTGGCCGGTTTCCGTTTTCCCTTCAAGAATTGAGGTGGCTTGTGGCTAAATTAGCTTTAATCCAACGTGAACTCAAGCGTGAAAAATTGGTAGCAAAGTTCGCCAAAAAGCGTGCTGAGCTCAAGGCTGCTGCCAGCGATGTAAGCAAAAGCGTTGAAGAGCGTGATGCAGCGCGTCTGGCTTTGCAAAAACTGCCTCGCAATGCAAGCCCCACTCGTCAGCGCAACCGCTGCGAGTTGACAGGCCGTCCCCGTGGTACGTTCCGCCAGTTTGGTCTGGGTCGTGCCAAGATTCGTGAAATAGCTTTTGCTGGTGGCATCCCTGGTGTCATTAAAGCGAGCTGGTAATCGGCAGGAGAATCAAAATGAGCATGAGTGATCCCATTGCCGATCTGTTGACCCGTATTCGTAATGCGCAAATGGTTAACAAGGCTACTGTAGTTGTGCCTTCTTCCAAGGTCAAAGTGGCTATTGTCCAAGTGTTGAAAGACGAGGGTTACATTGACGGTTTCGAGGTGAAAACCGAAGCAGGCAAGTCTGTATTGGATATTGCCCTGAAATATTACGCTGGTCGTCCAGTCATTGAGCGTATTGAACGCGTGAGCCGTCCTGGTCTGCGCGTCTACAAAGGCAGCAAGACACTGCCCCAAGTCATGAACGGCTTGGGTGTGGCAATTGTTACTACGCCACGTGGCGTGATGACTGATCGCAAGGCACGTGCTACCGGTGTTGGTGGCGAAGTGTTGTGCTACGTAGCCTAAGCAGGAGAGTCGAAATGTCCCGTGTAGGTAAACTGCCTGTCGTCATCCCTCAAGGTGTGGATGTAGCTATTAATGGCGAAACAGTGAGTGTTAAAGGTACTGGTGGCCAAATGTCCCTGGTTCTGAACTCATTGGTAAAAATTGAAAATAAAGATGGTGCGCTATCTTTGATTCCTGTAGATGAATCTCGTGAAGCCAATGCCATGTCTGGCACCATGCGTCAGCTGGTGAACAATATGGTTGTGGGTGTTAGCAAAGGATTCGAGAAAAAACTTTCACTGCAAGGTGTGGGTTTTAAAGCTACAGCGCAAGGTAACAAACTCAACTTGGTGGTGGGTTTTTCTCACCCAGTTAACAAAGAAATGCCTGCTGGCATTACTGTTGCAACACCAACGCCCACTGAAGTTGTAATCAAAGGCGCTGACCGTCAGGCTGTAGGTCAAGTAGCTGCTGAAATTCGTGCTGTTCGTCCGCCTGAGCCTTATAAGGGCAAGGGTATTCGGTACGTTGATGAGCGCGTCATCATCAAAGAGACCAAGAAGAAATAAGGATTGGCATCATGTTGAGCAAGAAAGAACAACGCATTCGCCGCGCACGCCAAACCCGTATCCGCATTGCGGCGCAGGGTACAGCGCGTCTGACGGTCAATCGCACCAATATGCATATCTATGCAGCTCTGATTTCAGGTTGCGGCTCCAAGGTGCTGGCAACGGCATCTACTTCCGAGGCCGAAATGCGCAAAGAGCTTGGCGCTGCAGGAAAAGGCGGCAATGTCGCTGCTGCCGCGCTAATCGGCAAGCGTATTGCCGAGAAGGCTAAAGCCGCAGGTGTTGAAAAAGTCGCATTTGATCGTGCTGGCTACGCTTATCACGGCCGAGTCAAAGCATTGGCTGAAGCCGCTCGTGAAGCTGGCTTGCAGTTCTAAGCAGATTGGAATTAAAAATGGCAAAAGTACAAGCTAAACCGCAAGACGATGCACGTGATGACGGCATGCGCGAAAAAATGATTGCTGTCAACCGTGTAACCAAGGTTGTTAAAGGCGGTCGTATTCTGAGCTTTGCTGCGCTTACTGTTGTAGGCGATGGCGATGGTGGCGTGGGCATGGGTAAAGGCAAGTCTAAAGAAGTGCCTTCTGCTGTGCAAAAGGCCATGGAAGAAGCGCGTCGCAACATGTTTAAAGTGTCCTTGAAAAGCGGCACTATCCATCACCAGGTGATGGGTCATCATGGTGCTGCTCGCGTTATGGTAGCGCCCGCTCCCAAGGGTACTGGCATTATTGCTGGTGGTCCAATGCGTGCTGTGTTTGAGGTAATGGGTATTACTGATATTGTGGCTAAGAGCCATGGTTCATCCAATCCTTACAACATGGTTCGTGCCACATTTGATGCTTTGCGCAACGCTACAACGCCTGCTGAAATTGCGGCCAAGCGCGGCAAAAGTGTCGAAGATATTTTCGTTGCCTGATAGGAGGACAAAAGAATGTCTGCAAAACAAACTGTCAAAGTGCAACTGGTGCGTAGCCCTATTGGCTGCAAAGAAAACCATCGCGCTACTGTGCGCGGTCTGGGGTTGCGCAAACTCAACAGCGTCAGCGAACTGCAAGATACACAAGCAGTGCGCGGCATGATCAACAAGATCAGCTATCTGGTCAAGGTTCTGTAAGGTTGGATGATGGAACTCAATAACATCAAGCCCGCAGCGGGTGCCAAACATGCCAAGCGCCGCGTAGGTCGTGGCATTGGCTCTGGTCTGGGTAAAACAGCTGGTCGCGGCCATAAAGGTCAAAAATCACGCTCTGGCGGCTACCATAAAGTTGGCTTTGAAGGCGGTCAAATGCCTATGCAGCGCCGTCTGCCCAAGCGTGGCTTTAAGTCGCATCTGCTGAAATACAACGCCGAAGTGAATTTGTCAGAGTTGGCTGCACTTGAATTGGCCGAGATTGATTTGCTGACATTGAAGCAAGTTGGCTTGGTTGGTCAATTGGTTAAGAATGTCAAAGTCATCAAGAGTGGTGAGTTGACTAAAGCTGTCAAATTGACTGGCATTACTGCAACTGCAGGCGCTAAAGCAGCTATTGAAGCTGCTGGTGGCAGCGTGGCGTAATAGGTCGTAGTACAAAAAGGCATTTGACGTGGCTACTGCTCCTAATATGGCATCTGCGGCATCTCCCAAGATGGCTGAATTACGGCGTCGCCTGACGTTTTTGGTGATGGCGCTGGTTGTGTTCCGTATTGGTTCACATATTCCAGTGCCAGGCATCAATCCAGATCAGTTGCAACACATGTTCAAAGACCAGTCTGGTGGCATCCTGAATTTGTTTAACATGTTTTCAGGTGGTGCACTCAAGCGGTTCTCGGTGTTTGCGCTGGGTATCATGCCCTACATTTCTGCATCTATCGTGATTCAGATGATGTCCTATGTTCTTCCTGCTTTTGAGCGCTTGAAGAAAGAGGGTGAGGCAGGACAGCGCAAGATAAACCAGTACACCCGTTATGCTGCATTGGGTCTGGCTGTGTTTCAGTCATTCGGTATTGCTGCCATGATGGAAAGCTCACAGGGTCTGGTGTTGTCGCCGGGATTCATGTTCAAGTTGACCAGCATGATCAGCCTCACTACTGGAACGATGTTCCTGATGTGGCTGGGAGAGCAGATTACCGAGCGCGGTATTGGTAATGGCACCTCAATTCTGATCTTTGCTGGTATTGCCTCTGGATTGCCTTCTTCGGTAGCTAACTTGTTGGATCTGGTTCGTAATAATGCCATGAATCCCATTGTGGCTCTGGCTGTGTTGGTTGCGGTCGGCTTGGTGACCATGTTTGTGGTTTTTGTCGAGCGGGGACAGCGCAAAATTCTGGTGAATTATGCGCGTCGTCAGGTAGGGAATAAGGTTTATGGTGGTCAGGCGTCGCATTTGCCGCTCAAGATCAACATGGCTGGTGTTATTCCCCCCATTTTCGCCTCGTCGATTATTTTGATGCCTGCAACTGTTGCCAGCTGGTTTAGTAGCAGTGATAGCATGCGCTGGCTTAAAAATGTCGCTGCTGCTTTGGTGCCAGGACAGCCAATTTATATTGCCCTGTATGCTGTTGCGATTATTTTCTTTTGCTTCTTTTATACGGGTCTGGTGTTTAACAGTCGTGAAACAGCAGATAACTTAAAGAAAAGCGGTGCATTTGTGCCCGGTATTCGTCCCGGAGACAATACGGCAAAGTATCTTGATAAGGTTTTGTTGCGTTTGACTTTTGCTGGTGCGGCTTATATTACCTTGGTTTGTTTGATGCCCGAATTTGTGCATCTGCAATTCAATGTGCCGTTTAACTTTGGCGGAACTTCACTGTTGATTATTGTTGGTGTAACGATGGAGTTGATGTCGCAAATTCAGAATTATCTGATGACGCAGCAATATGAGAGCCTGATGAAAAAGGCCAATTTCAAACTGCCAAACAGGTGAGGTCATGGCCAAGGACGATGCCATCCAGATGCAGGGTGAAGTACTTGAGAATTTGCCCAATGCTACTTTTAGGGTTAAGTTGGAAAACGGACATGTGGTTTTAGGACATATTTCTGGCAAGATGCGTATGCATTACATTCGGATTTTGCCAGGGGACAAGGTTACTGTAGAATTGACCCCTTATGACCTGAGTAAAGCGCGTATCGTTTTCCGTGCAAAGTGACAACAGCATATCAATACAGGATTTGAGGAGAACAAAATGAAAGTCTCGGCTTCGGTAAAGAAAATTTGCCGTAATTGCAAGGTCATCCGTCGCAAGGGTGTGGTACGTATTATTTGTACCGATCCCCGTCATAAACAGCGTCAGGGCTGATACGTATTTAACAGAGGAAGAACATGGCACGTATTGCTGGTATCAACATTCCGTCGCATCAACACGCTGAAATTGGTTTGACTGCCATTTATGGCATTGGCCGTTCGCGTGCACGCAAGATTTGCGAAATTTGCGCTATTGACTACTCCAAAAAGGTAAAAGATTTTTCTGATGCCGATCTGGAAAAAATCCGCGACGCTTTGGCGCAGTTTACGCTCGAAGGCGATTTGCGACGCGAAGTGACGATTAACATCAAACGCTTGATGGATATCGGCTGCTACCGTGGCTTCCGCCATCGCCGTGGTTTGCCTGTGCGTGGTCAGCGCACACGCACCAATGCCCGTACCCGCAAAGGTCCGCGCAAGGCAGCACAATCGTTGAAGAAATAATCAAGAGCGAGCAACATCATGGCTAAAGCACCAAATAACAGCGCCGCGGCGCGTGTCCGTAAAAAGGTTCGTAAGAATATTGCCGATGGTATCGCCCACGTGCATGCTTCTTTCAACAATACCATTATTACTATCAGCGACCGTCAGGGCAATGCTCTGGCTTGGGCGTCTTCTGGTGGTCAAGGTTTCAAAGGTTCTCGTAAATCCACGCCCTTTGCAGCTCAGGTTGCATCTGAGGTTGCTGGCCGTGCTGCTGTAGAGCAAGGTATCAAGAATCTTGAAGTCGAGATCAAAGGTCCAGGTCCTGGTCGTGAGTCTTCTGTGCGTGCATTGTCTGCTTTGGGTATTCGCATTACCTCAATTTCTGACGTTACGCCCGTTCCTCATAACGGCTGCCGTCCACAGAAACGTCGTAGAATCTGATTGCTTTTTTGGGCATTCAGGTGATAGATATCTGATTTTTTAACCCAAGACCACCGCCGCCAATACTTTTTAGGATTGGTGGCTCCTGCTTTTTAAGGAAGCAGTAGTTTTAAAAAGGAAATACCGTGGCACGTTACTTAGGCCCCAAGGCTAAACTTTCCCGCCGTGAAGGCACAGATCTGTTTCTTAAAAGTGCGCGTCGCTCTGTAAGCGACAAGTGCAAGTTTGAAGCTAAACCCGGTCAGCATGGTCGCACTTCTGGTGCCCGCACTTCTGACTATGGTCTGCAATTGCGTGAAAAACAAAAAGTCAAGCGCATGTATGGCGTGCTGGAGCGCCAGTTCCGTCGCTATTTTGAAGAAGCAGAGCGCCGCCGTGGCAACACAGGTTCTAATCTGTTGTTCTTGCTTGAGTCGCGTTTGGATAACGTGGTTTACCGTATGGGCTTTGGCTCTACACGTGCTGAAGCGCGCCAGTTGGTTTCGCACAAAGCGATTCTGGTGAATGGCCAGCCTGTGAATATTCCTTCATACTCTGTCAAGCCTGGTGACGTTATCGTTGTACGCGAAAAATCCGCCAAACAGACTCGTGTGCTTGAAGCATTGCAGTTAGCAGCTCAGGTAGGCTTCCCTGCATGGGTTGAAGTCAATGCAGACAAAGCACAAGGTACATTTAAGAAAGCACCAGATCGCGATGAGTTTGCTGCTGATGTGAACGAATCGCTTATCGTTGAATTGTATTCACGCTAATTTTGCAGATTCAAAAAGGCGGCACATCCTGTGCCGCCTTGTCCGTTTGTAGCGGGTGTAGTGTCAGTTACGAAGCCCGCTATATGTTGTATCGCTCTGACGGCAAGCTGCAGGCCGCATGAGTCTATCAGCCTTACCGGTGTAACGAGCCGAGGGTATTGAGAGGAATTCAGAATGCAAACCAATCTGTTGAAGCCCAAGAACATTCAGGTAGAGCAAATTAGTGCCAACCGTGCCGAAGTAACGCTTGAGCCATTTGAGCGCGGTTATGGCCACACGCTTGGTAATGCCTTGCGTCGTGTGCTGTTGTCGTCTATGGTAGGTTATGCTCCGACTGAAGTAACGATTGCAGGTGTAGTTCACGAATACTCTTCGATTGATGGTGTGCAGGAAGATGTTGTAGGCATTTTGCTGAACCTCAAAGGTGTAGTGTTCAAACTGCATAATCGCGATGAGGTTACACTGAGCTTACGTAAGGACAGTGAAGGTCCTGTTACTGCTGCAGATATCCAGTTGCCACATGATGCTGAAATTATCAATCCTGAGCATGTGATTTGTACCTTGTCTCAAGGTGGCAAAATCGATATGCAAATCAAGGTTGAAAAAGGTATTGGTTATGTTCCAGGCAGCATGCGTCGCCATGCAGATGAACAATTCAAGTTCATTGGTCGCATCGTGCTTGATGCTTCGTTCTCTCCCGTGCGCCGCGTCAGCTATGCTGTTGAAAGCGCCCGTGTTGAGCAGCGCACCGACTTGGACAAACTGGTTATCGACATTGAAACCAATGGCGTAATTTCTGCTGAAGATGCTGTGCGCTCTTCTGCACGAATTCTGGTTGAGCAGCTGGCTGTATTTGCACAGCTTGAAGGTGGTGCGCTGGATGCGTTTAATGCACCTTCTGCACGCAGTGCCGCGCAGTTCGATCCTGTGCTGCTGCGCCCAGTGGATGAGCTGGAATTGACAGTACGTTCTGCCAACTGCCTGAAGGCAGAGAATGTTTACTACATTGGTGACTTGGTGCAGCGTACTGAAAACGAGCTGCTGAAAACGCCTAACCTGGGGCGTAAATCGCTTAATGAAATCAAGGAAGTGCTGGCTTCGCGCGGCTTGACCTTGGGTTCAAAACTTGAAAACTGGCCACCTGTTGGCTTGGAAAAACGTTAATTTAAACAAGTGCATCTGGTAGTACCTGATACGGCTGTCAGTTAATCGATAAAGAAAGGAAAAGCACTATGCGTCACGGACTTAAACTTCGTAAACTCAACCGCACATCCAGCCACCGTTTGGCTATGCTGCGCAACATGATGAATTCGCTGATTGAACACGAAGCCATCAAAACTACTGTGCCTAAAGCCAAAGAGCTGCGCAAAGTGGTTGAGCCTATGATTACTCTGGCTAAGACTGATTCGGTTGCAAACCGCCGTTTGGCTTTTAATCGTTTGCGCGACCGCGACAGCGTGACCAAGCTGTTTAACGACTTGGGCCCCCGTTTTGCCAAGCGTCCTGGTGGCTATACGCGAATCCTGAAAATGGGTTTCCGCGATGGTGACAATGCACCTATGGCTTTTGTTGAGCTGGTTGATCGCGCTTCTGAAGAATAATTTTTCTTGCGCACATATATGTGCTATAATCAAAGCTTGCCGCGCGATGGAGCAGTCTGGTAGCTCGTTGGGCTCATAACCCAAAGGTCGGAGGTTCAAATCCTTCTCGCGCAACCAGTTTTATATAAAAACCCGCAGTCGTAAAAAGCTGCGGGTTTTTTTGTTGGCTGCACGCATTTCGCTTGCGTGTTTGGCCAACCAAGCATGTTTTGTTGTGCACGGCTACAATGCAAGAAACAGTGTTTTTGCATGTTTATTGCCGCAAGCCTGCTTGGTTTGCGTGTTGGGTTTTACCTGATTTTTCGAGTTTATGCCGAGTGACTTTTGCATGTGATTGTGCTCATGAAGACTTGGTCACCTTGTCGCTTTTCTTGTTTGCATCAGTTGCAATAAGTCAAGTCAGTACCATGCCAGCGCAGCATGGGTTTATGCATATTTTTTTCCTGTCCGTCTGAACTTTTATGACCGATTCTGCTCTCATTGCCTATTCCGAACTTCCTTTGGCCGAGCCGCTGCAACGTGCGGTGGCTGACATGGGGTACACGCAGACTACGCCGATTCAGGCGCAGGCGATACCAGTGGTATTGGCCGGGCAGGATGTGATGGGCGCGGCGCAAACGGGCACTGGCAAGACGGCGGCGTTTTCGCTGCCGCTGCTGCAACGTTTGCTCAAACACGAAAATGCTTCGGTTTCGCCTGCCCGCCACCCTGTGCGGGCGCTGGTGCTGCTGCCCACACGCGAGTTGGCTGATCAAGTTGCGCAGCAGGTGAAGCAATATGCCAAATATACGGGCTTGCGCAGTGCCGTGGTGTTTGGCGGCATGGATATGAAGCCGCAGACGGCGGAGCTCAAAGCGGGCGTGGAGGTGCTGGTGGCAACACCTGGGCGCTTGCTTGACCATATTGAAGCGAAAAATGTGGTGCTTAACCAAGTGGAGTATGTGGTGCTCGATGAGGCCGACCGCATGCTCGATATTGGCTTTTTGCCCGATTTGGAGCGCATTTTGGCCTTTTTGCCCAAGCAGCGCATCACCTTGCTTTTTTCGGCTACCTTTTCGCCAGAAATCAAACGGCTGGCGGCAAGCTATTTACAAAACCCAGTAACGATTGAGGTTGCGCGTAGCAATGCCACAGCAGCTACGGTGACGCAGCGTTTTGTGCGCGTGCCTGATGATGCCAAACGCGCGGCGCTGCAATACATGATTCGTACGCATGGGGTGCGGCAGGCGTTTATCTTTAACAACAGTAAGCTCGGGTGCGCGCGGCTGGCGCGGCATATGGAGAGCGACGGCTTTAAGACTGCCGCTTTGCATGGCGATAAAAGCCAGGATGAGCGCCTCAAGGCGCTAGATGCCTTCAAGCGCGGCGAGGTGGAGTTTTTGGTTTGCACCGATGTGGCTGCACGCGGGCTGGATATTAAAGATGTGCCCGCAGTGTTTAACTTTGATATACCGTTTAACGCCGAAGACTATGTGCACCGCATTGGGCGCACGGGGCGCGCGGGCGCTGAAGGGCTGGCGATTAGTCTGGTTGGCGACAAAGACGCGCGTTTGCTGGCTGATATTGCCAAGCTAACGCGCCAAGAGTTGGAGCCTGAAACTTTGCCTGAAGAAGCCTTGCGCTTGCCACGCTCGGATCGTGGTGAGCGCCGCAGCAGCAGCTATGCGCGCAGTGCAGGCGAGCGCGATGATGGTCGCCGCCGTGCGTCGTCGTTTGACGCGGATGTGGCAGGCAGCGAAGGTCGCGAGCGCCGTGATGACCGCTATCGCCGCGTAACCAAGGTGGCTGACCCGTTTTTTGACCGCCCCTATGAGGCGCAATCTGCGCAGGAAACGCCTGCATGGGATGCCGTCGAGCCGCGCAGAAGCGCACGCACTGGGCAAAGCGCCAATATCCGCCCCAAGCGCAAGCAGGCAGCTTTGTTTAGGCCGACGCAGCCAAGTGCAAATGGCGCTGAATCGGCTTGATGGGCAAGCTGCTTTGGACAGCATAAGCGGCTAAAAAGCGTTGGATTTATACCGTGTACAACCAAAAATAGCGCGCTGCTGCGCTATTTCCTTCCGAGTGGGAGTGGCTGGTATTGTGCTGAATAAAGGTTAGCATGCTTGTTATTTCTTTAGAAAAATGGCTATATCAAAGAATATTTCTGCCTTGCTTTTGGGCTGCCTGATTAATGTCGCGGTAAAAGCACAGACGCTTGGACAGGCAGTAGCTCCAAAGCAACTATTCCCAAGCAATATTTTGAATGTTTACGCACCAGACTCTGAGGGCTGGATTGTTACTGGCGCAGCAAGTAATGGGCTATCGTTCGGGAAAAGAGGAGCCGAAGTTGGTGAAACTTATGGGGCACAAGTCATCATTTTTGAAATGCCTCCTATGACCAGTAGCGAGGCGTTTGTTGCTTTTGTTCAAAATCGCATTGCCGCGATGAACCCGCCTCCCCGCTTTCAAGAAACCAAATCCAGTTATCGTTACACCGAAAAGCGCGGCTACCCGTGTGTCAATGCCCATTTGGACTTTGATGACACCGCCGCAGTTACTCCTACTGGCATAGAGCAGCTCAAGCTGCAAGTTGTTGCCCTTTACTGCCGACATCCGAAGCAGCGGCAGCTTGGTTTTTTTGCAGCATATTCTCACCGTGGAAAGGTTGCCGACCATCACATTGAGATGCCAGCCCAAGGCTTTATAGAGGCAATCAGTGTTCCAAAAAAGTAGGGCTACAAATTACATTTAGTGGGCGGCTTTAAAGCTGTGCGTTTTTTACGCCAGCACTGGCTAAAAGCCAAGGCTTGTGGCGCTGCTCAGTCTATTTCGTAGGCCAAGCCACGCCATCTTCGTTGAGTATGGCGTCTAGCGGGATGTCGTGCGCTTCGGCTTGCAGGTGTGCGACAAAGCCGCTGGTAAAGCCCAGCCCCACTGTAAACGGGTGTGGCTGCATGGCGGCAAGGGTGCGGTCGTAAAAGCCGCCGCCGTAGCCGAGCCGATAGCCGCCAGGCGCATAGCCCACACAGGGCACAAACAGCAAGGTGGGCACGATGAGTTCGGTGTCTTTGGGTTTGGGGATGCCGTAAGCGTCTTCTTCCATCGGGCAGCCTGGATACCAGGCATGAAATGTGAGCGTTTTATGCGCTTTGTTGATGACGGGCAGGCCAATGCGGCGGCGCTGGGGTTGTTCAAGCAGTTCGCCGTCTTCTTTCCAACGGTGCAGGGCGGGTAAGGGGTCAAATTCGCCTTTGATGGGCCAGTATGCGCCTATGGTGGTGTCTTCGCGGTGCAGCAGCCACAGGCGCATAACGCGTTGCAGGGCTTCGGTAAGCGCCAAGCGGTTGGGAAGGGACTGGCGCAGTTGCAGCAAGTGCTGGCGCAGCGCTTTTTTGTCGGTTGGGTGGGCTTGCATGTGCGAAAGGGTGTGGATGGGTTGCGATAATGCCGATATGAACAAGATAACTCGCATTTTTAGTAAAACGCGCCGCAATGCTTTGTCCATGCGGCTTATTGTGGCATGCCTTGGGCTGGCTGGCTTGTCGTGCCCGACATTGGCGCAAGCGCCTGATGCCAGCGAAAGCAACAATACAGCGGATGATGCTGTTATTTTAGATATGGCGCAGGCTTGGCGCAAAAAAGACAAAGCCAGCCTGTCCGCCTTGTTGCCACAAGCCAGCGGGCATGCGCTGGAGCCTTGGGGCGCTTATTGGGAATTGGCTGCACGCCTGCCTACGGCCAGTAGTGCCGAAGTAGACGCTTACCTGCAGTGTTATGCGGGCACATACCAGGAAGACCGCTTGCGCAACGACTGGTTGCTGCAATTGGGGCAAACGGGCGATATGGCAGCGTTTGCACGCTACTACCCCGCTTACCGTATGCGCGACGACCGCGATGTGCATTGCTACGCTGCCCAAGCTGCGCCCGAGCTGGGTTTGTCTGGCGCAGAATCGCTTGCGCTCTTGCGCCAAGGCTGGTTAGCGCGGCGCGATAGCAGTGCGGCTTGCCAGCAAGCCGCAGGCACACTGCTGGCGCGGCGGGTGATGGATGGTGCTGAGGTGTGGCGCAAGGCGCGGCAAGTGGCTGAAAGCAGCAGAGCAGCCGCCATACGCGCAACGGCAACGATTGTGGCAGTGGCAGATGCGGCCGCTGCTGCCCGCGTGCCAGCCGCACTGGGCGAGCCTGCCGCGTGGCTGGCTGAAGAAAGCAACAACAGTGAACTGGCTGTGCTGGCACTGGCACGCTTGGCAGCAAGCAACCCCGAGCGCGCGGCAGAATTGCTGCAAAACGGCTGGGCGCAGCGGCTGGATGCCGCGCAGCGCGACTGGGCTTGGGGCGTGATAGGCAAGCAAGCAGCGCTTAATCTGGATGCCGCCGCCGTGCGCCATTACGCACAGGTAAGCCAGTTGCAAAACTTGCCGCAAGACCAGTTGGAGTGGCTGGCGCGTGCTGCCATGCGTGCGGGCGACTGGGCGCAGGTGCAACGGGCTATTCAAACCCTGCCTGCCGACGTGCAGCGCGAGCCAGTCTGGAGCTATTGGCTGGCGCGTAGCTTGCAAGCTGGGCAGCGCCAACCTGCACAGCGCACCGATGCAGCCCGCCAATTGCTAAGCAGCATTGCAGGCAACTACGGCTTTTATGAGCAATTGGCTCTTGAAGAATTGCAAGGCAACATTGGCCTGCCGCCTGTGCCAGAGGCGCTTACCAGCCAAGAGCAGGCGCAAGCCCGCGCCAATGCGGGTTTGCAGCGGGCGCTGTATGCCAAATCGCTGGGTTTGGCTTCTGAAGCCAACCGCGAATGGAACTACACCACCAGCTTGCACCAGCCAGGCGGCATGAATGACCGCGATTTGCTGGCCGCCGCCGCCATAGCCTGCCAGCAGCAGTGGTGGGACCGCTGCATCAACACCAGCGAGCGCACCAAAGCCGCCATCGACATGCAGCAGCGTTTCCCCATGCCTTACCGCGACACTATTACCAGCTATAGCGAGCAGGTCGGGCTGGATGCGGCTTGGGTTTATGGATTGATACGGCAAGAAAGCCGCTTTGTGTCAAACGCACGCTCGGGCGCAGGGGCAGCGGGCTTGATGCAGGTGATGCCAGGCACTGCACGGTTGGTAGCACGCAAGCTGGGCATGGCCAGAGTACCTGGCGGCGTGCAGGGCAATGTGCAACTGGGCACGGCATATCTGGCTATGTTGCAGCAAGAATTTGATGGCTCTTTGGTGCTGACTAGTGCAGGTTATAACGCTGGACCAGGACGGCCGCGAAGATGGCGTGAAGGCACAGTGCTCGAAGGCGCGATTTGGGCGGAAAATATACCGTTTAACGAAACGCGCGACTACGTTAAGAAAGTACTGGCCAATAGCGTCAATTATGCGCTGTTGCTTGAGCGTGGGCAGGCGCAGTCGCTCTACAGGCGTCTGGGGCAGGTGACGCCATTGGCAGACATAACAACAGATGCAGATGCAGATGAAGACATTGAAAGAGAAAGCGAATGAGTCAAACTTTGCCAATAGTACTGGCAGGGTTTGTTAACACCTTGTCGCTCATCGTTGCCATTGGCTCGCAAAACGCCTTTGTGCTGCGCCAAGGCATCAAAAAAGAACACGTTTTTGCCGTCTGCTTTACCTGCGCGGCGCTCGATATGGTGCTTATGAGCGTAGGCGTGGGCGGCTTTCATATACTGGTGCAGCGCTGGCCGTGGGTGATGCCGCTGTCGCGCTATGGGGGCGCGGTGTTTTTGCTCTGGTATGGCTGGAGCAATGCCGTATCGGCCTGGCGCGGCACAGCCGCACTGCAAGCCGCCAGCGACGCGCCACCTGCCACCCTTGGGCGCACGGTGCTTACCTGCCTGATGCTCAGCTTGCTTAACCCGCATGTTTATCTCGATACCGTCGTGCTCATCGGCACGCTATCGGTTAAATATGGCGCTTTGGCCTGGTATTTCTGGCTGGGCTGCATATCGGCATCGTGGGTATTCTTCTTCACGCTCGGCTACGGCGCACGGCTGCTGCGCCCGCTGCTGGCCACACCCCGCGCCTGGCGCATACTGGATGGCATCATTGCCGCAGTCATGTGGGCAATAGCTGTGTCGCTGCTGTGGCCTAGCGCCTAAAATAGCCCATTCGCCTAAAAAAAACCATATCAACACAACCCCTTGAACCAAACCAGCAAGCAAACAACCATGCAAGAAATTTACCAGCCCGCGCAACTTGAAAGCGCCGTACAAGCCGCCTGGAGCCAGGCCGATGTTTACCGTGTGCGCGAAGACAGCAGCCGCAAAAAATTCTACGCCTGCTCCATGCTGCCTTACCCCAGCGGCAAGCTGCACATGGGCCACGTGCGTAACTACACCATCAACGACATGCTCACGCGCCAGTTGCGCATGCAGGGCTACAACGTACTCATGCCTATGGGCTGGGATGCCTTTGGTCTGCCTGCCGAAAACGCCGCCACCAAAAACGGCGTACCACCCGCGCAGTGGACATACGACAACATCGCCTACATGAAAAAGCAAATGCAGGCGATGGGGCTAGCCATAGACTGGAGCCGTGAACTTGCCACTTGTGATGCCAGCTACTACAAATGGAACCAGTGGTTGTTTTTGAAAATGCTAGAAAAAGGCATTGCCTATCGCAAAACGCAAGTCGTCAATTGGGACCCCGTAGACCAAACCGTGCTTGCCAACGAACAAGTCATCGATGGCAAAGGCTGGCGCACAGGCGCAGTGGTAGAAAAGCGCGAAATCCCTGGCTACTACCTCAAAATTACCGACTATGCACAAGAGCTGCTCGACCATGTGCAAGTGGGCAACCCCAAAGCCACCCTGCACGGCTGGCCCGAGCGCGTGCGCCTGATGCAAGAACACTGGATTGGCAAAAGCGAAGGCGTACGCTTTGCCTTTACCCACGCTATCACAGATGCAAGCGGCCAACTGATTGGCGACGGCAAAATGTATGTCTTTACTACTCGTGCCGACACCATCATGGGCGTAACCTTCTGCGCCGTAGCGCCCGAGCACCCGCTGGCCACCCGTGCTGCCCAAAACAATGCGCCACTGGCTGCCTTCATCGAAGAATGTAAAAAAGGCGGCACCACTGAAGCAGAACTGGCGTTGAAAGAAAAAGAAGGCATGCCCACGGGCTTGACCGTAACCCACCCTGTTACAGGTGCAGACGTGCCGCTGTGGGTCGGCAACTATGTGCTGATGGGCTATGGCGATGGCGCAGTGATGGGCGTGCCAGCGCATGATGAGCGCGACTTTGCCTTTGCCCGCAAATACAGCCTGCCTATCAAGCAAGTTATCGCTGCAGAAGGGCAAACCTTCTCCATCGAAGCATGGCAAGAGTGGTATGCAGACAAGCAGGGTGCGGTTTGTGTCAATTCAGGCGAGCTTGACGGCATGCACTACCAGCAAGCCGTAAACAAGGTAGCCGAACTGCTTGCCGCCAAAGGGCTGGGCGAGAAAAAAACCACCTGGCGCCTGCGCGATTGGGGTGTAAGCCGCCAACGCTACTGGGGCACGCCCATTCCTATCATCCACTGCGAAAGCTGCGGTGCCGTGCCCGTGCCCGAAAAAGATTTGCCCGTAGTGCTGCCGCAAGACCTGGTGCCAGATGGCAGCGGCAACCCGTTAAACACATGCGAAGCTTTCATCAAGGTGGATTGCCCTTGCTGCGGCAAGCCAGCACGCCGCGAAACCGACACGATGGACACCTTTGTCGATAGCTCGTGGTACTACATGCGCTATTGCGACGCAGGCAATGCCGAAAAAATGGTGGCAGATGGCACCGAATACTGGATGAAAAACGGTGGCATGGATCAATACATTGGCGGTATTGAACACGCCATCCTACACTTGCTGTATGCACGCTTCTGGACCAAAGTCATGCGCGATCTGGGGTTGGTGCAAGTCGATGAACCCTTCAAACGCCTGCTCACACAAGGCATGGTGCTTAACCACATCTACTCGCGTAAATGCGACAAAGGCGGCATTGAATATTTCTGGCCGCAAGATGTGGAGCATGTGCACGACGAAGCAGGCAAGGTAATTGGCGCAAAGCTGAAAAATGCCGTAGGCAAGCTGCCAGCAGGCACGCCGATCAGTTACGACGGCATTGGCACCATGTCCAAATCCAAAAACAACGGCGTGGATCCACAAGACCTGATTGAAAAATACGGTGCAGACACGGCACGCCTCTACACCATGTTTACCGCGCCGCCTGAAGCTACACTGGAATGGAACGACTCGGCCGTAGAAGGCAGTTACCGTTTCCTGCGTCGTGTCTGGGGCTTTGCCTGCAAAAAACAAAGCGCCCTGCAAGCTGCCTTGCAGGCAGCATCGCAAGCAGGTCAGCAAGATTACAGCGCTGCTAGCAAAGCCGCTAAAACCCTGCGGCTGGAAGTGCACACCACACTCAAGCAGGCCAATTATGACTACGAGCGCATGCAATACAACACGGTAGTTTCTGCCGTGATGAAAATGCTCAATGCCCTTGAAAGCGCCACGCTGCAAGACACCGCCGCCGACCAAGCCGCGCTAGCCGAGTGCTTTGGCATACTGCTGCGCGTGCTCTACCCCGCCTGCCCCCACATCACGCAAGCGCTTTGGGGGCAAGAACAAGGCTTGGGCTACAGCCGCACGCTGGGCGAGTTGCTTGACGCACCCTGGCCGCAAGTCGATGCGGGCGCACTGGTGCAAGACGAAATAGAGCTGGTGCTGCAAATCAACGGCAAACTGCGAGGTAACATCACCGTGCCTGCCAGTGCAGATAAAGCCGCCATAGAAGCCGCAGCACTGGCAAGCGAGGCCGTCATCAAACACGCCGCAGGCGCAACACCGAAAAAAGTGGTGGTTGTACCTGGCAGGCTGGTCAATGTGGTGCTGTAATGGAACAAATCCCACAAAAAAACGCCATTAGCAGCGGCAACATCACCCGCCGCCAATGCTTGCTGCTGGGTGCGGCTGGCGCGGCAGGTGCAAGCATGGCGCTGGCGGGCTGCGGCTTTGCCTTGCGCGGCAATTTGAAATACGCTTTCAAATCTATCCACATTGCAGGCAGCAGCCAGTCGCCCGTAGCCGTGCTGCTGGCACGCCTGCTTGATGGGCAAGTGCAGCTTACAGAAACGGCTGCGGGTGCAGATGTAGTGCTTACGGTGCTGACAGACAGGGTAGAGCGCACCGCTTCGGCTTTAAGCAGCAGCGCACAAGTGCGCGAAGTGGAATTGCGCCAATTCTTTGAGTTTACCCTGCAAGCCGCTGGCAGCATGGCGCAAGCCGAAGCTGTGCCAATTAGCATTAACCGTTTTGTCAGCTATAACGAAAGCCAAGTCACTGCCAAAGAAGCCGAGTTTGAGCTGCTCTACCGCGACATGCGCAACGAGGCAGCTCAGCAGGTGTTGCGGCGCTTGTCTATTTACAAAGCTGGATAGGCACCTGGAATTATTTATGAAGTTGTTGTTTTTCATTTTTTTTGTTCTTGTATCTGCTGCGTTATTGTTTGGCATTACCAAGGCCAAAAAGAAAGAAAAAAAATCTGATGCACCGTGGCCCTTTTACGCGAAAAAACCTCTTTCAGTGCCAGAGCAAGTTTTGTACTTTCGTCTTTGCCAAGCACTGCCTGAGTTTGTTATTCTGGCGCAGGTTGGTTTATCGCGTATTTTGGGTGTCAAAAAAGGCAATAACCTAGGAGAATGGTTGAATCGCATAAATCGAATGAGCATAGATTTTGTGATTTGTGCCAAGGACTCTAGCATTGTTGCTGTAATTGAGCTGGATGATTCATCACATGAAAGAGCGGATCGTCAACGAGCAGATGCAAGGAAAGACAAAGCCTTAAGCTCAGCAGGCATTCGTCTAATTCGCTGGCATGTCAAGTCTATTCCTGATGCTGAGACCATTAGATCCATGTTTATAAAAGCACAATCCCCAGAGAGTTCGACGAGCCGTTCAACGCAAGTTCCTTCTCCCAACAGTGAGGCTAAATCTTAAAAATACCACATGCAAATCGCTGCCGAACAACTCCTCGCCAATTTGCAGGGCGGTCTGCAAACGCTTTACACCATCCACGGCAATGAGCCGTTGTTGGTGCAAGAGGCGCTTGATGCCATTCGCACAGCAGCGCGGCAGCAGGGCTTTGCCGAGCGCAGCTCGTACACGGTAAGCGGCGCATATTTTGACTGGAGCGCGGTGCAAGCTGCCTGCAATAGCCTGAGCCTGTTTTCGGCAAGGCAAATTGTTGAAATCCACATACCTACAGGCAAGCCAGGCAAAGACGGGCCCGCCGTGTTGCAGCAATTGGCGCAAGAAAGCCGCGCCAACCCCGATACGCTGCTGCTGGTGACTCTGCCGCGCTTGGACAAAGCCACCAAAAGCAGCGCATGGTTTGCCGCGCTTGAGCAGTGCGGCGCAAGTATTGCCATCAACGCGGTAGAGCGCCCCGCCTTGCCGCGCTGGATTGCGCAACGCTTGCAGCAGCAAGGCCAGCGCGTAAGCAGCGGGCAAGAGGGCGAGCAGGCACTGCGCTTTTTTGCCGACCGTGTGGAGGGCAATTTGCTTGCCGCACACCAGGAAATCCAAAAGCTCGCGCTGCTTTACCCAGAAGGCGAGCTTGCAGCCGCGCAAATTGAAGCCGCCGTGCTCAATGTGGCGCGGTATGACGTATTCAAGCTGGGCGAGGCAGTGCTCTCAGGCCAGTTGCTACGGGCGCAACGCATGCTCGACGGCTTGCAGGCCGAGGGCGAAAGCGAAGTGATGGTGCACTACACGCTGGCTGAAGACATTCGCGCGTTAAAGCGTGTGCGCGAGGCGCTTGATGCAGGCCGCCCCATGCCTGTAGCCCTGCGCGAGCAGCGCATATGGGGCCCGCGCGAGCGCCTGTTTGAACGCGCCTTGCCGCACCTTACCGATGCCGTGCTCACCGAGTTGCTGCACGGCGCGCACTTGGTCGATGGCATTGCCAAAGGCATACCAGCGGTAGGCTGGCCTGCAACGGGCTGGCAGGCGCTGCACCAGTTGGCGCTCAATTTGGCCACCGCGTGCAGCACAGGCAAAACAAGGCTGGCGGTTTAAGAAAACGCTGGTTTATTCCAGATTTATATAAAGAAGCAAAGGCTCGTCATTTCCGCCTGCGCGGGAATGACGGATGGCGATGTTTGCCTCTGTGTCAAAACAAATCCAATTTTGAAAAGTGCAAGCTGCAGCGTAGACTCCCCTAAACCGGCAACAAGATGAAAATAGAGGCTTTCGTTCTTTCAGGAGAAGAGAATGAGGAAGTCAAAGTTCACGGAAAGCCAGATAGTGGCGATCCTGGCCGAGGGCGATGCTGGGTTGCCTGTTGCTGAGGTCTACCGTTTGTCAAAGGCCAGGGCCTGCCGAATCGTAGGCCTGTCGCGTTCGGTGTTATATCGGCCCAAGGTGAACTGGTTGGAAAGAGACAAGGACGTTATTGATGCTCTCAATGCCATCATTGCCAGGCGCACACGCTGGGGGTTTTGGAAATGCTACGAGCGTATGGTTGACGGATTACAACGAGTACCGTCCACACGAGTCCCTGGGGAACGTGCCACCGGCAATGTTCAAACCCAGGTTGTTTCAATCGAAAATCTCTACTTTTACTTTGTAGCCTTAACAGGGGAGTCTACGGCAGCAACCACGGCAGCTAAAACTACGGCTTGCAAAAGGCAAAACAACCACAACCAGCCCCCATGCGGCTTGCAAGCCATTTATGCCCCGCAACCTGCATAAACACTGGTTCAAGGTATTTTCAAATAATTTTGGCATTCCCTTTTGCGCCTTCTGCGTAACTTTTGCGCCCTCTGCGTCGTTGCCCCGCATTCCCACAAAGTCGTCATTCCCGCGAAGGCGGGAATCCACGTCTGCGCCTTATGCTGCAATGGATTTGCGCTGCGTGGGAATGGCAGTTTTTGCACGCGTTGGCGCGAACAATAAATCAGCGCTTCTTTAATGCAGCAAAGCCGCCGCACCCATGCCCAAGCCAGAAGTAATGCCCGTTGTAATGCAATAGCCACCCGCCAGCAAAAAGGCAAACAGCACCAGCGCCAGCACAATCGGCTTAACGCCCGCTTGCCGCACCGCGCCCAAGTGCGTGCGCAAACCCAGCGCAGCCATTGCCATAGTCAGCAGTGCAGTATCAAGCGCAACCAGTTGGCGCACCAGCGCGGCAGGCACAATGCCTGTTGAATACAGCGCACTCATGGCGATAAAACCTACGGCAAACCACGGCACAGTAATGCCGCGCCAGCCGCCAGCCTTTGAAGGTTGCGCAGATGCAGCGTCTGCACTGCTTGTGTCGGTGGGTTGGGTGGCGCTGCTTGCGCTGCTGCCAGCGTGGGTGGCATGGGTGGTGTGGACTTGGGCGGTTTTGGCTTTATGCTTGGCTTCGCTCCACGATAGCCACATCAAAAAAGGCGCAAGCATCATCACGCGCAGCATTTTTTCAATCACCGCAGTGGCTGCTGCCGCATCGCTTACGCCTTTGCCAGCAACCACCACTTGCGCTACTTCATGCACAGTTGCGCCCGTGTATAGACCGTAAGTATGCGCTGACATGCCCAGATACGGATACATCAAAGGGTACAGCACCATCGACAGCGTGCCAAACACCACCACCGTAGCCACTGCCACCGACACCTTGTGCGCGTGCGCCTTGAGCACGGGCTGCGTAGCCAGCACCGCTGCTGCGCCGCAGATAGAGCTGCCCGCACCAATCAGCATGGCAGTGTGGCGGTCTATGCCCAGCACGCGCGTGCCCAGCAGCAGCGCCAAGGTAAAGGTCAGGCTCAATACGCACATATCAATCAGCACACCTGCCATGCCCACCTGCGCAATATCGCTAAACAGCACGCGAAAGCCATACAACACAATGGCGGCACGCAGTAGCGAGTGCTTGGCGTAATCTACCCCTGCGGCAGTGCGCGGGGCAATCTTGCCAAAAAAGGTATTGCCCACCACCATGCCCAGCACAATGGCCAGCGTCAAGGCGCTCAAGCCCTGGCGCTGCGCCCAGCCAAAATCAGCCAAGCGCAAAGCAGCCAGCGTAATTGCGCCCACCAGCGCCATGCCCAGCCACCACGCGCTGCTACGCAAGGGCGGAATATGCCCGTCAAACAGGGCAGACAGACGAAAAGCAGGGCGCGTGGCAGGGGCAGACATACAGGCTTTCTTTCAAAAGGGTGGCGTTGTTTGGATTGGCGTTGATTTGGGTGGCGCTGATGGCATCCATGCAGCAAAGTGGGCAAGGTTAGAGTAAAAAAATCAATAACTCAAATACATATATTTCAATAAAAGATAACTAATAGTTATATTGATGCCATTGCAGTGCTTTAAAGTTTTAAGCGCAACATCACAGCAACCAAAACCAAAACCAAAACCAAACTCTTTCGGTATTCTTTTTGCGTCCTGCCCCCGTATTCCTGCCCCGTATTCCCGCACTTTCCCCACACGCTTTCTGCACCACCTCTGCAAGCCATGCACACCTTAAACCTGCACCTGTTGCGCATCTTTTTCACCGTAGCCGAACAAGGCAGCTTCTCGCAAGCAGCACTGGCCTTGCACATCAGCCAGCCAGCCGTATCCAAAGGCGTGCGCGAGCTGGAGCAGCAGTTGGGGCTGGCGCTGGTTGAGCGTGGCGCGCCATCTGCGCCGCGCACATTGCGGCTAACCGAATCTGGCACAGCCCTGCACGCGCACGCACGCGGTATTTTTGCGCTGGAGCGCGCCGCGCTGGATGACATCCGCGCCCGCATCGGCTTGCAACGCGGGCGGCTGGTCGTGGGCGCAAGCAGCACCATTGCAGGCTACTGGCTGCCCGCGCAGATAGCGGCTTTTACGCAGCAGCACCCGCACGTTGATTTGGAAATCTGCGGCGGCAACACCCAAAGCATCGTGCAAGCGCTGCTTGATGGCGCACTGGATATGGCGCTGATTGAAGGCAGCGTGCAAGCCCCGCACACGACTGAGCGCATCACCTGCACGCACTGGCGCAACGACTGGCTGCACCTGTTTGCCCACCCCGCACAAGTGCAAGCGGCTGCGGCCAACCTGCCCGCGCAACGCTGGCTGCAACGCGAAGCAGGCTCTGGCACGCGCGAAGTGGCTGACCAATGGCTGGCAGCACAAGGGCTGCACCCCGCGCACACCGTAACGCTGGGCAGCAACGAAGGCATAGCCCGTGCCGTAGCTGCGGGCGCTGGTATGGCGCTGTTACCCGCCAAAGTTGGCCAAGAGCTACTGGAATTGGGCCAGCTAGCCATAGTGTCTGCCGCGATTTATCCACCTGTGCAGCGTCCGCTGTGGCTGCTGCAACTGTGCAAAAGACCACCGTCTCCTTTGGTGCAAGCGTTTGTTGCAGCAGGCTGCTAGGCAGTGCTTTTGTCTATACACTGTTTGCGTTAAACACCTGCTAGCTTGATTTGCAAGCGTATGCATGGCGTATTTTGTTTTGGGGCAAAATTTTTGAAAACCACGAGCAGCAGTTTTTTGCGTTTGGGCTGGCGCACTTTGTGGCGCGATGTGCGGGCGGGCGAGTTGCGCTTGCTGGTGGTTGCGGTGTTGCTGGCAGTGGCTGCGCTGTCGTCGGTCGCGTTTTTTGCCGATAGGCTGGCTGGCGCTTTGCAGCGCGATGCGGCGCAATTGCTTGGCGGCGATGTGGTGGTGAGTAGCGACCAGCCTTTGCCCGCTGTGTTTGCAGGCAAGGCACGGGCGCTGGGTTTGCGCAGTGCGCGTACACAAACTTTCCCGACGATGGCGCGCGCCGAGCAAGCCCAAGGTGGTGCGGGGCGGCTGGTTACGCTCAAGGCAGTGAGTGCGAGCTACCCGTTGCGGGGCAGTTTGCGCGTGAGTGACAACACCCACTGGCAGCCCGCGCAGCCAGACCAGAGCAGCGCGCAGCCGCCCCAGCCAGGCCAGGTTTGGGTAGAAGCGCCTTTGCTGGAGGCGCTGCAATTGCAGCTTGATGATACGTTGCTGCTGGGGCAATCGGCCTTGCGCATCAGCCGCGTGCTCACACAAGAGCCAGACCGTGGCGGCAGCTTTATCAACTTTGCGCCGCGTGTGCTGATGCATGCCGATGACTTGCCCGCCACGCAACTGGTGCAGCCCGCCAGCCGCGTGCATTACCGCTTGGCGCTGGTGGGCAGTGCTGCGGCAGTGCGCGCGTTTGGTGATTGGGCGCGGGCAGCGATTACCCCTGCCGCCCAAGCCGCAGAGGCGCAAAGCCAATCTGCACAGAAGCAAACGCAAGCCCAAACGCAAACCCAGTCAGAGTCGCCAACCCAATCGCAAATGCGCGGCATACGCATAGAAACGCTGCAAGAAGGCAACCCACGCATGCAAGAAACGCTCAGCCGTGCCAGCAATTTTCTTAATCTGGTAGCACTGCTGGCAGCTTTGCTCAGTGCGGTGGCAGTGGCGCTGGCAGCGCGTGCCTTTGCCGAGCGCCATCTGGACGGCTGCGCCATACTGCGCGTGCTGGGCTTGCCGCAGCGCACCATTGCGCGGGCGTATGCGCTTGAATTTGTGGCAGCGGGGCTGGCGGGCACGCTGCTGGGGCTGGCGCTGGGCTTTGCCGTGCATTATGTGTTTGTGTGGCTGCTGGGCGGCTTGGTGCAGACCGATTTGCCACCCCCAAGCTGGCAGCCATTGGCGCTGGGGCTGGGTGTAGGCATGACGCTGCTGCTGGCTTTTGGCCTGCCACCCGTGCTGCAACTGGCAGGCACGCCACCACTGCGGGTTATGCGCCGCGAGCTGGGGCGCATCAAAGGCACGTCTGCCTTGGCTATGGCAGCGGGGCTGGCTGGCTTTGCGGCTTTGTTGCTCACTGCCAGCAGCGACATCAAACTGGGCGGCATTGCAGTGGGTGGCTTTGCTGCTGCGGTGTTGCTGTTTATGCTGCTCGGTGCGCTGGCTGTGTGGCTGGTGCGGCGCAGTATGGGCGCAGCGCTCGCGCAGGGCTTGCCGTATTGGTTGCGGCTGGCTTTGCGGCAACTGGGTGCGCGGCCTGTTTTTGCGGTGCTGCAAATCAGCAGCTTGGGCGTAGGCATGTTGGCTTTGGTGCTGCTGGTGCTGTTGCGAACCGATTTGGTGCGTAGCTGGCGGCAAGCTACACCTGCTGACGCGCACAACCGCTACATCATCAACATCTTGCCCGAGCAGCAAGCGCCAATGCAGCAAGCCCTGCGTGCGGCAGGCGTGGCGCAGTTTGACTGGTTTCCTATGGTGCGCGGGCGGCTGGTGGCTATCAACGGCCGCGCTGTAAGCGCCAGCCACTATGCCGACGCGCAGGCACAACGGCTGGTTGAGCGTGAATTTAACCTGAGCTACAGCACCACTCTCCCCGCGTGGAACCCGTTGGAGCAAGGGCGCTGGCGCAGTGGCAGCAGTGGTAGCAGCAGCAAAGGCAGCGGCAATGCTGGCATAAATGCCAAAGCAAATGCAAAAGCAAACGCCAACGCGGTTGCAGACCAAAACGCCATCAGCATGGAAGCAGGCATCATGCAAACGCTGGGCTTGAAACTGGGCGACAGTGTGGTGTTTGACATGGGCGGCGTGCAGCGCACCAGCACCATTACATCGGTACGCAAAGTCAATTGGTCGAGCATGCACGTTAATTTCTTTGCCATGTACCCAGTTGCCAGCCTGGGCGATGAAGTGGCAGTGAGCTATATCACCTCTTACCGCAACCCGCCGTACAAGGCTGCGGCAAAGGCTGCACAAGCTGCACAGCCCAGTCTGGACTACCAATTGCTGCAAACCTTCCCCAACATCACGCAAGTAGATATGGACAGCACCTTGCTGCAACTGCAAGCCGTGCTCGATAAAGTCATACGCGCGGTAGAGCTGCTGTTTGTCTTTGGTCTGGCTGCAGGGCTGCTGGTGCTGTTTGCCACCGTCAATACCAGCCGCGACGAGCGCTCCCGCGAATTTGCCATCATGCGCGCCTTGGGCAGCAGCAGTGCCTTGTTGCGCCGCCTGCAAAGCGCCGAGCTACTCGCTACAGGCGCATTAGCAGGCCTGCTGGCAGGCGTGGTAGCACTGGCGCTGGGCTGGGCGCTGGCGCACTATGTTTTTGCTTTTGAATGGGCGCTGGCGCTGTGGGTGCTGCCCGCATCAGCAAGCGCAGGCGCAGTGCTGGCTTGGGCGGCTGGCTGGCCGAGCTTGCACAGCATATTGCGCCAGCCTGTAGTGCAAACCTTGCGGCAGGCACAATAGTGCTTGAAATGGCACTTGATTTAGCACTGGGCGGGCAAAGGCAGACAATTAAGCAACACAGGCGGGCAAGAAAACTGGCATAGACCGCTTGTGCCTGTTTGCTATGCGAAAATCAGCACTTGCTACGGTTTTTGTTGCCAGACTGCGCCCTCGCTCTGGCGGCCAGTTTTCTCTGTTTTGCCTGCGCTGCATTCAGTAGCGATTTTGCTTAACCTCGCACGTTTTACCACGCACCTTTACTTTGCACCTTTACTACGCTCATGGCTGACACCTCTTGCCCCACCACCTGCATCACCTCTTTTTCTGGCGGCAACGCCCTGACAGTTTTTCGCCAGCAGCAGCTTTTGCGCGGCGTGCAGGCACACGCGCCTGCTGTGCGCAGCATCAGCGCTTGCTTTGTGCACTGGGTGCAAAGCGCCGCACCGCTTGATGAGGCAAGCACGCAGGCCTTGCAAGAGCTGCTTACCTACGGCGAGCCTTACGCACAGCCGCAGGCTGATACGCAAGCTGCCAATGGTGCAGAGCCATGCAGCATCATCGTCACCCCGCGCATAGGCACGGTATCACCCTGGGCATCTAAAGCGACCGATATTGCCCGCAACTGCGGCATCAGCCAAGCCGCTGGCGTGCGCCGCATTGAGCGTGGCACGCAGTATTTCTTTCACGGCGCGGTTTTGGACGATGCCCAGCGCCAAGCCATTGCCGCCTTGCTGCACGACCGCATGACCGAGAGCGTGCTTGCCACGCTGGATGATGCCGCAAGCCTCTTTACCCAGCTCACACCCGCCCCGCTGGAGTATGTAGACGTGCTTACAGGCGGCGCTCAAGCAGGGCGCAAGGCGCTTGAGCGAGCCAATGCCGACTGGGGGCTGGCACTGGCCGATGATGAAATCGACTATTTGCTCAATGCCTTTGCCACGCTGCAACGCAATCCCACCGATGTGGAGTTGATGATGTTTGCCCAAGCCAACAGCGAGCATTGCCGCCACAAAATCTTCAATGCGCAATTCACTATCGACGGCCAGCCGCAAGACAAAACCCTGTTTGGCATGATTCGCAACACCGAATCTGCCCCGCTTGCCGCTGCCGCCAAGCGCACCGTGGTGGCTTACTCAGACAATGCCTCCATCATGCAAGGCCACGCCCAAATAGAGCGTTTTGTGGCAGCCACCAGCACCGACGCTGGCATGGCTTACCGCGCCGAGCCAGGCCAGCAGCACGTGCTGATGAAGGTTGAAACGCACAACCACCCTACCGCCATTGCGCCTTTTGCGGGTGCGGCTACGGGCGCGGGTGGCGAAATCCGCGACGAAGGCGCAACAGGCCGCGGCAGCAAACCCAAAGCGGGGCTTACAGGCTTTACCGTCTCGCGCTTGGACGGCGGCAGCTACGGCAAGCCCGAGCATATCGCCAGCCCGCTGCAAATCATGATTGATGGCCCCTTGGGTGGTGCGGCGTTTAACAACGAATTTGGTCGCCCCAATTTGCTGGGCTACTTCCGCGAGTACGAGCAAAGCATCACCACCACTGCGGCAGACGGCAGCACCGAGCAGCGCCAAATGGGTTACCACAAACCCATCATGATTGCAGGTGGTCTGGGCACGATTGATGCCAGCCTGACGCAAAAAATCCTGTTCCCCGCAGGCACTTTGCTGGTGCAACTGGGCGGTCCCGGCATGCGCATTGGCATGGGCGGCGGTGCGGCCAGCTCCATGAGCAGCGGGGCAAATGCAGCCCATCTGGATTTCGATTCCGTGCAACGCGGCAACCCCGAAATAGAGCGCCGCGCACAAGAGGTGATTAACCACTGCGCCGCTCTCGGCGGGCAAAATCCCATCCTTGCCATTCATGACGTGGGCGCTGGCGGTCTGTCTAACGCCTTTCCTGAACTGGTCAATGACGCAGGCCGTGGCGCACGCTTTGACTTGCGCCGCGTGCCGCTGGAAGAGTCTGGCATGGCACCCAAAGAAATCTGGTGCAATGAAAGCCAGGAACGCTACGTGCTGGCCATTGCCCCGCAAAGCCTGCCGCAGTTTGAGGCACTGTGCCAGCGCGAACGCTGCCCCTTTGCCGTAGTGGGCGTTGCCACCGAGGAGCGCGACTTGGCCGTGGGCAATATCGACCTGCCTGCCGACTTGCCCCCCGTGGCAGGTGCAGCAGGCACAGCCGCCGATAATGCCGCCGCAGCCGATACCAGCAGCAACATCGCCGTAAACATGCCCATGAACGTGCTGCTGGGCAAGCCGCCCAAAATGCAGCGCAACGTAAGCACCGTAGCACGCACCGCCGCAGCCTTGCAGCTTGACGACATCAGCCTGCAAGATGCCGTCATCGGCGTGCTTGCGCACCCTACAGTCGCCAGCAAACGCTTTCTCATCACCATTGGCGACCGCACCGTAGGCGGCCTCACCCACCGCGACCAGATGGTAGGCCCCTGGCAAGTGCCCGTGGCCGATTGCGCCGTCACGCTTGCCGACTATGCAGGCGTAGCGGGCGAAGCCATGAGCATGGGCGAGCGCACCCCGCTGGCAGTGCTTGATGCCCCCGCCAGCGGCCGCATGGCAGTAGCCGAAGCCATTACCAACCTGCTAGCCGCACCGATTGAGCTAGAGCGCGTCAAGCTCTCTGCCAACTGGATGGCGGCTTGCGGCGAAGCGGGCGAAGATGCCGCGCTGTACCGCACTGTGCACGCCGTGGGCATGGAGTTGTGTCCGCAACTGGGCATATCCATCCCCGTGGGTAAAGACTCGCTGTCCATGCGCACGCAATGGAAAGAAGGGCAAGATGCGGCAGGCAACAACGCTGGCAGTAAAAAAGTCACCTCCCCCGTCAGCCTGATTGTGAGCGCCTTTGCTACCGTTGATGACGTACGCGGCACACTCACACCCCAGCTCAACCGCGACGAGCCCGACACCCACCTCCTGCTCATCGACCTGGGCCGCAACCAGCACCGCATGGCGGGCAGCATACTGGCGCAAGTCGCAGGGCAAATGGGCAGCACCGTGCCCGATTTAGACAACCCGCAAGACTTGAAGCAACTCGTTGCCGCCATTAACCAGCTTCGCGCCAACGGCCACATCTTGGCTTACCACGACCGCAGCGACGGCGGCCTGCTGGCAACCGTGGCAGAAATGGCCTTTGCAGGCAATGTAGGCGTTGCTTTGAATATCGACATGCTACTGGCAGCGGGCGATGGCATCAGCGACAGCCACATGGACAGCGGCGAAGCCAAAAACTGGGCGCAACAAACCAGCGGCCTGCGCCACGAGCGCACCCTGCAAGCCCTCTTTAACGAAGAACTGGGCGTTGTGCTGCAAGTGCGCAGCGCCGAGCGCCAGACCGTCATGCAAACCCTGCGCGAACACGGCTTGGGCGCATGCAGCCACTTCATTGGCACCGTGCGCAGCCCCGCCGCCGCACTAGACATGGGCAAAGGCCAACTCAGCATCTGGCGCGACGCGCAGCAAATCTACGCCGCCAGCCTCTACGACCTGCACCAAGTCTGGGACAGCACAAGCTGGAAAATCTGCCAGCAGCGCGACAACCCCCAATGCGCCGACAGCGAACACGCCGCCGCAGGCCGCAGCGACAACCCCGGCCTGCACATGCACCTCACCTTCACGCCGCAAGCCCCAGCTATGCAAGCGCCTGCCATCATCGGCAGCCGCCCGCGCGTAGCCATCTTGCGCGAGCAAGGCGTTAATTCCCACGTTGAAATGGCCTACGCCTTTACCCGTGCAGGATTTGAGGCGATAGACGTACACATGACCGACCTGCAAAGCGGCCGCGTCAAACTCTCTGATATGCAAGGCATAGTGGCCTGCGGTGGTTTCAGCTATGGCGACACCTTGGGCGCAGGCACAGGCTGGGCACGCAGCATCACCTTCAACCCCGCCTTGCGCGATGCTTTTGGCGCATTCTTTGCGCGAAGCAACACCTTTGGCCTGGGCGTGTGTAACGGTTGCCAGATGTTTGCCGAGCTTGCCAGCATCATTCCGGGCGCACAGCACTGGCCGCGCTTTACCCACAACCAAAGCGCCCGCTTCGAAGCCCGTCTGAGCATGGTCGAAATCATGAGCAGCCCCAGCATCTTCCTGCAAGGCATGGCTGGCAGCCGCCTGCCCATAGCCGTATCACACGGCGAAGGCTTTGCCAACTTTGCCGCGCAAGGCAACCCGCAGCAAGTGCTAGCCGCCATGCGCTATGTAGACAACCACGGCCAGCCCACCGAGCAATACCCGTTTAACCCCAACGGCAGCGCAGGCGGCCTTACCGCAGTCACCACCGCTGACGGGCGCTTCACCGCCATGATGCCCCACCCCGAGCGCGTATTCCGCTACCTGCAAATGGGCTGGAGCGACCCGGCACTGGCTGGCGACAAAACCGCCTTTAGCCCGTGGATGCAACTGTGGGTGAATGCGCGTCAGTGGGTTGCAAATGTGTAATACATTGACGCTATAAATCAAACTGCGTTACTGCTTTGTTGTGTCATGCCAAGCAGTAACGCAAGCAGCAAGGCCAACCGCCCTTGCTGCTTGAAAAAGGAAATGTCATGGACGGAGCAATACAAAAATCAGCAGACGAGAAATACTGTTTTGAGTGCGGTGCACTTATCAGGGCACGTGCCGAAATATGTCCCCAATGCGGCGTGCGCCAGCAATCGCCCTTTGGCAGCCTTGGCAGCCTTGGCGCAGTAGCACCCAACGGCAAAAACAAACTGGCAGCAGCGCTGTTTGCCTTGTTTTTAGGCTGGATTGGCATCCATAAATTTTATTTAGGCCAAATAGGCATGGGCATTGTCTATGTGCTATTTTGCTGGACAGCCATACCCGCAATTGTGGGCTTTATAGAAGGCATACTTTTAATCGTCATGAGCGATGACGAGTTTAATAGAAAGTATGGAAGTATTTAAACTGTATTTGGTAAATATCGTTGCTTTAAAGTCCAAATTAAAATAAATTTTAATTTTACAAAATTGTGCAAGCAATATACAGAGGTAGTTATGGCGCAAAAAACTGGTGGCAGGCTTTTGTATGCAGATGTGTTGCGAATATTCGCCGCAATTGCTGTAATTATTCTGCATACATCTTCATTTGACTGGTACTCCACACCAGTTAGCAGCTATGAATGGCAAATGTTCAATATTTACGACAGTGCCACCCGTTGGTGTGTGCCTGTGTTTCTCATGTTAAGTGGCATGTTGTTTTTGAATGTAGAAAAGCCCATGCCAACCAGTCGAATTTATCTGAAATATATTCCAAGAATACTTTCTGCTCTGGTTTTTTGGGGAATTTTTTACGGAATATATAACTTGATAATATTGTCCATTGATGGTTATGAGGCCTTTACAGCAGAAAATGCTCTCGATATAGCAAAAAAATTTATTTTTGGTCCTCCTTGGTACCATTTGTGGTATCTGTATGCAATCATCGCCCTGTACATACTTACGCCCATGTTTAGGGTGTTTATGGCAGCTGCAACAAGAAAAGATCTGGAGTATGTACTGATCGTGTTTTTCCTGTTTGGCTTGATGTTGCCAATGGTTAAAACTGTCTTGCTGAAAATCGATCCGACTTACAAAATCAATCTTTCAATTATCGAATTAACCGGTTACGCAGGTTATTTTTTTGCTGGATTTTATTTTGCAAAGTACGATATATCCAGCAAGCTGAAATACGCTATTCACATCCTTGGCGTGGCAGCAGTAGTGTTTACTATTGCCATTACCTCATCAATTTCGCGAGCCAGCGGCAAACCTGATGGATATTGGTACGCATACTTATTGCCAACCACCATGTTTACTTCATACGCTTTGTTTATTGCTTTCAAAGACGTGGTTGGAAAGATTGAGTTTTCAGAAAAAGCACAATCTGCTATTTTGTATCTGTCTTCATGCACTTTTGGCATCTATCTTGTACATGATGTGATACTGAAATTGTTCTGGAGATATGGATTTTCTGCATCGGCATTTGACCCAGCTTTGTCCATCCCTTTGATTACTACGACCTGTTTCCTGATTAGCTGGGCGATTGTGGCTGTTCTGAAGAAGATTCCAATACTTAATAAGCATATTTTGTGATGCAGGGTTTTTTCTGCACGCAGCAGCTTTTTAAGGCTGAAGCCCATAACAGCCATGTGAATTGCAAAGAGTTTTTGTGGCAGATGTGGCTAAATGTATCTTATTGTCAACAGATTGCCTGCTCTGCAGTTGTATTCGTTTGTGAAAAGCCTACAATAAGAATAGCGCTGCAGCCTGATGTAGCGTTTCTTTTCATTTTTATAAGGAGCCTCTGATGAAAAAGACAATGTCTACTTTGACCGCTGTTGTTCTGTCCTTGAGCATGTTGGGTGGCTGCGCTACCAATAGTGCCAAGAAAAACACCAGAGGTGAAAACATGGGCATCGGTGCAGCCGTCGGCGCACTGGGTGGCGCTGTTCTTGGTCAGGCTATCGGTGGCAATGCTGCCTCTACTGCAACTGGTGCCGCCATTGGTGCGGCTGTTGGTGCTGGCACAGGCTATCTGGCAACTGAAGATAAGCCAGCACCCAAGAAAAAAGCACGCAAACCAGTTAAAAAAGCTGTACGCTAATCTGCGTCTAGCTTGAGTGATAAACGGATTCCCTTCAATAAGGAATCCGTTTTTGTTTGTATTGCCCGTACAGTTTTAGCGTTTTTGTTTTTTTCGCTTTTGTGTTTTGTACCAGAGTATTTTTAGTTAGATGCCGTGTGCGGTGAGCCAGTTGATGATTTCGTGTGGCTGCTGTGCTTGTGCATCTGCGCCCCAGTTTGCAACCGCGTGTTCGCCCAGATAGCCCCACAGGGCGGCCATACTGAGCATGCCGGCAGCTTTGGCGGCATCCATATCGCGCTTGTCATCGCCTACATACAGACAGTGGTTGGTGGCTATGCCCATGCGGCGGGCAGCTTCAAGCAAGGGCTCGGGATGGGGTTTGGTGTGTGCAGTGGTGTCACCGCTGATGACTGCGGCGGCGTCGCGTAATTCGGGCAGTGTGCGGGCGATGGGGTCGGTAAAGCGGGCGGCTTTGTTGGTGACGATGCCCCAGCGCAGGTCGCGTTGCGTGAGTTGCTGCAGCATGTTTGCTATGCCGTCAAACAGTGGAATGCAGTCAAACAGGTGGGTTTCGTAATTGTCTAAAAACTCTTTGCAATAGGCTGGGTAGTCGGCGTGCTCGGGAGCAATGTTAAATGCCACTTTGAGTAAGCCACGTGCGCCAGAGCTGGCTACGGTGCGATAAGCGCTGTGGGGCAGGGAAGGTAAGCTGCGCTGTACGCGCATGCGGTCGGCGGCAGCGCCCAGGCCGATTGCGCTGTCAATAAGGGTGCCGTCCAGATCAAATAAAACTGCTTGAATGGTCATGTTCGGATGTTTGCAATGGCGTTTATGGCACTTAAGTGCTGATTAGAGGGGCTTGCGACAGGCAAGCATGTAGTTGACATCGGTATTGGCGCCAAGCCAATAGCGCTGCGTGAATGGATTGTAGTGCAGCCCTTGGCTGGCAAAGGGTTGCAAGCCCGCATGGCGGCAGAAATGCATCAAGGCGCTGGGCTTGATGAATTTGCTGTAGCTGTGGGTACCACGGGGTACAAGACCGAGCAGATATTCAGCGCCGATAATGGCATGCACAAAGGCTTTGGCATTTTGGGCGATGGTGGCAAAAAAGACGATGCCACCTGGTTTGAGTAGTTGGGCGCAGGCTTGTACGATGCTGGAGGGGTCGGGTACGTGTTCGAGCAGCTCCATGCAGGTAACTATGTCAAAGCAGCCAGCTTGCTCGCAGGCGAGTGCTTCGGCGCTGGTGCACAGGTATTGCGGTATGGCAGTGCCGTTTTGTCTGTGCTGCTCTTGTGCATGCTGGGTTGCGATCTGGATAGAGGCCTGTGCCAGATCAATGCCAGTGACTTGTGCTTGCACTTGCGCCAGAGATTGTGCCAGTATGCCTCCACCACAGCCTATATCAAGCACATTGCTGCCTGCCAGCGTGGCATGTTCAGCAATCCATTGCAGACGCAGGGGGTTGATGGCGTGCAGGGCGCGAAAAGCGCCGTGTGGATCCCACCACTGGTTGGCCAGCTCTGCAAAGCGGGCAATTTCGATTGGATCGGCGTTGCCGTGTGCAGAGGTGTAGTCAGTTTGCATAAAGCCTCATGCCGAACAGGAAAGAGTTGAAAAGCTGCGCTGGCGCCAGCTTAGCAATTCGTTAACAGCCAGAGCTCCAATCACGACACTACCGCCGATGATGACGCTGCTGCTGGGCACTTCGCCAGCTCCCCACCATGTAAAAAGGATGCCAAAAATCGTTTCCAGCAGCCCCAGCAATGACAATTCAGGGGCATGCAGGGAGCGCGATACGATAACAATCAGGCCGCATGGAATGGCAAGCTGAAATGTGCCCAGTATGGCCAGCCAGCCCATATCCGCAGCGGATGCTTGTGGGGGCATGGCAAAGGGCAGGCAATAAAGTGCTGACAAGGTGGCACCAAGGATGATCGCGGGCAGCATGTCGCGGCTTTCGGCAGGAGGGGTAGTGTCTGCTGCTGCGGTCTGTGTAGCGGGCTGCGCATTGCAGGCGTGTTGTTTTTCGCGGTGCATTAACACCCACTGAAAAGAGGCCGCAAACGGTACCAGCAGAGCAATACCCAAACCGATCAACTCGCGTTGGTGCGCCACTCTGAATTGAGATGCGTACATGTACACAATGCCTGCAACAGCCAGCAAGATAGTGCACCAGGTGCGCAAAGGCAGGCGATGCTTGAGAAAAATACGGCTGCTTAGTGCTGTAAACACAGGGCCAAGAGCCACCATGATCAGCACATTGGCCACCGTGGTAAAGCTCATGGCCATCATGAAAGCGGTAAACATGACAGACCAGCATAGTGCTGAAGACCATAGGGTGCGATCACGCCAGTTAGTGCGCCGCCAAAAATCTGCACCGCGCCAGAAGTGCAAAATCAGCATCATGGCTGCGGCTGTAAAAACACTGCGCCAGAACGTAACCTCAACCCCGCGTGCATAGCGGATTTGTCGCGCCAGCACGCCAGCGGTAGCCCATAAGGCTGTGACCATAACCATGCCAAAAACAGCAAGACGGTGGCTGAGAACGGGGTGCGTGTGCGATGAGGGTTGCATGGTTGTTGGAGCGTAATAAGGATATTGTGCGCTGAAAGGTTTTGCAGGCACAAAAGCAATCAGGCATTTTGCCGCAAATAGCGCGCAAGATTTTAATAATGGAATATTTGAAGCAAGGGTTTTCGCCTTTTACGCCTCTTGCTGATTCTCTATTTTTTTCGTGCAATTCGGCAAACATAAAAAAGCGGCAGTGGGTATTTCTCCCGCTGCCGCTGTGTCACAAAAGCCTTTGCCTGTCAGGGCGTGGGCTTGTGTGCTGCTGGCTTACTCTTCCCAATCTTGCAGCGGTACGCATGAGCAAAACAGGTTGCGGTCGCCATAGACGTTATCGACGCGGCCTACTGGAGTCCAGTATTTGAGCGTGCCGCCTGCGGCTTCTTTGCCTGCCTCGCGGCGAGTTAATGCAGCAGCAGTATCGCGGCTGTAGGCGTGTGGCCAGTCTTGTACCAGCACGCTGGCAGCAGTGTGAGGGGCGTTTTTCAGTGGGTTGCTGTCTTGTGGCCACTCGCCGCGCTCGATGCAGCGGATTTCTTCACGGATGGCAATCATGGCATCAATGAAGCGGTCTACTTCGTCGAGCGATTCGCTTTCGGTGGGCTCAACCATCAGTGTGTTGGGCACAGGGAAAGACAGTGTGGGGGCGTGAAAACCGTAGTCCATCAAACGCTTGGCTACGTCTTCGGCCATAACGCCGCTGGTTTCTTTCAGATGGCGCAAGTCCAAAATGCACTCGTGCGCTACGCGGCCGTTGGCGCTGGCGTACAGGGTGGGGTAGTGGTCTTTCAAGCGCGTGCTGATGTAGTTGGCGCTCAAGATGGCTGTTTCGGTTGCATGGCGCAGACCTTCTGCGCCCATCATACGGATATACATCCATGTAATGGGTAGCACAAGGGCATTGCCATACTGTGCAGCAGATACGGCAGTAACACCGCTGGAAATGCCGCCAGCGTTGTGCCCTGGCAGATAGGGCACCAAGTCTTCAACCACGCACACAGGACCCACGCCTGGGCCGCCGCCGCCGTGAGGCATGGCGAAGGTTTTGTGCAGGTTCAAGTGGCTTACATCGCCGCCAAACTGCCCTGGTGCGGCTATGCCCACGATAGCGTTCATATTGGCACCATCCACATAAACACGGCCGCCATGCTTGTGCACCAGTTGGCATACTTCGGTAACGGTAGTTTCAAACACGCCGTGCGTGCTGGGGTAAGTAATCATGACGCAAGACAGATTGTCTGCATGCTGCTCGCATTTGGCTTGCAGATCAGCCACATCTACGTTGCCTTGCTCATCGCATTTGGTAACGATAACTGTCATGCCTGCCATGGCTGCGCTGGCAGGGTTGGTGCCGTGGGCGCTGGATGGAATCAGGCAGATGTTGCGGTGGCCTTGGCCTTGCGCTTTGTGCCAGGCGCGAATGGCCAGCAAGCCAGCATATTCGCCTGATGCTCCTGAGTTGGGTTGCAGGCTGACGGCTGCGTAACCTGTTATTTGAGCCAGCCAGCCACACAGTTGCTCGTTGAGTGTGCGGTAGCCTTCAAGCTGGTCGGCAGGTGCAAATGGGTGGAGCAGGGCAAACTCGGGCCAGGTGATGGGAATCATCTCGCTGGCGGCATTGAGCTTCATGGTACAGCTACCCAGTGGAATCATGCAGCGATCCAGTGCCAGATCTTTGTCGCTCAAGGCGCGCAGATAGCGCATCATGCTGGTTTCGCTATGGTGGCTGTTAAAAACGGGGTGCGTGAGGTAGGTGCTGGTGCGAAGCAGTGCTGCTGGTATCAATGACGGGGCTTGCGCTGCCAGTGCATCAAAGTCGGGCAGGGCAACGCCTGCGCCAGCAAAGACGCGCCAGAGTTGTTCAACATCGGCGCGGGTGGTGGTTTCATCCAGCGAGATGCCGCGTGTTTGTGGGCAGATGTGACGCAGGTTGATTTCGCTGGCCAGCGCGTCAGCATCAATGCGGGTGGTTTTCTCGCCAGTGGTGATGCTGATAGTGTCAAAGGCGCTGCGCGAGTTCAATGCGGTAAAGCCCAGTTGCTGCAAGCCTGCTGCCAGTACAGAAGTGAGGCGTGCCACGCGCTCGGCAATGCGCTTGATGCCTTGCGGGCCGTGGTAAACGGCGTACATGCTGGCAATGATGGCGGGCAGCGCCTGCGCAGTGCAGATGTTGGATGTGGCTTTTTCGCGGCGGATATGTTGCTCGCGGGTTTGCAGCGCTAAACGGTAAGCAGGGTTGCCGTGTGAGTCAATGCTTACGCCAACCAAGCGGCCGGGCATGGAGCGTTTGTATTCTTCGCGGCAAGCCAGATAGGCAGCGCTGGGGCCGCCTGCGCCCATGGGCATACCAAAGCGTTGGGTAGTGCCTACGGCAATATCCACGCCCATTTCGCCAGGCGCTTTGAGCAGCGCCAGCGAGAGCAAGTCGGCAGCCAAAATCAGGGCTGCGCCTTTGCCGTGAATGGTTTCAGCCGTAGCGCTCCAGTCTGCCAGCCAGCCGTTGCTGGCAGGGTATTGACCCAGCGCGGCAAAGTAGTCGTCACCAGCAATGGCGGTGTTCCACTCGGATTCTGAGCTGACCAAACGCACTTCAATGTCCAGCGGCTCGGCACGGGTTTTGACAACTTCAATGGTTTGCGGATGGCAGTCGGCATGTACGATAAACACATTGCCTTTGGCTTTGACGCTGCGCTTGGCCAGTGTCATGGCTTCTGAGGCGGCAGTGGCTTCGCACAGCATGGATGCATTGGCAATAGGCATGGCTGTTAAATCAGACACTACGGTCTGGAAGTTAAGCAGTGCCTCAAGACGCCCTTGGCTAATTTCAGCCTGATAGGGTGTGTAAGAGGTGTACCAGCCAGGGTTTTCAAGCAGGTTGCGCAAGATTACGCTGGGCAGGTGGGTGCCGTAAAAGCCTTGCCCGATATAGCTTTTAAAGAGCTTGTTTTTTTGTGCAATGGCTTTGAGTTCGGCCAGTGCAGCAGATTCAGTGGTAGCAGCGGGTACGTCCATTGCCTTGGTGCAGACGATGGATTGTGGCACGATGGAATCAATCAGCGCACGGCGCGAAGCAGCGCCAATGGCAGAGAGAATGCGCGTTTCGTCTTGTTCGGACAGGCCGATATGACGCGCAACAAATTCGTTGGAGTTTTCAAGCGAAGCAAAGCAGGAGTTAGACATGATGACAGGCTCCATGAATAAATATCGCCCTGCCAAAATTCAGACTGACAGGGCGACGGGATGGGTTAAATATCAAAGTGTTGCAAGCACTATCAGGCTGCGGGGTTATCAAGCAAGCTATCGAGTTCTG
Organism: uncultured Allobrachymonas sp.; assembly: GCA_964618495.1. Taxonomy (GTDB): domain Bacteria; phylum Pseudomonadota; class Gammaproteobacteria; order Burkholderiales; family Burkholderiaceae_C; genus Brachymonas. Next base: position 7,097 of record CAZUBE010000018.1, on the reverse strand, counting down.
CCGCGTTGGAGAGCTTGACTTTAAACAGCCAGCCAGCTTTGAGCGGGTCAGAGTTGACCAGTGTTGGCTCATCGCGCAGGGTTTCGTTAATGGCTGTGATTTCACCAGAAACAGGCATATACACGTCGGCTGCAGCCTTGACCGATTCAATTACGCCAGCGGTATCTTTGGCGGCAAAGGTTGCGCCAACTTCGGGCAAATCAACAAATACCACATCGCCCAGAGCGTCTTGTGCGTGTACGGTAACGCCAACAGTAGCTACGTCGCCTTCGATTGACAGCCATTCGTGGTCTTCGGTGTATTTCATGGTGCTCATGTTCAAATCTCCTGAAAAAGGTTGGGGAATAAGAAGAAAAAAGAAACGGATCAGCCGCGATAGTAGCGCGTTGGCACAAAGGGCGTAGCGCATACGGTCATTGGCACTTGCTTGCCGCGTACGATGGCAAACACTTCGGTGTCTTTGGCTGCGTATTGGGGTTGCACATAGCCCATGGCAATAGGCTGGTTGAAGGTGGGGGCGAGCAGGCCGCTGGTGGTTTCGCCAATTTTCTCGCCTTGTGCGTTTTGCAGCTCAATGTGCTCGCGCACGGGCACGCGCTCTTTGGCTACCAGTGCTACGCGCTTGCGGGTAACGGGGTTGGTGCCATCGAGCTGTGCCAGCACCACATCTGCACCAGCAAAGCCGCCAGCGCGTTCGCCACCAGTGCGGCGCACTTTTTGCATGGCCCAGTTCAGACAGGCTTCAACGGGCGTGGTGGTGGTGTCGATATCGTTACCGTACAGGCACAGGCCTGCTTCAAGACGCAAAGAGTTGCGTGCGCCCAAGCCAATGGGCTTGACTTCGGGCTGCTGCAGCAAGGCGCGTGCGAGTGCTTCGGTTTGTGCGGCAGGCACAGAGATTTCAAAGCCGTCTTCGCCTGTGTAGCCGCTGCGGGTGATGTACAGGTCGGCACCTTGCCAGGTGAAAGCGCCGCCAGTCATGAACACCAGTTTTTCTACGCCTGGCACCAGACGTTGCAATGCATCAACTGCTTTGGGGCCTTGCAGCGCGAGCAAGCCACGGTCGGTCATGTGGACGATTTCGCAGCGGCTGCCAATGCGCTCTTGCATGTAGGCCAGGTCGTTGGTTTTGCATGCGCCATTGACGATGAGAAACAGGTGGTCGCCACGATTGACGAACATCAAGTCATCCAAAATCGTGCCTTCGTCGCTCAAAAACAGGCCGTAGCGTTGTTTGTCTACTTCAAGGCTGAGCACATCAACAGGCATGATGGATTCAAGCGCGGCAGCAGCGTCTGCGCCGATGAGTTTGACTTGGCCCATGTGCGATACATCAAACAAACCAGCAGATTCGCGGGTTTGCTTGTGCTCGGCCATGAGGCCTTCGGGGTATTGCACGGGCATGGAGTAGCCCGCAAAAGGAACCATGCGCGCACCCAATTCAATGTGCAGGGCGTGCAAAGGTGTAGTATGCAGTTCGGTACTAGAGGCTGACATAAGGCGGGTACTTTCATCAAATGCGCTTCATCGGCGCAGTAGATTGGGTGGTAGGCAACTGCAGTAGTTGCCTTGTGGTCTGCGCTGTCCCCTTTACCTGAGAGATTCACCGTTGCGATAAACGGTTTGCTCCTTCGGTGGCATTTTGGTCGCAGTCGACCTGAATGCACTCTCCAGCGTAGAACATTGCCTGGCGCTTGGCGCACAATGCAATGGAGTCAGTCTCTGGTACCTGAGCGTTAAAGGTGGTAAAACCACACGCGCCTTCGGCGGCTTCAGCCAGATGCAACAGAATACATTGCTGAAACACTCTCCTGACAAGTTGGCAATTATAAAGTGTTGAATGTTGAGGGTTTTTTAGAATTGGCTGTATTGACTGTAAAAGATGGTATGTATCCTTAAGCCACACATGGAAAAAGGGTTTATGTCAGAATACTTTGCCTTTTAGTAAATTATCAACAAGGAGCTACTTATGGAACACAAATTACCCGCATTGCCCTATCCCGTTGACGCGCTTGCTCCCCACTACAGCGTAGAGGCATTTGAGTACCACTATGGCAAGCACCATAAAGCCTATGTGGATAACCTCAACAATCTGCAAAAAGGCACCGAGTTTGAGCAAATGACGCTCGAAGAAATTGTCAAAAAATCCAGCGGCGGCATCTACAACAATGCAGCACAAACCTGGAACCACAGCTTTTTCTGGAACTGCATGAAAGTTGCTGGTGGCGGCGAGCCTACAGGTGCGCTGGCAGCGGCCATTGAGCAAAAGTGGGGCAGCTTTGCCGCATTTCGCGAGGCTTATGTCAAATCAGCCGTGGGCAACTTTGGCTCGGGCTGGACGTGGCTGGTGAAAAAGCCCGATGGCAGCTTGGATATTGTCAATACAGGCGCGGCTGGCACGCCGCTGACTACAGCCGATAAAGCCCTGCTGACGGTAGACGTGTGGGAGCACGCCTACTACATCGACTACCGCAATGCCCGCCAGAAGTTTGTTGAAACCTATCTCGACAAGCTGGTGAACTGGGATTTTGTTGCGCAAAATTTTGCCTAAGACTTAACAACAGGCTGGTTTATTCCAGTCTCGTATAACAAGCGCAATGCACAAGCAAAATGGCTAGTCATTTCCGCGCGGGCACGAATCCACGGCTGCGCTTCTTGCCGCAAAGGATTCCCACCTGCGCGGGAATGACGGCTTTCTGAGTTTGCACTTGCCCCAACTGCGCCTCAATTTCCGCCATAGCCGTTTGCGCGTGAAGAATGCAGTGAATTTTTCTGCGTCTTCTGCGTTTTCTCTGCGCCCTCTGCGTTCGGCTCCCGCACCCCTATCAGCGAAACAACTGCCCACCCACATCACGCAGCTTCATGCCAGGTGCAATGCGCTGGCGGGCAAACCAGCCTTGGTGCATTTCCAGCACATAGCGGGCGGGGCGCTCCGAGCAGTGGCTGGCTTCGCTGTGTGGCTGCATATCGGCAAGGTTGATGATGGTGCCGTCGCTGGCGATGAAGGCGGCAGTCAAGGGCAGCAGGGTGTTTTTCATCCAGAAGCACTGCATGCCTTCGCGCTCAAATACAAACAACATGCCGTCGTTGGCAGGCATGGTTTTGCGGTGCATAAGCCCAATCTGGCGTTGCTCGGGTGTGCTAGCAACCTGCACCGAAATGGTCTTGCGCCCCAGTTGCAGGCGCGTGCGCGGCAGGGTGGTTTGGGGCTGGCTTACAGCGGGCGCGGGGCTGTATTGCGCCTGTGCAGTGTGTGCGGGCAGTAGGGTGGCGAGCGTTGCACAAGCCAGCAAGCTGGCGGTAAGCAGCCGTGCGCGCAGATGTGTGTGTGGCGGTGTGTGTGTCATGGTCTGGCTTTTGCTCAAAAGATTGGGTGGAGTACGAGTTGCTGATTTAGCGGTGATGCAGCCGCGCATACACGCCACCGCGTTGCAGTAACTCGGCATGGCTGCCTTGCTCAACAATGCACCCGCCTTCCATGACGACTACGCGGTCGGCATGCTCAATGGTGCTCAAGCGGTGCGCAACAATCAGCGTGGTGCGGCCTTGCATGAGGCGTTGCAGGGCTTCTTGCACCAGGCGTTCAGATTCGTTGTCTAGCGCGGATGTGGCTTCGTCAAGCAGCAAGATGGGCGCATCTTTGTAAATAGCGCGGGCTATGGCCAGCCGCTGGCGCTGCCCGCCCGAGAGCTGCGTGGCGTTGTGGCCCACTACCGTATCTATGCCTTGCGGCAGCTTGGCGATGTGGCTGGCAAGGTTGGCGGCCTCAAGCGCGGCTTGCACCTGTGCGCGGTCTATATCGCGCCCCAGCGCCACGTTGGCAGCAATGCTCTGGTTGAGCATAACCACGTCTTGGCTAACCATGGCAATTTGTGCGCGTAGTTGCGCCAGTGGCCAGTCGCTAATGGATGTGCCATCCAGCAATATCTGCCCGCTTGTGGGTAAAACAAAGCGTGGCAGCAGATTAACCAGCGTGGTTTTGCCCGCGCCCGATTGCCCCACAAAAGCCACCACTTCGCCTGGTGCAATATGCAGGTTGATGTGTTGCAGGGCAGGCGGGGTGTGCGCTTGCTCGTCATCGCTTGCGGCGTGCGCGTCTGCCGCTTGCGGTGCAGCGTTGCTGTCTATGCTGTTGCCGCTGCTACTTCCATTGCTGTAGCCCGTGTTGCCGTGGGGCTGGTAGCGCACCAGCACATCGCGCAGTTCAATTTCGCCACGGGCACGAGTGGGCAGGGTTTGCGCGGTGCTGGAGCTGGTGCTGGTATCGGTTTCGGTCGGCACGTTTTCGAGCATTTGCAAGCCGCGCTCCAGTGCTGCCACGCCACGCGTAATGGGGCTGGCAATATCGGCCAGGCGGCGTATGGGCGCAACAAGCATCAGCATAGCCGTAACAAACGAGGCAAACGCACCCACGGTAACGGCACGTTCTGCGCCTTGCACGGCTTGCGCCTGCCACAAGGCAATTGACAGCACGGCTGAAAGCGCCACGGCTGCTACCGACTGGGTAAGCGGCGTCATGGCCGAATGTGCCACCGTGGATTTGAGCAGCAGCGAGCGCAGGCGCTTGCTCAGTGCGGCAAAGCGTTGCTGCTGCTGCTCTTGAGCGCCGTGCAGCCGCACCATGCGGTGTGCCAGCACGTTTTCTTCCACGACGTAGGCCAAATCATCGGTTGATTTTTGGGCTTCTTTGGTCAAGCCATACAGGCGCTTGGAGAGCTTGCGCATCACCCACGACATACCAGGTGCCAGCACCACCACCACCATCGTGAGTTGCCAGTTCAAATACAGCAGGTAGCACACCAGCGCAATCAGCGTAAAGCCGTCGCGCGACATGCTCATCAGCGCCTGCACCAGCATACTTGCGCCCGTTTGCACCTCAAACACCACCGTGTTTGACAAGCTGCTGGCAGACTGCCGCGCAAACAGCCCCAGCTCGGCATTGAGCAAGCGCGTAAACATATCGTTGCGCAGCTTGAGCATGCCATCGTTGGTAATGACCGAGAGCATGTATTGAGCCGCAAACTGCGCCCCACCGCGCAGAAAAAACATCACCAGCACCCCAACAGGCACAGTCCACAGCGGCAACGTACCCTCGGTAAAACCGCGGTCGAGCAAAGGCTTGAGCAAAGCGGGAATGGCGGCTTCGGTAAGCGCCCCCACCAGCGTAGCCAGCACCGCATACGCCCAAAGGCGCGGTGCAGTACCAAAATAAGCAGCCACGCGGCGCAAACGCGCCATCAGGCTGTCTGGAGGAGCTTCAGGGCGCGCAGCGGGCGTTGATGGCGAATCGGGCAAATCAGACATGGGCAGCCAATATCAAACAATGGTTAAATCGCGCTTAAAACAATGCGCAGAACAATGTAGTATGGCATTGTAGAGAGCCGCAGCGGGCTCTGGCGCGCGCCAGAGCAGGGAATAATGCTAAAACACACATTAAAAGTACATCAAAAGCGCATCGAAAACGCCAGCATGCCTACAATCAGCGCAAACCCCATTGAATTTTGATTGCCCTTGAATACCTCACTTGCTGGCACAGCGTTTTTTCATAATGCGCCAAACCAGCAACATAGAAAGCGCACCATGCACATTTTGCCCCGCAAACTCTCAGCCTTTGCCTCCCTGAAGCGCCCGCTGTCTCGCCTGCTTTTGGCGTCTGCAGTCGTGCTATGCGTGCAGCCAGCCTATGCCGATTTGTTTGCCGATAACGAAGCACGCCGTGCCATACTCGACCTGCGCCAGCGCTACCAAATGATTGACGAAGAAAACGCCGAAATAATGGTTAACCTGCAGAAAATGCAGAAAGAAATCGAAACCCTGCGCAGTGAGCTGGCACGCAGCCGCACCCGCGAAGAACAACTTGCACGCGACGTAGCCGACCTGCAACGCCGCCAAAAAGACCACGACAAACCCTTGTCCGAAGAGCGGATGAACGCCGTTCTCGCCAGCGACACCAGTTCTGCAACCACAGGCAAAATAGAAGAAAGCACGCAAGAAAAAGCAGCGTTTGAAGCTGCGCTCAACCACTTCCGCAACAACAACTATGCTGCTGCACAAACCGCGTTGCGCGGCTACCTGCAGCAATACCCCAATGGCAACCGTCGCACCTCGGCTCTGTACTGGCTGGGTAATTCTGACTACGCCATGCGAAACTACCGTGCAGCCATGAGCAATTTTCGCGCAGTCGCCACCCAGTCGCCAGAGCATGAGCGCGCCCCCGAAGCCTTGCTTTCAATTGCTGCCTGCCATAGCGAACTGCACGAAACCGCCGCCGCTCGCACAGCGCTGGAGCAACTCATAGCCAAATACCCCCGCTCTGAAGCAGCCCTTGCCGCCAAAGACCGTCTGGCGCGATTGCGCTGAACTGCTCTGAGAAAAATAAGCGTATTTGCAGAAAAAAAGAAAAACTTTTCAAAAAGCCATTTTTTCTCTGCTACAATTTCGCTCTTCAGCGGCTGTAGCTCAGTTGGATTAGAGTACCTGGCTACGAACCAGGGGGTCGTGGGTTCAAATCCTGCCAGCCGCGCCAAACAATAAAAAAGCCGTTGCTTAGTCAACGGCTTTTTTTATGCCCAAACGGTAAACAAACCCCCGCAGAACGCGCTGCATACGGGGGCAGAACGCAGAGGGCGCAGAGATTACGCAGAAGTCGCAGAAAAATACAAAAAATGGGTTTGATTATTGCTGCCAAGACGGTGTTTACCGTTGTGCTAACAGTAGCACCCTTACCCTGCCATTCTTGCGCCGAGCCTGCCGCAAGTGGCCACCATTTCCGCACAGAGCCTGCTGCTTGTTCCAGTCATCCACGCACCGACCCTGCCTCTTGTTACCGTCATTCCCGCGCAGGCGGGAATCCATGCCTTTGATTGTGCGCTGCTGTGGATTCCCGCCTGCGCGGGAATGACGGGGGTAAGGCTGTAAAGCGTAGAAGCGCCAAGCCCAAACCCAGCACAAACCAAACCAAACCAAAACCAAAACCAAAACCAAAACCAAAACCAAACCATTTCTGGTATTTTTTCTGCGCCCTCTGCGTTCTGCCCCCGCACCCGCATTCCAGCCAGCCCAAAAAAACGGGGCAGGTATTGCACCCGCCCCGTAGT
>CAZUBE010000017.1:0-49007 GCA_964618495.1 uncultured Allobrachymonas sp. | reverse complement strand
AGCTTTCGCCACTACCCCCTCAAGATAGCGTGTCTACCAATTTCACCACGACGGCATTTAATTCAGTGAGGTAATCCAGTATTTTAAATCTAATTTACCTGTTTTTTCGTGCGCAATGCAATTTTATGCAAAGACTTTTTTATTTGCTGGCTGCTGCAACAGGTTTTGCAGGTGCATTTCCAGGAATGGCGGCGGCTGCATCTTGGCTGGCTGCTGCTGATGCTGGCGCTGCAACGGCAGAGGCGGCAACGGCTGGCGTAGAAGGCAGGCGGCTAAATACGCTGGAGCTGGAAGATTGCCCCAGGTTGCCGTAATAGGCCAAAATCAGCGTGGACACAAAGAAAACAGTGGCCAATACGGCCGTACTACGCGAGAGAAAAGTGGCATTGCCGCTGGCACCAAACAGGCTGCCTGAAGCACCCCCGCCAAACGTTGCGCCCGCATTGGCGCCTTTGCCTTGCTGCATCAAAACAAGCACTATGATGCCCAAAGAGGCAATGATTTGTGCGACCAGCAAAATGTTAAGAATGATATTCATGGTGGATGACGTAAATAATTGCCCGCAGAGACTACTCTGCGAGCAGGAAACTGCATATTTTAGCGTGCTGCGGCAATAGTGGCGAGAAAATCAGCAGATTTCAGTGATGCTCCGCCAATCAGCCCGCCATTGATATCGGGCTGCGCCAGCAGTTCAGCAGCGTTGCCAGCGTTCATGCTGCCGCCATAAAGGAGACGAATTTTGTCGGCATTTTCAGTGGCAGATTGCAGTTGGGCGCGCAAAATTGCATGCATTTGTTGCGCTTGCTCAGGTGTGGCGGTGCGGCCAGTGCCAATAGCCCAGACGGGTTCGTAGGCAACGATGATTTTATCGATACTGCTGCCCAACAAACGAATAACAGCAGCAAGCTGGCGCTTGACGACGACTTCTGCCATTTCAGCTTCGCGCTCTGAAAGTGTTTCTCCTACACAAACGATGGGCGTGATGCCCGCCATGAGCGCACGTTGTGCTTTGATGGCCACATGGGTGTCGTTTTCGGCTTGGTGCTGGCGGCGTTCGCTGTGGCCGCACAAGCTGTAGCGCACGCCCACTTCAGCAAGCATTTCTGCGGAAACATCACCTGTGTAAGCGCCGTTTTCGTGTTGTGACACGTTTTGTGAGCCAACTGCAATGGCGTTGCTGCCTGCCAGCAGAGATTGCACTTGCGAAATATAGACGCTGGGCACGCACACAGCAATATCGCAGTTTGGTGTGCTGTTTGCCAGACCTGCAAGCAAGCCTTGAATCAGCGTTTCATTGGCAGCGAGGCTGCCGTTCATTTTCCAGTTGCCAGCAATCAGTTTTTTCATGGCTTTTTACTCCCAAGTCAGTACGATTTTTCGATATAAGCGCCAGGCTCCATCAGGGTGCAAACAGGGTCACCCATGTTGAAGCCTGCCTTTGCAAGCGCATGCCCATCGTCACTAGCAATAGTGCCTGCTACTTTCAGCCCGGGCAGTGGTGAAACACCAGTAGCCTCTGCGTTGCAGTACTTCAGGCTTGCCGTGGGCGGTGATGGCAATGGCGCGCATGGCGTTTAGTCCAGAGTAGAGGGTGTGTCGAAACGCGGCTCAGCATCGGGCTGGTTGCCGTCATTGCTGCCGTTGTCAAAACGCTCGCTGCGCTCTGGGCGCTGTGGGCGCTCAATCAGGGCTTTCATCGACAGCTTGATGCGGCCTTTGTCATCAGTCTCGAGGGCTTTGACCTTAACGATTTGGCCTTCTTTGAGGTAGTCGGTGACTTTCTCAACGCGCTCGTGGGCAATTTGGCTGATGTGCAACAGGCCGTCTTTGCCGGGCAGCACGTTGACGAGTGCGCCAAAGTCCAAAATCTTAACAACGGGGCCTTCGTAGATTTTGCCGATTTCGATTTCGGCTGTGATTTCTTCGATGCGGCGGCGTGCTTCGGCGGCTTTGTCTGCGTCGTTGCATGCAATGGTGACGGTGCCGTCTTCGGCGATGTCGATTTGTGCGCCTGTTTCTTCGGTCAGGGCGCGGATGGTTGCGCCGCCTTTGCCGATAACGTCACGGATTTTTTCGGGGTTGATTTTCATGCTGTACAGACGTGGTGCAAATTGCGACACTTCTGTTTTTGATTCGCCCATGGCTTCTTGCATTTTGCCCAGAATGTGCATACGCGCTTCTTTGGCTTGAGCCAGTGCAACTTGCATGATTTCTTTGGTGATGCCCTGGATTTTGATATCCATTTGCAGGGCGGTAATGCCGTCGGTTGTGCCAGCCACCTTGAAGTCCATATCGCCCAAGTGGTCTTCGTCGCCCAAAATATCGGTGAGCACGGCAAAACGGTTGTCTTCTTTAATCAAACCCATGGCAATGCCTGCAACGTGTGCTTTCATGGGCACGCCAGCATCCATCAGGCTCAGGCAGCCGCCGCAGACCGAAGCCATGGAGGAAGAGCCATTGGATTCGGTAATTTCGCTGACTACGCGCATGGTGTAGGGGAATTCGTCTTTGCTTGGGAGCACGGCGGTAAGGGCGCGTTTGGCCAAGCGTCCGTGGCCGATTTCGCGGCGCTTGGTGCTGCCCATACGACCTACTTCGCCTGTAGCGAAGGGGGGCATGTTGTAGTGCAGCATAAAGCGGTCTTCGTATTCGCCAGCCAGCGCGTCGATGCGCTGTGCGTCGCGCTCTGTGCCCAGAGTGGCTACAACCAGAGCTTGCGTTTCGCCACGGGTAAACAGTACCGAGCCGTGGGTGCGGGGCAGTACGCTGTTGCGGATTTCGATGGGGCGCACGGTGCGGGTATCGCGCCCGTCAATGCGGGGCTCGCCAGCCAGGATTTGGCTGCGAACGATGCGCGACTCGATTTCAAACAGCAGGTTTTCAACTTTGACTTCGTCAAACTCAACGCCTTGTGCGCCCAGAGCTTCTTTAACGGCTGCATAGGCCTCGCGGCAGGCTTGGGTACGTGCTTGCTTGCTGCGGATTTGGTAGGCGGCGCGCAGTTTGTCTTCGGCCAGTGTGGTAACTTGGCTGATGAAAGCTTCGTCTTTGGCGGCAGGTTGCCAGTCCCACATGGGTTTACCAGCTTCGCGCACCAGGTCGTGGATAGCGTTGATGGCGATTGCGCCTTGCTCGTGGCCAAATACCACAGCGCCCAACATGATGTCTTCAGAGAGTTGTTCGGCTTCGGATTCGACCATGAGTACCGCAGCTTCAGTGCCTGCTACGACCAGATCCATTTTGCTGTTTTGGCGTTGGGTCTGCCCTGGATTGAGCACGTATTCACCGTTGATGTAGCCCACGCGTGCGGCACCAATGGGGCCGTTAAAGGGGATGCCAGAGATAGACAGGGCGGCACTTACGCCAATCATGGCGGCGATGTCGGCATCAACTTCGGGGTTGAGCGAGAGGGTGTGCACAACCACATGGACTTCGTTGTAGAAGCCTTCGGGGAACAGGGGGCGAATGGGGCGGTCAATCAGGCGGCTGGTGAGTGTTTCCAAATCGCTGGGTTTGGATTCGCGTTTGAAGAAGTTGCCAGGGATTTTGCCTGCGGCGTAGGTTTTTTCGATGTAGTCAACAGTGAGTGGGAAGAAATCTTGCCCGGCTTTGGCATTTTTGGAGCCAACTACAGTTGCCAGCACAACAGTGCCTTCAATATTGACAATTACGGCGCCGCTGGCTTGGCGGGCGATTTCGCCCGTTTCCATCACAACAGTGTGCTGGCCCCATTGGAAGGTTTTGGTGATTTTGTTGAATATGGACATGGTGTTTTTCCTTGAGTTGAAATTAGCCTTGTGGTTTGCCTTGTGCAGCACACGATGCCATTCCAGCAGTACCCGTATGGTTTAGCGATAAAACGCGCTTGAAAAAAGAGCGCTTAAAGGCACTGGTGGAATGACACAGCTCTTGCGCTGGTTGGGTGGCAAATGGGTCAAAGGGGTAATTGTTGAAAAATAAAAACAAAACGCCTGAGGCAAGGGTTTGCTCAGGCGTTTTGCATTGGGCGCGAGGCTTACTTACGCAGGCCGAGCTTGGCAATGAGTGCCAGGTAGCGGTCTGCATCTTTGGACTTGAGGTAGTCCAGCAGCTTGCGGCGGCGGCTCACCATACGCAGCAAGCCACGGCGACCGTGGTGGTCTTTGGCGTGTTGCTTGAAGTGTGGGGTGAGTTCGTTGATGCGTGCGGTAAGCAGCGCAACTTGTACTTCGGGGCTGCCTGTATCAGCAGCACCACGGGCGTTATCTTTGATAACGGCGGCTTTATCGACCATGATTGGTTCCCTGAGAAATATTTGACTTGCGTTGCAGGCCGGACTACCCGCAACGTGCGTAATGCCCTCGAAAAGCGCAGTCTGTAAAAAAGACAGCGGCAATTAAGCGCAAAACTGTGTAATTGTAGCAGGATTGAAAAAGTGTGGAAAGTGTATTTAGTGCAAATGCGAGCAGGCTTGTCAAGTTGCTTGCCGAGCTTCTGCTTGGGTAGGGAGTTTGCAGGTTTTTCCTGTAAGCGTGGTGGCTACGGCGCGTTTGAAGGGGGGCAGGTGCTCGCAAAGCTGCAAGGCGCTGTTGCAGAGCAGTTGTATGGCGGGGTTGGCGCTGCTGTAGAGCTGCACGATGGCTTTGGTGATGAGGTATAGCGGCTTGGTGGTCAAGCGGTGCTGGCGCTGGTAGCGTTCAAGCAGAGCAGGGCTGGCAATGTCTTGCTTGCTGTGGTGCGCTTGCAACAAGGGTTGGCTAAGTGTTGCTATACCAAGCAGTCCAAAGTTAAAGCCATGTGCTGTGGCTGGGTGCATGCCTACGGCAGCGTCGCCAACGCAGGCAAAGCGTTGCGCTATGAGCTGGTTGGGGTATACGCCTGTGAGGGGGTAGATGTGGCGGGTGCTGGCGGGGTGCATGGTGCCTAAGGCGTGGGCGAAGCGGCGGCTGATGTCTGCGCCAAAGTCGGCGTCAGAGAGTTGCAGCAGCGCGTTTAATGCGTGGGCTGGCTGGGTAAGTACGATGGATGAGCGCGGCAGGCCCGTGGCGGCATCATCGTGCATGGGCAGCAGGGCTAAGGTTTGGTTATGCGCAAACCATTCACGAGCGATGTGCTGGTGCGGCGTGGCGTGGGTCATTTCGCATACGAGCATGCTGTGGCCGAAGTCGTGCATTTCGGCAGAGATGCCCATATTGCGGCGCGTGGATGAAAAGCGGCTGTCTGCGGCAATCAGCAACTGGGCTTGTAGCTGGCGGGGATGCGGCTGGCCGTGTTGTTGTATTTCGACGTAGGCGGCTTGTGCGTCGCTCCAGACGCGGGTGGCTTGGGTGTTGGCAAACAGTGTGATGTCTTGGTTGGCAGCGGCGCTGGCTTGCACGCAATCAAAAGCGGCTTGGCGAATGAGGTGGTTGGAGGTAAACCAGCCTAACTCGCTGGATTGTGTCTTGCTGTGGCGGTGGCTGATGAGTAAAGAAAAGCGGGATTGGCCGCTGAATACTTGCGCGTCTTTAAGGGGGGCTAATGCTTGCGGGTGGGCGGCTGCAATGCGCTGCCACAAGCCGAGCTGTCGCATGGTTTGCACCGACTGCAGTGAGAGTGCGATTTCGCGCCCGTCAAATGCGGGTTGCTCCAGGGTAGAGAGCTCAGCTTGCTCGACTATGGCAATTTGCAGGCCATGCCCGGAAAGTGCTTGCGCCATGCACAGCCCCGCGGGGCCCGCCCCAACAATGATGATATCGAAATTCATGTTGTGCAGTTTGCAGGCTTTGCTCAATCGAAATTTGCCATTGCCAGCGATATTTGGTATAGCAGTTTTGTAGCTAGCTGGTGATGGCGTTGATAGCGCTCCAGCGGCAAGGGGCTGGCAATGTCTTCCCCATTGTTTTTTGATCGCAATATGGCAGCACTGAGTGTTTTGATACTTAATAGGCCGAAGTTGAAGCCATACGCTGTAATGGGGTGCATGCCTACTGCTGCATCACCAACACAGGCAAACCGGTGTGCAACCAGACGATGTGGGTATACACCGAAGAGTGGGTAAATGTGACGGGTGCTTGTTAGCTGCATGCTGCCAACCACCTGCTCAAACCGGCTGCTTACTTCTTGGTTGAATGCTTCTTCAGTCATGTGCATCAGCAATGCAGCCAAATCGCTTGGCAGATTCAATGCAACAGAAGATCTTGGCAGCCCGGTAGCGGGGTCATTGTTCATGGGCAGCAATGACAGTTGCTGGTGGTGTTGGAACCGCTGAAGCGCAATGTAATTGATGGGCTTGGCGTGCGTCATTTCGCATACCAGCATGCTGTGCTGGAAGTCGATTTTGTCGGCGCTTATACCAGCGGCTGTGCGCGTAACGGAAAAGCGGCTGTCAGCAGCAAGAAGCAGACGGGCCTGAAATTGCCGGGTTGCAGGCTTTTCAGAGGTGTCGCTTGTTGTTTCTATGCCGATGTATTGGCCAGCATGAAGAATTTTCTTGAACTCATGGTCGCAAAAAATAGAAATATCATTGTTTTTTTCAATACTTTCCTTGACCGCATCATAAGCAGCCTGACGTATCAGGTTGTTGGGTATGTACCAGCCTAATTCATTGGTATGCCCGTCTTGATGCTCAGCAAACATGGTAAACGTGGCAGGACCATTGATGATTTTTGCATCTTTGAGCGGAGCCAGGGCATTGGGGTTGATATGGCTCCATACGCCCAAATCGCGCATGGTTTGTACAGATCTTTGGGACAGGCCAATGTGACGCCCATCAAACGGTGGCTGCTGGATGGTTGCCATCGGGGCACGCTCTATCAGAGCAATCTGCAGGCCGTGTCCGGAAAGTGCCTGTGCCATGCATAACCCAGAAGGGCCAGCGCCGATAATGATGATGTCGAAATTCATGCTGTGCAGTGTAGCAAAGCGGGGCTGACTGGTAGTGTTTTCAAGGCACTTTTTATAGTGTGGTTTTGGGTTGGCTCAAATCCAGGCACATGACGATTGCGTGTTCGCGCCCGCCCGTAGAGGTAGGGTAATAGTTTTTGCGAATAGCGATGGTCTGGAAGCCAAAACGGTTATAAATGCTTTGGGTGCGTGTGCTGCTTTGGCGCACTTCCAGCCATAGGTGTTGTGCGTGGTGTTGGTGCGCATGGTTGCACAGATGTTGCAGCAACAAGCGGGCACAGCCTTGATGCTGGTATTGTGGGTGTACCGCCAGATTAAGCAGGTGCACTTCGTCTATGCCCAGCAGAGCTACAAAATAGCCATACAGAATTTTTTTGGCATGAGCATATGGCTGAAACCACAGCAACTGCACGGCGTAGTTGCCACAATTGCTGCCTTGTTGCCCAATGATTTCCAGAAAATTATTGCGTGACCAAGGCAGGGGGTAGGCAGCTTTTTCCAGTTGCACGATGGCATCCAGATCATGGATGGTGGCGCTGCTTAGGCTAAAGCGGGCTTCTGGCTGTGGCGTGGCAGGAAGGGCACTCATGGCAAAAATTTAGACAGATGGTGTGCTGCTAGTGTTTATCGCTGCTACTGCGTTTGCTTCAACGCGCGCTCTGCTGTGGTTTGCGCAACCTTGTCGCGAATATAGCGGGGCAGCGCAAGGGCGGGGTCGCAGGCAGCGCCTTGCGAGAGTAGGTGAGGGGCAAGTTGTAGCATGGCTTGCGCAGCGGGCATGGCGGCGTGAACGCATACGGGCAGGCGATCTGCGTAAGTGGTTTGCACATTGCCAGCGCAGATTGCATCGGCAGTAAATCCTGGCAGCTGCGCCAGATGCTCGGGTTTAACCAGACAGGCGTCGCCCATGCTCTGCCACTGGATGCATGCTGTTGCGCCATTGCTGCTTGTATGCCATTGCCAGTGCGCGGCGTAGATTTCATCCATGCGTGCATCAAGCAGCGCCCAGACGTTGCCACTGGCTTGTGCAGGCGCGTGGCGGCTGCGCCAGTCTTCGGCGACGGTTTGCAGGGTATTGATGGGTAGCACAGGCAGGTTTGAGCCCAGAGCCAAACCTTGCGCTACAGCGCAGGCAGTACGCAAGCCAGTAAATGAACCTGGGCCGTTGCCAAATACGATGGCGTCAAGCTGATTCAGAGTCATGTCGGCTTGTCGTAGCAGGTCTTGTATGGCTGGAATCAGTGTGCTTGAAGACTGTGCTGCGCCCACGCCTGTGTGTTGCCATAGCTGCATGGGGGCAGAAGTCGTGCTGTTAGCAGGCCACAGACCGATGGCAATAGAAAGCTGCTCGGTGCTGGTGTCAAGCGCGAGCAGGCGCAAGGCTTGCTGGCTGGGAAGGGGATTCGATGTAATGGGCATGGAGAAGGAAAACAGACAAGTCTGTCAAGCTTTTCGGGATAGTGGCTGAAATAGCACATGGTATTGATTTTTAGCAATCAAGTGCAAAAAACTATGATTCTTTGGCCTTTTACGGCAAAATTTCTGCATGTCCTCTTGTTTATATCCTTTTTTTGGCCGGCTACCAGTACGTTTTTGCTGGAAGGCGCTGTTTTTTGCTCCGCTGATTTTAGGCGTGTCGGCTTGCCAGCCTTCTGCTGTAAGAAGTGCTGCATCGGCAGCCTCTGCATCTGCTTCTGCGGCTGCTAGTGCTGCTGTTGATGCGGCCAGCGCACCTGCTTCGCAGCCCGTGGTGTTTGATGATGCGCCTACGCCCGAACTGGCTGAACTGGCTGCAGCTACGGGTATTCCAGCTGCTGTTACAGAGGCTTTGGCGCGTTCGCGCATACCAGTTTCGCAAATCAGCTTACTGGTAGTGCCAGCTGATGGTGGCGCACCTTTGGTTAATTTGCATAGCCAGCGCCCGATGAATCCAGCCTCGGTAATGAAACTGGTGACAACAGCAGCAGCGCTGGATGTGCTGGGTGCTGCCTATACCTGGCGGACACCTGTGTGGGCAGAGGGTGCAGTGCGCGATGGCGTGTTGCGTGGCAATCTTTATATTCAGGGGCGGGGTGACCCCAAGCTGGTGGTTGAGCGGCTTTGGTTGCTGCTGCAGCAGGTGCGCCAAGCGGGGGTGGAGTCAATTGAAGGTGACTTGGTTCTGGACAATAGTGCATTTGAGTTGCCGCCACATAATGCTGCCCGTTTTGACGGTGAGCCGCTGCGCCCCTATAACGCTGCGCCGGATGCGTTGCTGGTTAATTTCAAGTCCTTTCAGCTTACTTTTACACCAGATACTTTTGCCCGCGTGGCACGGGTGAATATCACACCACCGCTGGCAGGTGTGCAGGTGGCATCTTCATTGCCCTTGAGTGATGGTGTGTGCGGTGCGTGGCAAGAGCAAGTTGGTGCCAAATTGGGCGATAGCCGAGCCATCGGTTTTAGCGGCAGCTACCCGGCAGCTTGCGGTACACAATTCTGGCCAATGGCCTATAGCTCGCCAGATGAGTTTGCTGCCCGCGCAATTGCAGGCATGTGGTTGGCGCAAGGTGGGCACATTGGTGGGCAGGTGCGATTGGGGCGGGTGCCGCAAAATGTTCGCAACCAGCAGGTACTGGCAGAGACTGTTTCACCCGCCTTGTCAGAGGTGATTCGTGATATCAACAAATACAGCAACAACGTCATGACGCGACAGCTGTTTTTGACGATGGGGCTGGAAACCAGCGGCAGTGGCACTCTGGATAGCGCAACTGCTGCTGTACAGCAATGGTGGCGCAGTCGTCTGGGAGATACGCCATTGCCAGATGTGGATAACGGGTCGGGGCTTTCGCGCACAGGGCGCATCAGCGCCTCATCTTTGGGGGCTATGTTGCAGGCGGTGTGGAAGTCGCCCACCATGCCCGAGTTCGTGTCTTCACTACCCATAGCAGGCATTGATGGCACATTGCGTCGCAGCCGTGTGCGGATGCCAGGCAGTTCGCACCTGAAAACCGGCACCTTGAACGATGCTTCGGCGTTGGCGGGTTATGTGCTTGCCAATAACGGGCGCTACTACGTGATGGTGGCTATGGCTAATAACCCCAATGCGGCTGCAGCGCGTCCTGCGTTTGAGGCGCTGGTGGATTGGATTATGCATTTGCCAGCGCAGGCTGATATGGGCTTAAGCCCCGCTACCCCAAGCACCGAGGCAGTGCCTGTGGCTAATGCCGATTTGCAGTAAGAGGGCAAGCGGCACATGCGGCGCTTGGTAGGGGCAAGATTGGTGGTGACTGTTTGATAGATTCTGCTTGCTAGATTCGATAGAGAGGCCGTTATGAAAAAACACCAACACGCAGCGCTGCTTGGCGCAATGCTTTTGATGCTTTCACCCATTGCGGGCGCTGGCTGTGGCGACTTTCAAGCCGTGTGCAAGCATTTTAAAAATGACAAATTGATAAGAGCGTCTAATTGCAAAATAACTGCCTGTGGCAACTATGCGGGCGGGCTGCAGCGCTGGAAATGGCAAGGTCCTCAGGTTAATATTGATGACAATGAGCAAGGCGAGTTTTTAAATGGCAAGCCTGCTTTTTCGGTAGAAAAAGGCCAGATGAGTTGCTATGGTTTGCAAAGCGATAAAACCGAGCTTTTTTGTAGCGAATATAAATAAGGCGCGTGTGCGCTGCTGGCGGGGGTTGTTTTAAGCCGCTTGGGTGCTAGACTGCCAGTCGTTGTTTTTTCATTCAAGCCCAACGTCATGCAGACTTTTTTATCAATGCCGCTGCTTTCGCTCAAGCCTTTTGTGGCGCTGCTAGCGGTGGTCAATCCGTTGGCGTGCTTGCCGTTTCTTATCCATTACACCCACGGTTTTAGCGACTTGCAGCGCAAAAAAACCATTCGCACTACCAGTGTTACCGTGCTGGTGGTGCTGGCTTGTTGTGCCTTGCTGGGTTTGCGTATTTTGCAGTTTTTTGGCATTTCTTTGGCTAGCTTTCAGGTAGGCGGTGGTTTGCTGCTGATGATGAGTTCTTTGAACATGATTAACGCCCAGCCCGCTGAAGCCAAAACCAGCGTGTCAGAAACCAGTTACGCGGCCAGTCAGTCCAGCATTGCAGTTGTGCCGCTGGCCATTCCCCTGCTAACGGGGCCAGCCAGTATGTCAACTATGGTGATTTTTGCCGAGCGTACGCAAAATGTACTGCAAATGGTGCAGTTGCTTGGCTACGCGGCGGTGGTGGCAGTGGCGGTGTATGTCTGTTTTATCATGGCACCGCGCATTGCACGCGCCATGGGGCGCACAGGCATTAACGTGATGACGCGGTTGATGGGGCTGATTTTGGCCGCCATGAGCGTGGAAGTGATCAGCGAAGGTCTAAAAAAGATTTTTCCGTTGCTGGCGGGAGCTTGAAATAGTTATCTGTTAGCCGGGTTTTTTCTTGAGCGCCTGCAAAGCCGCAAAAGGATGGGGCTTGCTTTCGGCGTCTTCGTGAAAGTCGCTGCTTTGGGCGTGCATGATAGGGGATTGTGGGCAGGTGTCGTGCTTGGGCGATATGGGCAGATCCATAAGCAGCTCGTCTTCAATCAATGCCAGCAGGTCAAACTGCTTGCTGTACACCAGCACATCTTCTTCTATTTCTTCATCAAGTTGCAAGGCAATGGCTTCGTCGCGCACAAAGCGGAAAGATCGCTCTATGTGCATGGGCTGTGTAATGGCCTGCAGGCAACGTTGGCACTGCATGGGCAAGGTGGTGCTGATCTGTAAATCAAGCCAGATTTGTGGGCTGGTGCCTGTTTCAGCAATGGTTCTGCCTTGTGCTTGCCATTGCACTGTAGCGCTATCTGTGCTGGCAGTGCATTCTTTGAGCAGGCGAGGAAAGTCTTGAAGGGGCTGCGCGCCTTGCAGCGTTGCGCCCTGTTCGGCAAAGGCAACGATATGCAGCAGGTGGGCGTTAAAGCCGTGGTGAGGGGTGGGAGCGTTAGTCATCATGGCACCCTAGTTTATGCTGTTTTTGTGCCGGTTGTTGCTGCCAGCGTATACGTAGTGGCATTAGCCCCGCAAACTTTGGCGTTTTTAGGGCTGTGGTAGAAATAATACCTTTTGATAAATCCATACGAATGGCCGTTTTATGACAACACATTTATCTCCCAGCAAATCACTGGATATAGGCGTAGAAGGTATGCGCTGTGCATCGTGCGTAGCACGGCTGGAGCAGGCTTTGGCTAAAGTGCCAGGCGTAACTGAGGTAGCCGTGAATCTGGCGACAGAATCGGTACGTATTCAGTGGCATGGGAGCGCTGAGTCTGGCGTGGAAACAGATAGTGCCACGCAGCAGATGGAGGCTATGCCGCCTCAGATTTTGCGAGCTATTCGAACGCTGGGTTACACGCCTAAACCGATGCGCGATACGGTTGCGCCTGAACAGGCAGAATATTTTCTGGGTATGCGCAAAGACTTTTTGCCTGTGCTGCTGGGGCTGGTGCTAAGTGCGCCACTGGTGCTGCCCATGCTGCTTATGCCCTGGCTAGGCGCAGAGCAAGCGCATGCACTTATGCCCGTTTGGATACAGGCAGTGCTGGGTACGTTGGTGCAATTTACACTGGGGTTGCGGTTTTATCAGGGGGCTTGGCACGCCATCAAGCAGCGCAATGGCAATATGGAGTTGCTGGTGGCGCTGGGCACTAGCGCCGCATGGGGCATGTCGATGTGGCTATGGCTACGCACTGGCATGGCTGCGCCAGAGATGGGACACGACGTGGGGCATGGAGCAGGTGCGCCAGCGGTGTATTTTGAAAGTGCTGCGGTGGTGATTACGCTGGTGCAACTGGGTAAATGGCTTGAGCTACGCGCACGGCGGCAAACTGTATCGGCCATAGCTGCTTTGCAAGCCTTGCGCCCAGAGGTAGCGCACTGGCTACCTGCCAATGCCGAGGAGCGTGATGTGCCCGTAGCCGAGCTGCTGGTGGGCGATATTGTCGTCATCAAACCAGGCGAGCGCGTGCCTGCTGATGGCGTAGTAACACTGGGCCACAGCCAGATTGATGCCAGTTTGCTTACTGGTGAGCCGCTGCCCGTAGATGTAACGGTGGGCGACAAGCTCACAGGTGGCAGCTTAAACGGCAACGGCGTGCTGCATATGCAGGTAAACGCTACGGCCAGCGCAGGCGTGCTCGCGCAAATCATACGCTTGGTGCAAGACGCGCAAGCGGCCAAGCCGCCCATACAGCAACTGGTAGACAAAGTAGCCGCAGTGTTTGTGCCAGCCGTGCTGGTGATTGCCGCAGCTACGCTGGGCGGCTGGTTGCTGGTTGGCCTTGCACCTGAGCAGGCCGTATTGCGTGCGGTAGCCGTGCTGGTAATTGCCTGCCCCTGTGCGCTGGGGCTGGCTACGCCTGTAGCGATTATGGTAGGTTCAGGGGTGGCGGCTCGGCATGGTATTTTGATTAAAAACAGCGTTGCACTAGAGTTGGCACAGCGCATAGAAACGGTAGCCTTTGATAAAACAGGCACACTCACCCAAGGGCGGCCTGCATTGGCGGCGCTGTGGCAGCTTGATACAGATGCTGTGCAGGAGAGCTTGCCAGTTCTGCAATTGGCAGCAGCTTTACAACAGGGCAGTGAACACCCTTTGGCGCATGCCGTATTGCAGGCGCAGGCACAAGCCGTTGATGCCGAGACAGATGCAGCAAAGCCGGTTCAGCAGATAGCTACGCAGGTTCAGGCCGTACCTGGCTGTGGGATTGTGGGGCGTATAGATGGGCAAGGTTATGCTTTGGGAAGTATGCGGTGGGCGCAGTCTTTGCAGGCCGATGAGCCCGCAGGGTTGCAGGCGTTTTTACAACAATGGGGCGAGCAGGGTGCAACCGTATCGGTGTTGATGGCGATTGCGGGAGATTTGCCGCAGGCTCCAGATAATGCTATTGCGGATGCAGTGCAGGCGCGTATTGTGGCGGCTCTAGCCTTTACCGATACTATCAAGCCCGAATCGGCAGCAGCAGTAGCCCAATTGCACGCACTGGGTTTGCAAACCGTGCTTATCAGTGGTGATAACAGTGCTGCTGCTGAGGCACTGGCGCGGCAATTGGGCATGTACCCAGAGCGTGGCGAAGTGCTGGCTGAAGTATTGCCCCAAGGCAAAGCCCAGGCCATAGCGCAGCTGCAAGGTGCTGCGCAAGCAGGCGCACAAAGCGCAGCACAGGGCAAGGCGCGGGTAGTTTGCATGGTGGGTGATGGTATTAATGATGCGCCCGCACTGGCCGCAGCCGATGTTGGCATGGCTATGGCCAACCCGCAAGGTGGCACCGATGTGGCGCTGCATGCAGCAGACATTACCCTGATGCGCGGCGATGTGCGGCTGGTAGCGGCAAGCATTAATATTTCGCGGCGTACGGTGCAAAAAATTCGACAGAATCTATTTTGGGCTTTTGCCTACAACGTGGTGGGTATACCGCTGGCCGCGTTTGGCATGCTTAGCCCAGTGGTGGCGGGTGCTGCCATGGCGCTGAGTTCAGTTACTATCGTCAGCAATGCCTTGTTGCTGCGCCGCTGGCGGCCAACGGCAATTAGGTAGTCTGGAAGCGGTTCCGTATTTGTGTCGGGCTCAAGTAAAAACAGGATGCTTCCATGAAAGCATCCTGTTTTTTAGTTCTGCGATATATGCCAAAAGCAACTAGTTGCCGCTGAAAACATCAGCTTCGCCAGAAGGGGCTGCGCTACCACCAGCTTCACCGCTGCCTTCATCTTGTTGATCATCTTCGGATGAGCCGTCGCCAGAGCCGCCGTAGGTGCTGACACCAATGCGGTTAATGCCTCGACCGCCTGCATATTCTTCATATACCCAGTCTCCACCAGAGCGGGTAATGCCAGGAGGGGGCACGTTAATGGGGGTTACGGGCACGCCTTGCAAGGCAGTTTGCATATAGCGAATCCAGATAGGCAGGCTCAAGCCGCCGCCAGTCTCTCCATATCCCAGATTGCGCGGGGTATCGTGTCCGAACCAGACTACGGCGACCAGCGTAGGTTGAAAGCCTGCAAACCATGCATCTTTTGAATCGTTGGTGGTGCCGGTTTTGCCGTACAGGTCTGAGCGACCCAGAGCACCTGCAGCGCGTGCTGCTGTGCCTCGGGTGGCAACGTCGTTCATGACGCTGTCCATAATAAAGGCATTGCGTGCCGGGATGGCCCGTATGCTTTCATTGAGCTCTGGTGGCGCTATCTGTGAAAGGATATTGCCTCGTTGATCCTTGATATGGGTAATGATGTAAGGATTGACGCGGTAGCCGCCGTTGGCAAAAATGGAATAACCTGCAGCCATTTCCAAAGGTGTGACAGTACCCGCGCCTAGCGACATAGTTAGATAGGGTGGAGTGCGCTCTGGTGGGAAACCAAAACGTGCTGCCCAGTCTTGGGCTTTCTGTGTACCAATGGTTTGTAAAATGCGCACTGACACCAGGTTTTTTGAGCGAGTTAGCGCTTGCCGCATGGACAGTGGAGGCCCGTTGCTGCCGTCATAGTTTTTGGGCGACCATTTGTGTCCGCCGCCAGTATCAATTACCAGCGGGCTGTCGCTGATGACTGTATTGGGCATGATGCCATCCTCAAGGCCAGCTGAGTAGATAAAGGGCTTGAAGCTTGACCCTGGCTGGCGGAAGGCCTGTGTTGCACGGTTGAAGTGGTTTTTGCCAAAGTCAAAGCCGCCAACCAGAGATTTGATTGCGCCTGTACGCGGATCCATGGCAACCAGTGCGCTTTCTACTTCGGGCAACTGGCGTATTTCCCAGCCGTGGTTGGCTGTGTGAACAATGCGCACTACCGCACCAGGGCGAATTTGTTGCGCAGCAGGCGCACGGCCTGATAGTGCCCACGATGCAAAACGCAGGCCGCTGCCACTGATGGTAATGGGGTCTTTATCGCTGCGGCGTACAACTACTTTGCCAGGACGCGCTTCCAGCACCACAGCGGCGAGCATATCGCCAGCGTCAACGGCATTGGTCAGTGCTTCGGCAATGGTTTCGTCGAGCAGTTCGGGGTCATTGGGCAGTGTAGTGTAGTACTCAGGGCCACGGTAAGGGCGTTTGGCATCGTAGCCGAGTATGCCCTGACGCACAGCTGCATAAGCGGCGTTTTGTTCGTTGGTAGTAATGCTGGTGTACACATTAAAACCACGGGTGTAGCTTTCAGCGCCGTATTGGTCGTAAATCAGCTTGCGAACCATCTCGCCAACGTATCCGGCGTGCACAATTTGCTCGGGCTCCATGCGCTTGATAACCAGTGGCGTAGCTTTGGCAAGATTGGCCTGATCCTGGGTGATAAAGTGGTTTTCAACCATGCGGTCAAGAATATAGAACTGGCGGATGCGGGCGCGTTCAGGATTGACGATGGGGTTGTACAGAGAAGGTGCTTTAGGCAGGCCAGCAAGCATGGCTGCTTCGGCCAGATTGATGTCTTTGAGCGGTTTGGCAAAATAGGCTTCAGCGGCTGCCGCAAAGCCATAAGCGCGGTTGCCCAGAAAAATCTGGTTCAGATAAATGTCCAGAATCTGGTCTTTGGTCAGCACATGCTCCATCTTGAATGCCAGTAGCATTTCATAGACTTTGCGCGTGATGGTTTTTTCTGAAGACAGGTACACATTACGTGCCACCTGCATGGTGATGGTGGATGCCCCCTGACTTTTAGCGCGACTGAAGTTGGCTAAAGCTGCACGCAATACCCCAGTGTAGTCTACGCCGTGGTGCTCGTAAAAGCGGGCATCTTCAATGGCCAGCACGGCATCCTTCATGATTTTGGGTACTTCATTAAAGGGCAGGTAGTTGCGACGCTCTTCACCAAACTCGGCAATCAGGTTGCCTTCAGCTGTGAAAATGCGCAATGGCAGTTTGGGTTGGTAATTTTGCAGGCTTGAAATATCTGGCAGGCGCGAGTAGGCAATGGCCAGCCCCATGCCAACTACCAGCACGCCCGCAACAGAACATGCGGCGAGCAGGCCAAACAACCACAGAAACAGGCGCGAAATAAGGCTGCGTTTGCGTGGAGGTGGAGCAGGAGGTTTCTGGTTGCCAGAAGCGGATGAAGGCGATTCGGTGGTAGTAGTCATTGCGTCCCTGTGGGGGTGGCGGTTAAAACTGCGCCCAGTATTGTGCACCAGCCAAAGCGGAATAAAAGTATTATTTCATTTCCAGTTGCTGAGGCAAGGCAGTTTTTACGGTTTAATTTTCTATGGGCGTGAGTTTGGCTAACGATAAAGCCAGCCACTTTACACCGTGCCTGCCAAATTGCACTTGCGCTTTGGCATCGTTGCCCTGGCCTTCCAAGCGCAGTATTTGCCCTTCACCAAATTTGTTGTGAAAGACGCGCGTGCCTTTGCGCAGGGTGGCATTATCGGTGGTTGCGCTGGCGCTGCTACTGCTGGTGCTGCTCGCTTGGCTGCTTTGGCCTACGGCTTGGCGTACGTCGCTGTTCCAGTTTTCGTTGCTGTTGCCGTAGCCGCTGCTCCATGCGGGCATGGCATCGGCAAAGCCGCTGCGGCGCGGGGTTATCCATTTCAGGCATTCTTCGGGTAGTTCTTCAAGAAAGCGGCTGCGGATGTGTAGCCGTGTTTGGCCGTGCAGCAGGCGGGTTTGGGCGTGGCTGATGTATAGGCGCTGCCGAGCGCGGGTGATGGCTACGTACATGAGGCGGCGCTCTTCTTCAAGGCCGTCGTAGTCGTTCATGGCGTTTTCGTGGGGGAATAGCCCTTCTTCCAGGCCTGTGATGAAAACGGCATTGAATTCAAGCCCTTTGGCGGCGTGTACGGTCATGAGTTGCACGGCATCTTGCCCAGCTTGCGCCTGGTTGTCGCCCGCTTCCAAGGCGGCGTGGGTGAGGAAGGCGGCCAGTGGCGAGAGGGTTTCGCCATCGGGTAAAACGTCTTGCAAAATGCTTTGTGCAGCGTCTTGCTCGGCAGATGTGGCGGCAGGGCTGGTGCTGCCTTGGGCGGCTGGTGCGGTGCTGGGTGCTGCGGCATCGGTGGGGCGGGTGTCGATTTGCGCCATGGCTGCGGTGTCGCGCCCAAAGCCTTCGAGATTGACGAAACTTTCTGCGGCGTTGATGAGCTCTTGCAGGTTTTCTACGCGGTCGGTGCCGTCGCGCTCGTTGCGGTAGTGCTCCAGCAGGCCGCTGGCATCAAGCACAAGTTCGACGATTTCTTTTAAGCTGCGGGTGTGCGATTGCTCGCGCATGACATCGAGTTTTGCCACAAACGATGCCAGGTTAGCGCCTGCTTTGCCGCTGACTTGCAGCACGGCATCGTGTAAGGCGCAGTTGCTGGCGCGGGCTGCGTCTTGCAGTTGCTCGATGCTGCGTGCGCCAATGCCGCGCGGCGGGAAATTGACTACGCGCAAAAAGCTGGTGTCGTCGCGCGGGTTATCTAGCAAGCGCAGGTAGGCCAAGGCGTGTTTGACTTCGGCGCGCTCGAAAAAGCGCAGGCCGCCGTATACGCGGTAGGGTATGGCGGCGTTAAAGAGCTTGCTTTCTATGACGCGGCTTTGTGCGTTGCTGCGGTAGAGGATGGCGATTTCTTTGCGCTCGGATCCATCGCTGATGAGTTGCTTGATTTCTTCTGCCAGCCATTGCGCTTCAGCCATGTCGCTGGGTAGCTCTACTATGCGCACGGGCTCGCCCGCGCCTTGGGTGGTGTGCAGGTTTTTGCCCAGGCGGCGCGTGTTGTGGCCGATTAAGGCGTTGGCGCTGTCAAGGATGTTACTGAAGCTGCGGTAGTTTTGTTCGAGTTTGATTTGGTGCTTTACGCCCAGCTCATGCACGAAGTCGTTCATGTTGCCTACACGCGCGCCGCGAAAGGCGTAGATGCTTTGGTCATCGTCGCCCACGGCAAAGATGGCGTTGGGGGCAATGCCCGCGTCTTGGTCGGCACTGCTGGCATTGGCGGCAAAGAGTTTGAGCCAGAGGTATTGCAGGCGGTTGGTGTCTTGAAATTCATCAACCAGTATGTGCCTGAAGCGGCGTTGGTAGTGTTGGCGCACGAGTGGGTGGTCGCGCAAAATCTCGTAGCTGCGTAGCATCAGTTCGCCAAAATCAACTACGCCTTCGCGCTGGCATTGTTCTTCGTAGAGGGCGTAGATTTCGGCTTTTTTGCGGCTTTCGGCATCGCGCACGGGCACGTCGGCAGGGCGCATGGCTTCTTCTTTGCAGCCGCCGATAAACCACTGCATTTGCTTGGGCGGAAATTGCTCGTCATCTATGCCGTGCTGCTTGTATAGGCGCTTGATGCTGGAGAGCTGGTCTTGCATGTCCAGAATCTGAAACGTTTGCGGCAGGTTGGCCACCTTGTAGTGCGCGCGTAAAAAGCGGTTGCACAAGCCATGAAACGTGCCTATCCACATGCCGCGCACGTTGATGGGCAGCATGGTTGAGAGGCGCGTGAGCATTTCTTTGGCTGCCTTGTTGGTAAAGGTAACGGCCAAGATGCCTGCAGCAGTGGCGCGTTGCTCGGCTAGCAGCCAGGCAATGCGGGTGGTAAGCACGCGGGTTTTGCCTGAACCTGCGCCAGCCAGTATCAGGGCGTGCTCATCGGGCAAGGTAACGGCGCGTAGCTGCTCGGGGTTGAGGCCGTGCAGCAGGGGGTGGTTGAGATGGGCGGGCATGGGTGCAGTAGGTAGGTGTGTGGCGCTGGGCATAGCGCTATTGTAGAAAGGTGGGCGTGGCTTGGTTGCTGGCAGGGCTATGGTGCGGGTACATGGCAGGTGTTAATTGCGCTGCGCCCAGCGGCTGGCCGCAAGCATGGCGGCGAGTTTTTTGCCTGTGGGCAGGGGCTCGTGGTGGATGTGGGCAGCAAGCAGCTCGCCACTGAGCATGGCCAAAGCCAGCCCGCGCGCGCCCATGCCGCAGCACAGGTGCAGCCCGTGGGGGGTGGCAGAACCTGTTTCAGCTTGCTTTGTGGCTGCATGGTGATTGCTGCTGACGCTGCCCACGGCAGGCATGCGGTCGGGCAGGGTTACGCGGATGCCTGCCCAGATGTGGATGTGCTCGCTGCTGCCTGCAGTGCTGGCGCTGGCAAAGGCGGGTTGCAGCGCCTGTGCGGTGGCTGGGTGCAGGGTTTGCAGTTTGTCAAGGATGGCGGGCAGGTCGCTGTAGCGGGCGCGGGCATCGGTATCGCCACGGCTGAAGGTTGAGCCAGCAATCCAGATGCTGCCGTTGCGGGTGTCTTGGCTGTGCGGGATGTGCGCTGCCATGCTGCCTTTGCCGTTGATGGGGATGCGGGGGAGCTGGTCTGCGGGGTTGGGCGTGGTGTTTGTGGTGTTGCTTGTGCTGTGTTGCGGTGAGCCGTGCCAGCCCCATGCGATTTGGCCACGCAGGGGGTCGAGTGCAATGCCAAAAGGTGGCGTGGCTGTGTCGGATGCGGCGCTAGCAGGTGTGGCGGTGGCGGGCTTGCCTTGCTGCAAGCTGCTGGCGGCTGATTGCAGCAAAGCGTGGCTGCCGTAGCCTGCTGCTATGACAAGCAGCGGGGCTTGTGCCAGTGTGTTGCCAGCAGCATCGCACACCTGCCAGTTGGATGATGGATTGGCACTGCTTGCAGGGGCGTGTATGGCTGCAACGTGCTGTGCGCCAGCAAAGTGGATGCGTGGGTGGCGTAGCAGGGCGTGTATGAGCGCAGGCGGCTTGAGCCAAGCTGCGCGTGGGTGCAGCAGTGCTACGGCGTGCGCAGGCAGTTGGGCAGATTGGCATTGCGTGGGGGTGGCTAAAGCAGACCAATCTGCGGCAGCGGCGTAGGGGTGGGGGCTTGGTGCGCTGGCGGGGGTGTTGGCGCTGCTGCTGTTGGTGTTTGTGCCAGAGGTTGTGCTGCTTTGCGGCCAGTGGCGGGGTAGCTTGGATTGGCCTTGCACGCAGTGCTCAAGCACGCCGCTGGCTGCCCAGTCTTGCCCCGCTTGCAGCAAACTGGCGGCGCGTTGCAGTGTGCAGCGGATGCCGCTGCGGCTGAGTTGCGAGATGCGGGTGTCGTCAGCCGAGGTGTGCGGCGCAACCAGCCCTACAGATAAGGCTGAAGCGCCCGCCGCAGGCTGTGCGCCCGCTTCAAGTACGGTAACTTGCCAGCCGCGCCGTGCCAGACTGTAAGCGGCAGCCGCGCCAGCCAAGCCAGAGCCTATGACGATGGCGTGCTGTGCCGTGGTGCTGCTATGCGGGGGCGTGGCGCTTGCTTGGGTGCATGTTGGGCTAGGCTCTGGTTCTGCTTCAGGCGTGGGCGCGTGGGGCGTAGCCTGCCAGTGGGGGGCGTAGCGGGCGCTTAAGTAGTGTGTGGCTGCGCTGGCATGGCATAGCAGGTAGGGGTTGGCTGCACAAGCTGTATTAACTGGGGCGGTAGAGCTTGGATGGCAGCTTGGCTCAGAGTAATGCGGCGTGTGATTGGCTGGCGTGAAGCTCCAGCCAGTTTGGTGCAGGTATTTTGTAAATAGCTCTGGCGTGCAGGCAAGCATGGCGTGGGGTGCTACGTTGCTTGCGCTTGGGTTAGGGTGGCTGTTTGTTGGGGCTTTGTCTGACGCTTGCGTGCAGACTTGGGGTAGCAGGCAGTGCAGCTCTGTACCTTGCTGGCACAGGGGGCGCAAGGCGTTAGCCAGATTGTGCAATGGGTGGTTGCCGCTGCTGTTTGCGTTTGGGTTGGCTTCAGGTGCGGCTATGGCATTAAAACAAGCAGGGTGCAGGTAGATTTGCCCAAAGCGCCCGCTGGCATCGCGCAATATGGGCAGCACATCGCCTATGGCTAAAGTCAAAATCAGTTGCTCATCGGCCAATGCCAAACGGTGCCAGCCAGGTAGCAGCCCCCACCATTGCGCCTGCAAGCTGTTGTGCGCTTGTTGCTGCCAGTGGGCTATGCCGCTATCGCCCTGAGCAGCAGCATCGCTGGCAAAGGCGGCAAGTTGCGCGGCAACTTCAGCCCAGGCTGGGGCTTGCTGGCATTGCCAGACGTAATGCAGCACAGCGCCATTGTGCAAAGCGCCACTGCGCAGCCATTGCCGCCATTGCCAGAAAAAACCGCGTAAATCAGGGGCTGCCAAAGAGAGTATGTGCATACAAGTAGTGTGAGAAGTGTTGTCAGGCTGAAAGCCTGTATCTTCTCACAGTCTTCTCGTAAGTAGGCGGCATCTTGCGATACAAAACACATGCTGCCTGTTGCGTGCAAGGCAAGCAGGCAGGCAGATAGACAAGTGCAGGCTGGAATCAGAGCTGCCGGGCAACTTAGACTGTTGCCAGCGCCTGCTCCAGATCGGCTATCAGGTCATCAGCGTGTTCTATGCCGATAGACAGGCGGATGGTGTCTTCGGTAACACCTGCCTTGCGTAGCTCTTGCGCTGAAAGCTGGCGGTGGGTGGTGCTGGCCGAGTGGCAGGCCAGTGATTTGTTATCCCCAATGTTGACCAGACGGGTAAAGAGTTGCAGAGCATCCTGCAGGCGGCCACCAGCAGCTCGGCCGTCGCCATCGGCGCTTTTTACGCCAAAGGTAAACACGCCCGAGGCGCGCCCGCCCATGTATTGCTGCACCAGATGGTGGTCGGGGTGGTCGGCCAAGCCAGAGTAATTCACCCAGCCGACTTTGCTGTGGCCTTTGAGGAATTGCGCCACTTTGACGCTGTTTTCGCAAATGCGGTCCATGCGCAGCGGCAGCGTTTCAAGCCCTTGCAAAATCATAAAGGCGTTAAACGGGCTAATCGCCGCACCCATATTGCGCAAAGGCACGGTGCGGGCGCGACCTATGTAGGCAGCATTGCCAAAGGCTTCGGTGTAAACCACGCCGTGGTAGCTGACTTCGGGCGTGCTCAGGCGCTTGAAGCGCTCTTTATGCTCCCCCCAAGGGAATTTGCCGCTATCGACAATCATGCCGCCGATGCTGGTGCCGTGGCCGCCTATGTATTTGGTTAGGGCATGCACCACAATGTCTGCGCCGTGCTCGAATGGGCGGCACAGGTAGGGGCTGGGCACGGTGTTGTCCACAATAAGCGGAATGCCGTGGCGGTGGGCAATATCAGCGAGTTTTTTGAAGTCGGTAACATTGCCTAGCGGGTTGCCAATGGATTCGCAAAAAATGGCCTTGGTGCGCGCGTCGATATGCTGCTCAAAGCTGGCTGGGTCGCTGTAGTCGGCAAAACGCACTTGCACGCCATACTGCGGCAGGGTGTGGGCAAACAGGTTGTAAGTGCCGCCGTACAGCGCGCTGCTGGAGATGATGTTGTCGCCCGCTTCGGCAATGGTTTGTATGGAGGCGGTAATAGCTGCCAAGCCAGAGGCAAAAGCCAGCGCAGCCACACCACCCTCAAGCGCCGCCACACGGCGCTCCAGCACGTCTTGCGTGGGGTTCATGATGCGGGTGTAGATGTTGCCCGGCACCTTCAGGTCAAACAGGTCTGCACCGTGCTGGGTACTATCGAAAGCGTAAGAGGTGGTTTGGTACAGAGGAACAACGGCTGATTTGGTGGTGGGGTCAATGTCGTAGCCAGCGTGCACGGCCAAAGTTTCGGTGCGCCAGTTTTTGGGAGGGTTGAGTTTGGGCATAGTGCTTTCTTTCAGAATGCGTTGCTCAAAACAGAAGTTGTTTTGGCAAACATGGCAGAAATCGTATTTTGCAAAAAGTGCAGGGTGAATTATGTGGGCAGAATGCCGCCAATGTATTGCGCTTGAGCTTTGCCCCTGTATACGCCGAGGAATATAGGCAACAATCGAGCTTGCCGAAAGGTGCTTTTGCTGGCTATAGCGCAGCAGCCCGATGACAATAACAGGCAGCCTGTTTTGCCCCTATTTGAAGGAAGATCAATGCCCGAGCAGACCCGTATTTTTTTGAACAAAACTGCATTTTTTAACGCGCCAAGCGCAAGCGTGGCAGACTTTAGCCCTGCCGAATTGGGCAAAGCGCTGGCTTTTCACCGCACCATGCCAAGTTACGCGCCTACACCGCTGGTCAGCCTCGGACAGCTTGCAGCCAAGCTGGGTGTGGGCAGCATCTACGTTAAAGACGAATCGTACCGCTTTGGCTTGAATGCCTTTAAGGTACTGGGTGGCGCTTATGCGCTAGGCCGCCATATTGCCCAGCGGTTGGGTACTGATATTGCACAACTGCCCTTTGAGGTAATGACCAGTGAAGCTGTGCGCCAGCAACTGGGCGAAGTGGTGTTTGCCACCACCACCGACGGCAACCACGGGCGCGGCGTAGCGTGGACGGCGCGGCAGCTTAAGCAAAAAGCCGTTGTTTACATGCCGCAAGGCGCATCAGCCGAGCGGCTGAACGCGATTCGCAGCGAAGGCGCTACGGCTGAAATTTTGCCGATGAATTACGACGCGGCCGTGCGCTATACAGCAGAGCTGGCGCAACGCCACGGCTGGCAGGTGGTGCAAGATACCGCTTGGCCTGGCTACGAGCAAATACCGCTGTGGATTATGCAAGGCTACGGCACGCTGATGCTCGAAGCGATGGAGCAACTGCAAGTGCTAGCACCAGTAGATGTGTCAACGGCAGCAGCGCAGCCGCCTACGCACATCATCGTGCAAGCGGGCGTTGGCTCGCTGGCGGCGGCAGTGCAGGCGTATGTGGTGGCAGCTTACGGTGCAAACCGCCCGAAAGTGATTGTTGCCGAAGCACGCGCGGCTGACTGCATATACCGCTCTGCCATGCAGCAAAGTGGCGAAGCAGTAGCTGTGGGAGGTGACTTGGATACGGTCATGGCAGGGCTTTCTTGCGGCGAAGCCAGCGCCACAGGCTGGCAAATTTTGCGCGATTACAGCGATGCCTTTGCTTCTTGCCCAGATTACGTTGCAGCACGCGGTATGCGAATGCTGGCAGCGCCCTTGCCAGGAGATGCAGGCGTTGTATCAGGCGAATCAGGCGCAGTTACCTTAGGTTTGCTCTCGCTGCTGATGCAGTCGCCCGCGTTGGCCAGCGAGCGTGCCGCACTGGGGCTTGATGCTTCATCGCGCGTGCTGGTGTTAAGTACCGAAGGCGATACCGACCCGCAAAGCTACCGCAGCATTGTGTGGGATGGCGCGATTGCCACGCCTGCATCGGTTATGTCAGGCATGGCTAGCACAAAGGCTTAATTCACAGATGGTACGCAATCTGGGTAAAAGGATCCGCCCAAAAAAAACCTCCCACAAATGGGAGGCTTTTCGAATAACTGATATATGACACAATATGCGGATCAGAATCAAGGCATTAGCCTAGCCGCCAGCACGCCCCAATTCGCGTTTGATGCCTTGAATATCGCTTTCAGTGCGGGCAATACTGGACTTAAGGCCAGCAACGCGATCCAGATATTTTTGGTGGTTGCGGTGCTCTGGGCCGATTTTTTCAGGCTCACCGTTGTTGAATTCTTTCTTCAGCTCAGCAAGCTGCTGCGTAGCTTTGTCTAGCTCAGACTGCAGAATATTGCGCGAACCCATATCGCGTGTGCGCTGGGCAGCGCTATCTACAGCTATTTTTGGCGCGCTACTGCCGCTTGTTGTGCCGCCGCTTGCAGACCTTGAGGGGGATGGGCGCTGCACCAGCGAGGTGCGCATGGCGGTAGCGCGTACCACAGTCACATTGCCGCCAGTCAGAGGCACACAACCACCTTGCTCGATGCGAATGGGGCTATTGGTGTATTCATTGCCGCAACGGTAAACCTTGCTTTGTGCAAAAGCAGGCAAAGCCATAGAAGCACATAGCGCTGCAGATAGACAAGTCAGGGTTTTGTTGATGGTATGCATGGTGTACCTCTTTTAGTTAGCTTTTTGTTGCTTTGTGGCAAGTTGTTTGCCTCATATACAGTATGGCGTAGCCCACGCCAGATGCCAAGTGTTGTATCGGTATCTTTGTGCAAAATGCAACAAAAAGGCAAGATTATTAGATATTTTGCCTGTTTTTATTATTTTTTTCCACTGTTTGTGTTGCCGTGCAGGCCAAGGCGCAGCAACACAAACCTGTTTTATAGAGAGTAGTACATCTCAAACTCAACGGGGTGTGGTGTCATGCGTATGCGGGTGACCTCAGCCATTTTGACTTCAATGTAGGCATCAAGCATCTCGTTGCTGAATACGCCGCCTTTGGTGAGGAAGGCGCGGTCTTTGTTGAGTTCTTCAAGTGCCTGCTCCAAGCTGTGGCAAACGGTAGGTACCAGTTTGTCTTCTTCGGGTGGCAGGTGGTACAGGTCTTTGGTTGCAGCTTCGCCCGGGTGGATTTTGTTTTCTACGCCGTCAAGACCAGCCATGAGCAGGGCGGCAAAGCCCAGATAGGGGTTCATCAGCGGGTCGGGGAAGCGGGCTTCTACGCGGCGGCCTTTGTCGCTGGCAACGTGCGGAATGCGGATAGAGGCAGAGCGGTTGCGGCTGGAGTAGGCGAGTTTTACGGGCGCTTCAAAGTGTGGCACCAGGCGCTTGTAGCTGTTGGTGCCGGGGTTGGTAATGGCGTTGAGGGCGCGGGCGTGTTTGATGATGCCGCCGATGTAGTACAGCGCAAAATCGCTTAAGCCAGCGTAGCCATTGCCCGCAAACAGGTTTTTGCCATCTTTCCAGATAGACTGGTGCACATGCATGCCACTGCCGTTGTCGCCAGCATAGGGCTTGGGCATAAAGGTAGCGGTTTTACCGTAGGCATTGGCTACGTTCCAGATCACGTATTTTTGCCGCTGTGTCCAGTCAGCGCGTTGTACCAGTGTGCTAAAGCGGGTGCCAATCTCGTTTTGGCCAGCGCCGCCTACTTCGTGGTGGAACACTTCTACAGGGATGCCAAGTTGCTCAAGCACCAGCACCATTTCGGCACGCATATCTTGTGCGCTGTCAACAGGGGGAACAGGGAAATAGCCGCCTTTGGTCGTGGGGCGGTGGCCTTTGTTGCCGCCCTCTGCAAAGTCGCGGCCACTGTTCCAGGGGGCTTCGTATTCGTCGATGTGCACAAAGCTGCCCGATGGAGTTGAGTCCCAGCGGATGCTATCGAAAATAAAGAACTCTGGCTCAGGGCCAAAATAGGCCGTATCACCCAGTCCTGATGATTTGAGGTAGGCCTCGGCACGTTTGGCAATAGAGCGCGGATCGCGGTCGTAGGCTTTGCCGTCGTCTGGCTCAAGCACATCACACGTCAGAACGAGTGTGTTTTCCTGAAAGAAAGGGTCGATAAAAGCAGTATCGGGGTCAGGCATAAGCAGCATGTCAGAGCACTCTACACCTTTCCATCCAGCAAAGGATGAGGCATCAAAGGCGTGACCTTCGCTGAATTTGTCTTCATCAAAATGCGAAACGGGTACGGTTACGTGCTGCTCTTTGCCGCGGGTATCGGTAAAGCGAAAATCAACAAACTTGACTTCGTCGTCATTGACCATTTTCATGACGTCGGCAACGGTTTTAGGCATAACTTTCTCCTTGTTGGGCGTATGGCACTTGCCTGCTGGAGCAGGGGCAAATGCCGATAAATTTGTGCATCAGGGCAACGCTTTGGTCTGTTATGCCAAAGCGCAAAAGGTGTTTGATTCAAGCTCGCGCTGTAAGACCGAGCCGGTTGCGCGTCGCGCTTTGAGCCATGTCTGCAGGAACTGTGGGGCAAAAATATGTGTCTGCTGCGCATTTTACTGCGACAAGCTGTGTATTGTCTCGGGCAGTGGTTTTCATGCTCGTGCTGGCATTGCCTGAGAGTATCATTAGAGTATGGTTGCAGAAGGCTTGGAGAATTTTTCTTTTCCGTTAGAATGCACGGGTTTTGCAGGGTGCAAACCTTGCTTGCTTCTTAGTGCCTTGCCTGCATTGCAGTTGCATGATTTTGGCGCCTAACCCGTTGCTGGTCCGCAATGCCCGAATGGATTGCATAAGTGGCTTGCGACACTAACTTTAAATTTGACTTATGAAACTTGCTCAAGAAATTCGCGCCGGTAATGTCATCATGCACGGCAAAGACCCCATGGTTGTTTTGAAAACAGAATATGCACGTGGTGGCCGTGGCTCCTCAACAGTGCGCATGAAGCTCAAGAGCCTGCTGAGCAGCTTTGGTACTGAAGTGGTGTTTAAGGCCGATGACAAGATCGACAATATCGTGCTTGAGAAAAAAGATTGCACTTACAGCTATTTTGCCGACCCAATGTATGTCTGGATGGATGCTGAATACAACCAGTATGAAGTTGAGTCTGAAAACATGGGCGATGCGCTAAGCTATCTTGAAGAAGGCATGACTGCTGAAGTTGTTTTCTACGAAGGCAAGGCTATTTCGGTAGAGTTGCCTACCAGCGTTGAGCGTGAAATCACCTGGACCGAGCCAGCCGTTAAGGGCGACACATCGGGCAAAGTACTCAAGCCAGCCAAGATTGCTACAGGTTTTGAAGTGGGCGTGCCGATTTTCGTGAATCAGGGCGATCGCATTGAAATCGATACACGCACAGGCGAATATCGTAAACGTGTGTAATTGCTGGAAGTGAGCTTTTGGCGCACATCTACTGCGTATATGCATGATGTAAAAGGCTTCCTCTATGGAAGCCTTTTTATTTGCCAATGGGCATGTTATCTTGTGAGTCGTGTAGTGCGGTAAGATGATTTTCCGTTTCTATTGGCTTTTTTTACCTGATTTTTATGGTTCCACATCTTGCAACGGCTCTGAACGGGCCCATTAATGAATTAGAGCAACGCATTATTGACTCTATGCCAGCAACTGAGCGCTGGTTCAGGCTGGAGTGGATGGAGCATACCCCACCGTTTTATTCTTCGGTGGATATTCGCAATGCGGGCTTCAAACTTTCGCCAGTCGATACCAATCTGTACCCGGGTGGCTGGAACAATTTAAGTGCTCCCATGTTGCCGCTGGTGGTACAGGCAACGCAGGCAGCCATTGAGAAAATCTGCCCCGAAGCACGCAACTTGCTTTTGATTCCTGAGAACCACACGCGCAATACTTTTTATTTAAGCAATATCGCGCAACTGGTGCGTATTTTTCGCATGACTGGTCTGAATGTGCGGGTTGGTTCTATCAATCCCGAGATCAAAGAGCCAACAGAAATACAGTTGCCCGATTATGGAATAGGTGGCGGCAGTGTTTTGCTGGAGCCAGTGGTGCGTAGCGAACGCCGTATTGGTCTGAAAGACTTCGATCCTTGCACAGTGCTGCTCAATAATGATTTGAGTGCAGGTGTGCCAGGAATTTTGGAAGACTTGCATGAGCAGCATTTGCTGCCCCCTTTGCATGCTGGCTGGCATGTGCGCCGCAAGAGTACGCATTTTGCCTGTTATGAAGAGGTGACTAAGCGCTTTGGCAAAATGCTGGGCATTGACCCGTGGCTGATTAATCCGATGTTTAGTCAGTGCGGCCAAGTTGATTTTTCTGATGGCACGGGCATAGAGTGCCTGCGTAGCAATGTGGACACCTTGCTTGGGAAGATTCGCCGCAAGTACAAGGAATATGGCATTCAGGAAAAACCGTTTGTCATTATCAAGGCCGATAACGGTACATACGGCATGGGCATTATGACGGTGCGTGATGTGGCAGATCTGGATGCGCTCAACCGCAAAACACGCAACAAGATGAGTGTTATCAAGGACGGGCAAAACGTCAGCAACGTCATTATTCAAGAAGGTGTGCTGACCAATGAACGCATCAACGAAGCTGTAGCAGAGCCTGTTGTTTATATGATGGATCGTTACGTGGTGGGTGGCTTCTACCGTGTGCACGCCGACCGTGGTGTAGACGAAAATCTTAATGCGCCTGGCGCACAGTTTATACCTCTGGCTTTTGATGAGAGTACCCGTCTGCCAGAGCCTGGCGTTAAAGCTGGTATCAGTGCGCCTAACCGCTTTTATATGTACGGCGTTATCGCCCGGCTGGCCATGCTTGCGGCCAGCTACGAACTTGAGGCCACAGACCCACAGGCAGATGAATTTGGAGCGTGATACACGCCAGCAACAAGAA
This sequence comes from uncultured Allobrachymonas sp., assembly GCA_964618495.1. Taxonomy (GTDB): domain Bacteria; phylum Pseudomonadota; class Gammaproteobacteria; order Burkholderiales; family Burkholderiaceae_C; genus Brachymonas. Next base: position 19,278 of record CAZUBE010000017.1, on the reverse strand, counting down.
TAAAAGCTGTTGTATCTGCAGTTGCAGCTTTGGCTAAACTATGCTTCCCACGCTTATTGCCTATTCAACAACCGATGGCCACACCCTGCGGATTTGTCAGCGTTTGCAGCAAACGCTGTATAGCCGTGGGCAGCAGGCCATTGTTATGCCTGTAGCACAAGCGCAAAGCCTTGATCTGGCAGCTTTTGGGGTGCTTGTGCTGGGGGCAAGCATCCGCTACGGGCGCCACCAGCGCGAAGTGCAACGTTTTATCAGCCAGCACCATGCGGCACTAAACAGGCAGCCCAGCGTGTTTTTTTCGGTAAACGCCGTAGCGCGCAAGCCCGAAAGACGCAGCTTGCACACCAACCCCTACGTCAAGCGGTTTTTGCACGGACTGGCTTGGCAGCCACAGCATGTAGCCATTCTTGCTGGGAAAATTGATTATCCCAGCTATGGTTTTTTGGATCGGCACATGATTCGTTTCATCATGCGCTTGACAGGCGGGCCCACAGATATGCGTAGCACCACAGAATTTACCGACTGGACGCAGGTAGAAGCCTTGGGGCAGCACATTGCCGACCAAGCTGACAAAAGAGCTGCGGGAAGTGATGCCTTTAGCGCTGCTCCCAATGGGCAACATCTGGCGAAGCCGTAAGTGGTCTATCTAAACCACCACCTCAATCCGCCTGCCGTTGCTCATTTTTCATCTACCCTCGTTGTATGACTACTACCGCACCTTTACAACTCATTCTTGCATCTACCTCGCGCTATCGGCGCGAACTATTGCAGCGCCTGCAAGTGCCATTTACCTGCATCGCGCCACACATTGATGAGCAAGCCCTGCCCCATGAAGCCCCAGTCGCCACCGCGCAACGGCTGGCACTGGCCAAGGCGCAAGCAGTAGCCGCGCTGCACCCGCAAGCCGTAGTCATTGGATCGGATCAAGTAGCCGACGTGCATGGGCAGCCCTTGGGCAAGCCTTTAACGCATGCCCGTGCAGTGGCGCAATTGCAGCAGCAACGCGGGCAGACAGTGTTGTTTCATACTGCAGTAGCGGTGGTTTGCCAAAGCCGTGGCTTTGCCCAAAGTGATATGGCAACCATCTGCACCCGCTTTCGCACCGCAGCAGATGGCATGGACGACGCAGCCATTGAAGCTTATCTGCACCTTGAGCAGCCCTACGACTGTGCGGGCAGCATCAAAAGCGAGGGGCTGGGTATTGCGCTTATGGCAGCAATAGAAAATGACGACCCCACCGCCTTGATAGGCCTGCCGCTGATGCGAACTTGTGCACTACTGCGTGAGGCTGGCATCCAGCTGCTACCACCAGCGTCCACTCCTGAGGAATAAATAGACATGACAGGCACACTCTATCTGGTTCCCGCCCCGCTTGATTTCGGTTGCGAGCCGCCTTTGCCCGCCATTACAGATGCGCTGCCTTTGGGTACGCTGCAACACATGGCGCGTTTGCAGCATTGGATTTGCGAAAACGCCAAAACCACTCGTGCCCTGCTCAAAAGGGTAGATGCCGTAGTGCCCTTGGCGCAGCCCATACAGCAGCTGCAAATCAGCGAAATACCCCGTGAATGGCATAAAAAAGGCGACCACCACATGCCGCCCGATATGGCTACAGCAAAAAAATTGCTGGCAGCAGCGCTGCAAGGGCAAGACATGGCCTTGAGTAGCGAAGCAGGCATGCCCGCTGTGGCAGATCCTGGTTCCTCTTTGGTGCGTGCTGCACATATATTGGGCGTGCCTGTGGTGCCACTGGTTGGGCCATGTTCTATCGTGTTGGCATTAGCAGCCAGTGGTTTAAATGGGCAGGGCTTTGTTTTTCACGGCTATTTGCCGCAAGACGCAGAAATGCGGGCGCGCCGTTTGCAAGAATTGGAAAAGGCATCGCATAAAACAGGCCAATCGCAATGGTGGATTGAAACACCATACCGTAATGCAGCCACCATTCAAAGCATGTTACAGATATTGCAGTCCAATACAATAATCAGTATCGCCAGTGGATTAACTCTGGAAAAAATGCAAATCAATACCGATACAGTGGCTGCTGCACGGCAAGGGAAAATACAATATTCCGACAAATGGCCGACTGTATTTGGCTTGTGCAAAGGCGCGTAAATGCTGTTTACACATGCCTGCAAATGGTGTCTGGCGCATCATTGATAAATGATTGCAGGTCATAAGTGCCGCGAAACATGATGTCGAATAAAGCCGCGATTTTAGCCAGTTACTCAGGATTGAGCGCTGCGACAGAAAAGGTTAGCAACTTGTAGTCACGCATAAAAAACGCCCATTAATGGGCGTTTTGAAAAACAGCATTTGTTTACTTGTTTATCAGCTTATCAGGAAACGGCTGCGATCCTGATCTTGAATCCATTTTGGAGGTTTGCCACGACCAGTCCAAGTTAGGCCTGTAGCTGGATCACGGTATTTAGGGGCAACCTTGCTGCCTGTGCCTGCTTTTTTACTACGACCACGGCTATTGCCAAACAGATCGGTAACAGAAAGCTCGTGCTCATCAATCAGTTTGCGGCAAGTAGCGACTGCTTGCGCAATTTGCTCTTGGCGAGCTTGGCGGATTCTGTTTTCAAGTGCTTCGCGTTCCTGAAGCAATGTTTGCAATTCATTCATGGGCAACTCCTCTGTGTAGCGGATAAAAAAGATAGCGAATAGATTATAGTATTTTTTTAAACAACATGTGTAAAGTTAATTGCTGGCATTATCGTTGCTAAATCTTTTTGCTAATACTTGGCCTGCGCGTTTGCCATCAAGTGTAGTAATTTCAAATTGCCACTGTTCGCATTCTGCAATTTGGCCTAAAAATGGAAGCTCGCCAGAAATAAACATCAGCAAACCTGCCAGAGTATTGTATTGTCCCTTTTCTTCGCTTGGTAACGTTTCGATATCAAGCTTGTTTTTAAGTTCATTGACCGGGATCATGCCATCAAGTATCCATTCATTTTGAGATTGTTGCCAACCCCAGGAATCTTGCTGAATATGGGGTTGCAGCTCTCCGGTAATAGCTTCCAGTACATCATGTGGGGTGAGTATGCCTTGCAATTCTCCATATTCGTCAACCACCAATACCAAACGGTAAGCATTGCTGCGAAATTGCTCAAGTAACTCCATGCCACTTAAAGTTTCTGGCAGGAAAATCGCAGGTTCAGCAATATCAGAAAGCAGTTTGTCTGACTGCGCGCCCAATAGCAGCATATGCCCGCTGCTAACCAGCCCTGTTACATGGTCAAGCGAGCCTTTGCAGACGGGATACCACGAATGCACCCGTCCGTTGCCATGCGTTTGATTGCCTTGTGCCAGCAGTGCCAGTGCTTCGGCCACAGTCAAACTGGCATCAAACCAAACTACGTCGCTGCGTGGCACCATGATAGATGCCAGTTCGCGCTCATCAAGCTGAAACACGTTGCGTACCATGCGGTGCTCGTGCTCTTCAATCAGCCCGGCATCAACGCCTTCTTCCAGACTGGCAGCAATTTCTTCTTCAGTCACAACGCGTGCACTGCTGGTGTCAAAAGGCAGCAGGCGCAGTATGCCTTGGGTGGTATTGGCCAGCAGTTGCACAAAAGGGCGGGCAATACGCGCCAGCCAGCTCATGGGCCGCGCTACTGCCGAAGCAATCAGTTCGGGGTAAATCTGGCCGATGCGTTTGGGCACCAGTTCACCAAATATCAGAGTGGTAAAAGTGATTGCGGTTACTACCAGCGCTGTTGCCGAGACATGCGCGATCTTTTCGGGCATCCCCGCCAGCAGTAGCCAACGCAACACGATGGGGCTGAAGGCTGCATCGCCCACAATGCCGTTGAGCAAACCAATAGAGGTAATGCCCACTTGCACGGTAGACAGAAAATGGGTGGGGTGCTCCATAAGCTGCAAAGCGGCTTGTGCACCGTGGTTGTCGGCTGCAGCCATGGCATCAAGTCGCGCTTTGCGGCTAGCGGCCAATGCCATTTCTGACATGGCAAAAACACCATTTAATACGGTTAAAAATAGAATAAGAAACAGATCCATAACATCTTCTGGAGATAATGCTGTGCATTGAAATAACAACACACTGTAAAGCACAAGGAGAAAACTGGCACATGGCAATGTACTGCATTGGCGACATTCAGGGCTGCAACGAGGCATTTGATGATTTGTTGCAACAGTTGGATTATTCTCCCAGCCGCGATGTGCTTTACATATTGGGCGATATGGTTAACCGCGGACCAGGCTCTGCCGCCGTGTTACGCCATCTTATGGAGCTTGAGGGTAGCGCATACTGTTTGCTGGGCAATCATGACATCCACTTGTTGGCAGTAGCGCAAGGAGTGCGAGCCATGCACCGCAAAGACACTTTGGTTGATTTGCTCTTGGCGAAGGATGCTCCTGTTTTGCTGGATTGGTTGCGTTGCCAGCCGTTGGCCATGTATGCCAACGAGTGCCTGATGGTGCATGCAGGCGTACAGCCCTGCTGGGATGTTGAACAAACACTGGCTTTTGCCCAGGAAGTGCAGCAGTTGTTGAGTGCCAGAGACTGGATGGATGTGCTGCCCATGTTGTTTGGCAACACGCCAGAACGTTGGCGCAGCAACCTTGTTGGGATAGACCGCTATCGTTGCAGTCTTAATACGCTCACAAGAATACGGCTGATAGATGCGCAAGGCAATATGGACTTTCATCACAAGCATGGTGTAGAAAGTGCACCTGATAGCCTGATGCCCTGGTTTGAACATCCGGCACGCAAAACTGCCAGTACTCTTATCGCTTTTGGCCACTGGTCCACCTTGGGGCTGGTGCAGCGTCCAAATTTGCTCGGGCTGGATACTGGCTGTGTCTGGGGAGGGAAATTGACGGCGGCTGAGATAACCCCAGACGGCAAACCTGGGCGTATTGTGCAAGTGCAGAGCAATACATATGTGCCGCCATTGTAACGATAGCCTGTAAACGGGCAGGATGCAGAGATACTCGTAATCAGCAGCAATTTGCTATTTCTGCACAGCGTTAGCGCTACTTTTGGGGCAGGTTGATATACGTACGGATCCGGAATTTCCTGTTGGGTTTGTTGCACAGATTGAATGACAACGGGTTGGCGCCAAAAGAAAGACCCGTTGAAACATGAAACTTTTGTGTTTTTACCCGTACCCGTCTTTGCACGGCTTGAGAAATTGCCGTAAAAATGATGTTTGTTCAAGCTGAATCAGTTAATTGCAACTGTATTAAAAGTATTTACAGCTTGCTATTTGATTACGCAGACCCATAATTCTGGTGTGAATTTCGTTAATGAGAGATTCAAATGCAACATCATTTTTTCCACTAGGGTCATCCAGACCCCAGTCCTCACGGAAGTTGCAGGGTAAAAATGGACATTGCACATTACAGCCCATCGTTATCACGACATCTACAGGCGGGATTGCTTCTAATAGCTTGTTGCGTTGTGTTTGTTCCATATCAATGCCGTAAATCTGTTTCATCAGCCGGACTGCATCCTGATTGATTCGCACGCTAGCTTCTATCCCGGCAGAGTAGCTTTCAAAGACATCGGCAGCAAGGTTTTTGCCCAATGCTTCAACAATCTGGCTGCGGCAGGAGTTGTGAACGCAGATAAAAGCTACTTTGGGTTTTTTCATAGAGGTTCAAATTCATTTGTTTTTACTGCTTCCATTTTGATTGCCTCATGGATTCATCGAAATCTATCGATGTGATCTTTCTAAAAAAGCCGCATAGTTGGCGGCGTTTAATCGTACTGATTGACTGGACTTAGTTCGCTGCTGCAGTAATTTTTTCAAGCAAACTTCTTGTTGCGAGGATGCCACTCGGGTTAAAAGAGTAATGCATCCACTTGCCATCTTTGCGAGCCGAAACAATGCCTGCATCGCACAATATTTTCATATGATGCGATAAAGTTGGCTGTCCGACATTGAGTTCTGTAAGTAACTGGCACGCACATTTTTCGCCACTTTGCAGCATGTGCATGATCTTCAGCCGGTTTGCATCGCAAAATGCTTTAAATACTTTGGCGTTTTTTTCATGCTCCCTCAAAAGGTATCTCCTGTTTCATGAAGCGTATAGCGCTGACAAGTCACATTGATATTTTTCGATATGGTAGCATGAGTCATCTCAAAGAAGCCCAACCTGTCGAAAAACAAGGTGGGCGGTGTAAATTGTGTGCATCTGTGTGAATGCAGAAGTGCAGAAGTGCAGAAATGCAGTGCTGTAGATCTCAATAAATGCATAGAATGAATAAACTAGGGCTTGTTATTAGCAACTGGCTTGACAAGAGTGCTTGTGCTTTGTGCTATTTTGAGGAAGCCTCGGTATCGTCTAAGCACCGATGCAAGAAGTTCTGTATTCTGTAGCGCCTGACTGCACCATAAGACATATGCTGCACATATTTAAAATAGATGAAACCATTTTCTTGCCGTGCTTGCAAAGCCGATTTGCATTGCCATTCCACCGTATCAGACGGCACACTCAGCCCAGTTGCCTTGGCGCAACGTGCCTATGCCAATGGTGTTGAGTTATGGGCGCTGACCGACCATGATGAGGTTGCTGGAATTGCACAAGCTGCTTCCGAAGCCACGCGGCTGGGGTTGCCTTTTCTGGCAGGCGTAGAAATCTCAGTCACCTTTTTGGATACTTGCGTTCATATCGTTGGTCTGGGGGTAGATGAAACAGATATCGGTTTGCTGCAAGGGTTGCAGCAGACGCGCGGCGGACGTGTAAGTCGCGCTCAAACCATGGCGGATCAGTTGAAGCAAGTAGGCATAACAGGTGCATTTGAAGGTGCATTGAAGTATGCAGGCAATCCCGAGCTCATAGCACGTCCACATTTTGCGCGCTATCTGGTTGAGTGTGGCATATGCGGTAATGTGGGCGAAGCGTTTGCCAATTATTTGAAAAAAGGCAAGCTAGGTTATGTGCCGCAACGTTGGGCAGCATTGCCAGAAGCCGTAAGCTGGATTAGGCAGGCTGGAGGCATGGCCATCATTGCGCATCCCGCACGCTATGACTTTACGCCGCTTGAAGAAGCCTGTCTGTTTGAGACGTTCAAGCAGTTAGGTGGGCAGGGTGTAGAAGTCGTTACAGCCAGCCACAGTGCAGCAGAAAGCGAGCACTACCATGGCCTTGCTTTGGAATACGGCTTGTATGCATCGTGTGGAAGTGATTTTCACTCGCCAGATGAAAGCCGCATTGATTTGGGTAATTTGCCACAGATGCCTACAGATTTAAGGCCAGTGTGGGAAGCGTTAGCCGATCGCATACGGTAAAACAGTTTGCAGCAGGTTGTTTAAATTCATATTTTCGCCTGCCATAAAATTGTCATTTCTCCAAGTTTTTCTTCAACTCCCCTCAGAGCACTTGCACAATTGTGCAGCGCATTGATTTTTCAGATGCATTCAGGCACACTGGCAGCTTCGAATCATTTGCAAACGGTCTTTAATCAGGCCGTTTCACGATTCAGGCACTGTGCCATTGGCTTGTTTTGCTTGTCGCGTTGTTGAATTGATGCAATTCGCTTTATATCTTCCTGTGTACCGCATTTTTGGCGCAGCCCTCCTGAAGCTTCGGGTGGGTGGAAGATTTGTGCGTGCTGTATTGGCGCTGCTGGTGCTTGCTCTAGTCTTGCCCGTTATGGACATGGCGTGTGCTCACGCCCATAGCTACCGTTATCAGCGAACGAGATATGTCTCGGCAGCAAGCAAAGCAAGCATTAAGCTTGAAGCAATGCCTGAGTTGGGGCAACGTATTTACCATGCCATTGTTAATGGGGAAACTCTCCCTCATGAGAAAGATGGCTCCATTTTTGGCAATCGTGAACGCATTCTGCCTTTGCGTAAACGTGGTTATTACCGTGAGTACACCGTGGCCCATCCCAATGTCAGCAACCGTGGTGCACAGCGTATCGTTTGCGGCGGAGCAATAACTCGCCCAGACGTGTGCTACTACAGTGCTGATCATTACAACAGTTTCCAGAAGATTATCCCGTAATCCAACTTGAAAGAAGGCAGCCTGAAAACTGCCGCCATACTACCGTGACCATCGAACCTTCAATCTCAGATAACTTGCTGCGCAATGTGCGCAGTAATATCGTGCAGTCTATACGTGCGTTTCGTGTGCCCGAATTGCAGGCTACCGCCAACCAGCTGGGGCAGCATTTTTTATATGCCAATCTGGCCGGAGCACAAACCAGGCAAGACGTGCTTGACATGATTGCCGAGCAGTTCACATTGCCAGCACACTTTGGCAAGAATTTTGATGCTCTGTATGACTGCATTACCGACCCATTGCACAAATCGGGTCCGCAGCCAGGTTTTATTGTGGTGCTGGAGCAAATTCCCACCAATGCACGTTTCGACAAGGAAACCCGCGAGCAACTGCTTGATATTTTCCGCGAAGCGGCTGATTATTGGGGTGACCGCAAGGTGGCCTTCAGGTGTTTCTATTCTTTTCTGTAGCCCGTTCTGCACAAGCCGGCCAAGCAGAACGGGCGAAACAGGCCGAAGCGCAAGACGCTTCACCCGATGAAATAGATATGGAACCCGAAGAGAAAATGCCAACCGACAAACTGGTGGATGTAACGCCACTGGCTTTGCGGATGAGCAGCCCCTTTAACCCGCAGTATTGGCTCAGCGCCGTGAATGACAGCGATACGCTGGCAACCATGTAAGCGAACAATACGCAATACCTGCAAACAGCAAAAGGCCGCCCAGTGCGGCTTTTTGCCTATATGGATAATAAAAGCACAAGCGTGCGCGGCGTATTCATAAGGCTGGCGCAGCCTGCAGCCTGCACCGCGTTGACCAATTATTGTCTTTTGGGAGAAAAGCTCATGAAGAAACTTCTGCGTCCCGCAGCTTGCATTGCCAGCGTTTTGGCTACTTTGCTAGCGAGCACTGCTGTTTATGCACAAGACAATAGTGCGCCTAGCGTTAGCACGGCAGAGTTTGAGCGCTGTCTGGCAGGTTTGCGCGGCAGCGCTGCTTTTGCCAGCATCAACGATAGCACCTGGCAAGCCCACGTTAAGCCGTTACAGCCTGATGCTAGCGTGCTGCCACTACTTAACCGCCAGCCTGAATTTACCTTGCCCGTTTGGGATTATCTGGCCATGCTGGTTGATAAAGAGCGCGTGCAAGATGGCCGTGCAGCTTACCGAAAGTGGCAGCCCACCCTGCGCCAAATTGAGCAGCGTTACGGCGTATCGGCTGCTATTGTTACTGGTGTGTGGGGTGTAGAGAGCAACTTTGGCAAGATTACTGGCGGGCGCTCGCTGCTGCAGTCGCTGGGTACGCTGTCGTGCTTTGGGCGGCGGCAGAGCTACTTCAGGGGCGAGTTTGCCAGCGCACTGCGTATCGTGCAAGAAGGCAGTATTGCCGCGCACAAGCTCAATGGCTCGTGGGCTGGCGCGTTTGGGCATACTCAGTTTATGCCGAGCACCTTTTTGCGGATAGCTGTGGATTTTGATGGTGACGGCAGACGCGATTTGGTTGATAACGTGCCAGATGCACTGGCATCTACTGCCAATTTTTTACGCAAGGCGGGCTATGTTACAGGCGAGCCTTGGGGCTATGAAGTCAAGCTGCCCGCTGGTTTCACGCCTGTAGTGTCTGGACGCAAAAGTCGCCGCGGCATAGATTACTGGGCGGCACAGGGTCTGACCTTGCCTAATGGGCGTGCCTTGCCTCGCACCTTGTCCAGCGCGGGCTTGCTGTTGCCAGCAGGTGCAAGAGGGCCAGCTTTTCTGGTCGGGAAAAACTTCGATACGCTTTACAGTTATAACGCAAGCGAAAACTATGCACTGGCAATAGCGCACTTGTCTGATTTGCTTACAGGCAATAGTGACGATGTAGCTTTTGCTACTGCATGGCCGACTGATGACCCAGGCCTGTCGCGTGCTGAAAACCGCGAAATGCAAACCCTATTGCTGGCGCGTGGCTATGATATCGGCCAACCTGATGGTTTGATTGGTGCCAGAACTCGCGAAGCCATTCGTGCTGAACAGGGCCGGCTGGGGATGCCAGTTAATGGCCGAGGCGGGCAAAAGTTGTTACGTGCCTTGCGTATAGATTAAAAACTACTATTTTTGGGCTGCCAAAAAACGCGGTTGCATAAGAAAATGGCATTTATGACGTGGCATGTATGCACGCGCTTTTATAATCATCCGTTTCCTTCGGCCGTTACGCTGCCTTTTACTTTTCCTATTCAAGGATTTTCGGCTTGTCCGCTTCCCATTGTCCCGACCTGTCCATCATTGCTGCAGATATGCAGGCGGTTGACCGCCTGATTCATGAGCAGCTGCATACTGGTGTGCCACTGGTTGCCGAAGTGTCGCAATACACTATTTCTGCTGGCGGTAAGCGCCTGCGACCAGCATTGTTGTTATTGATGGCTGGCGCTTTGGGCTATAGCGGTAAACAGCATCATCAATTGGCCGTGGTTCTGGAGTTTATCCATACAGCGACTTTGCTGCACGATGACGTTGTTGATGAGTCCACTTTGCGCCGAAGCCGCCCGACTGCCAATACCAGCTTTGGCAATCCTGCCAGTGTATTGGTGGGTGATTTTCTTTATTCGCGCTCTTTTCAGTTAATGGTAGAGGGCAAAAACATGCGGGTGATGGAAGTGCTGGCTGATGCCACCAACATCATTTCCGAAGGTGAAGTGCTGCAGCTGATGCATATGGGTGATGCCAGCCTGACAGAAGACGATTATCTGCGCGTAATTCGCTCTAAAACGGCCAAACTGTTTGAGGCCAGCAGCCGCCTGGCAGCTGTTCTTACCAACAGCCCTCCCGCACTGGAAGAACAATGTGCTATCTATGGGCAGGCGCTGGGCACTGCTTTTCAGATTATTGATGACGTGCTTGATTACGAAGGCTCGGTTGAACTGCTGGGTAAAAATCTGGGCAACGATTTGAGAGAGGGTAAAGCCACCCTGCCTTTGATATTGGCCATGCGCCAAGGCAGCACAGCACAAGCTGCTGTTGTGAGTCAGGCGCTGGAGCAGGGTGCAGTTGATGCTTTTGATGAGGTTGCTCAAATTGTGCGTAATACGGGCGCATTGGATGCTGCACTCCAAACTGCAGCAACCGAGGCTGCCCGTGCGGTTGCTGCGATTGCTGCATTGCCTGACAATGCCTACGTTTGTGCATTGCGCGAGCTGGCGATGCAGTTGCAGCATCGCACAACGTAAGACAGCTTCAGTTGCAGTTTGCTACGGCAGTCGGTTGCTTGTTTTGATACGATGCAGTCATACTGCACAATGAACGCGTGGCAGACCTTTGTTTGAATTCAGGAAAAGAGACGGTACCTATGAAAGATTGGCAATTTGCCACCCGCACCCAGGGCATGGATTCTCTGGCTGTACATGAAATGCTTCAGATGAGTGGGCTGCCTGGAATTATCAGCTTTGCTGGTGGGCTGCCTTCGCCGGAATCGTTTCCCATTGAAGCATTTAATGTGGCTTACGAAAAAGTCATGCGTGAGCAGCCGCGTAACGCACTGCAATACTCCAGCAGCGAAGGCTACGAGCCGCTGCGCCAGTGGGTGGCGCAATCGCTGCCTTGGGAGGTTTCTCCCGACCATGTGTTGCTTACTACAGGCTCACAGCAGGCGCTCGATTTAATCGGCAAAGTGCTGATTGACGAAGGTAGCCGCATCGCTGTACAAACTCCTTCTTACGTAGGCGCACTGCAGGCCTTCTCAGCCTACCAGCCCGTTGTATACAGCATACCCAACGACCCCGAAAGCGGTATGCTGCAACTGTCTGATTTGGAAGAAAACCAGTTGCGCTATGCAGCGCGTTTTTTATATCTGCTGAGCAATTTCCAAAACCCCAGTGGCCAAAGCCTGCCTGCAGAGTTTCGTGAGCAGCTTGCCAAAACCTGCGATGCGTTGGGTCTGCCCATTGTTGAAGACAACCCGTATGGCGAGCTTTGGTTTGATGCGCCGCCACCGCCGCCCGTTAGCAGCTATTTTCCTGAAAGCTGCCTGTATGTAGGCTCTTTGTCTAAAGTGCTGGCACCAGGCTTGCGCTTGGGCTTTGTCGTAGCACCCCCAGCCGTTTACCCCAAGCTGTTGCAAGCCAAGCAAGCTGCTGATTTGCACAGCCCCAACCTGAACCAGCGCTTGGCGGCAGAAGTGTTGTCAGTGCCCGGCTTTCTTGAAGAACACCTGCCGCGCGTGCGCCAGCTCTACAAAAGCCAGTGCCAAGTCATGCTGGCGGCGCTGCAAAAGCACATGCCCGAGAGCGTAACGTGGAATACACCACACGGCGGCATGTTTATCTGGCTGCGCCTGCCCGAAGGTATTGATAGCGCCGCCATGCTGCCACGCGCAGTAGCCAAAGGCGTGGCCTATGTGCCAGGCGCCATCTTCTACGATGCCAGCCCCGATGTACGCAACATCCGCATGAGCTTTGTTACAGCCTCGGCCGAGCAAATCGACAAAGGCGTGCGCCTGCTGGCAGAAACCATCAAAGAAGAGCTGGCGCAAGGCAAAGCGCAAGTGGCAGCCGATGGGGCGCAGGGCTAAAGCGCGCGTTGCGGCAAGCGGCTGTTGGCATCTTGCAGCATGGTGCACCAAAAACCGCAACCAAGCCGCCTGATAGCCGCACAACAGCCACAAAGCAGCTAGCCGCCCTGTGCAGACGCAGCCCGAAGCTGCTAGGCCGACAATCGGGCAACAAACAGGCGGCAAAAAGCAATGCAGGCACTAGCAAGTAAAGCAGCAAAAATATGTGGCGAGCCTTTGTCTGCCATGCACAGGCAAGTGCCAGCTTTTTAGCGTTATTTGCCTCCTGCTACCATGTATCCCAATACCGCGTAACGCCTGCGTTTTGTTTGGTACGCTTCAATCTATTTTTATTTCTGACTTTTATACGGCATGACCCAACCCGCATTTCTTGACATTCCACCTTTGCAATCAGCGCACGGCACGGTGCTGTTGCCTGGCTCCAAAAGCATCAGCAATCGCGTGCTGCTGCTTGCCGCACTGTGCACAGGTCAGACCGTATTGCACGATGTGCTGGACTCTGACGACACCCGCGTCATGCTGGCTGCGCTTGAGAAAATCGGCTGCAGCATACAGCGCGAAGGCAGCACCGTACGCATCACGGGCATGGGCGGGCAACTGCCATCAGACATCCACCAGTCAGACATATTTGCTAATTCACCGCTAGAGCTGTTTTTGGGCAACGCAGGCACTGCCATGCGCCCCCTGTGCGCCGTGCTCGCCATGTTGGGCGGGCATTTTCTGCTCACAGGAGTGCCGCGCATGTACGAGCGCCCCATTGGTGACTTGGTTGATGGCTTGCAGCAATTGGGCTGCAATATCGACTACGCAGGCAATGCGGGCTACCCGCCACTGCGCATCAGGCCACGTCAAAAGCAAGCACAGGCTGACGGGCAAGCGCCAGCGCGGGTGCGCGTGCGTGGCGATGTTTCAAGCCAGTTTCTTACCGCCTTGCTCATGGCAGCACCGCTGGCAGAGCATGCCACCACCATCGAAGTTGAAGGCGAGCTTATCTCCAAACCCTATATCGCCATCACACTAGCCATGATGGCGCAGTTTGGCGTGCAAGTGCAGCGCGACAGCGCCACAGGCTGGCAGAGCTTTACCATTGCTGCCGATGCGCACTACCATTCGCCAGGCAGCTTGCATGTGGAGGCTGACGCATCCTCAGCCAGCTACTTCATTGCGCTGGGCGCTATTGCCGCCGATGCAAGCCTTGGCCACAGCATCACCGTGCAAGGCGTGGGCGAATCGTCCATACAGGGCGACATCCGCTTTATCGAAGCAGCCCGCAGCATGGGCGCGCACATCAGCGCCACCGCCAACAGCATCACCATCCAGCGCGGGCGCTGGCCGCTGCAAGCCATTGATATGGACTGCAACCACATACCTGATGCCGCCATGACGCTAGCCATCATGGCGCTCTACGCACAAGGCACCACCACCTTGCGCAACATCGCAAGCTGGCGCGTGAAAGAAACCGACCGCATTGCAGCCATGGCCACCGAGCTACGCAAGCTGGGCGCTACGGTGCAAGAAGGTGCAGACTACATCACCATCACCCCGCCAGCCTCGCCAGAGTGCTGGCAGCCCGCTTGCATCCACACCTATGACGACCACCGCATGGCCATGTGCTTTGCGCTCGCCGCCTTCAACCCCGCTGCGCAGCCCGTGCGCATTGCCGATCCTTCCTGCACCGCCAAAACCTTCCCTGAATACTTTAGCGCCTTCTTTAGCCTCGTTAAAGCCGACCCTGCACGCACCCCAGTCATCTGTATCGACGGGCCCAGCGCCAGCGGCAAAGGCACACTGGCGGCAGCGCTGGCGCAGCAACTGGGCTACCACCTGCTCGACTCAGGCGCTCTGTACCGCGTTACCGCACTGGCTGCACAAACAGCAGGGCTGGAGATTACGCCCGAAAACGAAGCCGCCATAGCCGCCATAGCCGCGAGCCTGCCCGTGCGCTTTACAGGCACTGTTGATGAGCAACAAATCTGGCTGGGTGACGATGACATTAGCCTTGCCATCCGCACCGAAGCCATTGGGCTAGCCGCCTCACAAGTCTCGGCTCTACCCGCCGTACGCTGTGCATTGGTAGATTTGCAACACAGCTTTTGCCGCGCCCCCGGGCTGGTGGCAGACGGGCGCGATATGGGCACCACCATCTTTCCAGACGCTCCTTTGAAGGTGTTTTTAACCGCCAGCGCCGAACAACGTGCACAAAGACGCTATAAACAACTGATTTCCAAAGGAATTTCTGCTAATATAAGCGCCCTTCGTGCTGACTTGCAGGCACGCGACGAGCGCGACCAAAATCGCGCCGCCTCGCCTCTGCAAGCCGCGCAAGATGCCTTGCCGCTAGACAACTCCGCGCTCGATGTACCCGCATCGGTGCAACGGGTGTTGCGCTGGTGGCAAGACAAACAACCTTTTGCATTGCCGCTTTGAGCTTTTTTCAGTACAGCCCCAAGCGCCCACAATGCACGAGGAGCAGTAGCCCCGCGCACCACCCGCACACTGCAGTTGCCCTTGCCATGCTTTGCACGGCAGCGGCGCGTGTACGCTGGCAATGCGCGGATATGTTTTTTATTAACCAACCCCCTGCGGCCACTTTATATCAACCGCAATTAACCCCCTGCTTTTGACTAATGCAACCGCAATTGCTGCGGCCATGTTCCCAAAGGCAGATCAGGAAAACACATGTCCGAATCTTTTGCCGCCCTGTTTGAAGAATCCCTAAAACGCGCCGAAATGCGCTCTGGCGAAGTCATTACCGCCGAAGTTGTGCGCGTTGAGCACAACCACGTCGTGGTAAACGCTGGCCTCAAATCTGAAGCCTACGTGCCAATCGAAGAATTCAAAAACGATCAGGGCGAACTTGAAGTCCAAGCAGGCGACTTCGTATCCGTAGCCATCAGCAGCGCCGAAAACGGCTTTGGCGAAACCATCCTCTCGCGCGACACTGCCAAGCGTCTGGCCTCTTGGCTCAGCCTTGAAAAAGCGCTGGAATCTGGCGAATTTGTAACTGGTACCACCAGCGGCAAAGTCAAAGGCGGCTTGACTGTACTGGTCAATGGCATCCGTGCCTTCTTACCTGGTTCGCTGGTAGACACACGTCCTACCAAAGACCTGACTCCCTACGAAAACAAAACCATGGAGTTCAAGGTTATCAAGCTCGACCGCAAGCGCAACAACGTTGTGCTCTCACGCCGCGCTGTAATGGAAGCCAGCATGGGCGAAGAACGCGCCAAACTGCTCGAGACCCTCAAAGAAGGCTCTATCGTCAATGGTGTGGTTAAAAACATCACCGAATACGGCGCATTTGTGGACCTGGGCGGCATCGATGGCCTGCTGCACATCACCGACATGGCATGGCGCCGTGTACGCCACCCCAGCGAAGTGGTGCAAGCCGGGCAAGAGCTCACAGCCAAAGTGCTCAAATTCGATAGCGAGAAAAACCGCGTATCGCTGGGCTTAAAGCAAATGGGCGACGACCCCTGGATGGGCGTTGCACGCCGCTACCCCGCACAAACACGCATGTTCGGTAAAGTTACCAACATCGCTGATTACGGTGCATTTGTTGAGCTTGAGCCAGGCATTGAAGGCTTGGTACACGTCTCCGAAATGGATTGGGCCAACAAAAACGCGGCTCCCAGCAAAATCGTGTCGCTGGGCGACGAAGTTGAAGTCATGGTGCTTGAAATCGACGAAGACAAACGCCGTATCAGCCTGGGTATGAAGCAGTGCAAGGTCAATCCTTGGCAAGAATTTGCTGCTACAGCCAAGCGTGGTGACAAGGTAACGGGCCCCATCAAGTCCATTACCGACTTTGGTATCTTTGTTGGTCTGGCCGCTGGTATCGACGGCTTGGTGCACCTGTCTGACCTGAGCTGGAACGAGCCAGGCGAAACCGTTGTACGCAACTACAAAAAAGGCCAGGAAGTTGAAGCCATCGTTCTGGGCGTAGACGTAGAGCGCGAGCGCATCAGCCTGGGCATCAAACAGCTTGACTCTGATCCCTTCACCACCTTTGTTTCTATCAACGACAAAGGCCAAAGCGTAACTGGCAAAGTGAAAACTGTTGATGCCAAAGGCGCTGAAATCGATCTGGGCGAAGAAGTCACTGGCTACCTGCGTGCCAGCGAAATTAGCCGCGACCGCGTAGAAGATGCCAGCACCGTGCTCAAAGTGGGCGACGAAGTAACTGCTGTCATCACCAACGTAGACCGCAAAGCCCGCACCGTGCACCTGTCGATCAAAGCCAAAGACGCCGTTGATCAACAGCAAGCAATGGAAAGCATCAATCAGGCATCTGCCCGCGACAACGCTGGCACAACCAGCTTGGGTGCTTTGCTGCGTGCCAAGCTCGATAACGACGACAAAGCCTAAACAGCCTAGTCCGTCACAGCCCTGCACGGGGCTGTGGGCGTTATATGCGCCTACAGCCTTGTTGCAGAGCGCAACGCTTTGCATTGATTGCCCAAATTGCCATGACACGTTCAGATCTGGTGGATGCGCTAGCTGCGCAGTTTCACCAATTACCACACCGTGATATCGAAATGGTTGTAAAAACCGTGCTCGACAGCATGGCCGATGCCTTGGCGCAAGGCCATCGCATTGAAATTCGTGGTTTTGGCAGCTTTACCGTTACCCATCGCCCTGCGCGAATTGGGCGCAACCCGCGAACTGGTGATAGCGTACAAATACCCGAAAAGCGGGTACCGCACTTCAAGCCAGGCAAGGCTTTGCGTGAAGCGGTTGAGAAGCTCCCTGCCAATGAAGGCGCGGCACAACGTACAATGCCAGTCAGCACCGATAACGGATAAACGACTGAAGGCACAGGAGGCTACTACTCCATGAAATATTTGTTTTGGCTGCTTAAGGCAGCCATTTTTTTGCTTTTGTTTGCCTTTGCCATCAACAATCGGCATGAGGTAACCTTGCATTTTCTGTTTTCTTACGCCTTAACCCTGCCCATTATGGTGATTGTGCTGGGCTCTTTTGCTATCGGCGCGCTGGCTGGGATGGTGGTGATGCTGCCACGCTGCTGGCGCTACAAACGAGCGGCAGCGAAAATGCAAGTTGCTGCAGTGCAGCCTGAAGCAGAAAGTGCCACCGATATGGCACATTCTGAGCCTGTTAGCCCGACAGATTTGGGTCGGCATATGACAGATCCGTCCATCACCATACCTTATGGTCAATAAACGTGGCCAACTAGTCCATGAACTTCGACTCTATCTGGTTTTTATTGGCGCTGCCTGCTGCATTTGCTCTAGGCTGGCTGGCTTCGCGGATGGATTTACGCCAGCTGCGCACCGAAAACCGTAGCGCTCCAAAAGCCTATTTCAAAGGGCTGAACCACCTGCTTAACGAGCAGCAGGATCAAGCCATTGACGCTTTTATTGAAGCTGTGCAAAAAGATCCTGAAACCTCAGAGCTGCACTTTGCATTGGGCAATCTGTTTCGGCGCCGTGGCGAGTATGAGCGCGCCATTCGCGTGCATCAGCATTTGCTGGCGCGAGCCGATTTGTCGAGCAGCGATCATGATCATGCGCAGTATGAGCTGGCAATGGATTTTCTCAAGGCAGGGCTGCTGAATCTAGCAGAAGAATCGCTGTGCAAACTGGCGCAAACAGCGTATGGCAATAGTGCTCAACTCATACTGCTGGGAATTTACGAGCGTAGCCGTGATTGGGTGCAAGCAGAAGCCACTGCTAAAACGCTTGCTGCAACGCCTGGCGCTCCCGATTTCAGTCAGCGGCGTGCGCACCATTTGTGCGAACAGGCGCTGTTGGCTGAACAGAAGCAGCAGTTTGATGTGGCACGTCAACTTTTGCAGCAGGCACTGGCGGTTGCGCCGCAGGCAGCGCGGGCGCGTATTCAATTGGCACAGCTTGAGAAACAGCATGAGAATTTTGCTGCAGCACTGGCTTTGTTGGAGCAGGCCATAGTGCAAACGCCTGCATCTGCGCCACTTTTTGCACGTGATTATGCGGAGTTGGCACAGGCCTGCGGCAAGGCAGCATCAGCAAAGGAGCAGTTGGAAGCTTTGCAGCAGAGCAGTCCTTCGATAGATGTTATTGAGGCATTGGTTTGGCTTGATCTGCAGGAAGGTCATACCCAGAGCAGTGCTGATCGGTATATTGCACATCTGGCTCAAACCCCTTCGCTGATGGCCGCTACACGCTGGCTGGATCAGGAAAAACTGGGTGGAGATCCGCATCAGGCCGCTGTAGGCAAGGCATTGCAAACCGCTATCAAGCCGCTGGGGCGCTATCGTTGTGCCGCTTGCGGATTTGAGACACAAGCGCACTATTGGCAATGCCCAGGATGCCAGACTTGGGACAGTTATCCGCCAAAACGCATTGAAGAACTTTGAGTTTGATCTGAAAGCAGGGGCTGATCTGCTTCGGGGCAAAACGTGCGTTGAGCTGGTGTGGCAGTGTTGTTGTTTGGCGATATTGACTGGCGCTGTTGCGCCTTGCGGTAGGCAGCAAGTTTTTTTCGGTTAGAATTTCCTCGTGGCATGCGTTTAAGTTAGGCAGGCTGGGCAATTGGAGCCCAGAACGACCTAAAAATTCGCGTGCCTTTTCTTTGTGGATGTAGTCGTATTTCCCTTTTTTAATATCCCGCCAAATAGTCTGCATTTTGGCGCACGGGTTGCTTCATCAGTTGTTTACAGCCGTTTGCAGAGGGTTGTTTCTTGCGTGTTCACGAATGACACGGTATTCCCCCCAGAAAAGGAACGGTCTTAAAGGTAGAATTTTCTAACAGCAGT
>CAZUBE010000016.1:0-49019 GCA_964618495.1 uncultured Allobrachymonas sp. | reverse complement strand
GGGCGGGTGCAATACCTGCCCTGTTTTTTTTGGGCTGGCAGGAATGCGGGGGCGGGGGCGGGTACGGGGGCAGAACGCAGAGGGCGCAGAGAGATACGCAGAGGGCGCAGAAAAAATACCAGAAATGGTTTTGGTTTGGTTTGGGTTTGTGCTTGGCGCTTCACAGCCTTACCCCGTCATTCCCGCGCAGGCGGGAATCCACAGCAGCGCACAATCAAAGGCATGGATTCCCGCCTGCGCGGGAATGACGGTAACAAGAGGCAGGGTCGGTGCGTGGATGACGGTAACAAGATGCAGGGTCGGCGCGTGGATGACTGGAACAAGCGGCAGGCTTTGCGCGGGAATGCCACAAAGTGAGAGTGCGTGTGCTGCCGCCAGCGCAACGGGTAAACACCGTCTTCGCAGCAAAAATCAAACCTGTTTTTGTATTTTTCTGCGACTTCTGCGCACCCTCTGCGCCCTCTGCGTTCTGCCCCCGCTCCCGCCCGCCCCCGCATTCCCTGCCCCGCAGCTTATGCCAGCCGCGCTTTGTGGCAGGCGAGTTGCTGTTGCACTTGGGTGGGTGCTGTGCCGCCCAGGGTGTTGCGGGCGTTGAGTGAGGCTTGCAGGGTGAGTGCTTGCTCGAAAACGTCTGCCTCGATGGCGGGGTTAAAGCCTTGCAGTGTGGCAAGGGGCAGTTCGCCCAAGTCCAGCCCTTGTTGTTGTGCGGTTTTTACGGCGTGGGCTACGACTTCGTGTGCATCACGGAAGGGCAGGCCTTTTTTAACCAGATAGTCTGCCAAATCGGTAGCGGTGGCGTAGCCTTTGCTGGCGGCGGTTTGCATGGCTGCTGCATTGACGGTGATGCCGCCTTCTTTCTGCCCGGTTTGCGGGTTGGTTTGCCCGCCTACCATTTCGGCAAAGATGCGCAGGGTGTCGCGCACAGTATCGACCGTGTCAAACAGCGGCTCTTTGTCTTCCTGGTTGTCTTTGTTGTAGGCCAGTGGCTGGCCTTTCATGAGGGTGATTAGCCCCATCAAATGCCCCACTACACGGCCTGTTTTGCCGCGTGCGAGTTCGGGCACGTCGGGGTTTTTCTTTTGCGGCATGATGCTGCTGCCTGTGGTGAAGCGGTCGGCAATGCGGATGAAGGCAAAGTTCTGGCTCATCCAGATGATGAGTTCTTCAGACAGGCGGCTGATGTGAACCATGATGAGGCTGGCGGCGGCGGCAAATTCGATGGCAAAGTCGCGGTCGCTTACGGCATCCAGGCTGTTTTGGCAAACGCAGGCTGCGCCTTGCGCATCGACCATGCCCAGCGTGCGTGCGACAAGTTCGCGGTCTAGCGGGTAGGTGGTGCCAGCCAATGCTGCGCTGCCCAGTGGCAACTGATTGACGCGGCGGCGCACATCGGCCAAGCGCTGCTCGTCGCGGGCGAACATTTCTACATACGCCAGCAGGTGGTGGGCAAAGCTTACAGGTTGCGCTACTTGCAGGTGGGTAAAGCCAGGCATGATGGTGCTGGTGTGCTGCTCGGCTACTGCAACCAGTGCGCTTTGCAGGGTGCGAAGCAGCTCGATGATGAGGTCAATTTCGCCGCGTAGCCACAGGCGGATGTCAGTCGCTACCTGGTCGTTGCGGCTGCGGCCTGTGTGCAGGCGCTTGCCTGCATCGCCAATGAGTTGGGTAAGGCGGGCTTCGATGTTGAGGTGTACGTCTTCGAGTTCGAGTTTCCACTCAAAAGCGCCGCTTTCGATTTCTTGCCCGATTTGTGCAAGGCCTTGCGCTATGGCCTGCCCGTCTTCGGCGCTGATGATGCCTTGTTGCTGCAGCATGTGGGCGTGTGCGAGTGAGCCTTGTATGTCGGCCTGCCAGAGGCGTTTATCGAAAAATACGCTGGCGGTGTAGCGTTGTACCAGCTCGCTCATGGGCTCGGCAAAGAGGGCTGACCAGGCTTGTTTTTTGTTTTCAAGGGGGTTGTGTGCGGGTGTGGACATGGCTTGTATATGAGATAGGGTTGCAATAGGGCTTATTGTCTGCGAAATGGGGCTGGGTTTTGCTGCAATGCGGGTGCAGGACGCCGAGAGCGCAAAAGAAGCGCAGAGTGCGCAAAAAACACCCCAAAAGATGCTTGCACTTGTGCTGTGTCAGTCTTTTGAATGGGTGCTTTAAGAAAGTTGCTTAAACAGGCGCTGCAACACCTTTTTTTATCCTTGCGCCCTGTGCATTCTTGCTCTGCGTACTCTGCGTTCGGCTTTTTGCACGCTCGCCTAGCCATCTGGCTTGGGTTTGTTTTTGTTGCGGTGCGCGCGTGGGTGGGTGGCATCGTACACCTTGGCGAGATGTTGGAAGTCTAGCCGTGTATAGACTTGGGTGGTGCTGATGTTGGCGTGGCCGAGCAGCTCTTGCACGCCGCGCAAGTCGCCGCTGCTTTGCAGCAGGTGGCTGGCAAATGAGTGGCGCAGCATGTGCGGGTGTACTGGCACGCTCAAGCCTGCTTGCTGGCTGCGAAGGCGCAGTTTTTGCCAGATGGCTTGTGCCGTAAGCCGTGTGCCATTGCGCCCAAGCAGCAGCGCGGGGGTGCGTTGTGCTTGTGGCAAGGTGGCACGTGCGGCGAGCCATTGGCGGGTGGCGGTGACTGCGGCTGCGCCTAGGGGTACGCTGCGGCGTTTGCTGCCTTTGCCTAAAACGTGGGCTTGGGCATCATCAAGGTCGAGCCAGCTTTGCGCTTGCGGGCTGGGGTGCGCGTCAAGGCTGATGAGTTCACCTACGCGCAGGCCGCTGCCGTAGAGCAGCTCAACCATGCATTGGTCGCGCAGTTCTTGCCAGTGTGCGTCACTCTGGGCGCGGGTGGGTTTGTTGGCTGTGCTGTGGCTTACGGTGCGGCTTGCTGCTGTGCTGGCGCGGTAGTCAGCCAGTTGCATGGCGGCATCTACTGGCAGGGCTTTGGGCAGGAGTTTGGCGGCTTTGGGGGCGCGTACGCCTTCAACCGGGTTGTGTTGCATGTGCCGCGCCATGACCAGCCAGCGGTAAAACCCCCGCCAGCCTGAGAGGATGAGCGCAATACCGCGCGGGCTGCGCCCCTGTGCGTGCATGGCCGCTGCCCAATGGCGAATATGGGCGGTTTGAATGCCTGTAAGGGGCAGTTGCGCTTGTGCGGCGAAGGTTTGTAGCTTGTGCAGGTCTTCACTGTACAGCGCCACTGTGCGCTCGGCTAGCCGTTTGCTATGGGCAGCATGCTGCAGGTAGGCCAGTACCAGCGGGTCTTGCTCGCTACCAATTTGAGTCAGCGCTGCAGGAGGTGCGCTCGGCAACGGCTGCATCACTGATCCGCTTCTTGTTAATCTGCAGCGGCTGGCGCAATAGTCAAGCGCGAGAGGGCTGCGCTGGCCATTTTGCCGATGTGCTCAAGGTAATCGGTGGCCATATCGTCTTGATAACGGTTGGCATCGGGTGATGCCAGTACCAGCATACCAAAGGCGGGGGAATGCGGTTTTTTGGCATCGCGCAGGGGGATGAGTGCCAGTGATGCGGCTAGCAGTGGCTCATCCAGCCACCGCACGGCTTCTACGCCAACGTGCATGCCACAGTATGGTGTAGTGAGCGAGGAAGCAAAGCTTTTGGTATCGCTGTTTACACCTTGGGCAAAGTCGCAGTCGGCATAGGCTGCATCTACACCCCATACGCGAATGGCGGCTTGCGGCACCATAAACTGCTCGCAAATGGTGGTGCAAATGTGCGCGGGCAGTGCAGCCGCGTTGTGCTCCAGCGACAAGTTGGTTACCCAGTGCAGCAGCCTGTTGGTGGTGACGCTGTTTTCACTGCCGTGGCGAATCATGTCTATCAAACGCTGCTCAAGCACTTTGATTTTTTCGCGCAACATTTCGGCTTGGCGCTCGTGCAGGCTAACTACGCGCTGGCCGTGGGCGCTGCCCAGATGCAGGTCGGTGAGCAAATCAGGGTTGCGCTGAAAAAAACCCGGGTTTTGCATCAAATACTCTGCAATATCGCGTTCAGTCAAAGGAGCAAGGTCATTGGGGTGCATGGCAAACTCGTATCAGCAAATTGGTATCAAGAATCGGTAGATGGTATACAAGGCAATAAGGGCAGCTGCGCAGGCAAGTCGATTTCTCCATGAAACACGGTTACCGCAGGCCCCGTCATGAGCATAGATGCATTATCGCCCGCCCAGCTAATCTGTAATGTACCGCCAAGCGCATCAACCCGCACCGTGTTGTCAAGCAACCCTTGGCTAATACCCGCAGCTACGGCTGCACATGCACCTGTACCACAAGCCAGAGTTTCACCCACGCCACGCTCATACACGCGCAAGCGTATATGTTGGCGACTGATGACTTGCATAAAACCCACATTCACACTGGCAGGAAAGTTAGCCAAAGCCTGCAGCGCCGCACCCAATGCCGCGACTGGTGCGGTATCTGTATCAGGCACACACAACACAACGTGTGGATTGCCCATAGATACTACAGCCGCTGGCGTGGGTACAGGCACCTGCTCAAGCAGCGGTAACAAGGTATAAATCGTAGCCCGTTCCTGCTGCTGTTGCGCCAACCCATCTGGTATAAAAGGCAGGGCAGCCGCATCAAATACGGGTGCCCCCATATCAACGGTAACTTGCCCATCTGGCTGTGCATGCAGGGTAATAATGCCGCGCTGCACTTGTACACGAATTGATGTTTTGGTAGTTAGCCCCTGCTCAAGCACATAGCGTACGAAGCAGCGTGCACCATTGCCGCAGTGCTCAACCATACTGCCATCTGCGTTATGGATAACATAAGAAAAATCCACATCAGGCAAGGTGGCAGGACGCACTGACAAAATCTGGTCAGCTCCCACACCAAAGCGCCGATTGGCAATAAAACGGTACTGTTCGGGCGACAGATTTAATGGGGCGCGGGTTTCGTTCAGCACAACAAAATCGTTGCCTGCACCTTGCATTTTGGTAAAAGATATAAGCATGGGCAAATTATGGCTGAATAGCTGGCATTGTGTGCGTTGGCACAGTTCAGATTTTTTGCCAGACGCCTATTTTTCTGCAGCTGACTGCTCCCTGCAAAACACAACAGGCACAGGTTTTATCCCGTGCCTGTTGTATGAGATGCAGCCATATGCATGGCAATTACCAGTCTGACAAAACAGGCAGCTTTGCGCCCTGCTCTGCCAGACTGGTCTTTATGCTGATTTATTTTGCACCTGGCACTTGGCCTTCTACGCCTTTGACGTAGAAGTTGATACCGTGCAAAAATTTCTCATCAGCGACCTGACCTGCAGGCAGAACCTCTTTGCCTGTATTGTCGGCAATGGGGCCAGTCCAGATGGCAAAGCTGCCGTCTTTCAAGCCTGCCTTGACTTTGTCAATTTGCGCTTTGGTTTCTGAGGGCACGTCAGCCGAGAAAGAAGTCAGGTCAATGGCGTTTTCTTTCACACCCCACCATGAGTGCTGGCTTTGCCATTTACCATCGAGCACGTCGTGCGCCACTTTGCTGTAGTAAGGCTGCCAGTTGATAACGACCGAAGCCATGTGTGATTTCGGACCGTAGCTGGTCATGTCAGAGTTCCAACCAAAGCCGCGTTTGCCCATTTTTTCGGCAGTCTGCAACACAGCAGTGGAGTTGGTGTTTTGGAACAACACGTCTGCGCCACCGTTAATCAGTGCAGTAGCCGCTTCGGTTTCTTTGGGTGGGTCAAACCACTGGTTTACCCAAACCACTTTGGTTTTAATGGCTGGGTTGCTGCTTTGTGCGCCCAGCGTAAAGCTGTTGATATTGCGCAGCACCTCAGGAATTGGCACGGAAGCGACTATGCCCAGCGTGTTGTTTTTGGTCATTTTGCCTGCCACTACGCCAGCCATGTATGCGCCTTCATACGTGCGTACATCGTATGTAGTCATGTTTTCGCTGCGTTTATAGCCAGTCGCATGCTCGAATTTGATATTGGGAAAATCTTTGGCAACTTTCATCATGGGTTCCATGTAGCCAAAGCTGGTGCCAACAATCAAACCGTTGCCTTGTGTTGCCAAATCGCGCACCACGCGCTCGGCATCTGCGCCCTCAGGCACTTTATCCACAATGCTGGTTTGTATTTTGTCGCCAAACTCGGCCTCCAGCGCCTTGCGTGCCGTATCGTGCGAATATGTCCAGCCAGCATCGCCAACGGAGTCGATATAGACAAACGCGATTTTCAACGGTTCTTTACCTGCCGCACTGGCAGGTGCAGAAGCGGCAGAGGCAGCATCGCTGGCTGCAGCCGGTGGCGATTTCGCATCAGGCGAACAGGCAGCCAGCGTCAGCGTGGCAGCAATGGCCAGCGCGCTGTACCAAGGGCGTTGTTTTGCAATATTCATGGCAGTTTCCTTTTGTAGGTAATGAAATAAAAACAGGATAAAAAATCAGCTTTGCGGGTAAAAAGGCTTGCCCAGTGCACTGGGCTTGTTCAGTCGTATCCATGCCGGATTTCGCGAAATCAGCGCCAGCACCACAATAATCACCAAATACGGCAGCATGGTTAGCATCTGGCTGGGTACTTGCACACCACGACTTTGCAGCCAAAATTGCAGCATAGTCACCCCCCCAAACAGCCATGCGCCCAAGAGCACGCGAAATGGCCGCCAGGTGGCAAATGATGTAAGCGCCAGCGCAATCCAGCCCTTGCCTGCCACCATGCCTTCAACCCATTGCGGCGTATACACCAAAGACAAGTACGCGCCTGCTAACCCGCACAGCGCACCGCCAGCCACCATTGCGCCCAACCTGATACCGCGCACGTTGTAGCCGAGCGCATGTGCCGACTGCGGCGCTTCGCCCACGCTACGCAAAATCAAACCCGCGCGGCTGCGGTATAAAAACCAGACCAGAAAAACCGCCACAGCCATACCCACATACACCACGGGGTGCTGCATAAACAAAGCCTGCCCAAGCAGGGGAATATCGCTGAGCAGCGGCACAGCAAAATGCTCTTGCGCGGGCAAGCTGGCCTGCGTATACGGGGTGCCCATAAAGGCAGAAAGCCCCGCACCAAATAGCGATAGCGCCAGCCCGGCAGCGTACTGGTTGGCATTGAGCCAAATCACCAGCACCCCCAGCATAGCCGCCAGCACTGCGCCCACTGCCATACCAGCTGCAAAGCCCAGCCAGCCATTGCCTGTGTGTACGCCCACGGCAAAGCCCGCCAGCGCAGCGCATAGCATCAACCCTTCTGCGCCCAGATTGATTACACCGCTTTTCTCGTTAATCAGCAAACCCAGCGCAGCCAGTGCCAGCACCGTGCCAGAGCTGAAAACCGAAGCGAGCAACATCGATAACTGGTTCATGCCTGCTGCTCCTGCACGTCTGCTGCGGGTAAAGAATTTGACTCGTCTGGCGCGGCAGATATGCTGCGACGCTGCCACTGGTAGGCAATCAGGGTGTCGCAAGCCAGCAAAATAAACAGCAACAAACCCTGAAACACCAAGCTAATAGACTTGGGCAAGCCCAGCCTGGACTGCGCCAACTCGCCACCAATGTAAAGCATACTCATCAGCAGCGACGAAAACACCACCCCCACGGGGTGCAAGCGCCCCACAAAAGCCACAATAATGGCGGCAAAACCATAGCCAGCGGGAATATAAAGCGTAAGCTGCCCAGCGGGTCCCGCCACCTCAAGCGCACCTGCCAGCCCTGCCGCACCGCCCGAAACCAGCAGCGCCAGCCACAACGCCGAGCGCGAAGAAAACCCCGCATAACGCGCTGCCGCTGGAGCCAGGCCGCCTACTTGCTGGGCAAAGCCAGCACGGGTACGAAACAAAAACACCCACAGCACCGCCACGCCCAACAAGGCCAGCAGCAAGCCTATATGCAGGCGCGAGCCAGCAAACAGCAGCGGTATTTGCGTGGCTGCCTCAAAGGTTTTGCTTTGTGGAAAGTTGTAGCCCATGGGGTCTTTCAGTGGCCCACCCACCAGCCAGCCCAGCACCTGTTCGGCCACATACACCAGCATCAGGCTCACTAAAATCTCACTGGCATGAAAGCGGTCACGCAGCCAGGCTGCAATGCCCGCCCACGCCATGCCGCCAGCCATGCCTGCCAGCAAGATAGGCAGCACAATCCAGCGGCCCGTATCGGCATTGGCTGTAAGCGCTACGCTGCCAGCCGCAATCGCCCCCGCAATAAATTGCCCTTCAGCGCCAATATTCCAGACGTTGGAGCGAAAGCACAGCGCCAGCCCCAAACCAATCAACAACAAGGGCGTAGCCTTGAGTAGCAACTCACCCCATGCGTAGCCGCTTTTAATCGGCTCCCAGAAAAACACCTGCAAACCTTGCCACGGGTCTTTGCCCAAAGCAACAAACAGCAGCATCGCCAGCAACACGGTTAACAAAAGCGCCAGCAGCGGCGAAGCAAAACGCCAAAAGCGCGAAGGTTGTGTGCGTTGCACCCATTGCCAGCGGGACATCAGGCTCCACCTTTCTGTAATGTTTCGACGGGTACTTGGTCTTGGGTTTGCGCACCATCGCCATCCTCCCACAGCCCGCTCATCCACAGCCCAATGCGCTCAACCGTTGCCTGCTGCACAGGCAACCCTGGCGAGAGCCGCCCACGCGCGAGCACCTGCAAGCGGTCGCTCAAGGCAAACAACTCATCAAGCTCCTCGCTAATCACCAAAATGGCGCAGCCCGCTTCGCGCAAAGCCAAAATTTCGCGGTGGATTTGTGCAGCAGCGCCCACGTCCACCCCCCAAGTTGGCTGCGACAAAATCAGCACCTTGGGATTTGCCCCAATCTCGCGCCCAACAATAAACTTTTGCAAATTGCCGCCCGAGAGCGACTGCGCTGGCGCATCGGCTCCTCGCGCTTTTACCCCCAGCTTTTGTATCACCGCATTGGCCTGCTCGCGCAATGCAGCCATATTGATCCAGCCGCAACGGCTAACAGATTCAGTACGCGTTAGCAGCATGTTGTGCATCAAGCCCAGCTCGGGCACAGCACCACGCCCCAAACGCTCTTCAGGCACGAAATGCAGCCCTGCCGCACGCCGCTGCGCTGGGTTGGCGCGGCCAATTGGCTGCCCCTGCAAGGTCAGCATATCGGCTTTGGCGCGGCAGTCTTCGCCTGAGAGCACTTGCAGCAATTCGCGCTGCCCGTTGCCCGATATACCTGCCAGCCCCAGCACCTCGCCCGCGCGCAATTGCAGGTGCAGGTCGTGCAAATCCACGCCAAATGGCTCGGTTGCAGGCAATGTCAAGCCGTGCAGCTCCAGCACCACATCGCCCGCCTGCTGCTTGTGTGCGGGCAGCGCAGGCGGCTCATCACCAATCATCATGCGGCTTAGCGAGGCATTGCTTTCTTGCTGCGGCTCACACATGCCAGTAACCCGCCCGGCACGCATTACCGTGCAGTGGTGGCACAGCGTGCGAATTTCGTGCAGCTTGTGGCTGATATACAAAATGCTGCAACCCTCGCTGCTGAGCTGGCGCAAAACACCAAACAGACTTTGCACCGCCTGCGGCGTAAGCACCGAGGTAGGCTCATCCAAAATCAGCAAACGCGGGTTGGAGAGCAACGCGCGGATGATTTCCACCCGTTGCATTTCACCCACACTCAAAGTGTGTACGGCGCGTTGCGGGTCAATCGGCATGCCGTAGGCCTGCGCCTTTTGCCGAATCATTTCGGCAACTTCGGCTAAAGAGTAACGGCGCTCAAGCCCCAGCCAAACGTTTTGCGCCACTGTAAGCGTATCAAACAGGCTGAAATGCTGAAACACCATGGCAATGCCCAAGGCACGCGCCTGCTGCGGGTTAGCCAAATGCACTGGCTTGCCATCTACCAGTATCTGACCACTATCGGGCTGCTGCATGCCGTAGATGATTTTCATCAACGTAGACTTGCCCGCACCGTTTTCGCCCAGCACAGCATGAATCTCGCCTGGCTGCACCGTTAAATTAACCGCGTTATTGGCCACCACGCCAGGGTAGGCTTTGGTGATGTACAAAAGTTGCAGGCGGGCAGGCTGGTTGGCTGGCATGTGAAAGGGGGTTGCGACAAAAAGATGCGACTGGTGCTACCAGCGCATCAGGCATCGTGCTTGCAAAAAATGGTAAGCCCGTATTTTGCTTGAAAAAACAAGGATTAAGCACCTATGTTGCAGCAAGTTCAAGCAGCCAGAGTAGTTTTTGGCTGTTATTTGCACCTATTGGCAGATTTGCTTTACAACGGCTTATAAAAAAAGCCACCTTTTACAGTGGCTTGGCCGAAAGCGGTATTTGGCGTATATGCGGCCAAACACCTGCTTTTGCTTATCCCTGATGGGGGCGTTTACCTGGGTTTTTCTTGCTGCGGGTGTGCGAACCGCGCTCCAGGCTGCTGCGCTGGCCTGCGCCCAATTTAGGCTTGGCTGCACCAGGCAGGGGTTTGGTGAATTTGCGATCGGCTTCGGTAACGATTTTGTTGCCCATGGTGGCTCCTGATATGGTGGCAGTATAGATGAAGGATAGAAAACCGCATATATTAACGCACACAGCAGCTTTTTGTGCAATTCATTGCGTATCGCTTTACAACTTCGTTTTTTAATTGCGAGTCGAGCTTCTGTTTTGCAACAGCGTCTGGCAGCGTGCGCGCAGGTTGTAGCCTGTTTTTGCCTGTTTTCTCAATCCAGACCCAGCATCAACTGCAAATTTTGCACTGCTGCTCCACTAGCTCCTTTGCCCAAATTGTCCAGCCGCGCCACAGCTACGGCCTGCTTTTTCTCAGAATTACCAAAAACGCGAACTTCCAGCGCATTGGTGTTGTTCAACGCCAATGCGTCAAGGGTATTGTCTACTGTTGGCTGCGGCACGCTCACGCTGGTGCTGCCGGCGTAATATTCTTGGTAAATCGCCTGCAAACGCGCCATGTCAGGCTGGGTAGGCAGCAAATCCAGATGCAAGGGCAACTGCACCAGCATGCCTTGCGCAAAATTGCCCACGCTAGGCGTAAACACGGGTTGGCGCTGCATGCGGCTGTAGCGCATGATTTCTGGAATGTGCTTGTGTGTCAACCCTAAAGCATACAAAAAATAAGCTGGCGCATCGCCTCTCTCGTAGGCTTCAATCATTTGCCTGCCACCGCCAGAGTAACCGCTCACTGCAGGCAACGTCACCGGATAGTCAACAGGCAACACGCCCGCCTCAACCAGTGGGCGTAGCAGAGCAATAGCACCTGTGGCATAGCAGCCCGGATTGGCTACACGCTGCGCTTTGCGAATGGCATCGGCCTGATTTTCGCAAAGCTCGGCAAAACCATACACCCAGCCCTCTTGCACACGATGCGCGGTCGATGCATCAATAATACGTGGCTGTTGCGCCACAGGCATAGCATCAACCAGCGCCACAGATTCGCGTGCAGCATCATCGTGCAGGCACAAAATTACAACATCGACTTGCGCCATCAAGTTCTGCTTGGCTTGCGGGTCTTTACGCAAAGCCGGGTCAATGCTGACGACCTCAACAGCAGGCATGCTTGCCAACCGCTCACGAATTTGCAGGCCAGTGGTGCCAGCCTCTCCATCAATAAAAATTTTATGTGTAGTCATTCAGGGTATTCCCTAGAGATAAGTAAAACAGACGACAGGATAGCGTAAGCTGATACGCTAAGAATATTACAGGCAGCGCAAAAAGCAGTGCCAAGCAGCTGCTTCACATGATACATTTGGGGCAATTTTGGCAAACGGCTTTTTGAAACCTCTGTTAGAAGAGCTGTGCAAACCGTTTATTTCATTCCCATCGACCTCACCCAGAGAGAAATCACATGAAAATTCATGAGTACCAAGGCAAGGAAATTTTGCGTCAGTTTGGCGTGCCAGTACCCCGTGGCATTGCAGCATTTACCGTACAGGAAGCCGTTGAAGCTGCACAAAAGCTGGGCGGCTCGGTCTGGGTGGTCAAAGCACAAATCCACGCTGGTGGACGCGGCAAAGGCGGCGGCGTAAAAGTTGCCAAATCAATTGATGAAGTCAAGCAACTCGCAGGTGAAATTCTGGGGATGCAGCTCATCACCCACCAAACTGGCCCCGAAGGACAAAAAGTACGTCGTCTCTACATTGAAGAAGGCGCTGACATCCAGAAGGAATATTACGTTTCTGTCGTCACCGACCGCGCTACGCAAAAAGTTGTGCTGATGGCCTCCAGCGAAGGCGGCATGGACATTGAAGAAGTCGCTGAGCATTCGCCTGAAAAAATCGTCAAGGTTTTTGTTGATCCAGCAGCTGGCCTGAGTAACGCACAGGCACGCGAACTGGCCGAAGGCATTGGTATGCCAGTTCCATCGCTGTCACAAGCCATGGACGTGTTCCAGAAGCTCTACCGTTGCTATATGGAAACAGATGCATCGCTGGTTGAAATCAACCCCCTGAACCGCGACACGGATGGCAACATCGTGGCACTTGATGCCAAATTCAACTTTGACGCCAATGCACTGTTCCGCCATCCAGAAATCACCGCCTACCGTGATCTGGATGAAGAAGACCCCGCTGAAATCGAAGCCAGCAAGTTTGATCTGGCATACATCAGTCTGGACGGCAACATTGGCTGCTTGGTCAATGGCGCTGGGTTGGCCATGTCTACCATGGACACCATCAAGCTCTATGGCGGAGAGCCTGCCAACTTTCTGGACGTAGGTGGCGGTGCCACTACTGAGAAGGTCACAGAAGCCTTCAAAATCATGCTTAAAAACCGCAATGTACAGGCCATTTTGGTCAACATTTTCGGCGGCATCATGAAGTGCGACACCATTGCTGAAGGTGTAGTGGCTGCGTCCAAAGCCGTGGGCTTGACCGTGCCACTGGTAGTGCGCATGAAAGGCACCAACGAAGAAGCCGGGCGCAAAATTCTGGCTGAAAGTGGCCTACCCATTATTTCTGCCAACACCATGGCCGAAGCTGCAGAAAAGGTTGTTGCTGCAGTCAATGCCGCGCCTGCCAAGTCTGAAAGCGCTTCTTGCTGCCCATCCACTGTGCCAGCTTGCTGCCCTAATGTTGCAGACTCTGGAGCCAAACCCCAGCCTAATGCAGATTGCAAACAGTCACCCGCACCAGCTTGCTGTCCTGGCTCAGCTAAAGATGCGCCTAACCCAGAATCCTCGGCCTGTGGCTGCACTGATAAAAACAGCAGCTGCAAAACAGAACCCTGCACAAAAAGCCCATGCGAAAGCAAAGCATGCAGCACCGAAAACGGGCAGTCATGCAAGCCTTGCGGCTGGGGCAAGTGGATATTTATCGCAGCAATTGCAGCCATGGCTGTACTGATGACCAAATCCTGCGGCAGCGGCTCATCCCAGAAACAATCCTCTCGGCCAGCGGTTCAAACCATTGCCTGAATGCCACCAACTTTTAAGCCCCATTTGGAGTCTTTTCCATGAGCATTTTGATTGACAAAAACACCAAAGTCATTACCCAGGGCATTACTGGCAAAACTGGCCAGTTCCACACCCGCATGTGCCGCGATTACGCCAACGGCAAAGCCTGCTTTGTCGCGGGCGTAAACCCTAAAAAAGCAGGTGAGGACTTTGAAGGCATCCCAATTTATGCCAACGTCACCGAAGCAGCGCAGGCAACTGGCGCAACGGTTTCTGTCATTTACGTTCCGCCTGCCGGCGCTGCTGCCGCCATCTGGGAAGCTGTAGAAGCCGATCTGGATCTCGCAGTCTGCATTACCGAAGGCATACCCGTACGCGACATGCTCGAAGTGCGTAATCGCATGAAAGCCAAAGTTGCCGCTGGCGGCAAAGAAACTTTGCTGCTGGGCCCCAATTGCCCAGGACTGATTACGCCAGACGAAATCAAAATCGGCATCATGCCCGGCCACATCCACCGCAAAGGCCGTATCGGTGTAGTCAGCCGCTCTGGCACGCTTACCTACGAAGCTGTGGCGCAACTGACCGAAATTGGCTTGGGGCAATCCAGCGCTATTGGCATTGGCGGCGACCCGATCAACGGTTTAAAACACATTGACATCATGCGCATGTTCAATGACGACCCCGATACCGACGCTGTCATTATGATTGGCGAAATCGGTGGCCCTGACGAAGCTGAAGCCGCCTACTGGTGCAAAGAGAACATGAAGAAACCCATCGTGGGCTTTATTGCTGGCGTTACGGCTCCTGCTGGCAAACGCATGGGACACGCTGGCGCATTGATTTCTGGCGGCGCAGACACCGCCGAAGCCAAGCTCGAAATCATGGAAGCATGCGGCTTTACGGTAACACGCAATCCGTCAGAAATGGGGCGTTTGCTCAAAGGGTTGCTGTAAAAGCAGTTAGCGTCTGCGCCTGTCTTTCTGATCAGGCATTGATTCAGGACGCATTTTTTCGCCAACAGCAAACGTAGCAAGCGTAGGGTGAGCTAGTCACTCTACGCTTGTTGTCATAGAATGTTTGCCTGTGCCTTTTTCTGCCAAAACCCCTTCACGCCTGAATCCAAACACATGGTGGCGCAACTTGCCTGCACATCGGCAAGATCGCGTGGCCAGCTTTGGTCCGTTGATTGCGGTATTGCTGTTTGTGATGGCAGTCATTACAGCCATTGCCTACCTGCGCACACAAGAGAACAACAGCAGTTTACAAGCCCTGCAACGTGACGGTGAAGATGCGCGGCAGCACCTTAATATGCGGCTTGATGAGCGCCAAAATCTGCTACAGCGCATGGCGCGGCAGTTGGCGCTGCATGGTATCAGCAACGCAAAATTTGCAGCCGTTGCTGACAAAATCGCCAATGATGCGCCCGAATTGAGTGATATTAGCTGGTTCGATGCCAAAGGGCTACTTACCGACAGCCGTGACACGTTAGGGTTGCCCGACAGCAATCTGCCAGACGTAGGACGGCCTCTTGTTCAAGCTGAGGCGCTGGCCTTGCGTCAAAGTGCGCTCACTTTGCAACAACCCGTTTATGCGCTGCTGCCCCGCGACAAAAACAGTGTCCCTCTGCTTGGCATGATGGCACCAGCCTACCATAAGGGTCGGCTGGTGGGCGTGCTCTATGCACGCTATACACTTGAAACGCTTTTGCATCGCAGTGTTCCGCCAGAGGTCTACACACGCTATGCCGTTTCATTGTTGGACAGCAAAAGCCGCACTATCAGTGGCCGCACAGCGACAAAAATCCCTCTGGATTCATCGCGCTGGCGATTTGACTGGCTGCAACCTGGGGGGCAGTCATACACAGTAGCTTTGACACCAGAAAATGATGCCCTGTCTTTACGCTTGCAAACTTATCGTACCAATACCAGCGATACCAGCCGCATACTGCTGTGGATGGTACTGGCCTTGAGTGCGCTTACTGGTTGGGCACTGCTGGCCAACTGGCGGCATTTGCGTAGCCGCCAACGTGCCCAGCAAGTACTTTTAGCAGAAAGCAATTTCCGCCGCGCTATGGAAAACTCTCTGGTTACCGGTATGCGCGCACTCGATTTGCAGGGGCGCATCACCCATGTCAACGCCGCTTTTTGCAGCATGACCGGCTGGAGTGAAGATGAGCTAATCGGGCAAACGCCGCCTTTTAGCTTCTGGCACAAGGACGATTACGAGCGCAATATGCACTCGCTGGAGCGCACGCTGGGGCGGCAAATTCCGCGTGGCGGACACGAAATGCGCGTGCTGCGCAAAGACGGCAACATGTTCGATGCGCGCATGTATATGTCACCGCTGATTGGTGCCGACGGCCAGCACAGCGGCTGGATGTCTTCCATGACCGACATTACCGAGCCCAACCGTATCCAGCGTCAACTCAGCGCATCGCACGAGCGCTTTGTACGAGTCGTTGATGCCATTGACACCGCCGTATCGGTCGCACCACTGGGCGCTCAAGAGCTGCTTTTTGCCAACCGCAACTACCGACTCTGGTTTGGCAGCGATGATGCTACTGCACACGTGCAAATGGTGGCGCAAGCTGGAAGCGTACCGTTGGAAAATGCTGGCAACAATCTGCACGCTGACTCTCTGGCTGGCGACAGTTGCAGCAGCAATGCAGAGATTTTGCTGCCCCAAACAGCCACACAGCCCCCACGCTGGGTAGAGGTGCGCGCCCGCTATCTGGAATGGACCGACGGCCGCCTGGCACAGATGGTAATGGCAACCGACATCAGCGCACGCCGCCATGCCGAAGAAATCAGTGCGCGCCACGAGCAAAGAGCACAAGCAGCCAGCCGGTTGGTCACCATGGGTGAAATGGCTTCAAGCGTAGCGCACGAACTCAATCAGCCACTTACTGCCATCCACAACTATTGCAGCGGCATGCGCGACCGCATAGCCAACGGCAGTATGCAACCGCACGATTTACTTGAAATTCTTGAAAAGACCGCCCGCCAGGCGCACCGCGCAGGCCAAATCATCCAGCGCATACGCGACTTCGTTAAACGAAGCGCGCCCACCTACAGCCCGTCTGACGTATACGTCATGGTGGCCGACGCTATAGAGCTGGCCGACATCGAAATGCGCCGCCGCAATGTTCGCTTAAGCCATCAAATCGACAGCAAACTACCCCTGATACAGGCCGATCGCATCCTGATTGAGCAGGTATTGGTTAACCTAATGAAAAACGCTGCCGAAGCCATTGACAACGCCCAAATGCCCCCTGAACGGCGCGAAGTGCATCTGCAAGTCAAGCGCGGTCAGCAAGCAGGCGTAGATACCGTTGAATTTACCCTGTGCGATCGCGGCGCAGGTTTGAGTCAGGAAGCATTAAGCCATCTGTTTGAAGCCTTTTTCAGCACCAAAACCGAAGGACTGGGCATCGGTTTGAATTTGTGCCGCAGCATTGTCGAATCGCACCACGGGCGGCTACATGCCGAGAACCTCTACAATGAAGATGGTTCAGAGATTTGCGGCTGCTGCTTTAGCTTCTGGTTACCCGTGCATGCAGCCTGAACTGCGAACCAGTTTCTTTTTTAACCACATTTCCATCATGAGCCTGATATCCGACAAATGCACCATCTATGTTGTTGATGACGATGAAGCTGTGCGCGACTCGTTACAGTGGTTGCTTGAGGGCAAAGGCTGGCATGTGCGCGCCTTTGATTCGGCTGAAAGCTTCCTCAAACATTTTGATCCACGCGAAGTGGCCTGCCTGTTTGTTGATATCCGCATGGGCGGCATGACTGGCCTTGAGCTGCAAGACCGGCTGATTGAGCGCAAATCGCCTTTGCCTATCGTCTTTATCACCGGCCACGGTGATGTGGCAATGGCCGTTGATACCATGAAAAAAGGTGCATTTGACTTCATCCAGAAACCATTTCAGGAAAGTGATCTCGTACCACTGGTTGAAAAAATGCAAGCACGTGCCAACACGGCTTTTGCATCTTACAAACAGGCCAGCACCCGCGAGAAAATGCTGGGCAAACTCACCACCCGCGAAACACAGGTGCTTGAGCGCATTGTGGCCGGGCGGCTGAACAAACAAATTGCCGATGATTTGAATATCAGCATCAAAACGGTTGAGGCACACCGCGCCAACATCATGGAAAAATTCAATGCCAATACCGTAGCCGATTTGCTTAAGGTGGTATTGGGAACAAACGCAGCACAACCCTGACTCATGCATACACCATGAACAATCCCTGGCTTAATGTCCCGCTTGCCGATTACGAAGGCCACATGACCTTGCCCGGCATTGAGCAGGCCAGTTTGCTGGCAGACATTTTTGGTGGCTTTGTTACCGAATATTCGCCAAGCTCTGTGGCTGTCATTGGTTGCACGGGCGGTAACGGGTTTGAAAAAATACCGCCTTCTGTTTCGCGCGTAGTCGGAGTAGATATCAACCCGCACTTTATCGATGAAACCAGCACGCGATTTAAAGACCGTATCCAGAATCTGGAGTTGATAGCTGGCGATATACAAAGCCCTGAGGTGTCGTTCGCGCCAGTTGATCTGATTTTCCTTGGTCTGGTGCTTGAATATGTCAATGCAGATTCTGTCATGGCGAAAATGCCGTCCTTGCTCACAGCGCACGGCCACATCATCACAGTGCTTCAGCTGCCGACTTCTGGCCAGCAGCAAATATCCCCCTCTCCATTCAAAAGTGTGCATCCTGTTGGGGAAATCATGCATCTGGTACCTCCTGAAAGCCTTCAGAATTGTGCAAACGCCCAAGGGCTGGTTCAACTCCAAGCGCATACTGTTACTTCAAAAGGTGGCAAACAGTTTCAGGTGCAGGTTTTCGGCAGAGCTGCCTGAGCCAACCATTGCAGCTTATGCTGGCAGGCTTTATTAGCCGCGCAAAAGCAAAGACGCTGAACAAAAAACTTTCATGGCAAGCACATTGCTTATGCCTTATCACTGCCAGCTCATTTGCCGCTCACGGCTCATGGTTACATCAAAAATACCATGCAACAAGGTTTTACAATCTCTATTTGCCGCATGCAAATATATGTCTGCCTACGCAGCCTTTTCTACCATTGATACAAAAGCCATGACCGCACAAACTATTGACGGCAAAGCCCTTGCCCAACACACCCGCGCCACAGTTGCCCAACGCACAACAGCACTTAAAGACCGGGGCATTACGCCCGGGCTGGCAGTGATACTGGTGGGCGAAGACCCCGCCAGTGCTGTTTATGTACGCAACAAGGTCAAGGCCTGCCAGGAGTGCGGCATGCACTCCGTGCTGGAAAAATACGAAGCCAGCATGACGGAAGCCGACCTGCTCGCACGCGTTGCTGCACTCAATGCCGACGCATCCATCCACGGCATACTGGTGCAACTGCCACTGCCAGCACACATCAATGCGCACAAAGTCATTGAAGCCATCAGCCCAGCCAAAGACGTAGACGGTTTTCACGTTGCCAGCGCAGGTGCTCTCATGACTGGCCTGCCCGGATTCTGGCCTTGCACGCCTTATGGCTGCATGAAAATTCTTGAAAGCATCGGCTTTGACGTGCGCGGCAAAAATGCCGTTGTTATTGGCCGCAGCAACATCGTGGGCAAACCCATGGCCATGATGCTACTGGCAAGCGATGCCACCGTCACCATCTGCCACAGCCGCACTGCCAACCTCAAAGAGCTTGTCAGCCAAGCTGATGTGATTGTGGCAGCTGTAGGCAAACGCAATATCGTTACCGCTGATATGGTCAAGCCCGGTGCAGTGGTGCTGGATGTCGGCATGAACCGTAACGAGGCCGGCAAATTGTGCGGCGATGTGGATTTTGACAACGTCAGACAAGTCGCCAGCCACATCACCCCCGTACCCGGCGGCG
The DNA here is from genome assembly GCA_964618495.1 of uncultured Allobrachymonas sp. Classification (GTDB taxonomy): domain Bacteria; phylum Pseudomonadota; class Gammaproteobacteria; order Burkholderiales; family Burkholderiaceae_C; genus Brachymonas. The sequence goes on along the minus strand of CAZUBE010000016.1, from coordinate 29,828 downwards.
TAGGCCCCATGACTATTGCCATGCTACTGGTTAATACCGTTCAAGCCGCCGAAGCAAGCTGCCAGCACGAGTAACGCTGCACCCCAGCCCCGTACAAACAATGCAAAAGCCATTGCAGCGCAAGACATGAACCAGCTTGACCAAGCATTGCAACTCGCGCAGCAAGCCACTGCCCACTGCCGCCCCAACCCGCGCGTAGGCTGCGTCATCGTCTCGGCCAGCGGCTCTGTCATTGGGCGCGGCCAAACCCAGGCCCGCGGGCAAGCACACGCCGAAATCATGGCACTGCGCGATGCCGCCGCGCGTGGCGCAGACGTAGCAGGCAGCACGGTTTACGTCACGCTAGAACCCTGCTCCCACCACGGCCGCACCCCGCCATGCTGCGACGCACTCATAGCCGCCCGCGTTGCCCGCGTCATCATTGCCCTGCCCGACCCCAACCCACTGGTAGCAGGCCAAGGCATAGCACGGCTACGCGCCGCAGGCATTGCTGTCGAAATGGCCGACGCTGCCACAGCCCACACCGCCCGCCAGCTCAACATCGGCTTTTTCCAGCGCATGCAACACGGCACACCGTGGGTACGCCTGAAAACCGCCTCCTCGCTAGACGGCACCAGCGCCCTGCACAACGGCCAAAGCCAATGGATAACAGGCAGCGCCGCCCGCGCTGACGTGCAGCATTGGCGCGAGCGCGCCTGCGCCATACTCACAGGCAGCGGCACCGTGCTGCATGACAACCCCCTGCTCAACGTGCGCCTGCCCCATTTCGCGCAACAGCAACTACCGCAACCCCTGCTCGCCATTGTCGACAGCCAGCTACGCACCCCACCCAGCGCCCGCCTCTTTAGCGTGCCGCAGCGCCAAGTGCTGATTTACACCGTAGCCCACCCAGCACAAGCCAGCCCTGCACAAGCCAACCCCACCCACGCCACCGAAGCAGCCGCGCACATGCAGCGCGCCACTGCCCTGCAAGCCGCAGGCGCAACCATCATCACCCTGCCCGCATCAGCCAGCGGCCATATCAACTTAGCCCACCTGCTGCAAGACCTGGCACAGCGCGAAATCAACGAGTTGCACGTTGAAGCAGGCGGCAAGCTCAACGCCGCCTTGCTGCAACACAATCTGGTCGATGAAATACTGGCCTACATCGCCCCCGTGCTACTTGGTGCAGGCCAACCACTAGCCGCCTTGCCCGCCCTGCAAAACCTGCAACAAGCCACACACTGGCAACTGCAACAAGTCACCAAAATCGGCAACGACGCACGCCTGCAACTGCTGCGCCAGCCATAAAGCCGCCACGCCACCCAAACCGCTTTCTGGCAGCGCAGCACAGCCCGCATAATGGTGCAAGCCCTGCCAGCCCTTAGCGCCCAAGCCACTGCATTACCGCCATGCCTGCTATGAACCTGCCCTCCATCCTCATCCTGTTACTGCTCACGCTTAACTTGCTGCTGCTCCTTGCCCTGTGGCTACGCAAGCCCGACGCAACACGGCAAGAGCAAACACAACAAACCTTGCAGCAAGAAGTGCTTGACACCATCCACCACAGCAACGAGCGCCTTGAGCGCGAGCTGCGGCGTGAACTACTCGAAACCAGCCGCAGCACGCGGCTTGAGCAAACGCAGACCATGAGCGCCTTTCAAGCTGGGCTGGTGCAGCACGCAGCCGAATCTGCCCGCACCCAAAGCCAGCAATTGCAAGGCGTGCAGCAAGGTGTACAAGGCGGCTTAACCAGCCTGCAAAAGCAACTCTCCGACACACTAAGCGCCCAACTCGTAGCCCTAAGCGAATCCAACGCCCGCCGCTTGGGCGAAATCCGCACCGCCATGCAAGAGCAAATGGCACAACTGCAACAAAGCAACACCGCCAAGCTCGAAGAAATGCGCCAAACCGTGGATGAAAAACTCCAGTCCACCCTGCAAACGCGCCTCACCGAGAGCTTCAAGCAAGTTGCCGAACGGCTCGAAATGGTGCACAAAGGGCTGGGCGAAATGCAAACCTTGGCGCAAGGCGTGGGCGACTTAAAACACCTGCTCACCAACGTGAAAGTGCGCGGCATGTTTGGCGAAGCCCAGCTCGGCGCGCTGCTTGAGCAAGTATTTGCCCCCGACCAATACGGCACGCAAGTGCAAATACACCCCAATAGCCGCCACGCCGTAGATTTTGCCCTGCGCCTGCCTGGCAAAAGCGAAGACGGCACACCGCTATGGCTACCCATTGATGCCAAATTCCCCAATGAAGACTACGAGCGCCTGCTCGAAGCCCAGCAACGCGCCAACCCCGAAGCCGCCGAGCAAGCCGCCCGCCAGCTTGAAGCCCGCATCCGCCTTGAAGCCAAAGCAATAGCCGAACGCTACATTGCCCCACCGCACACCACCGACTTTGCCATCCTCTTTCTGCCCACTGAAGGGCTCTACGCCGAAGTCCTGCGCCGCCCTGGGCTGATGGAAAGCCTGCAACGCGACCACCGCATCACGCTCGCTGGCCCCACCACCTTGCTCGTCATGCTCAACGCCATGCAAATGGGCTTTAAAACGCTGGCGCTGGAAAAGCGCAGCAGCGAAGTCTGGCAAGTGCTGGGCGCAGTCAAAACCGAGTTTGGCAAATTTGGCACAACGCTAGCCAAAGCCCGCAAACAAACCCAAACCGTACTCAACACGCTGGAACACGCCGACACCCGCACCCGCGCCATGCAACGCGCCCTGCGCGGCGCTGAAGCACTGCCTGAGGAGCAAGCGCAGCAACTGCTGGAATTGGAGCTGGACAATAGCATAGCTGCTGATGCCACTGGCGAAGAAGAATAAGCACTTTCACCATCAAGCCTAAAAGATACGCCGTATTAGAAGAAAGTCCTAGCAGCTAACACCTACTCCAACCTGCGCACCAGCTCCATCGCCTCTTCCACACGCTCTACGGCGTGGATGGTTAGACCTTCAAACTCTTTTCCTGCTTTTTTAGGCGCGTTGGCTTTGGGCACAATGGCTGTGCTAAAACCCAGTTTGGCGGCTTCTTTCAGGCGCTCTTGCCCGCGTGGTGCGGGGCGTATTTCGCCTGCCAAGCCCACTTCGCCATAGGCAAAAAAGCCCTTGGGCAGGGCTTTGCCGCGCAGGCTGCTGGTAATGGCAAGCAGCACGGCCAAGTCTGCGGCTGGCTCGCTGATGCGCACGCCGCCCACGGCATTGACAAACACGTCTTGGTCGCCCGTTGCTACGCCGCCGTGGCGGTGCAGCACGGCTAGCAGCATGGCTAGGCGGTCGCGCTCAAGCCCCACGCTCAAGCGGCGCGGGCTGCTGCCACCGCTATCGACCAAGGCTTGAATTTCAACCAGCAGCGGGCGGCTGCCTTCGAGTGTGACCAGCACGCAACTGCCCGGAACGGGGTCGCTATGCGTGCTTAGAAAGATGGCGCTGGGGTTGCTTACGCCTTTCAAGCCTTTTTCAGTCATGGCAAATACGCCAATTTCATTGACTGCGCCAAAGCGGTTTTTAAAGGCGCGTATCAGGCGGTAGGCGCTGTGGGTGTCGCCCTCAAAATACAGCACGGTATCGACAATGTGCTCCAGCACGCGCGGGCCTGCCAGTTGGCCGTCTTTGGTAACGTGGCCTACCAGCACTACTGCGGTGCCGCTGGCTTTGGCAAAGCGCGTTAAGTGGGCGGCGCATTCGCGCACCTGTGCCACGCTGCCCGGGGCGCTGGTGAGCGCGTCGCTGTAAACGGTTTGAATCGAGTCGATTACGGCTACTTGCGGCTGCTCGGCTTGCAAGGTAGACAAGATTTTTTCAAGCTGTATCTCTGCCAGCACGCGCACTTGCGAGCCTTCCAGCCCCAGTCTGCGTGAGCGCAGCGCCACTTGGCTGGCACTTTCTTCACCCGTTACGTACAGCGTGTGCAGCCCTTGGAGCTGCAGCGCATCAAGGGCTTGCAGCAGCAGGGTAGATTTGCCAATGCCTGGGTCGCCACCAATGAGCACCACGCCGCCTTCTACCACGCCGCCGCCGAGCACGCGGTCAAGCTCCTGAATGCTGGTGGGGGTGCGGGCGATGTCTTCAGCCTTGATGTTGGCTAAAGTAGCCACATCAGCGGCACCCGCCAGCGCCTGAGGGCTGCTACTGAGGCGATTTTTGCCGCCGCTTGTGCTGGCAGCAGCGGTTTCTTCCAGACTGTTCCACGCGTTGCAAGATGGGCATTTGCCGAGCCAGCGCGGGCTGGTTGCACCGCAGGCGTTGCAGGTGTAGTGTGATTTTGATGAGGCCATGCGGGTGATTTTAGGTGGTGTTATTGCATGTTGGTTTAAATACAAAACGCAGAGTTCACAAAACAATCAAACTCCCGCGCAAACGCCTGTTTTGTTTTTTTGCCCATCTCAAGGCGCTGGCAGCACCTCTTGCCCCGTTAGCGCAAAATGCTCGCGCAGGGCAAAGCGGTCGGTCATGCCAGCAATATAGTCAGCTACGGCGCGGTGGGTGTCGGCACGGTTGGCAAACTCGGCTTTCATGGCTTGCGGCTGGGCGTGGTAGTGGGCAAACAAGTCGCGCACAACCTGTTGCGCCTGCTGCATTTTTCCCATGACTTGCGGGTGGCGGTACAAGGCCTGCATCAAAAAACGCTTCAACTGCTGCGATTGGGCGTGCATTTCGGCGCTAAATGCCACCAAAGGCGGGCACTGGCGCACGGCATCGGCGCTGTCTGGGCGGTGCTGTGCCAGCCGCTTGCGGGTTTCTGCTATTACGTCGTAAACCTGCTCGCTCAACATGAGGCGGATGGTTTCGTACAGCACGCGCCGCCCTGTAAGCTGCGGCCAATCGCGTTGCACGCTTTGGTAATGGCGGGCAACCAGCGGCACGCTCAGCACATCTTCCCACTGCAGCAGGCCCGAGCGCAAGCCATCGTCCACGTCGTGGGCGTTGTAGGCGATTTCGTCTGCCAAATTGCACAGTTGGGCTTCCAGGCTGGGCTGTGTGCCTTGCAAAAACCGCTGCCCTATGCCGCCAGGCTGGTGCTGCTCCAGCCATTGGGCGTTGCGTTGCGAGCAGTGTTTGAGTATGCCTTCGCGCGTCTCAAAACACAGGTTAAGCCCGTCAAAAGCGGGGTAGCGCTGCTCTAGCATATCTACCACGCGCAGGCTTTGCATGTTGTGCTCAAAACCACCCCAGTCGCGCATGCATTCGTTCAACGCATCTTGCCCCGCGTGCCCAAATGGGGTGTGTCCCAAGTCGTGCGCCAGCGCAATGGCTTCTACCAAATCCTCATCAAGCCCCAGCACCCGTGCAATGCTGCGCCCGAGTTGCGCCACTTCGAGCGTGTGCGTAAGCCGCGTGCGAAACAGGTCGCCTTCGTGGTTGAGAAACACCTGCGTTTTGTATACCAGCCGGCGAAAAGCCGAGCTGTGAATGATGCGGTCACGGTCGCGCTGAAACGCACCGCGCGTAGGCGCATCAGGCTCGGAGAATCGGCGGCCGCGGCTTTGTGCTGGGTGGCTCGCCGCTGTGCAATAGCCTTGCTGTGCATCAGCAGGGCATGCTGCGAGAAAAACTGCCATATGTATTTATTCCACTCCCTTAAAGAAACGCTGATTTATTCATCATGCAAGCGTGATTCGAAGAATCGCCATTCCCGCGCAGGCGGAAATCCACTGCTTCGCCACGTGCGACGATGGATTCGCGCCTGCGCGGGAATGGCAAGCGATTCTGCTTTTTCACAGAACTGCAATCCATCAGCGTTTTCTTAGCTGCATTGCATGATGGTCTGCGCCACCAGCTCGTCATCCACTTCAGCCAATGCCGCCTGCCCAGGCTTTACTGGTAAAACAAAGCGAATTTGCCCACCTTCGGCCTTTTTATCCACCCGCATATGCTCTAGCCATGCCTGCACATTGGCAGCAGCATCGCCAGCCAGTGCAGGCGCTACCACGGGCAAGCCCGCTGCCTCAATCAGCCCCTGCAAGCGCTGGCAAAAAGCCTCATCCACCAGCCCAAGCCGTGCTGACAAACGCGCTGCCAGCACCATGCCGCAACCCACAGCCTCGCCATGCAGCCAAGTGCCAAAGCCCAGCCCTGCCTCAATTGCGTGGCCAAATGTGTGCCCAAAATTCAAAATGGCGCGCATGCCGCTTTCTTGCTCGTCTTGCGCCACAACCCACGCCTTAATCTCGCAACTGCGCTGCACCGCAACGCGCAAAGCATCAGGCTCGCGTGCCCGCAATGCGCCCATGTGCGCCTCTAGCCATTCAAAAAACGCCATATCGGCAATCGGGCCATACTTAATCACCTCAGCCAGCCCCGCGCTCAACTCGCGCTCAGGCAATGTTGCCAACGTAGCCATGTCACACACCACGCGCTTGGGCTGGTAAAAAGCGCCAATCATGTTTTTGCCCAGCGGGTGGTTAATGGCCGTTTTTCCGCCCACAGAAGAATCTACCTGCGCCAGCAGCGTAGTAGGCACTTGCACAAACGGCACACCACGCATATAGCAAGCTGCGGCAAAACCAGTCATGTCACCCACCACCCCGCCGCCGAGAGCAAACAGCACCGTTTTGCGGTCACACTGCTGCGCCAGCAGCGTATCAAAAATCAGATTAAGCGACTCCCACGTTTTGTACTGCTCGCCATCAGGCAGCACCACCGTATGCACCCGCTCAAAATGTGGCGCAATCGCCTGCTGCAAACTTGCGCCATACAAGGGCTGCACTGTGGTGTTGGTAACAATCAGCGCCGAGCGCGCACGTGGCAAGCCTTGCCAATTGGCCGCATGAGCCAGCGTGCCGTTGCCTAGATAAATATCGTAACTGCGCTCGGCCAAATCAATATGCAGCGCATCGCTACGGCCAGTTGCATTAAATGGCGGCAAGGCACAAGCCGCTTCAAAAGTCTTGAGAGAGTGTTTCATGGTGTTGATTATGGAGCAAGCACACTGAAAAACAGCTCAAAGCACAATCCTGATGTGCATAAAACCGCGCTAGGGAAACGCTGATTTTTTCAGTTTTTTATTAAAGAACACAATCGCGCGTCATTCCACCGCTGAAGCTGCACAGTTTCAGCATTGAGCCTGCGTCATTCCCGCGTAGGCGGGCATCCATTTCAAAAAAGAGACATTGCCGTGGATTCCTGCCTACGCGAGAACGACGACTTCCCTATGTTTCTCTTCAATGAAGCGTGAATCTCCGCTTTCTTTATTAGCGCATATCTAAACAGGATTTTCAGCACCAGCCGCCCAACCCGCCTGCTCCAATGCCTCGGCAATTTTCCGCACCTGTGTGCTCAAGCTGTTGGTGCCAGTTTCCACAACCAAATGCGCTATTTCACGGTACAAAGCATCACGCTCTTCAAACAAAGCCTTGATTTTTGCGCGAGGGTCTGCCACTTGCAACAAAGGGCGTTGGGTGTCGTTGCGCAGCCGCTGATAAATCGCATTTGGCTGCGCCAGCAAATACACCACCGTCCCGCCTGCCTTGAGTAAGGCGCGGTTTTCCGCTCGCAGTACAGCGCCGCCTCCAGTAGAGAGCACACAAGGCTCTTGCACGGCAAGAATATTGCGCAACGTAGCCGTTTCCTGCGCGCGAAAAGCCGCCTCGCCATGCTGCGCAAAATAAGATGTAATGCTCTGCCCTGCCTGCGCCTCAAACACCTGATCCGCATCAACAAACGGCAAACAAAAACGCCGGGCAAGACGTTGCCCGGCGGAAGTCTTGCCGGAGCCCGGCAAGCCAATCAGAATAATAGGTTGCACTGCGGCTTTTACTCCTACGTCACAAACTGATAGTTTTAGCGCAAGATAGCTCGCTCACCCATGATTCTAGGTGTAATAAACACAAGCATCTCCCTTTTCTCCGCAACATTCTTTTTGGATTTAAACAAATTGCCAATAATTGGAATGTCACCCAATAAAGGCACTTTGGATACGTCATTGGTCTCAGACATGGTGTAAATACCACCAATCACCACCGTACCACCATTTTCAACCAGTACATTGGTTTGAATACGTTTGGTATCAATCGCATAGCCCGCAATAGTGGCTCTGCCTACAGAGTCATTGGTAATGTTTACATCCATAATGACACCACCTTCTGGGGTTATTTGCGGCATCACCTCCAACTTTAGAACAGCTTTCTGGTAGCTAACCGATGTCGCACCACTAGAAGATGCCTCTAAATACGGCAGATTCACACCCTGCTCAATCGTAGCCTTAATCTGATCAGTAGTTACCACCCGTGGACTGGATACCACCTTGCCTTTACCATCGGCTTCCAGAGCAGATATTTCTAGATTTAGGAATCGACCTGCACCAGCGCTGAAAATCGATACCGCCAATGCAGCAGGATTCCAGTCACTGTTACTTAGAGTAGCGGCAGGCATGCTATAAAAAGAATTATTCTGGTCGCTTATGCTCACACGATTATTGGTCGCACGACCTCCTGCTCCTATATTTGAGTGTGCTGAAGTTCCAGCAATCCCCAACTTCACGCCCAGCGACTGCCCCCAGGTATCATTAGCTTCAACCATACGCGCTTCAATCATGACTTGGCGCACGGGAACATCATCATACCTGCAATTTGCTCCAACACAGAAGGCACATCTTTGACAAACAGTTGGTTAGTGCGCTGCTCCTGGCTGACGGCGCCGCGCTCACTCAGCATTTTTGTTGATGTCCGGCTATTCGTGCCCGTGCTTGATTCGCCTTCAAGCATTTTTGCAACGTCAGCAGCCTTGGCATAACTCAACTGGAAGGACTGCGTACGCAACGGTTCCAGCTTGGTAATGTCAGCACGCGCTTCCATTTCACGTTTTTCTGTGCTGTCCATTTCATCTTTTGGCGCAATACGGATCACATTGCCAGTTTTGCGCATACCCAGATTTTTAGACTGCAAAATAACATCCAGCGCCTGATCCCAAGGTACGTCTTTCAGGCGCAATGTCAAGTTACCGGTAACACTGTCTGAAGTAATGATGTTGAAGTTGGTGAAGTCAGCAATCACTTGCAACAATGCGCGAATTTCAACGTTCTGGAAGTTTAGCGAGAGTTTTTCACCGCGGTAGCCAGCACCCTGCGTCAACTTGTTGGGATCAACACGGCTGGGGTGTATTTCTACAACCAGTTGGTTATCGCTCTGGTAGGCAGAATGCTCCCATTCGCCGCGTGCAGCAATAACCATTTTTACTTTGTCGCCTGCCTGCGTTGTAGTAACGGCATTGACAGGCGTGCCAAAGTCGCTGACATCAAGCTTTTTGTTCAGTACAGCAGGCAGCGATGACTTGAGGAACTCTACTACCAGATTTTGTCCTTGCGGCTTGATATCTACACCCACCTGGTTATTGGGCAAATCGACCACAATGCGCCCACTGTTGTTTGCACCACGGCGAAAATCAATATTACGCAAAGCCAAAATACCAGCATTGCGGCTTTCCGCAAAAACACGGGGCGACTCTTGCGCTGCAGGCGCAGCAACCGGATCAAGCACTACCAGTAGCGTTTTGCCGTCTACCGATGCTTTATAAGATGTGGACTGTTTTAGGCTCAACACTACACGGGTACGGTCTTCAGCCTGAACGACCTGCGCTGTACGTAAATTACCCTGATTCACCTCCACGGCGGTGCGCGCCATTTTGCTGCTCACCCCAGGGAAGTCCAGTGCGATACGTGCCGGATTCTGCACCACAAAGCCGGCAGGCGGCGCAGACAATGGCTCGGTCATGTTGATACGCACAACTTCAGAGCCACCTTGTATGGAGCCTGAAACACTTTCAATGGCATTGCCGGCATAAGCAGCAGCGCTCAATACAGCAGCTGATACAGCCAACAGACAGCGGCGACCCCAGTGCCCAAGGTGATGTTGCGTTGTTGTATTCATTATTTGCTTCCTTCTTGCAGATTCAGCGTGGTGTTACGTTCTACCCATTCCCCTGCGGCGTCTTGAGCCACTTCGCGCAATGCTATCTGGCTTTCGTCAATAGACAATACGCGCCCAAAATTCTGTCCCATAAATTCACCAATACGTATCTGGTACAACAATGCATCCACCTTGACCAAAGCAACCGGCTGATTGTTTTTGTTAAGCATGCCTACATAGGCAATTGCATCAAGAGGATAGGCTTCCAAGGGCTGCTTTCTGTGCCCCTCGACTACCGTTTTATAAAGTACCGAATTATTGCTGCTGGCATTGGCAGCATTCAATGCCTGCACCAGCCGCGCCATATTAAATGGCTCTACGCCTGCAGGAGCCACATAGTCCACTGCACGATAAGGCACCGGTTCTGGCAAAGGCTTTACAACAGGATGCGTCTTTTCTCTTTCTTCGCTCATCCATGTTTGCACACTGTCAATGCCACCATCGCCACAACCAGTTAACACGGACGCTGCCATGATGAGAGATGTCAGGGCTGCAAGTCGTTTCATTGCCGGCCTCCCTTTTTTTGCTCGTTTGCTTTTTTGATGGCAATTTTTTCGTTTTGATCCAGATAACGGAACGTATTGGCCGTTGCCTCCATCACCAAAGCAGAAGGATCTTTCGCATCCTTGCCTGCCATAACATGCAGATTACTCAAAGTTACAATCCGCGACAGATGCGCTACATCCGCTGCGAATGCAGCTATATCAGGAAACTTGCCAGATACACGTATCGCAACAGGCAGTTGCGCATAGTAATCTTTCACTTCTTCTGTGCCAGGTTTGAATAATTCAAATTGCAAATTATGGCCAACGCCAGCCTGATTGATATCAGACAGCAAGGCGTCCATTTCAGATTTGCCAGGCAGCTGCTTTTCAAGCTGTGCCACGTATTCTTCCGCCTGCTGGCGCTGTCTGGTCAAAGGTCCCAAATTGGCAACTTTGGCCGTTTTATCAACAAACTCCTGCTTTAGTGTTTCTTCTTGCTGGCGTTTTTCTGTCAATTCTTCCATTTGACTACGCATCACCAAGACCCAGACCATAACAAAAGCCAGCGCCGCAATACCTGTGCACAACAACACCTTGGGCAACACTGGCAAGGTGACCGGATTGCGCCAATCAAGCCCCTGAAACTGGCTGGTTACGGTTTGCCAGATTTCGGCAAACGAAACCGCTATTGACTTTTTCTCTTGAGCCTTCTTTTTAGGCTTAGCTGATTTTTTGAATATCACCATGGTATGTGTCCTTTATGCACCGCCCGAAGCAGATGGCTTCTGCGCCCCGCCTGCCGACACTTTTTTTTCACCTGGCTTTTCAGGCTTCTTCAAAGTCAAAACCATTTTGAAACTATAGACCCTGCTTTTGCCACCCTTGTTCGACAAAGCAATATCCTGAACAACGGTTTCATCAAGCTGCGGGCTTTTTGCCAGCATCTCCGAGTCGCGCAAATTACGCAAAAATTCGGAAACACGCTCGTTGGATTGCGCAATACCCTGCACCTCAACCTGATCATTGGTCTGCCTGATGCTAACCAGAAAAAGACCATCGGGCATTTTGGCTGACAGCTCATTAAACAATTTGACCGGGTCATTGCGCTCCTGCTGCAGACTCTCTACTGCTTTCTGGCGTTCGCGCAGAGCTGCAATTTCGGCTTCAACACCTTCAACGTCTTTGATCTTTATTGCGAGGCGTTCATTTTCAGACTTGATGAAGGCGTTAACATCTTCCTGATTGCTGATGCGCATATTGTTGTAGAGCCAGCCCATGCCGCCCAACGCCAAACCGGCAGCTGCAGCCATGCCCATCACGGTGTTAAACGCCTGTTTACGGCGCTTACGTGCCTCTTCGCGGTGTGGTAAAAGATTGACCAAAATCACGATGTGAACCTCCGCATTGCCAAACCGCAAGCAGTTAGAAAGGCTGGTGCGTCACGACGCAACTTGCGATCCTGCACCTGTGCACCCATTTCCATGCCATCAAAGGGGTTTGCCAACAGGCAGGCCGCCCCTGTGGCTTTGGTCACTGCATCATTCAACTTCGGCAAAGAGGCCGAACCTCCAGAAAGCAAAACATAATCAGTCTGGTTGTAAGGCGTACTGTTGTAGAAAAATTGCAAAATGTTCTGTATTTCTTGTGCCACGCGCTCAATAAACGGCTGCAGTACCACATGGGCATAATCATCAGGCAACTGACCTGCCACTTTCTTGGATTCGGCTTCCTCGTATGTCATGCCGTACAGACGCGCAATATGCTGTGTAAGCTGGACACCTCCAAAGGCCTGCTCTCTCTCAAACAGCACCTCTCCATTACGCATGACATACACATAGGTACTGGACGCTCCTACGTGCGTTAGCGCAATCAGCGCGCCTTTGCCTGCGTTGGGTAGATTTTCAATAATGCGTTCAGCAGCAGCCTGCGCCGCATACGATGCCACATCAAGAACTTTCAGATTCAGACCTGCCGCATTCATCAATGCCTGCATATCATCAACTCTTTCTTTGCGGGCTGCCACGATCATCACATCTTCATCACCAACTGATGTAGCAGATGACCCCATGATGTAGTAATCGATACTGACTTCATCCAGCGAGAAAGGGATGTACTGACTGGCTTCGCCTTCAATCTGGCGATCCATTTCATCATCGCCCAAACCTTCCGGCAAAACTACTTTTTTAGCGATTACCGCTGATGCAGGCAATGCCGCCACAATCTGTTTTGCACGTGTTCCAGATTTTTTAACAATACGGCGCACCGCACCCGCCAGCAGGTCAAACTGCTCAATGCTGCCGTCTGGAGCCACAACATTGGGTTGCAGCAGCTCTACCAGGCAGCACTCAAGCACCCACTTACCTGAAGCGGTTTTATTCAGCTCAACCAAGCGAATGCTGGTGCTGCCTATATCCAGCCCCACCACAGCCTGTGGCTTTTTTCTAAAAATGTTATCCAGCGAGACCAATATTGCCTCCTACAGCATATACCTGCTTGTTTTTTGCGAGCTTCAAAACGGTTTTAGCAACAAGCCAGATCAACTTCTGACAAATTACTTTCCCTTACATTCACATTAATGTGCTCCATCATAACGGTGCGCTTGTTCCGTGTGTTGTTTTACTCAAAATAAGCGCCGTAACTGTGGTCAAAATCACACATTTTCCAGTTTCAATACTTTTAAAAAATCATTGTGCAAGCAACGCAAGCCCAATTACTGCATTTGGTTTCATTTCATGAGTCTGCACAATTTCATTTCCATCTGCTATTCAATCAGTATCAAACCTCAGCATACGGATCACCAAGCCCCAAACCACACAAAATGCGGCTTTCTTCGGCCTCCATGGTCTCTGCTTCAACTTCATCGTTTTCGTGATCAAAACCCTGTGCATGAAGAGCTCCGTGCACAAGCAAGTGGGCATAGTGTGCATTCAAGGTTTTACCCTGCTCGGCTGCTTCGCGCGCGACCACCTCGGCGCAAAGCACCAAATCGGCACAAACCATAGGTGCCGGGCTATAGTCAAAAGTCAGCACATTGGTAGCATAGTTGCGCTGGCGATAAGTGTGGTTCAGTGATTGCGCTTCTTGCTCGCCAACGATACGTACAGTAATCTCTGCAACTTGCACATCGGCTTGCAGGGCATGGCGCAGCCAGCGTTGCACACTATGGCGCGGCAGGGCAGCGCGATGCTTCGGCAATTCAGCTATGCCTTTACCAAATTGCAGCGACAATGAAAGAAGTGGGCGGTGCATTATTGGCAGATGAATATAAGCAAACTATTTGTTCTGCTAGTGTAATGGCATTTCTGCATTACTGGCGGATGTTCGCGCCCACTACCTACTATTTACTTATCAAAAGCCCAGCCTCTCCCCTGCTCCCAGCAGCGTAGCAATTCCAAGCAATACAAATATCGCGGCAGCTATGCTGTGGATTACGCGCATGGGGATTTTGTGGGCCAATTTTTCACCTACGAGCACGGCTGGTACGTTGGCAATCAACATGCCCAGCGTAGTGCCTATCACCACCATCAAGGATGACGAGTAGTGCGCAGCCATGGCAATAGTGGCAATTTGGGTTTTGTCGCCCATTTCTGCTAGGAAAAAAGTAACGAAGGTTGCCCCGAATACACCTAAACGTTGGGTAGTCTGTGCTTCTTCATCGCTGATTTTGTCAGGAATAAGCGTCCATGCAGCCATGCCGAGAAAAGACAAGCCCAGCACCCAACGTAAAACAGCGGGGCTTACGGCAGCCGTTATCCATGCGCCCAAAGCGCCTGCCAGACCATGGTTAATGATGGTGGCTAACAAAATACCCAAAATGATTGGTATAGGCTTTTTGAAGCGAGTGGCGAGAATAAAGGCTAACAACTGGGTTTTGTCACCAATTTCGGCCAAGGCAACAACACCAGTAGAAACGAGTAGCGATTGCATAAATTTACCTCGGCCGGTTTTTGACGATTGACCACAACCACCCCGCCGGCCATGCCGGGGTTGTTGTGGTCAAAGGTCTTGCCAGGTGTGCAAACTGTTTACGCCATGGCCTGCTGGCCAAGTGTGTTGATGTAAACCCCTTTATTGCGCGTTACGCACAATAAAGGGCGGCTACTCCCCAATGACAGGGCGAGTTTAGCAGCGAATTGGGTGTTTTTATCCTAAGTCAGCCATTTGGCCATTACCTCAATGCTGCATTGCAGGCATTTACCCGCGCCTGCCTTGCTTTGGTCGCTGTCAGTTTTGTCCAGATTCAGCCTTGGCCGCAGGTTTCTTGGCGCTTAGGCTTTCTGCGGCTTGCAGCAACTCGACAAACTCGGCACGCAGGCCAAACTCGTCTTTACCCAATGCGCCTTGCGCCAAAATGCGCGTATCGCTCCAGCCCCATTTACCTGTGTATTGGCCACCGCGCAGCAATTGCCCATAAGCAGCCACAGCTACGGCAAAGCGCGTATCACTGCTGGCCTGTTGCAGCGGCTTGGTGCTGATTGGCACCGGGGTGCTGATCAATTCGCTTTTGCTTGCGCCTACGGGTTTGTAGCGGATATTGATATAGGCATATTCCTGATTCAGCCCTGCTGGTTTTTTGCCTGCTGGCTGGTAGCGGCTGGCTGGCATCCAACCGGACTTGCCTGAGGGGATGATTTCATACAGTGCAGTAACAGTATGCCCTGCACCAATGTCTCCAGCATCTACGTTGTCGTTGTTGAAATCTTCTTTGTTCAACATGCGGTTTTCGTAACCAATCAGGCGGTATTGGCTGACGGTGGCGGGATTGAATTCGACCTGGATTTTCACATCTTGCGCCACTGTTGCCAGCGTGGAGGTGAGCTGGTCTTTGAGCACTTTGCGGGCTTCGCGCTCGTTGTCGATATAACTGTAGTTGCCGTCACCCGCATCGGCCAGTTGCTCCATCAAGCGCTCGTTGTAGTTGTCAATGCCAAAACCCAAGGTGGTGAGCGAAATGCCCGCCTTGCGTTTTTCAGCCACCATGCCTTTCAAGGTTTTGAAGTCGGTAATGCCTACGTTGAAGTCGCCATCGGTTGCCAGAAAAATGCGGTTAATGCCATTGGGGATAAACGATTTGGCGGCTTCTCGGTAAGCCATCTGAATGGCATCTGCGCCTGCCGTTGCACCGCTGGCGCGCAGCGGATGAATGGCTTGCATGATGGCTTCTTTGTCTGCCCCTGATGTAGGCGGCAGCACCAGTTGTTCGCCGCTGGCGTAAGTGATGATGGTTACTTTGTCTTGCGGCCGCAATTGCTGCACCAGCAGGCTTAAAGTCTTTTTCACCAGTGGCAGCTTGTTGGGTGCATCCATTGAGCCTGATATGTCAATCAAAAACACCAGATTGGCAGGCAGCAGGCTGCCCAGTGACTGGTTAACCGCACCTATACCAATACGCAGCAGTTGTGCATCATCCTTCCAAGGTGATTGCGCAACTTCGGTCTGCACAGTAAACGGACGGCCAGAGGGATCTTGTTGTGCGTACTGGTAAGGGAAATAATTCACCAATTCCTCAACCCGCACGGCATCTACGGGCGGCAGCTGGCCTTGCGTTAAAAAGCGCCTCACATTGGAATAGCTACCTGTATCTACATCAATACTGAAGGTGGAAACTGGCTCTTTGGCCGTTTCGCGCACGGGGTTGGTTGTGATTTCACCGTATTTTTCGCGGTTGGCCTGCAGTGGGCGGACTTCATTGCGTGGCGCAGGGGCGCTCACTGCCATGTTGTCGCGAGGTGATCTGATCGCAATCGGATTGGTGCCGGGTGCCTCCGCCATGCTCATGGGGTTTGGTGCTGGCGGGGGACGTTTTATTTGCGCTGATTGCTGCTGACCGCATGCCGCCAGCAACACAGCAACCGAAACCGCCAGCGCAGGAACGCGCAATGCGGATGTGCGTGAAAAAACCAGAGTACGATGCTTTGCCATAATCTTTTCCTTTCAACCAAATTGAAAAATCACCAGCAAAAATACCTCTTAGCCAGCCAGCATGACCTTGTCCATGATACAAGTTTTATGCACAAAAACATACTGCGCAAGGAGCATAATGGCGCGATTGCTTGCGGCGTACAAACCATGCATGTATGCCCGCCTGTTTACCGGTTTCTTGTTTTTTTATTAGGGGAATAACGATGGCTCATGTTTCTTTTTTTAATGGAAAGCAAATTCCGCTGGAAATGCACAAGGTTCGCATTGTCCAGAAACTCAATCTGCCTCCCGTCGAGCAACGCTTGCAGGCTATCACCGAAGCAGGCAATAACACTTTCCTGCTGCAAAACAAGGATGTGTTTATGGACATGCTGACCGACAGCGGCGTAAATGCCATGAGCGACCAGCAACAAGCGGCCATGATGATTGCCGATGACAGCTACGCTGGCAGCGCCACTTACACACGCTTGGAAAGCAAACTGCACGAGATTTTCGGACTCGACTATTTCTTGCCCGCGCACCAAGGCCGTGCCTGCGAAAACATCCTGTCGCAAACCCTCGTCAAACCCGGCACGATTGTGCCCATGAATTACCACTTTACCACCACCAAGGCGCACATTATGCGCAACGGCGGCACAGTGGAAGAAATCATTGCCAGCAAAGGGCTTGAAGTGTGCAGCACCGAACCGTTCAAAGGCGATATGGATGTAGCCCGCCTGCAAGGATTGGTGCAACAGCACGGCGCTGAAAAAATCGCCTTCGTCCGCATGGAAGCAGGCACCAACCTGATTGGTGGGCAGCCGTTCTCGGTACAAAATCTGGCAGACATCCGCAAAGTCTGCGACCAGCACGGCCTGCTGCTGGTGCTTGATGCCAGCCTGCTGGCCGACAACCTGTACCTGATCAAACAGCGCGAAGCATCCTGCAAAAACCTGTCCATCCGCGAAATCACCCGCAAACTGGCTGACCTGTGCGACATCATCTACTTTTCGGCACGCAAACTGGGCTGCGCCCGTGGCGGCGGCATCTGCATCCGCAACAAAGAACTGTTTGAAAAAATGCGTGGTCTGGTGCCACTGTACGAGGGCTTTCTGACCTACGGCGGCATGTCAGTTCGCGAAATGGAAGCGCTGACTGTAGGTCTGGACGAAACCATGGACGAAGAAGTCATCAGCCAGGGGCCGCAATTCATCGCCTATATGGTTAGCGAACTGCAAAAAGCCGGCATCCCTGTCATCACTCCCCCGGGCGGCTTGGGTTGCCACATCAACGTAATGGAGTTTCTAGATCACATCCCGCAAGCGCAATATCCCGCAGGTGCGCTGGCAGCAGCACTGTACATCGCCGGCGGCGTGCGCGGCATGGAGCGCGGCACCATGTCAGAGCAACGGGAGCCTGACGGCAGCGAAATCATGGCCAATATGGAACTGTTACGTCTGGCCATGCCACGACGCGTATTTACCTTGTCGCAAGTGCAATACGCCATAGACCGCATTGTCTGGCTATACAGCCACCGCAAACTCATCGGCGGTCTGCGCTTTGTAGAAGAACCTGCTATTCTGCGCTTCTTCTACGGCCGCCTTGCCCCCACCTGCGACTGGCAGCAAAAACTGGTGGCGCAGTTCAGGGCAGATTTTGGCGATAGCCTTTGATTTTAAAAATAAGCGCAAGGGTGTGGCTAGCATCTACGCTCTTGCACTTCTGCTCTCGTCTATGGTTTTATCCAGACAAAAGACCTGTACCTCAAGGCCGAAAAGCTAAGCATTCACCCCTCGTGCTGAGACAGGTTCATATCAGAAAATCATAGCATCCTGCAATCCATGACATCCAACGAAATTAACTCGTTGGATGTCCTGACAAGCGCAGTTCCTCACTACATCTGATCAGCAGCTAGCGCAGCAGCATGGATGTTTCTGCACATCAGCAATCGCATCCCCAAACCCCCGCAACCACCAGTCAAGCATCGCGCTATCAACAACTGTGGCACTGATTTTGAGATGACCGTCTTCTGTTTCTACTGCCTTCTGATCGTTAGACAAGGGCGACTCTAACAGGTGTTGGCCTGCATTACGTGTTATGCAAAAAGACAGGACGATTCGCCCCCCTTCTCCAAAACCAAAGCGCCCATCGTCGTCATAGTTTTTCAGACTGAACGATGCTGGACGCTCGAAAGTGAGTGTGGACATTTCAGCCGAAATAATGCGATGCAAAGCCAGACTGCGTTCATTTTCATATCCACGATAGCGGCAAACAAGGTAGAGGCGCGGCCCTTGTTGCGCCAACCCCAGAGGCATGACATCGGCCTTGCTGCGCTTGCCGCTGGCATTTTTGTAATCCAAGTACAGCCACCGGTTACTGTAAAGTGCTTCGCTGACGGTTTCAAACACTCCTGAGGCGAGTGTTGGTGGCAGCAGCGGCTGGCTTGTGGCTACCACGCGCACCTTATCAGGCCATTCCCGCTCCAGTCGCGCATTGCTATCGGGCCCAAGGTTGCGCTTGGCCTGACTAAAAAACGCGTCCATAGACTTCATCAATCGCGCAGGCAAAAGGTGTTTGAGGTGCTCTTCTGCCAGTTGCAGCAGGAGTGACTCTTGCGGCGTAAGGTTGGGCAGAGCCAATGCTTTGGCACGTTCCAGCCAGCGATAACCATAGGGTTTACTGCGATCATCGCGTTCAATCTCGAAATGCGCGCTTAGCATTTCCAGTTGCCGCTGGATGGTGCGCAAATCGCGCTCAATACCCGTGTCTTTGAGTTGCTGGTGCAGCTCACTGGCCGTTACCCGCCGCCCACGCGGAATGCGCCGCAACAATTCAACAGCGAGTAAAACGGTTTCGAGCGTATCAGATCGTTTGGCCATTTCATACCTTGATTTTTGTATCGGAAAACTCAGCCCATAAACGCACCATGGCATATCCTCTGTCCGAGACAGAGAGAAAAGCGTTACTATTCAGTCCCTATGCTGGATCATTTGGCCGTTTTCATGGATACACTGTCGAGCTGCTCGGCGAGTTTGAGCAGTCCTACTTTGTTGCGTATGATCTTTTGTTCGTTGGTCATCTGACTTCCTTTCTTGCCTTGTGGGGCAATTTTAATGAAATGTCAGATTAAGTTTTGGTTAGTACAGGTAATGACAACGGCTATACGGCGTGCCACAATTTGCATATCTGCTGTATACACACGAACAGGAAATATCCATGCGTGACGTCGCTATCAATTTGCGGGCACTGCCTGAACAACGTGATCTGATCGATCACGCCGCCAGCTTGCTCGGCAAGAACCGTTCGGATTTCATGCTTGAAGCAGCTTGTGATCGGGCACAGGCCGTGATACTGGATCAGGTCTTTTTCAATCTGGATGCTAACAAATTCAAGCTGTTCACTGCCATGATTGATGCGCCCTTGCATACGAATCCCGGACTTGAACGCCTCATGACCGTCAAGGCACCTTGGAGCACCAGCGCAGTATGAGCTTGCAACTGAGCGCGCCGATTACACTCGCCGCCACCCACATTCTTGACGATTTTGCTTGAGGTGGAAAAGTCAAGGTTGATCTCGATCAGCCACTGACATCCGAGTCGGCCAGCTCGTAGCCTGTACTGCGACCACCGCCCGGCGTTTTTTTCAGCACCCCGAGTTCCAGCAACTGTGTGATGTCGCGCAATGCCGTGTCAGGCGAACACTTGGCAATTGCTGCCCACTTGCTGCTGGTGAGCTTGCCGTCGAACCCATCCAATAGCCGGTTGAGCATCTTCACTTGCCGTTCGTTCAAGGGCCGGCCTGCCCAGCGTTGCCAAAATCGCGTCTTGAGCAGTACGGCATCCAATGTGGTCTGCGCACTGGCAATGGCGCGCCCCAGGGTGCCCAGGAACCACAACAACCAATCCGTGACATCGAGTGTACCCTTTTGCGTGCGCTCCAGAACATCGTAATAATCATTGCGCTCGCGCTGTATCTGTGCCGACAGGCTGTAGAAACGCTGCGGGCTGCCATCAGCACGGGCCAAAAACAGATCCCCCACAGCACGGGCGATGCGCCCATTGCCGTCGTCGAAGGGGTGCAGCGTCACGAACCACAGATGCGCCAAGCCTGCCTTGATGAGCGCGGGCACTTCTGTCTGATCGTTTGCCCATGTCAAAAACTGGGCCACCTCGGATGGCAACACAGTGGCGGGCGGTGCCTGAAAATGAACCTTGCGTCGCCCCACCGGGCCCGACACCACCTGCATGGGCCCATCGGCATCATCGCGCCATTGACCGATGGCGATTTTGTTCATGCCCGAGTACCCGGTCGGAAACAGCGCCGCGTGCCAGCCAAACAGGCGCTCGGCGGTCAATGGGTCAGCACCATGTGAGGTGGCATCCAGCACCATCTCGACCACGCCCTCGACGTGCCGGTCGACCAGGGTTAGCGCGCCAATGTCCACACCCAGGCGCCTGGCGATGGACGAGCGCACGGATGCTGCATTCAGCACTTCGCCTTCGATCTCACTGGTTTTGAGCACATCCTCGGTCAACGCTCCAAGACTGGCCTGATCGCGCAACGCCATGCCCACGTCAGCCAAACGACCTAACAATAATCCCTGGGCGCGGCTGACATCGGTCAGTACCCCGGTTAGCGCCGACAGGTCGTAGCGCCAGTTTGGCCAGTCGGCCGCTTGCCAGATGTAGAGAGATTCACCGCTTTTCATGTGGATATTAGACACCCTATTTGCCGTGAACACAAGAAATCTACGCAAAATATGCGGCGAATGTGGCCATTAATTACCGCAGACTGCCCGGGACGGACTGCAGGGCTACTGACTCAACTTTTCCACATTGCCTTGATACACATAACTCCGGTTCTTTTTCTGCCCCGTGGCAGTGCATGCGGCACGCAAGCTTGCACTGCCTCGCCCAAAGTAGTCGACACCACATAGCGGCCTGTTTCGCACGGTGTGTTGCGAACTGAACGGCCTGAACGACCCGACTGGGAGCGACTCATTTGCTTCTCCACTTGGCCATCAGCCTTGCCTGCAGAGCTTTGCGCTCCGGTTTGGTGGAGGCTTTGCGCTCAACCACATGCTGTGCTATCACCACTTGCCTATGGGGTGCAAACCAGGACTTGCCATCTTTAGCCATATCCCAAGTGCTAGAGACCTCACGACGGTGCACCGGCATCAGATCGCTGTTGGCACCAACACTGCTCAACTGGTCGCGCTCACGCGCACGCCAACGCTTGTGCCACAGCCGCTTGTCGCCCGCTTCCGAGCGGGCGGTGGTGTGGCCAAAGATGGGTGTTTTGCGATGGCTGCGGCTCATGGCGGGGATGGGCTCAACTTTCAGGACTACTGTTCAAACGAATTTGAATGACAACTTGTCATATTAAACCATTCTTTAATATATAAAACACCTATTTCAACGGGCTTTACTTGCTTGGCCCGCACCAGCTGTCTCGTCTGGATGACAGATGGTACGTCGGGTCCTGCCCAGGCTGTGCGTTTTTCACAAGGAGAAACGCCCATGACCTGCAAAATCTGCGCCCACTGCGGCCAACTGTTCACCGCACTGCGCAACCCCCGGCAAACCTACTGTTCCGCACCCGACTGCCAGAAAGCCCGCAAGCGCAAATGGCAAGAACGCCAGCGCCTATCAGATCCCGATTTTGTGCTGGCAAAGCGCGATGCCCAGCGCAAGTGGGCACAGAACAACCAGGACTACTGGAGCCAGTACCGACAATCTCGACAGCAGTATGCGGCCAGCAACCGCAAAAAACAACGCCAGCGCAACGTGGCAACGCGCTCTGACGTGATTGCAAAGACAGACGCGTCAAACCCGCTCCAGCACTTGCGCCCGGGTCTGTATGCCATCCGGCCTGTGCCCTCGCTTGGGGTTGCAAAGACAGACGCGTTGTTGGTCGAAATCACTTTCGTATCAAGCATTTAGGAAGGATCACTGCGGCTACCAGGATCTGGCCGACTTGCCATGTGATTGCAAAGATGAAGCTTATAGGCCGCATGCCCTTTGACCTTTATCGTTACAGGGTAATGTGTTTACTGGTCGTCAATTTCGAGGGGACGGGTCAGACTTGGTTGATCTGGCTGCCCGCGTGAAGGGAGGCTGTCAGCCTGTTTGGCAGCGCCATGGCTAAAGCGTAAAACGCCGTTTGCCATACAGGTCGGTGAATGCATCCCCTTCACCTGGCGCGAATTTCATGGAACACCACAACGCAACACCTACCACACACCCCTCGGAGCAGCCGCAGACTTCAAGGTCTGAGCCATCCCATGCGCCACCTCACGGATCACCCCATGTGCAAAGCCCAAGCGCAGCAGGAGGTGAGCGTCCACGTCTGCGCGCCGTTCAGTATGTGCGCATGTCCACCGAGCACCAGCAGTACTCCACAGAGAACCAGAGCGATCGTATCAAGGACTACGCTGCCAAAAACGGCATCGACATCGTGCGCACCTACACCGATGCGGGCAAAAGCGGCTTGACCATCGACGGGCGCCCGGCGCTGCAGCAACTGCTCAAGGATGTGCGCTCGCCCGATGCCGACTTCACGCTGATTCTGGTCTACGACATCAGCCGCTGGGGGCGGTTTCAGGATGCGGACGAGGGCGCCTACTACGAATACATCTGTCGGCGCGAAGGCAAACGCGTCGTCTATTGCGCCGAGCAGTTCGAAAACGATGGCTCACCCGTTTCAACCATCGTCAAAGGCGTCAAACGCGCGATGGCAGGCGAGTACAGCCGCGAATTGTCCACCAAGGTGTTCGCGGGCCAGTGTCGGTTGATTGAATTGGGGTTTCGTCAAGGCGGCCCGGCGGGCTATGGCCTGCGCCGCGTGCTGGTGGATCAAAGCGGCAGCATCAAATCGGAGCTCTCGCGTGGGGAACACAAAAGTCTGCAAACCGACCGGGTGATTTTGATGCCGGGGCCGGATGCAGAGGTCAAGGTGGTCAATGACATCTACGACTGGTTCATCGACGAAGGCTTGTCCGAGGCCCAAATCGCCACCCGCCTCAACGAGCGCGGCATCCAAACCGACCTGCAGCGCGCCTGGACTCGGGGCACAGTGCAGGAGGTTCTCACCAACGAAAAATACATCGGCAACAACATCTACAACCGCGTTTCCTTCAAACTCAAAAAACATCGGGTCATCAATGAGCCGGAGATGTGGATCAAGAAAGAAAAAGCCTTTGAAGCCATTGTGCCGCCAGATCGGTTCTATCTGGCGCAAGGCATTCTAAAGGCGCGTGCACACCGCTATTCGCGCGAAGAGCTGATTAACAAGCTGCGCAACCTGTATGAACGCAGGGGCTTTTTGTCGGGCATGGTGATCAACGAAACCGAGGGCATGCCGTCATCAGCCACATATGTGCACCACTTTGGCAGTTTGATTCGAGCCTATGAGGCCGTGGGTTATGACCCGCAGCGGGACTACCGCTACATCGAAATCAACCAGATGCTGCGGCGCTTGCACCCCCAGGTCATGGCGCAAACCGAGCAGCAGATTGCCGCGATGGGGGGCGTGCTCAGCCAGGATGCCGAAAGTGACCTGCTTTGGCTCAATGGCGAAATCAAGGTTTCCGTTGTACTGGCCCGCTGCCATGCATTGGAGGGTGGCGGCAGGCGCTGGAAAGTGCGCTTTGACACCGGGCTGCAACCCGACATCACCGTGGTGGTGCGCATGGGCAGCAGCAACCAGGATGCGCTGGACTACTACCTGCTGCCCAAACTGGACTTCGGCGGTGAGCGCATTTCCCTAGCAGAGAACAACGCGATTGAGTTAGAGAGCTACCGCTTTGACACCCTGGACTATTTCTGGGGCATGGCGCAGCGCACCCGTTTGCGGAGGGCCGCATGATCAAAACCCACCGACAGGGGCGCCTGCAGCACATCCCCGTGGACGCCATCGAAGTGATGAACCCGCGCGATCGCAATGCCAAAGTATTCAGCAGCATTGTTGAGAATATCCAGACCATCGGCCTCAAAAAGCCCATCACGGTCACCCCACGCCAAACCAACGACGGCAGCGCACGCTACCTGCTCATCTGCGGCGAGGGTCGGCTCAAAGCCTTTCAGTCCCTGGGCCATGCGGAAATTCCAGCCATCGTGCTGGATGTCGGCGATGAAGACGCCTACATCATGAGCCTTGCAGAAAACATCGCCCGGCGCAAATTCAGCCCGTTAGAGTTGCTGGCGGGCATTGAGCAATTGGTCGAGCAAGGCTACGACAAAAAAGCCATCGCTGACAAGACAGGACTCAGCCTTGAATATGTGCATGGCATCACCAACCTGCTGGAGCAGGGCGAGGAGCGTCTGTTGGCTGCAGTGGAGGCAGGCAACATCGCGCTAAATGCCGCACTGGAAATTGCCCGAGGCGGCAATGACGACAAGGCCATACAAGCCGCGCTGCAAGAGGCCTATGAGTCCGGGCAACTGCGGGGCAAGCAACTCATCCGCGCCAAAAAACTGGTGCAACAGCGCCGCACCTTAGGGCGTTCCATCGCCCGCTCGGGTTCGTGCAAAACCAGCGATGTCAGCTCCATCAGTCTGGTGCGCAGCTACCAAAAGGAAGTGGAGCGGCAAAAACTCTTCATCAAAAAAGCAGAATTCACCCAGCGGCGCTTGTTGTTCATTGTGGGAGCCTTGCGTCAGCTGTTTGCCGATGAGCATTTTGCAACGCTGCTGCGCGCCGAGGGATTGGTAGATCTGCCCAGCTATTTGGCCGATAGGCTGTGGCCTGAGGGGCAATCCACATGAAACAAATTCCTCTGGGTTTTGTGCCCGAGCCCCTGCTGGTGCCCTTGGCGCAGTTGTTCCCGTCCCGCAAAACACCGCAGGCCATCCAAAGCTCGCGCAAGTTCAAACAGATCAAAGCCTCGATCGGTGAAGTAGGGCTGATTGAACCGCTCACCATCATCCAGCCCGACAAAAAACAGCCGCGCTATCTCATCCTGGATGGCCACATCCGCTTGGTGGCTTTGCAGGATCTGGGGTTTGCAGATGCGCCCTGCCTGATGGCCACGGATGATGAGAGTTACACCTACAACAACCGGGTCAATCGGCTGGCAACGATACAGGAGCACTACATGATTCGGCGTGCAGTCGAACGAGGCTTCTCTGCCGACCGCATTGCGAATGCACTGGCTGTTAGCGTCCAGCAAATCATGGCCAAGGTCAATTTGCTTGACGGCATTTGCCCAGAGGCGGTGGAACTGCTCAAGGTGCAGCACTTTTCTGCTGACGTGGGACGGGTGCTGCGCAAAATGAAGCCGCTGCGCCAAGTCGAGTGTGTGGAGACCATGATTTCTGCCAACAGCCTCACCGCGTCCTTTGCCGAAGCCCTGCTGGCAGGCACCCCGCCGGAAGAATTGGTCGAATCCAAAGCCAAAAAGGTCAAAGGGGTGAGCGCTGAGCAGATGGCGCATATGGAGCGCGAGATGAGCAACCTGTATGAGCAGTACAAGGTGATGGAAGAGAGCTTCGGTCAGGACACCCTGGTTTTGGTGCTGGCGCGGGGCTATCTGGCCAAACTCATGGACAACAAGGCGGTCGCCAAATACCTGCGCACGCATCAGCCCGATGTGGCCACGCAGTTCGAAACCATTGTGGCCACCGAAGCCCTCAGCCAATGATGGGGCATGAACCACCACAAGCGCCCCAAAACCCGCCACTGCGTCTGGTGATGCGTGATATCAGCGGTGGCGAAGGCAGGAGCGACGAAGAAGAAACTGTCCACAAGAATGTGCCGCAAGGCTCGCCCGAGGCTTTGTATGGTCTGGTTGGGGATGTGGCACGCGTGGGCGCCAGCAGCAGTGAGGCGAGTCCCTATGCCATTGCCCTGAATTTTTTGGTGTACTTATCCGCCTGCATCGGACGTGGGCCTTGCCTGCCGGTGGGAAATACCTTCCATCATGCCCGACTGTTTGGCTTGCACATCGGGCGTTCAGGCCGTGGTCGCAAAGGTGATGCCGTGGCTTTGGTGACCCGCATCGATCAGTCCCTGCGGGAGATGGACACTGCGCACAGCACGGGCTGGGCACCTCAAGTGCACCGAGGTGGTTTGTCCACCCGAGAGGGACTGGTGATGCTGATTCACGATGGCTACCAGTTTGGAAGGCAGTCCGCCGAGCCCATCCAGGACAAACGCCTGTGGGTGCAGGAATCGGAGTTTGCCAATGTGCTGCACCAGGCCAGACGCACGGGCAATGCCCTGTCCACGGCGCTGCGCGATTGCTGGGATGGGATGTGCTTGAAACCCGCCACCAAGACCAACCGCTTGTACGCCAGCCACCCCCATGTGGCCGTCACTGGTGCCATCACACCCCATGAACTCAAGTCCTTGATGTCCAGCCGGGACATGAGCAATGGTTTTGCCAACCGGTTTTTGATGGTATGGGCTGAACGCAGTCAGGTGTTGCCGTTTCCACAATCCACGCCAGTAGCCAAGATCGAGGCGCTGGCACGCAGGGTGCAAAGCGTACTGGCATTTGCACAGGCGCAGAATATGGAAGGGCACAACCAGCTTGCGATGCGGCTTTCACCGCAAGCACAGACGCTTTACGCCGAGTTGTACCGCAGTGAATTGGGGGCTGCTGTGGGTGGCGAGCGTGTGATTGCCCTGCTGTAGCGGCGCGCACCCATGCTGCTGCGCATCGCCATGGTGCTGGCCTTGACTGATTTGGAGCTGGAGATTGCCGAACAGCATCTGGTAAGCGCGCTGGCGTGGATTCGACTGGGCACACAAACTGTGCAGTTTGTGTTCAGCAATGCCAGAGATGAGCGGGCGGCTGCACGGGTGGATGCGATGGCTGAGCAGTTGGCGCGGTTCTTGCGAGAAAAAGGGACGGCAAGCCGTTGGGAAATCAGCAGCCAGTGTTTTGCTGGGCATGCCAGTAAAGCCGATATCGATCAAGCCATCGAGGCTCTTCTGACACGCAGCCCCCCGTGGGTGCAGGTCAACCGGCAGCATTCGGAAACCGGCGTAGGTCGCCCGGTATTGCTCTACACACTCATCCCGGCGGCGCCGCAGTACTGAGTGTAGCGAGAGAACGCCTGTTTATATTGGCGAAGAATGGCGGCAGATTGAATTTCTTCGCCCCGTAACTTGTTGATTTGCAAATAACTTCGCAACTTCGCTTTCTTCGCAGGCGCTGTTTGTTTGTCTACACTAGACAGCATCAAAACAGGTTGATATAATTCCTATTATGGGAATATATCAATTCAGGTGCAAGCCATGAGTACTACACCCAAGGATGGATTGTTACGGCTTGATGGCTTAGGCCACGGTCAGCGTGACCGTCTTGCCTTTATTGAGTTTCGTCTGATGTTCACAGGCGAAGTCAACCGCACGCATGTCTCAGACCGTTTTCGCATTGCCCTATCAGGAGTATCTAGGGATTTAGCGCTCTACAAGGAAATCGCGCCAAAAAACTTGATGCTCGATGGCAGTAGCAAAACCTATCGCATCACGCCAGAGTTTGCCCCTGTCTTCCGCCACGACCCCAAGCATGTGCTGAGCAGCATCACGCAAGGAGTAGGAGCTTCAGGAGTTGCAAATGAAGGGTTTTCTGCCTTGTTGCCCTGCGAATATCCCGCAGCCTTGAGCTTGCCGACGATTGAGGTGTTAGCACCCATTTGTCGGGCCATCTACAGCAAAACCCCGGTTTCTGTGATGTATCACTCCATGAGTAGCGAGCCATCACAACGGGTGCTCATTCCCTTTGCTGTGGTGGATACCGGCTTGCGGTGGCATGTGCGCGCTTTTGATCGCAAGTCGGGTGAATTTCGGGACTTTGTACTGACGCGCATGACGCAGGTGCAAGCCATGCCACATGAAGCCGTTGCTGTCCATGAGCGTTTTGATCGCGACATTCAGTGGACACGCGTCGTGGAACTGGCGCTCATACCTCATCCCCGCTTAGCCAAACCTCAAGTAATTGAGATGGACTATGGCATGCAGGAAGGATTTCTGACAGTGCGGGCTCGCGCAGCGGTAGCCGGCTATATGTTGCTGCGTTGGGGCGTGGACTGTTCAACAGATCGCCATTTGCAGGCAGAAGACATTCGCCTGGCGCTGCGCGACCCCATGGTGCTTTATGGGGTAGCAAACGCCACGCTGGCACCGGGCTATCAAGAGATTGGTGACCGCCATGAGTGAAATCCAGCGTTCACGATACCGTGGCTGTCTGCTGGGCGGCGCCATTGGGGATACATTGGGTGAAGGCTGGATTGCCAAAGAAGCGCTAGCCATCGCGGTGTACTGCTGCCTCAAAACCGACAACATCCGAAAAGCATTCTTGCTGTCAGTGAACCATGATGGAGACAGCAACTCTACCGGGGCCATCGTCGGCAATCTGCTGGGCGCCATGCATGGGCTAGAGGCGTTGCCGCTGGACTGGCTTGAGATTTTGGAGCTGCGTGAAGTCATCGACCAGGTGGCACGAGATCTATTTGACTTGAATCACAAACAGGCACCTCTTTCAGGGGACTTTGGGGGGCGCTATGACTGAGAAAAAAACGCACAAGACAACAGACTCAGCCCGCAAGAACACGAATCCTGCCGAGCTTGCACCCTCCACCATCCTCAGCATGGTGGGCGAAGGCGGCGGCTACACCATTGAAGGCCACCAGCGCAAGGGGCAGTGGCAGTTTCGGCTGGTCATCAGCAGTGCCAGTCATCTGGTGAATGAAGAGGACGATCCCGGCACGCAGGCCGTACGCAGGGAGAGTGCGCTATCAGACACCGTTCGCCATCGATTGGAAACCATTGGAGCCAGGCATTCCAGGATCAAGTTGCGCGCACGGCCATCTTCGAGGAGATGTTGTCCTTGGCTGCACTGCCGTTCTCTAGACCAAGATGGGCAAGGCAGCGCTTGGCTCCGCGTTCGGCGGCAAGGTCAATCAGTTCGTCGAAGTCCTCGCGGCGTAGCAGAATCAGGTTTTCCACAATCGCGGCGGGTCGTTGTTCAGGTTCATTCATTACAGATCTCCAGAAATGCGAAACCCGCCTCTTGGGCGGGTTCAGGGGTTGACAGAAAAATGTGGTTCAGATTTCAATGACTTCCAGTGTCAGACTGGGTGCGCTTCCTTCGATGATGTCATCACGCACGAATACTTTCTGGCCAATGGACGCGCTGCCGCGTGCGCGGATCAAACCGCCACCGGGCAAGGCGACGGTTACCACGCCAGAGCCAGCTCCAACTACTGTGCCTGCCAGCAACGGCGGATTAGGGATAAGCTGGCGGAACTGTTCGTAGAGATTAAACATGGCTTTGTACTCCCAAGGTCTGCCAGACTTCCGGCATCCCAGCCTCGACTTGCGTGGAACGCACAATGCCCAACCGGGCAACGTTGCCGTCCTGATACGCGACGAATGTTCCTGGCTCTATGATTCCTGTCTCGGCAAGCACTGGCAACCGCAAGCTGACTTCAATCTGTTGACCAGTATCGGCCAGTACAGCAATGCCTCGCTGACGTGCCGCAGCAGCCTCGGTGATGAGTGCATTGACCACCATCGGAGCCAAAATATCACCCGCCGTGCCTGCGCGGGTA